>CAZTVS010000138.1:10575-12127 GCA_964617125.1 uncultured Acidobacteriota bacterium
CGTCTCCTCGATCTCGATTCCCCGATAGGTGACTTTACGGCGTGGAATCATCTCTAATCCCTTGAGCAAGGCCTCGGTTTCCACTCTCCCGTGTGTTTCTACAAGCCCGATGGTCAGATCGATGCCATCCTCCTTGATACGGTGGCCTTCCAGGAGCATCTGATACGTCTTACCCACCCCGGCTGCATAGCCGAGGTAGATCTTCAATCGGCCCCGCTGCGAGCGGCGGATCAGGCGTAGGAAGTTGTCTGCGCGGTTTCCGTTCATCTTATTTGTCCAACCTGTCCAATGCCATATTTACAAGCAATACATTTACTAGCGGCTGTGGGGTAAGCACTCCCCCCGGACGGCGTGCATATGTGTCCAGCAATTCCAATAGGGTTTCGATGGTTAAACCACGGGCCGCGGCGACCCTTCCTGCCTGGTATTTGGCGGCGCTAAGAGTGATATCCGGATCGAGACCGCTTCCCGATGCGGTTACCAAATCAGCAGGAATAGGATCATCGGCTGACGCATTGAACCTGGCTACCAGGAGCTTGGTCCTCTCGCGAAGCTCAGGATTGGTAGGCGATAAGTTGCTGCCCCCTGCAGCGGCCGCGTTATAATCAACCGCCGATGGTCTGGACCAAAAGTACTCGGGCCGGTCAAATTTCTGGGCAATGAGCGTGCTGCCGACAATTTCGCCCCGGACATCACTAACCAGTGACCCGTTGGCTGAATTCGGAGTCAGGATCTGCCCAATACCCAATATCATCAAAGGATAGAGAAGACAGCAAACCACCATCGTAACAAGTACGATCCTGATCGATGTGCCTGCCTGGGTGATTAAACCGGTACCTACAATCGTGCTGTTCATGATCTTTCCTAAAACAATCCGGTTATGCTCAGTGCCAGGTCGATCAACTTGATACCGGCAAAAGGAGTGATAATACCTCCCAGTCCATATACCAGGAGGTTCCGGCGAAGAATGTTGTCCGCGCCCATGGGGCGGTACTTGACTCCCTTGATGGCTATGGGAATCAGAAGCGGGATGATGATGGCGTTGAAAATCAGGGCCGAAAGTATCGCGCTTCCCGGCGTTGCCAACCTCATGATATTGATCGCCTCCAGTTGCGGGATCGCCAGCATGAACATGGCCGGGATAATGGCGGCCTCTTCCGCAATCGCAGCCGCGGTCAGAGGGTTGTCGCCCGTCACAATAACGACGCGCAGTCCCATGGCCCGAAGTCGCTCAAATCGATCTCGAATGCCGGGTTTCAGGACATCCGAAAGCGCGACCACTCCGAGGATGTTCTTGTCCTCGGCAACGACAATGGGTGTTCTTCCTTGGCGTGCGATGTCATCCACCAGACGCTGGGTTGCCTCTGGAATCCGGGCACCTCTTTCACCGATATAGGCGCAAACGGCATCGGAAGCTCCTTTGCGGTAGCTGCGGCCATCGGGGAAATCAAGACCGCTCAAGCGAGTCTGGGCCGTAAAAGGAATAACCTTGGCTTGTGGCGATTCGCCAGGTGCTCCGGACCCAAGAGTTTCCTCTCCAAGCCGTACAATG
>CAZTVS010000139.1:0-12059 GCA_964617125.1 uncultured Acidobacteriota bacterium
CGGGCCGCCGAGGTGGCCCGGAGAAAAGCGGCGTCGAGCCGCCGCACTCCAAATATGTCGTACGTTGCATCGAGATTGCCACCCTGGCATAGGTTCTGCCATGGGATGCCGCGTAAACGCGGAACTACAAACCTCCTGACTTATTGTGACTTCATCAAAAAAAGATGGGGTTGCTTGAAAAAATCGATCATGATAGAAAAACGGATTGTGTCGGTAGTTTTGTCGGGGGCAAGCGAAGCGTCGCCCCAGGTGTGCTTTAGGAAACGATGAAGGGCTGAAAGCCCGAAACAAATATCCCTTGGAAGAATCATGGCAGCGGTCCTGCGGACCTTTTTCTTTAGGGGGCGTTTTTCCAGGGGTTTCGCTGCGCTACACTCCTGGTTGGTATGTTGCCGGGCCTTTGGCCCTGTATCTTTAATAAAACGAAGTAGGGGCGACTCTTGCGGTCGCCCCACGGAGCGGACTTGGAAGGGGGATTTGGCAAGCTATACCCACCTGCTGGAAATCAAAACTAGGCTAACTCCGCCTGTTTTGCGGATTTTTCCGCTTTTGTATCCCATTACTCAAGTGAATTTTCTCGCGAATTTAGGGTCCAGATATGGTTGTGTAGTTGCTGCAAGCCTATTCGTTCCATCGATCGGGGATGGCCTGATGCCCACGGGCCCTCGTCGGAGTCTGGTCGGTGGGTCTGGCCTTGCCAGCATGTATATCGAACAGCCGTTTGGCCGTCTCGATAGCGGCACGCACCATATGGGGATAAGGCCGGTCGGTGACGTCGACAAATCCGCAATTGTAATTTTCCCCGTCGCGGCGGCCGGTCAGGTCCTGGTCGCACCACTGGAACCACGCGGTCCCGATCAGTCCGGGATGTTCGAATGCCTTCTCCGTGTAATACCGGTAGGCTACGCCCCGCTCTTTCTGGCTGTTCACCTGCCAGAGCGACTGGGCCATGCCGCGGTCCACGGTTCCGAAATGGTATTCTCCGATGATCATCGGCAGCCCGGAAATTTCCATCGCCCTGTCCATCATCTCTTGTTGGGGGAAGAGATCATAACAGTTGAAGCTGAGTACGTCGAAGACATCCCGGCAGATTTCCAGTACCTGCGGATCGATTTTGCGAATGTTTCCAAAACGGATACCTATGTTCAGGTGATTCGGATCATATTTCGTCACTGCCCGGTCTACCGTCTCCAGGAATATGCGGAAGGTCTGAAAGATGAATTTCTTGCGCCGTGCCGGGCTATCGCCTCCGGCCAGCCATTTCGACAGTGCGGCCTGGATCGGACGCTCGGGTCCTTTCAGAATCAGGTCGCACAGCCGTTCTTCCTGATCGAGCCACGCCGGTTCATTGCCGGTAAAGTATCCGATCAGCCAGGGATTGTCTTTATACGATTCCACCGTCGCCCGGCAGGCCGCATCCACTTTCGCGGCAAAGTCGTCGGTGTATACATCGGTCAGTCCCATCAGCGAGCCGTCGATGCCTACGCCGCGAAGCTGCACCGTGAATGCCTTACGGTTCAGCCGTGCGACTTCCGGATCGGACCAATTGCCGATGGTGTTGAATCCCCAGGCATCCATACGCCGGACGATCCTCTCCTTGGAACGGGCCGGAAAATCGGCGCCGTAACGGCGGAACAGATTCCACAGACCGAAAGAGGCCATCCTCGGCCGGTTCGCATTCGGGATCAGGTCAGCCGGAGGCACTTCTTTATACAGGTTCCTGCGCCGGTCCAGATTCAGGAGGTTGCCCCCTCCGCCGGCGCCGATACAATCCAATCCGATCGAGAGAAATCGATACCCTTCCGGATCGACAAACCACCAGCGGCCGTCGATCTTCTCCGTGCGGAAGAAGCCGGTGGCTTTGGTTTTGGCCCGCAGATATCCGCCATAAGGGGAATAACCGAAAGCGGCGGTCGATGTCTTCTCTTTTTCTTCGGCTTCCCATTCTCGTTTCAGCTGGTCGAGAGAGCGGATCTTCCCCTCGAACTGGCCGAGGTTCCATTGGCCGAATTCGTCCACTACGGGTATATCCCCAAGGTACCGGTCGCCCGGATCGTCCACGGAAAGGGCGATGGACCGCAGCTCGAAGGTGGGATCGCCGATGGGTGCATGCATGCGTATCCCGATGGTGTCCACTCCGCGTAGCGGACCACGCCGGCCGCCCAGGTTGATCCATCCGGTATAGCGGGCCTGGTTATAAGTTGCCGCCAGGTCGAGGGCCGCCTCGGGAAGGTTGCGGAAGAATTTCAGCGGAATGGCCAGCCGGTTCCAGCCCCCGGCGGTGTAGCTCATGATCCGTAGTTCGTTGTAGCCATCGGCAGTCCCGAATCCGAGATGAAAACGCTGCGGAGTCGATATACGGAACTCGACGATCACAAACTGATAACCTTCCCAGTCCGTCGGAAGATCCGGGGCGATATCGCGCAGGGCGAATTTCTGCCCGGATACCTCTTTGGAACTGTCGAATAGAATTTTCACCCCTTTTTGGGCCCGGCAGGGCAGGGTTGCCAGAATGGCGAAAAAAACGAAAATGGCGAGAGTGTTCCTAAATTTCCTGTTCATGGCTCTTGCTTCCTCGAAGTGAGAAAAGGAGACAGCCTGCAGACGATGTCTCCACTGTATCCAACGAATCATATCTTGCGGGAAGCATAGCAGGCCGCACCTCTTTTCATCAAGGTCCGCCGGTGAACCAAGTTAGCCATCGAGCGATGGCTCATTCGCAGCGCAGGGCGATGATGGGATCGATACGGGCCGCCCGTTGAGCGGGAAAATAGGCTCCCAGTACGACAGCGATGCTAAGCAATAGTATGCTGATCGCCAGAGAGAAGGGATCGAATGGCTCGACCTCGTAGAGATAACTATGAATCCATTGGACGGACAGGAAAATAGACGGCAATCCGACGACGATACCCATCATGGCCAGCAGGAAGGCTTTACCGACAATTGCACGGGCCACCTGACCGGATTGCGCTCCCAGCGCTATGCGAAGACCGATATCTCTCGTGCTTCTGCTTACCGTATAAGCCAGCAGACCATACAAGCCGATGCAGGAGAGAAGCACCGCCACCATGGCCAGAGAGCTGCACAGGGCGGCAAAAAGGCGTTCCTGGCCGATATTCCGGTCGCGGATCCATTCCTGGGTCTGGATCTCGGAGACGGGCACGTCCGGGTCGAGGCCGGCCACGGTCCGGCGCACAGCCTGACCGAGCGAGAGTGGGGCCGATTGGGTCCTCAGGGCAAAAAAGGTGGAGGAGATGGGATCCTGCCGGTAAGAGTAATAGAAGGTCGGCGGCACCTGCAGTTTGATATCGGTATACCGGGCATCGCCGCAAAGACCGACGATCTGCCAGTCGGTATTCTTGTGTGGTATATGGATCGTCCGGCCGATCGGATCCTGATCCGGCAGATATTTGCGGGCAAATGCCTGATTGATGACCACTACTTTGGTGGAACCGCCGGTGTCGCTTTCCCGAAAACCGCGACCCTGTAGTATAGGAATGCCCATGGTGGAAAAGAAGGTTTCGCTTATGGTCAGCCGATGTGCATTGGGTTTGGATTGGGAGGTTCCGGCTCCGGGAACGACAAACCCGCCGCCGCCGGACATTACACCCGACAGCAGGGGTAAGTGCAGAAGGGTTACAGCTCGAACGCCCGGCAGTCGGCCGAGCTCTTCCTGAAGCCGTTGATAAAAGGGTGATGTTTGCTCGTTCTTATATCCGGCGGAACGAGGATCTACCCGGAAAAGCAGCAGATTCTCTACCGCGAAACCGGGTTGGACATTAACCAGGTTGATAAGGGTACGCAGAAACAGACCGGCTCCGACCAGCAGTAGCAGGGAAAGGGCGATCTGGGCCGAGACCAGCGCCTTTCCGACGATCGACCGCGAGGAACCCGGACCGCTGCGTTCTTTCAGGGAGGTCGAAGGATCGATCCTGCCGGCCCGCCATGCCGGTAACAGCCCGACCAACAGGGCAGTCACCAGGGTGATTGCTGCGGTGAATCCCAGTACCCGTAGATCGAGAGAAGTATCGAAGGACAAGCCGGTGGAGGATTTGTCCAACAGCGTCAGCAGCAGGCTCTTCAACCAATAAGCGAAGACGGTTCCCAATGTGGCTCCCAACACGGCCAGCAGCAGTCCTTCGGTCAATGCCTGGCGGATGAGCCGCCACCGGCCGGCCCCAATGGCCGAGCGGATGGCCAGCTCATGCCGCCGCGCTTCTCCCCGTGCCAGAGAGATGCCGGCCAGATTGGCGCAGGCCGCCAGGAGGACCATGGCAACGATGCCCAGTAGAAGGAAAAGCGGTTTTCGATATGAATTGCGGTGATAGTCCGGACCTCCATGCCCCGGGGAGAGGATAACCTTCGGATTCTTCATAATCCCTTCATTCCAGCGGGCGAATGCCAGGTCGATAGCGGATAGAAAGCGCTTCTCGTCGTTTCCCGGCTTGATACGGGCCAGGAGCTGGATCCACCAGTTGCGGCCGTCGCTGCGCAGCCGGTCGGATTTGAAATGGGACAAAGCGGACATGGGGACGAAAAAATCGGTACGATTGCCCATATGGATGCCGGAAAACTCTGCCGGCAATACTCCTTGGATGGTATACACTCTCCCATTCAGTCGTATGCTTTGGCCGACGATCGCAGGATCGAGACCGTACTCCCGTTCCCATAGAGAGTGACTGATGATCGTGATTGGGGGTGCTCCGGTGTCGCCTTCCTCCACTCCGGGCAGCCGGCCGAGATGGGCACGCACACCCAAGGTGGAAAAGAAATTGTCGGACACGATCATCCCTTCGGCAATGAAGGCCTCACGGCGCGCCCGGACGGTGGCCGAATACAAGGTGGAATATCCGAAGATATCCGCCTGGGAGGCGCATTGCTCCCGCAGATTCAGGAACAGGGGATAGGACATGGAATCGCCGGTCGTATAACCCGCCTGGTCGAGCATGGTCCCGCTGAAGTTGTCGATTTGTGGCTCCTTACCCGTCCATTGGATCAGGCGCAGCTCATGGGGATTGGGCACCGGCAGCGAACGCAGTAGAATGGCATTCACCAGAGAAAAGACAGCCGTGCCGGCGCCGATCCCGATGGCCAGGGAAAGTACGGCGACGGTGGTGAACAGGGGATTCTCCCTCATCGTCCGCAGACTATAGCGGACGTCCTGCCCGACGGACTGGATACGCGTCCAGCCCCACTGGTCGCGGGCCTTCTCCTTCCAGACGGTGGGATTGCCGAAGGCGCGCAGCGCGGCCGATTGAGCCTCAGAATCGGAAAGCCCGTCTTTCTGCTTTTCTTCGATCTTCCGTTCCAGGTGAAAGCACATCTCCTCTTGTAAATCCTGGTCCATTCGTTTGCGATTAAAAAGGAAACACACTCGATGCCAAAGGGAGACGATCTTTTCCATAGCAGCCTCATGCAGTCTGCAGGATACGGGAAATGGCTTCTACCAGCACATTGAAATTCTCTTCCTGGGTTTGCATCCGCCGTCGTCCCAGCAGGGCCAGCCGGTAATAACGGGCCCGGCGGTTGTTTTCCGATTGACCCCACTCGGCGGTGACCCAGCCATTGAGCAGCAGTCGCTGCAGGGCGGGATAAAGCGATCCTTCGCCCACCTCGATGACCTCCTGCGAAACATGGTTGATGTGCTGGGCGATTCCGTAGCCGTGCATCGGGCCGCGCGCCAGAGTCTTCAGGATCAGCATGTCCAGCGTGCCGGGCAGCAGATCCAGGGTCATCATCGGTTGTTTTTTTCCCATCGCTTTTTTTCCTTTTGTCGATATCAGAGGTGTTCTCGGCTGCGAGAATTTATCCCTCGACTGTCAATGGGAGCAGTATAATGACTTTCCTATCGATTGTCAATGGGAAGGTGCCGCTTCATGATAAAATTAACTTATCTGGCATGCCTTTAGGTTTAAAGAGTGGATTGGGTGCCAATACCATTCTTTCCTATCGGTTATTGCTTTGAAAATATTCAGCTACAACCAGCCATGGCAAAAGGGAGGAATCATGAAAAAGGTATGGTATGTTGTGTTTTCCTTGCTCATCGTGTCGGCTTTCATCGATAGATTGATTGCTGCCGATTCCGCCGTTCGCCAACAAAACGACACGGAGATATCCAATACAATCCGTCGTCTGATGGAGGAATTGAACCGCACTGCCAACGAAACCCTTGATGCCGAAAAGACTCTTGCCTCGCTGACTAAAGACAAAGATGCGGTCTTTTTCTTCGATTCAAAACCTTACCGACGTGAGGAACTGATCGATTGTCTGAGAAAATTATATGGATCGCTTTCAACGATTTCCATGAAAATGAGCCAGATCCGTGTCAAGGTACTCGGACCCGACGCGGCGGTGTGGATCGCCTGCGGAAAAGGCCAGGCGGTGGGAAAATCGGGGGAATCCTCTGAAGAATTTCTCACGGAAACCTGGATCTGGCAACGGATCGAAGGCAGATGGCAGGTTGTCCACTATCATGAATCTGTCACCAGGCTGCCCAATGCCATGAAGCGGGCAAAAATCGAAAAGGCACTTACCCAATTTACCGCCAAACTACAGAAGGCGCAGCTCACGGCGGAAGGGATCTCGGCGGCCATCGAGAAATTTCTCTCAGGAAATCCTGAGATTGTCGGAAGCGCCTACGCAACGAATCCTGTTCGCGGACCCAAGGCGGCCTACTATGTCTATAGAGACCAGGCCGGATTTGCACGGCGAGGAACGCCGACCAACTACGACTACTCCGAAGCTGACTGGTATGCGAAATCCGCGAAGACCGGAAAGGCAGAATGGAGTGAACCTTATTATGATATGGATGGTGCCCGCATCTATATGATGACCTGCTCCGTTCCTGTCTATAGCCGGGGAAAAGAGCTCCTTGGAGTCATCACCGCCGATCTGGGAATCTAGATGAAAAGATAGAGCGAAAACGAGCCCCTGTCCCCAGGGGCCAGATGGATGGTTCTTCTTCACAGTTCCAGAAAACAGATTATTCCAGGATGGCTCCGTGTTGTTCCACCCGGCGGCGGATTTCCGTCGGGTCCAGGTGTCTGGGCAGACTCTTTTTCTCGATACACCGGGCAGCGGCGATACCTGCTGCCTGTCCCATCATGGCACAGGTAGTGCTGACCCGTGCCGAGGAGAGGGCCAGCTGATCGGCGGAGAAGCAGCGCCCGGCCATCAGCAGGTTTTCCGCATCCCTGGCGATCAGGCAGCGCAGGGGGATCTGGTAAGGCGGCACTTTCATCTCTTCTTTGGACAAGATGTAGGTGCGTTTTTCATCGTCGGGTCGATGCCCGTCCAGGTAATAGACACCGCGGGCGACAGCGTCATCGAATCTCCTTCCGGCACGCAGATCGGCCAGTGTCAGGGTGTATTCTCCCACAATGCGGGCCCCTTCCCGGATACCGATTTGCGGAGAGCACCCGTCGTAGCGCCACGGCTGCCTTTTTTCCCGCTGGTAATAATCCAGGACTTCCCAGATCCTCCGGCGGGCCTGTATCTCGGCGGCGGTGAGCGATTCGGTGTCGGTAGAATCGTATTTGGGAATCTTCACCTTCAGTGCATTTCCTCCCGGTCCGTTGGGCCAGACGCTGGTCATGGGAAGATCTTCCGCAGTTCGGATCGGCCGGAACCACCCCTCGGGGAGCTGTGGCCGGAATCCCTCCGGTGCCACATGACGAACGAAGAACATGACGGACATCGGCAAGGTCAAATGGTCTTCCGGACGTCCCTTGTGCACCGGAAGACCTGCGGCACGTGCCAGATCGGCATCGCCGCTGCAATCGACATACATGCCGGCGCGGAGCGCCTCCAGGCCCGATTTGCCGCAGAGCAGGATCTCTTGCAGACGACCGTTTTTCAACCGGGCATCGACGAATCGGGTATGCAACAACAGCTTTACGCCATAGCGCAGAAGAAGTTCCTGAAGGACGAGCGCCAGAACCTGGTGGTCGAAAACGCGTGCTTCTCGCTGTTCATAAGGTTCATAGGGGACGATGGCCTGAAATCTTTCCAGATCGGAGACGATACGGTCGAAAATCTCTCCTTGCCCTCTGGTCTCGCCGCAGAAGGATGCCACTCCTCCGGTGGTCAGATTGCCTCCAGGGATGCCGAATCTTTCCACCAGAAGGACTGCGGCGCCCGCACGTGCCGCGGCGCAGGCAGCGGTCACTCCGGCGATGCCTCCGCCGATGACGGCGACATCCGCCTGATAACGTAAAGGCACTTTTTTTGACCAGGAAACGGCCGGAACGATCGCCTGTCGATGTTGCCTGTCGGGTGGAAGGGATGTTCCCGCATCGCCTGTTCCATCTGGGAAGATAACCGGGCCGGCCAGATTTCCCGCGGCCATGCCGTGACAAAATTTCCTTCGATTCATGGTAAAGATCCTAAAAAGATTGCCTGTTAATCGATGGACGATAACCGAAGGCAAGCTCGATGTCCAGATTAGCGAAATTGCGGCGATTTATCTTACGGTTTGGCCTTTTTCTTAGATAACCGGGATGCTGGTAAAAATGGCCAGGTTGGGACTGAAGCGCAGCGTCGTACCGATCATCTCGATCCCGCCGGTTGCGACGGTGACCATCCCGGTAAAATTGGAAAAATCCACACCGTTGAAGAGTTGATCCGGGCCCCCCATCAGTAAGGCGAATTGGTTTAGGGCGGCAAGCGTGATCGCTTCCTGGCGCAGCTGTACACCGTTGCTGTCGTACAGCGTCAATACCAGAGAAACGCTTGCCGAACCCGGATTGGCGACGGCCAATCCGGCCATGAGACCGCGGCGGGTGTCGACGGGCAGACTGAAGCCGGTTGCTTTTGCCGAAGAGAAAATACCTGCCTCCGAAACGAGTACTCCCGAGGAGCCATAATAGCCATAAACCACCGAACCTCCGATAGCGGCCGAAGTGCGCAGCCGCGCCCATCCGACCTGGGTCTGGGAATTGACTTTGGAGGATTCCAGGATCTTGGTCCCCTTGGCCGGCAAAGTGAACAGGAACGCATTGTCCAGATTGCCGTTCATGTTGACGACGAACTTCGTCCCCTTGTCGGTAAACAGTTCCAGCAGGGCGGTCACCGGTGCGGTCCCGGGATTGATCAACAACAGGGTGGTGCGATAACCGCCTCCATCGGCCATATGCGCGATATAGAGCTCCTTGGGACTGGGAATTCCGCCGTTGACGATGACCATGCCGTTGCCCGCTGTCGAAGGGATAAGATGAGCGTAATAGTCGCTGACCTTCGTTCCGGACGCGTTCAGGGGCGTGGTCGAAGCCGAAAGGCCGCCGGCGATACGGAATTCCAGCCAGGCGACGATTCCGTTGGCAATCACTCTTTGATTGAGTCCGGCGGCGAGCAGGCGGAGATTGCCTGCCGAAAGCAAATTGCAGGAAACCGACTTCTCCGCTGCCGAAGATACCGCTCCCACGGTGCACTGGTTGAAGGTCAGGTGGGAAGTCTGAAAGGATATGTCGAGCTGGAGCCCTACCGGCTGGGCGGACGACACCGATTCGATGGCCACCGGGACCTGAACGATGGAACCGGAAATCCCGTTGGCACTTCCGATATCCACCAGGACGGATTGTGCCCGGGTTGCCCCAAGAGTTATGGATAAGGTAAGCAGCAGAAAAAAAGGAAAAGACCTGTTCGGCATGACGACAACCTCTCTTTCATTCCTATTCTTTGGCTACTGCGCCTGGCATCGGCCCTGCGGGTCCAATGCGGCGTTGATCACTGCCTGCAAATCGGCGATATTGAGAATGCCGTCGCCGTTGATATCGGCACAAGTGAGCGAAACGGAGGATGTGAGGGCGGCATTGGCGACTTCCTGGACATCGAGAATATCGACTGTACCGTTGCCGTTGATGTCGCAGGAACATTTCGTGGCAATGTCCCCTTGTTTGTAAACGATCTCTCCGTTGACGATCGTCATCAGTGCCTTGAGCTGCTTCATCTCCTGGGCAGTCATAGTATAGGGATCGTGAGACCATATGACCATGTCCGCGTACTTGCCTGCCTCCAGCGATCCGGTGGTTTTTTCCGCAAATCCTGCGTAGGCCGATCCCATGGTGTGGATGCGCAGGGCCTCCTGTACCGTCAATTTTTCCGCCGGATTGAATACAGCGCTGCTGTTTTGTGTGCTGGTCCGGGTGATGGCTCCCCAAAATGCCCAGACGGGTTCCTGGTAAAGCGAAGCCGGCACATCGCAACCGAAAGCCAGGGGAACGCCCATATTCAACATAGTTTTCAAGGGAAGGAACTGGTTCATGGCGTTCTGGCTGGTGGATTCGAGATATGATTCGCCATGCCAGCCGATCCATTGAGGTTGCGTGGAAAGGATGATCTTGGAAGCGAGCATGCGGGAAAGCGCGGCAGGGGTGGGAAACATGCCATGTTCGATCCGGTGACGCGGATCCGAACGGGGATTGCTCCTCATTGCTTCTTCGAAGGCGGTCAGGCTCATATCGATTCCTTCATCGCCGGATACATGGATGGCCACCTGCAGGCCCGTGTCGTGAAGCAACTTTACCGTGCGATTCAAGGATTCCTGGGAGAAATAAGGATAGGCTGTGCTGGCGGCATAGAGGCTCCGGTCGTACATGAGGATCGTCCTGGCGGCCAGGCCGCCATCCATGGCCAGTTTCCAGCCTCCAAAGACAAAGCGTCCGGAGTTGGATGGTCGATACGTAGCCGCCATGCTGGTTGCCTCCCCTTCCGTGTCCAGGTAGAGCAAGGCGTAAAGACGGATCTTTAGATTACCGCTGTCGGCAAAACTTTTATATAGGTCGATGTCTTTGGTCTGGCCGACGATGACATCCTGCACCGAGGTGATACCGGCCTGAAAGCAGAGACTCTGTCCCAAGGCAATGTCGGCAAGCTTCTGCTCATCGGTGCGGTCCCCATACCCGGTGGCATATCGCGCCACCAGGTTTTCCGCCGGATAATGGGAAAGCACTCCGGTCGGTCTTCCCTGATTGTCTTTCATGATCAGGCTGTGAGGTGGATTCGGTGTGTCGTTATTGATTCCGGCTATTTCCAGTGCCCGGCTGTTGACTACGGCATACTGGCCGCTGGTGTGCCGCAGATAGGCGGGATTGTTCGGTGCCACCGTGTCCAGTTCCCAGCGGTCGAGGGTTTCGTCTTTCCCCATGTGAAAGCCCTGGTTGCCGGAAATCCACACGTCCTTCTGTAGGGTGGAAGCCTTGTCTCCGATGACCCGCAGCAAATCGGCCTTGTTTTTGACCGTCGGATGTCGGATATCGGTGTATCCCGGCCAGAATTGGGCACCGTAATACATCATATGGTAGTGGGAATCGATCAGACCCGGTGTGACCGTCTTGCCTTTCAGATCGATTCTCGTACAGTTGTTGCCTGCCAGGGCCTTGATTTCCGTGTCCGTTCCCAGCTGCAGGACAACGCCTGCCTTTGCGGCAATGGCCTGGTAGACATGGTCCTGCATGTCGACGGTGATGATTTTGCCGTTGAATAGAATCAGATCGGCATCCGCGACTCCGAGGACCGGAGAAAGGGCTGACAACAGGAAGATTCCGGGGAGCAGCCAGGCGAAGAAGGAGGTATTGCGATGCATGATGAACTCCTCTCATCGAATGAATAAACACATTCATGTTTATTTGCTGAAACCATCATAAAGAGGACGTGGGGTGGTGTCAAGCATCTTTCTTTATTTATTGGGAACGCTCCTACGGCCATGATGCCGGTCCAGGAGCGGATGGTCCGTTTCGGTTATACTTACTCCAATCGAATGGAGAACCACCTCGAAAAGAAAGGAATGGGTCGACATGAAAAATCTATCTGCGAAGGGAAACGGTTGTACCTGTTGTCGTCATGCAGGAATGGAAAATTCGGACCCGGGCCTCATCGGCCGGAGAAGTTTCATGCAAAGTGCAGGGACCTTGACTATCGGTGGACTGACCGCCGGACCTCCCGTCGCGGCTGCCGTTACGGCCGCGGAAACGGCGACGATGCAACCGCTGAACCGGCTCCCCCTGAAGGTGCAGCCTGTTTTGACCTACAGCATTCCCAAGAAAAGGGAGGCCACCAGCTGG
>CAZTVS010000140.1:0-12007 GCA_964617125.1 uncultured Acidobacteriota bacterium
AAACATTTTGTTTTGGGACATCCACCTTCTTGTTTATGGATGTCCCTGATTTTCTCGTTCAGCTCCAGATGCGGTCATGGGAGCGTTTGTCATTCCATTCTGGGGTTGGTTCGAAGTACCCTTGATGTTTTGGATGGAGGTGCCTTTTTACTTCATCTTCATTCAACTCGATTCCCAGTCCCGGTGAATCGAGAGGAACATTGGCAAAACCTTTGGTTACCATCGGTTGGTTGCCGGTGATACGGACCAGATTTTCCCACCAGGTGCTATCCACGCTATGATGTTCGAGAGCCAGAAAGTTCTGGGTGGCAGCAGCGCAATGGACATTGGCCATAAAGCAAATGGGCGTACCTGCCATATGCATAGCCATGGCTATTCCGTGTTCTTCGGCGTAATCACCGATTTTTTTCGTTTCTAAAAGACCACCGGAAGTGCCCAGATCGGGATGAATGATATCCACGGCTCTAGCATCAATCAGAGGTTGAAATCCGTTTTTCAGGCAATAAATATCTTCCCCGGTAAGGATGGGTGTCTCTAAAGCGGCGGATAATACCTTATTGTTTTCGATATCAAACCAGGGAACCATGTCTTCCAGCCAAGCAAGACGGTATTTTTCCATAGCACGCCCAAAACGGATGGCATTGTTCACATCGAAATGGCCAAAGTGATCGGCGCAGAGCGGCATCTCATAGCCTATAACATTTCTGATCTTTTCCACATATTCCGCCAGGCCGGCGAGTCCTTTATCGGTGATCTGGACCTGGGTGAAAGGATGAAGCGTGTTTCCATAACCCATGTAACTTCGCAGGTCATATTGGCCGGTGGCCCCATTCCAGAATTTTGTATTTACCAGGGTGTCCTGTTGTTTAGCGACAACGTGGATGCCCAGATCCATTTTTAACCAGGTAAAACCCTGAACTTCCACCCTTCGTTTCATGGTTTCGGAAAACTTGACGGGATCGTTTGCCCCCGGAGTGTCGGCATAGAGCCTGATCGTGTCCCGGTATCTACCGCCCAAAAGCTGCCAGGCGGGAATTCCGTATGCCTTGCCACAAAGGTCCCAAAGCGCCATCTCAACAGCACAAACGCCGCCTCCCTGACGACCGTGGTAACCATATTGCCGTATGATCTTGAAGATCATCTCCACATTGCAGGGATTCAGTCCCAGAATACGACTTTTCAAAATAAGTGCATACCGCTCATCGGCCCCGTCCCGCACCTCTCCCAGGCCATAGATCCCCTGGTTGGTGTCGATACGGATAATGGGTGTCCTGCCTACATTCCCGATTACGGCCACTCGCATATCCGTGATCTTCAGATCGGAGGGGCTGGATGCCCTGCTGACTTTCGAAGTCGTCTGAGCGATGGTGTCTTCTATGGAAGCATGCAGAAATCCGCTGAGCGTAATCCCGCCGAGTGTCGTTTTCTTGAGAAAGCCACGCCTGCCATGGACCGGCGATACGCTGTTTTCCGAAGTCCGAGGGAGATGGTTGCCAGTTGAATTTCTGTTTTGATCCCGAATCTGTTTTAAAGTGTTTTTCATGTTTTTTTTTCCATTCTAATATTTTGATGGAGGAAAATATTTTCATAGATGAAATCATAGAAACTGCGTGTTGGGAAGGTAGTAAGAAAATGGCGATTATAATTGCCGACACAAATATTTTTTTTGAACCACTGGACAACAAATCATGTCGGTTTTATTAGAGATCTGTAGGAGCAGTGAATAGATATCCAATACGGAAAGGTTTATAGCAAAACCGTTGGGTAGAGGAAAGCTAAGAATAGATGCATAGAGGGAGGAATGAACCATGACAAGACGAATGGCCATACGCTTATTTTTTCTGATATCAATTTTATTCGTCCAAACCGGTATAACCGTTGGGCAAGGAAGGGATAACACAACCACGCGTATTGAGAAAGAGGTGCGCCGCGAACTGATTACCCTTCCATTCTATAGCCTGTTCGATCATTTTAGTTTCCGCGTGGACGGTGCAACGGTAACCTTGATGGGTAAAGTGACCAGGCCGACTTTAAAGAGCGATTCAGAGAACATTATTAAAAAAATCGAAGGCGTGGAGAATGTGATCAACCAGATCGAGGTGCTTCCGCTTTCGCCAAATGACGATCGGCTGCGGAAGAACCTGTACAAAGCCATTTATGGGCACAATGCCTTGCAGATGTATTCCACCCGCGCTTTGCCGCCGATCCACATCCTGGTGGAAAACGGCAAGGTGACTTTGGAGGGTGTAGTGGCCGACGATCTGCAAAGGAACGTTGCCGGAATGCAAGCCAATTCAGTCTCCGGAGTGTTCTCTGTTGTCAACAATCTGAAGACCGACAAAGAAATGAAACCTACACAAACGACTAAGTAGAAATCGGTATATCGTTACATCAAGGAGGGGGAAAGCCAGAATTCCGAATACCGGTTGCACTTCTTCTGTTGCCCCGGTCTTGATCCCATACAGGCCACGATGTAACATTTTGGCACATACATGGGAGGCTGAGAATGGCTGAGATCACACGCAGAACCTTTTTTGTATCCGGTTTGGCTTTGACGGCTACCGGATCTGTCTTGGGTGCCAACGACCGGATCCGTGTTGGGCTGATCGGCTGCGGCGGTATCTCCAACGCAGATACGAATGCGTTTCTGACTCATCCGGGGGTGGAGATCCCTGTCATCTGCGATGTGGATGACGCCCGCATCGCCGCGACCCGCACACGACTGGAAAAGGCACAGGGCAAGATCCCCGATTCTGTCAAAGATTTTCGCCGGGTAATCGATCGTGAGGATATAGATGCCTGCCTGGTTTGCACTCCGGATCACTGGCATGCTCTACCGACTGTGTTCGCCTGTCAGTCCGGCAAGGATGTGTATTGTGAAAAGCCCTTGGCCTCCACCATCGCTGAAGGAAGGGCGATGGTGGAAGCCGCCCGGCAAAACAAGCGTGTCGTACAGATGGGAACCCAATGGCGTAGTGGAGATCATTACCGCGAGGCCATTGATTTTGTCCGATCGGGAAAACTGGGAAAAGTCCGCCAGGTTCGCGTATGGGCTTATCTCGACTGGATTAAACCCTGCGGGAAACCGCCGGATGCGCCGGTTCCCGAGGGAGTCGATTATGAGATGTGGCTGGGACCGGCACCGAAACATCCTTTCAATCCCAATCGGTTTCACTTCAATTTCCGCTGGTTCTGGGATTATGCCGGCGGTCTGATGACGGACTGGGGAGTACATCTGATCAATCTGGCGCTATGGGGAATGGGTCCTGAGTGGCCGAAGACAGTCGTCAGTTCCGGAGGGCGGTATGTTCTTGACGACAATACGGAAACACCCGATTCCCAGATTGCCGTCTATGAGTTCCCTTCCTACCGGCTGATCTTCGAACACCAGGTGGGCAATAACCTGGGACCCGATCGACGGGAGCATGGGGTGGCCTTTACCGGAACAAATGCCACACTGATACTGGACCAGGGCGGTTGGGAAGTGATCCCTGAGCGTACCAGGAAAGAGGCCCCCGCCGAAAAGCATTCCGCTCCCGCCGGAGACCGATCGCGTATTGCTCACGTCGGCAATTTTCTGGAGTGCATGCGAAGTCGCCGTGATCCGGTCACCAGCGTGGAGATCGGACATCACGTATCGGCGGTTGCCCACCTGGGCAATCTAGCTTTTCGTAGTGGCGCCCAGGTGCAATGGGACGCCGCTACCGGAAAAGTTAGAGGAAACAAACCGGCGCAGAAAGAGGTGTCTCGTGAGTATCGCCGCCCCTGGAAACTGCCCTACCTGCAGGGATGACACCTCAGATTACAAATTCTTCTGGAAAAAGGCAAAGAGGCTGTCCAGGTGGAATTCATGTCCGCCGGCATGTTCCAAAAACTCGAACCTGTCCGGAATGCCTAGCTTCTGGTAGGGAAGAGCCGCTCGCATCTTTTCCTTCCGTGCTCCTTCGATGGGGATGACATCGTCCTTGATTCCCATCTGAACCATCAGAGGACGCGGGCATATCATCCCGACCAACTCCGCATGTCCGAACTCTTTTAATACGTTGTTGTCGGCAGGCTTTTCCGGATCGGTCCTGTCCATTTTCAGATAGTCCGCGTGATCGGTAAACATACCGGAACAAACGGCGCATTTGATATAGGGCAGTGCGGCCGTTGTCAGCAGGGTAAATCTCCCTCCACGGGACAAGCCGGTCACACCAATTCGGTTCGTGTCAATTTCCGGACGAGTCTTTATCAGTGCATCCGTGCCGGCTATGATTCTGTGCAGGAGGATGGCGTTCAGGGTAGTGCCGACGAGTCGGGCTTTTCTGTCCAGCTTGTTCACATAGGCTTCCGGGATCAATGGGTCGCCGCCGTAGGTGACCCTGTCCAGTAATTCCGGAGCCCAGACGATATAACCCCTTTTTACTGCCTCATAACCCATATTATGATAGGGTTCTCGAGTATCGATTCCGATGATGGCCTCCGGGCAACCTCCGCCACCGTGTATGGCCATGATCATTGGCGCCTTACCCAACAAATTTCTGGGAACCAGGTAAACCCCATAGGCATCTATCCCCGGCAGGACCTCTACCCATATACGGTATATCCTGCAATAGGAGTCCTCGCCCACTTGCTCCATGCGAATTTCTCCAGCCCTTCCGTAGAGAGGAGGATATCCGATAGATTCGAGGAATTTTCCGCGAAACAAGGAGACCGATGAAGTATATCTTTCCATGCTGGCATAATCGGGCTGGAACCGGGTAAGCGTTCGGTTGATCTGTTCTTCCAGGAGGGCATCCAGATACTTATTGACATCCAGGTGGTTCTTTTTCCTGATAGAAAAGGAATCGGAAAATTTCTCCCGGTAGGAAGGCGTGGCTTCCTGAGCGTATGCTGCCGAGAGAAGGAAAACGACTGTCCATAAAAGAAATTGAGCTCTGGATTTCATCGTGTTCTCCCTGTGTTGCGATTTCTTAAGATTTAGATATCCTGCTTCCCGTTCCCGCATCAGGGCACGATGCAAGCGCTGTCCTGCTTTCAGGCTCAGGGTATCCTGTAAGATCTCACGAGGAAGGGAGTCGGAAGGATCTCCCTGAGCTTCCGGGAAGCCATCTCGCACAAATAGTACACTATATATCTTCCTATGGAAGACAAATGGGAGAAAGGTTTCTTCTTCTTACTTTGATATAATCTCGGTCAATAACAAAGGAAACATATATCACTCTCCATCGGTTGAAACTGGTTGTCTCGTCCAACAACAAATCAGGGACTATCGATCTGATACGAAAGGAAAGGAACCATGAATACCTCCCGCCGTAAGTTTATGGCCTCTGCCGGATCCGTCTCCGTCGGATTGTCGATGACGGCTTCTTTTAGCTCTTTGCCGGGCAGTGTTGAACAGAAGAAAGGGGATCAGCGCCTGAGTCTGGAGAAACTTCGCCATTGGGAAGCTTTGGGCTACGGCATGTTTATCCACTTCGGCATGAGCACCTTTGTGGGTAAGGAGCTGCCCGACGGCAGCCATCCGTCCTCCACCTATGCTCCTGCCAAACTGGATGTTGATCAGTGGATCTCGGTGGCCCGGGATGCCGGGATGAAATACGCCGTTTTGACCACCAAACATGTGGCTGGACATTGCTTGTGGCCGACAAAACATACTCCTTACCATGTAGGCAGCAGCGGCAATCCGACGGATGTGGTGGAGGCGTTTGTCAAGGCTTGTATGAAAAAAGGAGTATTGCCAGGATTCTATTATTGTTCTTGGGACAATCACAATCGTTTCGGAAGCAAAACGCCCTCTGACGGTAAATGGAACGGAATGAACTCATTTCCAGCCGATCAGGTTTCCGCCCAGGAGATGCCACCCTACACCACCTCCCAGTATCAAAACTTTCAGACCGCCCAGATCACCGAACTGCTGACCCAGTATGGCCCTATTGCCGAAGTCTGGATCGACATACCCGGGGTTCTGGGAAGAGGCTATCGCAGTTTCCTGTACCGGTACATTGCCGAATTGCAGCCAGAAACCGTCATCATGATGAACAGCGGTATCGGATCGGGAGAAGAGTACAGCATCGATTATGCCTGGCCGTCCGACCTGATTGCCATCGAACGCCGCCAGCCCCCTGAATCAGGGCACCAGCCATGGAGGACCATTGAAGGCCGGCAATACTACATCCCCGGAGAGGCTTGCGACCCCATTGGCAAGGATTGGTTTTTTGTTCCAGGAGATCGACCGCGACCGGATTCCGTTCTGGCGGACCAGTACCAAACCTTGCGCCGGCGTGGCGTGAACCTGCTATTGGACGTGCCTCCCGACAAGACTGGGATTATCCCCGATATGCACGTGCAGGCCCTGATGCGCCTGAAAAAGAACGTGAATGTTTGAAAATCGCAGATGGATATGAGGGTTCCACTTCGAGGAGGTTCCCAAAGATGAAAAACGTTTTCACAATTGCCACATGCCCTTAAGAGTGACGAAGCGGTAAAAGGTGACACAGACATTCTTGATGAAGCGGTAAAAGTGGCACAGACATTCTTGTCTGTGACGGAAACGTGCGCCCAATGGGCATCTGGAAAAACTATACAGTATGATTTTCGACTAGTAACCGTTTCGTCAAATATGACTGTCCCGGACTTGAGTCGTCGGACTTGAGTTGGAGAAAAGCGGTCCTAGATTTGGGCTGGAGAGTGGCTGTCCCAGACCTGGTCCGGTCCCAACTGGTAACTGGTACCTGGAGAGCGGCTGTCCCAAATTTAGCTGCCTGGAGAGTGGCTGTCCCAAATTTGAAATGGGTGGCTGTCCCAGAATGGAATGGAGAGAATGAAGTGAATATGGCACCGGAATTTCTGACGATAATGGCGATGATTCTTTACCTGGTTCTCTTTTTCGGGATCATGGCGTTATGGATACGGACGACAAGAATCGACCGGTTTCTTACGACAGTCGATCAGAAACTAGGTCAGATCGGCCAGGCTGGTGACAGAATCGAACGCACGATCCGCGAAGAGCAATCGCGGACACGAGAAGAATCTCTGAATCAGTCCAGATTACTCAGGGAAGAGATTGGCAGCAACATTAAAGGGATTAACGATACTCTTGTCAGGACAATGACGGAAATCTCTCATCTGCAGAAGGACCAGCTGGATTCATTTTCAGGACAGCTGGATCAATTTTCTCAGGCGCAAGGTAATCGGCTTGTGGATGTGGTCCATCAGATCGGTGAGATGACCGCTGCCAATGAGAGAAGGCAGGAACAACTGCGTGCTCTGGTGGAATCCAAGTTGGATGAGTTGCGGATCGACAATGGCACTAAACTGGAACAAATGCGCCAGACGGTGGACGAAAAGCTGCAGGGTACACTGGAAAAGAGGCTCGGGGAGAGTTTCGTTCTGGTCAGTCAACAGTTGGAAAATGTTTACAAAAGTGTCGGCGAGATGCAGTCTTTAGCCACAAGTGTCGGCGATCTGAAGAAGGTGCTTTCCAACGTCAAATCGAGAGGCACTTGGGGAGAAATCCAGCTCGGCAATCTTCTCGAACAGGTCATGACCCCGGATCAGTTGCTGGCCAACGCCGAAATAAAACCCGGAAGCGGTCAGAGAGTGGAATTTGCCATCAAGCTTCCCGGGCGTGGAGACAGAGATGTGGGTGTCCTACTGCCAATCGATGCGAAGTTTCCGCAAGAGGATTACGATCGCCTGGTGGACGCTTCCGAACAAGGCGACAAGGAGGCCGTCGAAATAGCATCCAGAGCGATCGAAGGAAGAATCCGTGCCTCTGCCAGAGAAATCAGTGAAAAATATATCCATCCCCCCTTCAGTACGGATTTTGGCATCCTTTTCCTCCCTACCGAGGGACTCTTCGCCGAGGTCATTCGCCGGCCCGGTCTGGCGGAAACGATTCAGAGAGAGTCACGGGTTGTTCTGACCGGGCCCACGACATTGATGGCCTTGCTCAACAGCCTGCAGATGGGTTTTCGGACCCTGGCTATTGAAAAAAGGTCCAGCGAGGTGTGGCAGGTGCTGGCAGCCGTCAAGACCGAGTTCGGAAAATATGGTGAGATCCTGAGCAAGGTACAGGAAAAATTGCAGCAGGCTTCCAACACGCTGGATAAGGTGAATGTCCGGCGCCGTGCCATTGAAAACAGACTTCGCGGCGTGGAATCTCTACCGGATTCGGAATCGAAATTGCTGTTGGGCATGCCTGCCTCCTCCGCCTCGTGCGAGGCAGAGGAGTGGGTGGAACCGTGAATGTTCCAACCCTGCTCGGTTAATCTAGGTGCAACAAATCCAGCGGATTTGGAAACAGGTCGGTGTATTCCGTCCGTTGGTCAGGATGGCCGTAACCATCCAGATTTTCGAAACCCTCCACCAGGATCCGGGCAAAGAGATCATACCGCAGCGCCTGTATGTGCAGATGAGGATACCAGTTGCCGTTGTGCGGCGGTCCGCCGACTTCAGCCAGGACGGTTCCGGCCGGCAGATCCTGGCCGGGTAAGGGGATGACATTCTGCAGATGGGCATAGATCAGAAGCAATGGCGGGAACCGGTAAACATCCCCGGGAAAAATCGGTTTTAGGAAAATTCGATGTCCCCATCCGCCGTCCAGGTCGCCGTCATGGTCGACCAGCACCACCGAGGCATCGTATTCGGTAATCAACGGCGTCCCCTGAGGCACCTGAAAGTCTACCCCCAGGTGGATGAAGTTGCCGCTTCCTTCCATATACCCGCCTCGCCACAAATGGCGCCGATCTTCCAGATAGCCGCCATAAGACCACTGGATGCCATATCGATCGTGCAATTGCCGGAGAAACTGTGTGCCGAGACTGGGGTCCAGCAGCGGACTGCGGACAGCCGGCCCCCATTGCCGTTCGTAATCCTCGATCCAGGGTATGGCTTCCCAGTCGAGGTTCAGTTCCCGGAACTTCTGGCCCACAAGAGTAGGAAACAACATAGTAGAACGTCAAATGTCCGCGTTCGGATCATGGGCCCTTATGTAGGCATGGATCTCTTTGGCCATTTCGGAGTATAGCTGCATCTTGGAATAATCCATGTCCACATTATTCAGATACTGCAGAATCAGAGCGTCGCCGATGCGGGAACAGGGGAGGATTCCGGCAAAGAAAAAGCCGAGCTTTTCCAATTCGGATGTATAGGTAAAGGTGCCGGGATCCTCCAGGTTGAGGAAGAGGTTGATGCAGGCGATCTGCTGCACACAGAACTTTCGCAGCCATTGCCGCACTTCCCGCACTACATCGTCACCGAATCGCTCCACGAAGATCTCGGCACAGCTTTCCGACTCGTTGCAGCCTGTCTTGATCACCGAGAGTGGATTCGGCCGTCCGGCTGCGCCTTCAACCGTCAAATAGCAATGTTCTTTGGCGTCAAGGTTACGATAGAGTTTTTCGATGATGGTCCGATGCTGGGCTGGGGCGTAGAGGTTTTTGGGCTGAGGCTTGTCCATGTACTTGAAACTCAACACCACGCTGATACGTTGGGTTCCCTCCCCCGGAATTCCTTTGAATTTCCAGGAAGAGGGGCTAGTAGCCAGCAGCAGGCCGCAGTCGTTGATCGAGTAGCGAACCATGGCTTTCTGTGTGAAAACGTGATTGGCAACGGCATAGGCATAGATACCGGCCAGTTCACGCCTCCTGGGACAGCCAAACAGATATTCGATCAGGCGGTTGAAGGCACCCTGTCCACGATATTCGACATTGACAAAGACGAAGGTCAATTCGGCGATGTGGTCTTCCGGGTATTGATAAAGCAGGGCGGCATGCCCCATGAAGACGTTCTCCTTAGTGACCGCCACGGCCGAGACCATTTCCCCGCTTTCGTTGAGTTCCACCAGTCGCTGGGGGTAGTAAATATGATCGTCGAAAAAGCTGTACCCGTGCGATTTATAGGCACAGCGGGAGACTTCGATAGCCTCTTTGGGATCGAGTCCGCGGACGTCATAGGCGATTTTCTCCTGGATGACCTCCGGCTCGAGAAGGCTCTGCAGAGACTCGGAGATCTTTCCCTCACCGGCGGAGGCATCCGGGAGATATTTGATCAGACAGGTTTCCTTCCCTCCCGGTCCCAGGTTTTCGAAAGAGACTTCATCCATCATCCGCTTGATGAGATGAGTGCCCAGCCCTTTAGTCGACATCTCCTCCACGCTCTCGCTGGGCTGATAGGGAGTGATTTGAGATGGGTCGAAAGGAATGCCGGTTTCATGGACCGTGATTTTCATTCCTTTAGCGACCCGTTCACAGGTAATTTCGAAGGTCTCGTTCTGCTCGAAATGCTGACCATGGGTGATTACGTTGACAATGGTTTCTTCCAGAGCGATTTCCATCTCCATCAGCTCTTTTGGCTTAAAACCGTAAATGACGGCGGTTTCGCGTACAAATGCCTGTGCCAAAGGTAAATAGGCTGTATCGTTGGGCAGAACCAGTTTCACTCGGTTGGTCTTCATGACGAAATCATCTCCCAATGCTGACCTTGTTGCCGGTTACACGTTTTCCGGAACCACGTAAGGCTTGCGGTACACCCGAGTCAATAGGGTGTCCGCTTCCGTATCGTCGGCAAACCTTTCGTATTCCCCCATGAACTTCAACAGACGACCGACGCGGTAGGAGATGTTGGCCAGATGGGCCAGAGCGGTGGACAGGTGGCCTTCATGGATGTCGGCATGCAGATCTTCGTCCTTACCGGAACGTACCGCCTCCAGGAAATTGGCCCAGTGATTTCCGCCGCCGTCCTTGTCCCCTTCCTTGGATCCGGCAAATGACTCCCTTTCGCGGCCGCGGAAGGCTTTCCATGTATATCCGCCGATTTCCAGCCATCCTTCCGAACCGTAGAAAAGGTTGCCGACCTCCTGTCCTTTGCTGCCTTCATGGTTGGTGAAGCGGCCACGTGCCTCGAACTCCAGCATCTTCCCGTCCTGGTATTTGAACACGGCTGTCTGCGTGTTGGGGGTTTCCTGCGAAGTCTTGTCGCGGCCATACGTTTCCACCCCGCCATACACCATGCGTCCCGGAGTGCGTGATTCTTTGGGCAGTTCTTCCTGGCGGAATCCGTAGAGCCCGCCGGAGGAATAAACCGATACCGGGTGTTCGTTTTTCATCATTCCCCAGCGGGCGATGTCCAGTTGATGAGGCCCGGTATTGCCGGTGTCTCCGTTTCCCGTGTCCCAGTACCAGTGCCAGTTGTAGTGACTCCGCTTTTCGTTGTAGGGGCGATAGGGCGCCGGCCCTAACCAGCGGTCGTAGTGGAAGGTGGCTGGAGGCATGCTGTCTTTGGCGTAGCCGTAGGAATCGCGGGCCTTGAGGCAGAGGGCCCTGGCCATGAAGATCTCGCCGATGCCTCCGTCATGGAGGAACCGCATGGCTTCGATCACGTTTTTTGCCGAACGGTTGTTCAATCCGACCTGCATGCGGACGTTGTATTTGCGGGCGGCCTCGACCATCTTCCTTCCTTCCCAAATGTTGTGGCAGGTCGGTTTTTCCACATAGACGTGTTTTCCCGCCTGGCAGGCCCATATACTGGCCAAGGCATGCCAGTGATTGGGAGTGACGATGGATACGGCATCGATCTCCTTGTCTTCCAGCACCTTGCGCAGGTCCCATTCGGTCGTCGGTTTTTCCCCCGCTTTTTGTTCCACGATTTTCAATGCCGGGCCGAACAGCGCTTCGTCGGTGTCGCAGAGGGTCTTCACCGTTACGTTGTGGCTGTTTTTCAATTCGCACCAGCTGTTGAGGTGAACGGTACCCTGGTTTCGTATTCCAACCTGAGCCAGGAGAATGCGTTCGTTGGCCCCGAGAATGGAAGCGTAGGATTTGGCGCTGAAACCGATGCCCCCCGCGACTACCGCGGCGGTGCTCATCACGCCTTTTTTAATAAAATCTCTTCTTTCTGTCATAGCAATCGCCTCTCTGAAAGGGTGAGTCCGTTTCAAGTTATGGATATTGATGGAGAGTATAAATCAGAGGTAGTTTCAAAACTACAAATATTTTGAAAATTTAAGGAAGAAAAAGCGTAT
>CAZTVS010000141.1:0-11975 GCA_964617125.1 uncultured Acidobacteriota bacterium
TCATCATCTGTACGGAGATGGAAGAGAGCAGGATCAGGGCAATCCCCAGGGTATAGAAACGCACGATCGCCGGAGGAAAGAGACTTCCTGCCGTTACGGCCCCGATGGCTTCCTGACCCATCAGGGCCTCCCCGGGAGAAGCCAGAAGATAGACCACATTCAACATCATATAGAGCACACCGGTAACCAGAGTGCCTCGCAGCAACGCCTTGGGCAGATTCTTCTCCGGATCCTTCACCTCTCCGGCTATGTAGGAAGCGGCATTCCACCCGGTATAGGAGAAGGTGATGATCAGCAGCGCCAGCGCGGTGGTGGGAAGCCCGCCGGCAGCGGCCGGTGGTGTCCATTCGTAGGAGGCCGTCAGACGTGACACGTGACCCCAGTCCGCCAGGGCAAGCCCCCCCAGAATGAAGGTCACGATGATCGTCAGTTTCAGGACCGTCAAAGCATTCTGGATCCGGCTTCCGGCCTGAACCCCGATCATGTGCAGGGCACTGAGAAGCACAACGACTGCGGCAGCGGTCCCTCGCTGAGCCCAGTCCCCGGACAGAAGGTCGACCGGATTCTGTCCCATGGAGACAAGATGGTCTCTATGATAGGCATTCAGGTAGGAAACAAAGGCCAGGGCCCCGGTGGCCGCCGGAGCGGAAAAGCCTACCACCAGAGAGATCCAGCCGGTCAGAAAGGCGGGCAGCCGTCCGAAAAGCATCTTCAGATAGACATATTCTCCGCCGGTATACGGCCACATGGCGGCAAACTCCACATAACAGAGGGCCCCGCACAGAGCGGCCATACACCCCAACCCCCAGAGTATGAGAACCGTCAGGGCATTATGGGTCATGCCCAGAACGATACCGGTGGTGAAAAAGATACCAGTCCCGATCATACTGGCGATGACCGTCAGAGTCGCTGTGGTAAGGCCCAGTTGTCTTTTCAGCTCCATAGGTACCGGTCCGTCCTTTCGGAGAATACCGTTGATCGTCGCTTCCCCGGGATAGGCTCCCTATTTGGCGCGGAGGCGGACCATGACCACATCATGCCGTCCCACCTTAGCGCGGAAGGCATCCTGGTAGACACCCAAATCCTTCTGATACCACAGATCACGGACCAGCTGTTTGCCCTTCACCCCCAGGTCATTCCAGTTTAGGGAAATCTCTTTTTCCGCCTCGGAGAGATTGAACAATCCTACGGCAGAGCTTCCGTCCTCCATCGGCTTGATCAGAACCATCTCCTCTTCGCTGTCCCGCAGAACACGTGCCTGTTTACCCAGGGCGTCCTGGTTGACATCGATGACCTCGGCATTGCATAAAACATTCAGGGTAAAGGGATCCAGCCGATTGATGTCTCCGGAATAGAACAGGGGAGCGGCCATCAGCGACCACATGGACATGTAGCTGTATTGCTCTTCCGGGCTCAGGGTCGTCTGTTTCGGAGGATCGCTCATACTGTGGGCATTTCCCACCCAGCCGATCAGGATGTAATCGGGATCGTTCCAGGCCCCCGGCCCGGCAAAGGCGTAATGAGCGGCGTTGCTCCTTCCAATATGGTAAAAACCGGGGAGACGGTCTCCCTTTTTTAATCCCAGATCGCCGGTGGTACGCCAGCTGTGTCCGCCGACTTCCTTACCCCACTTCCAAACCTCGTCATTGCCGTATTGACACAGATTGAGGACCAGGTCGCGGTCCAGCTGCGACAGGAGGGAGCCCATCCGTCGATAGGGTTTCTGCGCCCGCTCCAAACCCTGTCCCGGTACCGTTTTCCCGTAGGAACACCAGTCGTATTTGAGAAAGTCGAATCCCCAGGCGGCAAATTGCCTGGCATCCGCCTCTTCCTGTTGGTAACTGGCTGCATAGCCGGCACAGGTAAGGGGGCCGGGCGAGGAATAAATGCCGGCCTTCAGGCCGTGAGCGTGAATGTAATCGGTCAAACCCTTCATGTCGGGAAAATGCTTATTGGGCAGGATGGACCCGTCCGGACCCCGGGTTACGTCTCCCCCGATCATCGGGTCTGCAGCCCCCGGCTTCACCATCCAGCAGTCGTCGATGCTTACATACTGGTAGCCGAAATCGGCCATGCCGGACTGAACCATGGAATCGGCGGAACGACGAATCAGCCGGTCGGAAACACGTTGATACCATGTATACCAGTGATTCCAGCCCATGGGCGGGGTCAGGGCAAGGTTTTCGCCGACAACGATACGGAAAGGTTTGCGGTCCTGTCCCGCCTTATTGCGGGCGGTCAGCAGGACCTTGTACTCTCCCGGCCTGGTCGGGGCCGTCCCCCTTATGATCCCTTTGTAGGGATCCCAATTCAGTCCGGAGGGCAGATCCTTCACCCCATAGATGATCGGTTGTTCCCCCGTGCAGGGGATCCGATAGAGGAAAGGTCGCCCCGGACGCACGCCGTAGATGGACGGTCCATGGATTTGCGCCTTAGGTCCCGGAGGCGGGGTTCGCATCGTCTGTGCCACCGGCAGGCTCATTACTGCGAGCCAGCATAACAGAAAAGCGGAAAACGCAATGAAAAAAGACCGCAACCGAATCATCATGATATCTCTCTCCCATCCAATAGCATTCCTGTTGTTGTCGAGTGAGGTTCTCTCGTCCTTTTCTATCGTTATTGCAGGAGTTTCCTTTTCTTGATCCAGCGTTCCCGAAGCCGTACGGAATCCAGCCCAAGATAATTTCCCTGGGAAAACGGATTGCGTCCGACACAAACCAGCCGCAGGGTATGCTTCCCTTGGGAAAGCCGGTAGCTGCCAAGATAGAAGTCCCTGACCGTCAGGTCCTTGGCGTAGAAATCGAAATCGTGCAGCTTCTGACCGGCCATGTAATCGTCCGGCTGGCGCACGTTCTTTCCATCGAGGAATACCCGATAAATGCCGTAGTTATCGCCATAGCTGCAACGCAGCATCAGTCCCCGATATTCTTCTTTGGCCACATCGAAGGTGAACTCGATCTCCGGCTGGTCGGAAGCAGGCATGAACAGGACTTGTCCGTCACCGGTCCAATCGTATCCTTTCTGGAGTTCCAGAACTCCGGTCGAATGCTTGGCCGTGGCTTTCAGGGTCTTTCCTTCGATAATGATATCGAGATTAGGAAAGATCCGTTCCGCCAGCGGCGGGAGCGTGGTAAAGCGCTTCGGCTGGCCGATCTGATACCAGAAAGCCACCGTGGCCATATCGTCTTCCCGCTCCACATGTCCTTCCACCTTACCGCTTTCCGTCTCGTCGGCCGTGATCCACCCGGTGTGCTCGATCTCGAAGCGAAGCGATCTGGTGAAGCGGACCGGGTCCTCCAGATGCCAGCGATACATGGAATACTGCACCCCCAGGTCTTCCGGATCGGCACTCAGATAGGTACATCCGAAATAAGGAAAAAGAGCTTCGTTCAGTCCCCAGGCCATTAAAAAATAGTCTTCCGTACCCGTTCCTACGATGGAGGGCTTCTGTTCTCCGTCGATATAGAACTTGGCATCACCCTCACCGAACCAGAAGGGGCTGCGCGAACGGACCGACATCACCGTCCCGATGTACTGTCCCTCGCCTTCGGCGTCCAGGATCAGATAATCCTTGCCTGTTTTTTCGGGAAATTCATTGCGGTATTGCGCACAAAAGTAGGCCGTTTTGGGCGGCAGCACGTCCCCCTCCGTATAGTCGATGTGGTAATAAAAGCTGCGGACATTCTTCTGACTCTCATTGGTGACGGTGATACGCCCCCGCTTATGGAAGGGCATAGGGAAATACAGATTGTACCCATCTCCCCCCTCGACCAGCATCGGCACGGAACGCACCTCACGGCGCAGACCGAATCCGGCGGCGAAAAAATCGCCCAGCGGCGCCTCCACCGCCGGCTGAACGGCATCATCCCAATACATGCGCAGAACGATCTCGTCCGGGCGAGCCGATCCCGTGGCCTCCAGCCAATTCGGCCGCGCTTCGTTGAAGGTAAGCCATATATGCCGGATCACTCCCGGACCCTTGATGTCGGCCAGGACCTTGGTCTCTCCCGGTGTGATGTAACGGATCCGGTCGCCATTGCCGGTTGGGCTCGGATCTACCGAGGTGACGGCGCGGGACTTGCCGGGTTTGATCACCATCAGGCTC
The DNA here is from genome assembly GCA_964617125.1 of uncultured Acidobacteriota bacterium. GTDB lineage: Bacteria > Acidobacteriota > UBA6911 > CAINFC01 > CAINFC01 > CAZTVS01. The sequence goes on from CAZTVS010000141.1 coordinate 4,106, forward strand.
TCCAGATTTTGGGCCACGGCTGCGGCCATACAGAATAGAACACACAGGATGAGGACCGGCGGCAGACAGCGCGGACGAGAGGTTCGACCAATCATGCTAACTCCTTTGCGTGAAAACGTTTGGGTTGTTGTTTTTATATTTTCCGATCCAGGAAACGGTCCAGACGGTAGAGGCGAAAAGCGTTGTCGTAATAGAGTTTCCGCAAAACCGCCGGCTCCAGACCGATCCCGTCGATCTTCCAGTCTCCCTGAATCGGAGTGGGGTGATCGAAGCCGACGCTTGTGGTTTCGAAGTATCTCCAGTGGCTGGCATAAAACTTCCGATTCTCTTCCCGGGTAAATCTCTTCTTCGGGCCGGCGCCTTGCACCTCTTCATCCGCATAAAACATATGGTCGGTTCCGAACATCAGCCGGTTCTGAAAACGGGTGAAGAACCGATGCCCCTCTGCGGGCGGATGTCGCCCCAGTTCACCCAAGCGGGCGGCAACATCCATATAAAGATTGGGAAAGGCCTCCATGCGACGGGTAGCGGCCTGGAGATCCTCCGAATTGTTACCCACGTGGCACCCTTGAAACAGGACATCAGGAAACCGACGGATCACATTGTCCCTCTGCTGTAAAAGGGTATCCCGTTCCGGATACTTGCTACGATCGGAAAAAGACCATTCCGGGTGCAGCTCCAGCTCTTTCCAACGCTCGTTCTCCTTGTTCCAAGGAGCAAAGAAGGCCACCGGATCGGTGGTATGGAAGGCCACGATCACGCCCAGCTTGCCGGCCCGTTCCCATAGAGGGAAGAGTCGGGGATCGTCGATGGCCAGCAGTTTCCCCTCGCGATCGCGAACCGTCAGACCCAGGTCCTTGAAACACTTCAATCCCAGTGCCCCGGCGGAGACGGCTCTTTCCAGCATGTCCGGGGCCTTGCGGAAGAATTCCGCATCGGAACGTATCTGGGACCAATCCAAGGCGTACAGACTTCCCAATCGCCGGCGATACGGGTAAAACAACCGACTCTGTTCCTGGAACTGATCCTCGCCGATAATGCCGATGTTGATGGAGTAGCGGATGCCGAAATCATCCTGCAGGCGGAGATAACGGTCGATGGCTTCCCTCCCATATTTTTTCGTTTTTGGGTCCCGGGGGCGCAGATGAATGTGCGTATCGATCACCTTTCCACCCGCGGGAAGTGCGGAGGGGTTGTCCGCATGGGCCTGCCGACAGGTTGCTGCGGTCGCTTTTGTGCCGAAATTCACCAATGCAAGTCCTGTGGAGGCGGCCAGAAAGCTGCGACGCGACGACGCACCTGAGAGAACGAGAGACTTGTTTTCATCCATGCCGAGACTCCTTGTGATTACCGTTGTTACCGGTCCTTTTCGTTTCTGCCCTGATGGTTATGTGTGGATTTTAGGTATTTGTTTGCACCGCTGTCAAGACGAACGCCGGTGCAGCAGGTTTTCCAGGTAGCGCGATTTCACCTGCCGGTTGGCCAGAATCTGTTTCAGCGGCGGAAGCCGCAGCACCACACCCAACACGCCGGCCAGGGCACGGTGGCTCCACAACACCCGGTTATCGAAAATCAGATCTTGCAATGTCCCGCGTTCGATCGCCATGGTCACGATGCGGTGGACGGCATGGACCGGAGTGATCACCCGCTTCGACCTGGATACCAGGTGAAGAGCATTTTTTGCGCAGGCGCGCACACACACACCGCAGCCCAGGCAGATCTCTTGCGTCAATCTGGCCTTTTTCGCCGCCGGCCGCCGGGCATCGTTCGCCGAAACCAGGGCCATGGCCTCCACCGGACAGGATGCCACACATTGGCCGCAGCCGGAACAGAGGGTCTCCTCCACTACAGGCATAAAATGGGTGGTATGGACCGGATGAAGGACGGCAAAGCGACGGGCGGCAATCATCGCCTCACAACAGCATCCGCAGCAATTGCACAGGAAGTTGACCGATTCCCGAACATTCTCCCCAAACTGCACCAGGCCATGTTCATAGGCGGTGCGCAGCAGATCCAGGCACTCCGCAACATCCACTTCCCGGGCATGACCGTGCCTGATCAGGGAGGAGGCGGTGGATTGAAAAGTCATGCATATTTCCATCGGCGCCGCACAGGCTTGACCCAGGTGCTGTTTCTTGTGCCGGCAGTAACACAGGCTGACTCCCCGGTGGGAGGCCCTGCGGATCACCTCGGTCGCCCTTTCGTAATCCAGGACATGGAGGGCATTCTCCGCCGACAGGGCGGGTTCCTGAACGAAGGTCCGTCCCAGGCGGGTCTCGCCTCCGGTAAACAGGCTTTTAATGAAGTCCTCCTCGACATTCAGATACTGATAGAAGAGTTCGCTCAGGAGCTTTTGATCGATGTCCCCTCGGATCCGCATCAGGGAGAATTCAAAAAATCCGGCCATGGGTGGAGGAAGCACATAGTGTGTCTCTCCGTTCTGTTCCATATCGACCAAGATGGCGCGCCCGGCCAGCTCTTGCAGAATTTTGCGTGACTCCGACGGTTTCTTTCGCCATATGCGGGCCGCCTGGCCGGCGGTGAATGGTTTGATGGGCAGCAGGGAAACCAGTTCCGCCTCTTCTTCCCGGAATAGAATTTTCAGAATCTGGAACAGCAGGGGTGACGCAGGTGCCCCTTGCGGAAACCGGTTCAAACGGTCAGTGAGCCGCGAGTAGGCCGATGTCAGATGATGGTGTGCCATGAAATTTTTGAATAGTATGCTGCATCCGCTCGGACCGGACTGTCAAGGATTATACTACCTCGCACCCTTCCGTCTTCAGGCTGAGACGAAAACTTGACTTGCGGAGTCGGGTCACATACAATCGCCAAAGCACTATGTGTTACCGATGCCGGCATCCTTTTTTTCTCTTGTGGATATTTTTCCTCTATAGCGCCGACCTCCAGGCCAAGCAGTACGTTGCCGAAAACTGGGAGGTGCAGGCCGCCGTTCAGAACGACGGTTCCCTCTGGGTCACGGAGAACATACGTTTTCGCTTCCAAGACGGAAGTTTCTCCGAGGTCTTTCGCGAACTGCCGAAAGATTACTCCGACGGCATCGTCGATATTTCCGCCGCCATGGACGGCACCTCCATGCCGACAGAGAGCCAGGAGAAACGCCTGGAAATCTCCGGCCGCAAGGACATACGGATACTCTGGCGATTCCCTCCCCTTTCCGACTCCGTTCACCTGTTCACCCTGAAATACCGGATCCTGGGAGCCATGCGTCGCGATTCCGGGGAGGATGTACTCCGTTGGAATGCTCTGCCCCGGCGCCATGATTTCGTCATCGGCAAGGCATCCATCACCATCGTTTTTCCCGCAGGAGCCGAGCCGACAAAGGAACCGGAGATCCTTAGCGGTAAGGCGGAAGTGAAACGCGACCACCATTCGGTACAGTTTCTCGCTGCCGAGATCCAACCGAACCAGGGGCTGCAGATACTTCTTCCTTTCCGAAGCAACAGTGTGATCGCCGGCCCTCCGTCCTGGCAGAGACAGGAGGAGAAACACCGGCAAACCGCTCCCTATTTTCTAGGAATGGCCCTGACGTTATTGTCGGGAGGCGTCCTCGCCCTTTTTCTCTACCACCGGCATTATCGTCCGCAGATGGACCGACCGGCCCTCGATTCAGAACCGGTGAAACGCCCGCCCGAGGCATTGTCGCCGGCCACGGCCGGAGTGTTGATCAGCTCGGGGGCAAGACTGCAGTGGCCGCAGGTATTGGCGGCCATGGCCGACCTGGCCAGAAGGGGATTTCTACAGATACAGGAGTCGGAGGCACATGGATGGCACAAGCATGGGGAATTTCTTCTCTGTCGGCAGGAAAAGCCGGATTCCGATTTGCTGCCTCATGAGAGAACGATCCTGACTGTTCTCTGCCAGACTGAAACCGACACAACCGCACCGGGGATACGGCTATCGCAGGCGTGGAAGTGCGCCCTGGGAAGCTGGAAGAAAATCGACACCGCCATGAAGGAGGAATTACGTTCCGCTGGAATGTTCTCTCCCGAGAGGGAGCGTGCCGGCCAAATCCTGAAATATATCGCCCTGGGAATAGGGGTGATCACGGTCCTTTTATTCCTCGCAGCTTACTTCCTGAGGTTGGAATATGGCGCCTGGCCGCTTCTGGTTCCGGTCGGTACTCTCCTGGTGGCCTTTGGCGGGGCGATCCTGGCTTCCCTTTGGTCCCCGCTGGCCCCTCATGCGGAGGTTCGGGCGCTCCAGTGGAAGAAGTTCGCCTCTCATCTGGCGGAGATCTCTGTCGGTAAGGCCGATGCCGGCTCTCCCTCCCTCTTCGAAGAATACTTCCCTTACTCCGTCAGCTTCGGCCTGGGGTCGGAGTGGGTGGAACACTTCCGGAACCGGGGGGATATAATTCTTCCGGCATGGTTTCGCGCCTTACACTCCGGCGCGAAAGCGGAACGTGCCTTCGGCCATTGGATACATGCCGCCCTGGCTGCCGGGGGAAGCCGCTCCATCGGCGGCGGCGTGGGGAGAGGCTCCGGCGGAGCGGCCGGAGGCGGATCCTGTGGAGCCCGCTGATCACGCCAGGATCCGGGAAAGTGAACCTCTCACTCCCGAGTCGTCCATACTTGAAAAGACCCCGATAACGTAAGGAAAGGAAAAGATGAAAAGAAAACGATCGATTTTCTGCCTTTTTTCACCGACGGTTTTTTCTTTGTTCCTGCTGGCCGCCTCCGGACAAAGCCCTTCCCCCGCGGACACTGTTTTTAAAAACTTACCGGTTCGCTTTCAGGTAAACGGCCGGCCCTTGCAGCAGATTCTGGCCGTTCACTCTTCCCCTGATTCCGGTCCCATCGTTTTTTTCCATGAGGGGAAAGAACTGTTGAAAACCGTGGCCAAAAAGGGAAAAAACAAATTTCTGTTGACGGTCGCCGCCACCGACACGCCGAGAAAGACCTCGCTCGGGATACAGCGAGGTTCTGCCGCCGTAGAAGAACGTCCTTTTCTTCTCCAGCCGCCTCGCCGCTGGGAAGTTTCTTTTGTGCAGCATTCCCATACAGATATCGGTTACACACGTCCCCAGTCGGAGATCCTGGCCGAACAGATGCGTTACATGGATTACGCCCTCGATTACTGCGATCAAACCGACTCTCTTCCCGAAGAGGCCCGTTTTCGCTGGACCTGTGAATCTTCCTGGGTCACCAGGGAATACCTTCGCTCTCGCCCTTCCAGCCAGATCGCCCGCCTGAAACGGCGGATCGAAGAAGGGCGGATCGAAGTCACCGGCCTATACTGCAATCTGGCCGAAATCGCCGATGAAAACATCCTGTATGATTTTCTGCAGCCTCTCAGGGAATTGACACAAAAGGGTATCCCGGTAAAGACCGCCATGCAGAACGATGTCAATGGAATCGCCTGGTGTTTTCCGGACTACCTGCAAAACACGGGCGTGAAATACCTGGTGATGGGTATCAACCGTACACGCTCCCTGTTGCCGTTCGACCTCCCGACCTGTTTCTGGTGGGAGGCTCCCTCCGGGGCTAGGATGCTGGCGTTTCGCGCCGATCATTATCACCAGGGGAACATGTTCGGGCTGGTCTCCGAGACCTTGAAACCGGAGGAGGTTCTGGAACACCTGGCCGACCTGCAGGAAAAGAACTATCCTTTCGACCGCATTGCCATTCAATTCTCCGGATACTGGACCGACAACGCTCCCCCTTCCACCTTGGCTTGCCGACGCGTTCAGGAGTGGAACGCCCGTTACGATTTTCCAAAATTGCGCCTGGCGGTTGCCGGTGAGTTCCTGGAGTATGTGGAAAAAAATCATTCCAGCCGGTTGCCGGTCCACCGCCAGGCATGGCTGGACTGGTGGACTGATGGAACAGGTTCCGCCTCCCGGGAAACGGCGGAGGTACGGCGAACCCAGAACTGGAAACAGACGGATGAAGGTTTACTGGCCATGACGGCCATGCTGGGCGGGGAGTTGAGCCCTTTGCTGGAAGGCAAGCTGGAACATATCAGCGAAAATGCCATCTTTTACGATGAACATACCTTCGGAGCCGATGAGAGCATCAGTGATCCCATCTCGGAAAATTCTCATAAGCAATGGTTGCAGAAGGGGGCCTATGCCTGGGAAGCCCTGAAGCGCATCACCCTTGTGAACGAGGAGGCGCTGGCACGTTTTCAGCCGTTTCTGAAAAAAACCGACACGCCGGTTATCTATGTCATCAACTCGATGGGCTGGACACGTTCCGGTAACGTCGAGTTATTCATCGACAACCAGATTCTGCCACCGGACAGAAAATTCCGCATTTTCGATCCGCAAGAGAAATGTGAGATACCGACACAACGGATGCGTCAGCGGCATGAAGGCGCCTACTGGCTGCTGGAGGTGAAAGATGTGCCGGCCCTGGGATACAAGGCCCTGCGGATCGAATCCCTCGATACGCGGGAACCGGCAGAGGAGACAACCGCTCCAGGAAGCAATACACTGGAAAACCGTTATTACCGCTTGACTCTCGACCCAGCCACCGGCGCCATATCCAGCCTGATAGACAAAGAATGGAACCGGGAACTCGTCGATAGCGGCAGTCCCTGGATGCTTGGCCAACTGATCCATGAAACCCTTCCCGACAGGCGAAAGATGACTCCCTCGCATACGTCCGTCATTCGAGTCAAGATAGAAAAAGGAACCCGCGGTCCCGTCTGGGAGAGCATGAAACTGGCGGTGGATCTGCCGGGTTTCGAAAAGGGAAAAGGCGAAACACCCAAGGGAATCGAGGTGGAATTCCGCCTGTACCGGGAAAGCAAGAAGTTGGAATGCCTGTACTCGGCACGTAAGGAAATGATCACCGACCCGGAAGCGCTCTATGTCGCTTTCCCCTTTTCCCTGCCGGATTCCCGGATCGTGTTTGAAACCATAGGCGGCATACTGGAGCAGGGACAGCAGCTGCCGGGCTCTTCCTCCGACTGGAATGCGGCGCAAAACTTCGTGGCCGTGCGGGGAAAGACGGGTCAGATCCTGATCGTCGGCGATCAGACACCGCTATGGCATTTCAGCGATCTCAACATGGGAAAGTTCGAACGCTATCCCAAGGCCGGTAAAACATGGCTGTATTCCTGGGTCATGAACAATTACTGGTTTACCAACTTCCGGGCCTATCAGGAAGGCGGCTTCCGCTGGAGTTATCAGATCACCTCCACCTCGGACAGCGGCAATACCTGCGCCACCCGATATGGCTGGAACGAACGCAATCCGTTTCTGACCCGGACCCTTCCCGCGGGGGATAAAACCACATCTCTATCGGCCGGAGAGACATTGAGCATCACCGGATCACCTCATATACTGCCGGTAAATGTGCGTCCGGTGTTCGGAAAAAGCGATACCGTCCTCCTGCACCTGCGGGAGCTGGAGGGAAAGGCGGGGGAAGTCCGACTGGATTCGAAGATCCAGGGGAAGAGCATTCGAAGCATAACGGAAGTGGACGCCCTGGGAAAGAAAATCGGAAGTCTATCCGGCAACATACCGCTGAAGCCTTTTGCCGTTAAATTTCTGGAAATCTCCTGGCAATAAGAAATGACGAAGTCGCAAAAAATCGTCTTCCCCGAAGGGGAAGCGTCATATAGCCCGGGGTTGGCGCGCAGCGCCTACCCCGGGTTGCTTCGTCAGAAGAAACCAACCCTGAAGGGGTTGCGTTAAAAATTGCCTGTAACCAGCCTTGACGCAACCCTTTCAGGGTTGGCAATGTCAGGTGCCAGGAACCCGGGGTAGCGCCTGTGGCGCAACCCCGGGCTTTATTACGGAATCCCTTCGGGATTCGAATAAGGAATAACCGATTTTCTATCAATCTTGATTTTTTGCGAGGGCAACACACATGAGGAGAAAAATTATGTCAGCTTTACAACC
>CAZTVS010000142.1:0-11870 GCA_964617125.1 uncultured Acidobacteriota bacterium
TCAGAGATGGAAGTTATCACCATTCCGATATCGATAGAAAGGGGAATATGTCTCGAAAAATAAGTTCTTTGGCCGCAGACTGGTGGGATTATACGACTTTGGATGTTGCGCTGATCCGGGATGCCGCCGCCCTGACGCCGCAGAAGATGGGGAAACTGTCCCGCCCGGGTTTCCAGGTCCGATTTTACGATACCCTGGAAGAATTTTACCTGGCCGAGGCCCTGGAGTATATTACCGCCTGGCGGCAATCGACGGCGGACAACCCGGTCGGCGTCTGCGGTCCCATCGGCCCCACGGAACAGCTGCCGCTGGTGGCCCGTCTGGTCAACGAACTGCAACTATCGCTGAAATCGGCCCACTTCTGGGGCATGGATGAATGGTACCTGGAAGGGAAGGAAGTGGCCCCGACGCATCCGCTCTCCTTCGAGAAGGCCGACCGTGACTTATGTTTTCGCCGCATACGAAAAGAGCTGGTCATGCCGGATGCCAACCTCCATTTTCCCAAGGCCGATATGGTGTCCTATTGCCGGAGCTGGGATGGAGTACGCTGTGCCGTGATGCAGGGGGGGCAGGGCGATATCAAGCACTGGGCCTTCAACGATCCTCCGAAGCGTTGCGGCAAGTACCGGAACGAACCGCCTCCCGCCGCCGAATACCGAAAGCTGAAAACGCGTGTCGTCGACCTGCACCCCATCACCATCGCGCAAAATGCCCGGACATCCGGCGGCGGCAATGTCACCCTGGTTCCCACGCAGGCCATCACGGTCGGTCCTGTCGAAACCTGGAAGGCGGAAAAGGTATCCATATGGCACGCCGGCAAACACGATAATCCCTTCGGGCAGCGCCTGACTACCTTGATGATCGCCGAGAGGATCGTAGACACGGCCGTCCCTATGTCGCTTCTGGCCGATCACCCGAACGTGGAATTCCACTTCTATCGCGGAGGTATCGGGGTGTGCCAGGTCGAGATGCACTGAGGCCGGAGAAAGAAAATTATTTTCTGCGGTGCCAGAGATAGTAAAAAGGGATACCGGCCAGGGTCAGCAGCAGACCAGGCAGGGCATAGGGATTTTGTTTTAACATCCCCAGGCTGATCACCGATGCCATCAGGATGTAAAGCGCAGGCAATACCGGATATCCGAAGGCCCGGTAGGGTCGTTCCATCTCCGGTCTTTTTCGGCGCAGAACGAAAAGGCCGGCCACGGTCAGGACGTAAAACAGCATAACGGCGAACATGATCAGATCCAGGAGTTCGTTGTATTTGCCGGATATGGTCAGCAGGGAAGCCACTACCGACTGAGCGATCAGCGCCTGGGTGGGGGTGTGATACCGCGGATGGATCTCTCCCAGTTTTTGGAAGAAGATGCCGTCCCTGGCCATCGCATAATAGACGCGGGCGCCGGCCAGCGACATGCCGTTGATGCATCCGAAGGTGCTGCAGAGGATGGCCAGCAGAAGGACCTTGCCGCCACTTTCGCCGGCTACCAGGTTGATCACGTGTACCCCCAAGGTGAGCGTTTGCGGTTTCTGCTGTTCGTTGAAGGCAGTAATCTGCTGCATGGACATCACGTGCAGGTAGCCGAGATTGGCCAGAATGTAGAGTAGGCTGACCAGCAATGTCCCCAGAGCCAGAGCCAGCGGCAGGTTTCTGCCGGGATTGCGGACTTCACCGGCGGCAAAGGTGACGTTGTTCCAGGCATCGGAAGAGAAAAGAGATCCCACCATCGCCCCGCAGAAGAGGAAGAAGAAGCTGAAGGAATACCAGGGAGTGTCCGAAAATGCCGGTGCTGCAGCGGAATAGAGGTTGGACCAATCGCCTCCATGGTAAGCCAGGGCCAATGCCACCAGACCGACGACTCCCAGGGTCTTGGCTACGGTGAAAAAATTCTGGATACCGGCGCCCCACTGGATGCCAAAACAATTGACTGTTCCTAAAAAGAGGAGGACAAAAATGGCCGTCAACTGTCCGGTGGAGAGGGTGATGTGTAGAGAATTCCAGGAGAGCAGCGTCCATTGGGGTTCCATGCTGACCCAGGGGATGAAGGCGCTGAGGAATTTGGCGAAAGCGACGGCAACGGCAGCAAGGGTTCCCGTCTGAATCACCAGGAAAAGGGTCCAGCCGTAAAGAAAACCGGCCAGGGGACCGTACGCCTCTCTAAGGAAGACATAATTTCCTCCGGCATGGGGCATGGCCGCCGCCAGTTCTCCGTAGGCCAGCGCCCCGGTCACGGTCATCAGGGCCGTCAGTATCCAGGCGGCCAGCAGCCAGAAGGGCGTCTGCAATTTGGCGGCCATGTCGGCGGATACGATGAAGATGCCGGATCCGATCATGGAGCCTACCACCAGAGCGACGGCACTGAAGAGACCAAGGCCTTTTACCAGACCTTCCTTGGTAACGGCGGAGTTGTTGTTATTCATGACGAAGCCGTAAATTTCTATAAGGCGACTTTGTACCGGGCATCCTACAGCACTGGCTTCCCGTCCGAAGCATCTTGCCTTGTTTGCCGACAAAACTCAAGGGATTTCTGCCGGAAAGCAATTGGCTTTTTCGATTGTGATTTGCGTCACACTTTCTGTGGAAGGCGTCACGTGTTTGTAACCTTGACATATCTTGACCCCCCAGGGAACATAAGTTAAACTCCATCGTTTTCGCCAATGTGCCCATAAGGTCCCGCGCCCAAGGTGTGGGGATTTTACATTTTTATACAAGGAGAAAAAGTTATGTCGACTTCTAGAAGCAAGCTCCTGCTTCTGAGCATCATGACGATATTAGCCATGTGCGGCTCAGGATGGGCCCAGGAAGTGGCCGGTATGGGAGCGATATCCGGAACGGTCTATGACCCGAGTGGGGCCGTGGTTCCGGGTGCGCAAGTAGTTGTTACCAATCTATCCAAAGGTATTACCCGCAATCTGGTTACCACGGATGCAGGCCTTTTCACAGCTCCTGCCCTGGTACCCTCGGGCGGTTATGCCATTACAGTGACCCGACCGGGATTCGCCACCTGGGAAGCCAAAGACATCGAGATCCTGGTCGGTCAAACCCTCGGCTTCCGGGTGAATCTGAGCCTGACCAGTGCCGCTACCCAGGTCGAAGTGACCGGGGAAGCACCGCTGGTGGAAGATGCCAAATCGGGCGTTTCCATGGTCGTCGAACAGAAGCAGATCGACAATCTGCCGATCAATGGACGCCGTGTCGACACCTTCGTACTGGTCACTCCTGCGGTGGTATCCGACGGGACCTTCGGTCTGGTCAGTTTCCGCGGTATCGCCGGCGGGAATTCGTTCCTAACCGATGGAAACGATACGACGCAGAGCTTCTATAACGAAAATGCCGGCCGGACACGTATTTCGACCCAAATTTCTCAGGATGCCGTACAGGAATTCCAGGTGCTGTCCAACGGTTATTCGGCGGAATTCGGAAAAGCCATGGGCGGAGTGATCAATACGGTTACCCGCAGCGGATCCAATGATCTTCACGGAACCGGCTACTGGTTCTTCCGCAACCGCTCTCTGAATGCCACCGACCGTTATGCCAACGGCGTCAATCCTCCGGAATGGCGACATCAGGCCGGCGGAAGTCTCAGCGGACCGATCAAGAAGGACAAACTTTTCTACTTTGCCAACTTCGAGATGGTCAAGCGCAATTTTCCGGCCCTGAACCGTATCATCAATAACTCCTTCACCAACGCCAAAGGTACGGAAATCACCGCCACCTGTACTGCGACCGCCGAACAGTGTGCCAAGGCCAAGGCCTTCATTACCAAGCAGATGGACGTCCAGGTGCCCCGCAAGGTCAGTTCCGCCATGGGTTTCCTCAAGCTCGACTGGCGCCCGACCGAACGGAACACCTTCAGCTTTAGCGGCAACCTGATGCACTGGCGCTCCCCATATGGGATCCAGACTCAGGCGGTGCTGACCAACAACAACGCCATCGCCGGCAACGGCAATTCCACGGTGGAAACCCGCTATGGAAAGGCCTCCTGGACCAGCATCATCAAACCGAACCTGCTCAACGAGTTCCGTTTCGGGCTGTTCAAGGATCGCCTGTCCGATCCGGCTGCTTCCGACCTCTGGCCCAAGGAGACCGGTGGACTCTCCATCACCCTGAACGGTACGGCCATCGGTGCCGCCGAGGCTTATCCCCGCACTTATCCCAGCGAACTGCGCTACCAGTTCGTCGACAATATCAGCTGGATCACCGGCGCTCATTCCTTCAAGTTCGGCGTCGACTACTCCACCACCAACGAATGGATGAATCAGCTGTACCGCGGACTCGGAGGATACAGCTACTCCTCGCTGACCAATTTCGCCAAGGACTTCAGCGGCAATACCAGCGGCGTAAAAAGCTACTCCAACTTCCAGCAGGCCTTTGGCAACCCGATCTGGGAATTCCGTACTTCGGATGTTGCCTTCTTTGTCCAGGACGTCTGGAGAATTTCCCGGAAGCTGACGTTCAACTATGGGCTTCGTTACGAGCATAGCTATTTGCCTCAGCCGGAGAAGGCCAACCCGGATGTTCCGGAAACGGGAAGGATTCCGAATTACAACAAGAATTTCGCTCCCCGTGTCAGCCTCTCTTACATGCTCAACGACAAGACAGTCTTCCGCGCCGGATACGGCGTTTTTTGGGCCCGCTACCATGGAAACGGACTGGCCACACTGCTTCTCGGCAATGGGATCACCCAGCAGAATATCTACGTAACCGCTTCGACGGCCGGATCTCCGGTCTTCCCTAACGTCCTGTCCTATAGTTCCACCCTTCCGTCCGGAACCATCAATTTAGGGTATGCCGCCGACGGTTTTCACGCTCCTTACACCCAACAGGGCAATCTGGCCATCGAACGGCAGATCACCCGCGATATTGGCCTTACCGTCAGCTACATCTGGAGCCGTGGTATTGGCATCTATGCCCAGAAGGATGTCAACCTGGGCAATCCCGGACCTACGGTGACCTACAAGATACTGGATGCCGACGGCAACCAGACGGGGACTTATTCCACTCCGGTTTATGTTACCGCCAACAAGGTCAATTCCAAATATGGCAAAATCCTGCGAGTGGACAACGCCGGCGATTCCTGGTACAACGGAATGGCTGTTCAGTTGCGTAAACGTATGTCCCACGGTATCAGCGGCAGCGTCGCCTATACCTGGTCGCATGCCATCGATAACGCCAATATGCAGGGTGCCAGCAACAATATCAGCTTGAGTTACAACAACACCACCGTCCCCGGTGATTATAATTTCGACAAGGGCAGTTCCGGTCTGGATCAGCGTCACCGGGCCACCATCAACTTCCTGTGGGATCCGAAATTCACCGAAAGCAATGCCGCCTGGGCCAAGTACCTGGTCAACGGCTGGCAGCTGTCCGCCCTGGCAACCCTGGCTTCCGCGCAGGGTTCCACGCCGACCGTGAACGTGAGTGGTACCCAGTTTACCGGCATATCGCTGACCTACACGACGATGAACGGCTCCGGCGGGTGGAATCGCGCCCCCTTCCTGCCCGTCACCAGTCTACCCATTGATACCATCAAGAGGGTCGATGCCCGGTTGAGTCGGGCCATTCCCATCCGTGAACAGATCAAGTTGAATTTGGCCTTTGAGGCGTTCAACGTGTTCAACAACATCTCCGATACCGCCGTCAATACCCAGGCCTATACGGCCACCCTGGGTGTGCTGCGACCGACGGCGAATGTCGGACGAGGCAATGCCTCTCAGGGATTCCCCGACGGGACCAATGCCCGGCGTGCCCAGGTGAGCATGCGCCTCACCTTCTAAGCCAACAAACCGGTTTCACACCGAAAGCGAAAGGGCACGGCCTTCCAGCCGTGCCCTTTTTTGTTATTAAGGAAACAACCGTGGTTTGTAGTTCCGCGTTTATGCGGAATCCCATGGATCCGTGAAAGCCTGTATCTACGCGGAACCGCCTGAAGACGGAACAAGCGCGATCCGTTTTTCTATCGTGATCGAATTTTTGCGACCTCAGGATGGATGGCATCACAAAAAATGACGGGAGCGCCGCACCCCAGTGCGGCAAGGGAAAGGATGTATATTCCTATCCTCTTTCTTGCATCACCGGATTGTATGGTACGGAAAGGTATTTCTTGTAATCCATGTTCTCCTGCCTCACTGGGGTGCGGCACTCCCGGAAATGCTTTTTTACGATTTCGTCAGGATGGGCCGATGGCAGAGAAACGCCGGAATTCGCGGAGGATGTCGTCACAGGAAGAAGGGCTATCCGTTCCTGGGAGTTCTGCCTGTTTCAGGCGAAGGATACCCTCGATGGCCCGTTCCAAGTCCACCGGTTTGGGGGCATGCGGTAGAAATCTCCTGAAATTGTTGGCATAGATATCGTCCAGCGTTTCCTTATCCAGGTGAATACCCCGAATAGCCATGTCCCCGTCCGACAGGGACAGGCCAAGCTCGACATCGAGGAATTCGTCCGAAGTCTCCAGGAACCTTCTTACTCCCGATACAATGCCCTTCCATTCCGGCGCATAGGTGTCAGTCCCGTAGAGGATGCGTCTGCGGTAAATCCGGAAAAAATCCCGCCATTCGTCCGGGAGCCGGGAAAAATTTCCGTACATCTCCCATCCCGGGGTGATATCGAAACTCACGCCCGGATAGCGCTCCATGATCATGGCCGCTCGGTCGATGTCCTCCGACTGGAAGAAGAAATGGGCCAGGATGACGCGCAGGTCGGGGAACCGGTTCAGTACCTCCAGGGCCTCTTTTTCCACTTCCTCCTTGCGTAGATATTCGCCGTTTCCCCAGAACCATCCCGATCTTCTCGCCCAGGACGGACAGCGGTCCGGGTCCCAGAATGTGTCCGGATCATTGATGTGATAGAGGATGGGGATCTGCTCTTTTTCCAGGTAACGGTAGAAGGGAAGATAGAAATCTCCTTGTAAAGGCATGCCCGTACGTTTTCGGCAGCAGGGTTTCCCTTCCAGCATCTTGATGCCGTCGTAGCCGACGCTCATAAACTCTTTGGCCTGATCGAGGGCATCTTCCGGGTGCCGCAGCGGATGGATCAGGGAAGCAAAGGCGTAAGCCCGGTCCGGATCCGTCAATTTGCTCAGCAGGCAGACGGAATTGTTGCCGATGAGCGATGGACGATAGGCGCTGAGCCCCAGCAGAGTATAGGCCTTGTAGCCGCAGCTGTCGGCCATGTGGACTACCTGGGTAATCTGGGCTATGTCCCAGGCGTGCACATGCATATCCAATAGTGTAGTCATGGCGTAAAAGGGAAGAAGTTACATGCTTGGTGAATTCTCGGGATGGTCATTACGGAGAAGGTCTAACGGATCCATATTGAGTGGAAAGGGAGAGCGGCATGTCGAAAAAAGAATCGAGCTGGAGGCGGCAGGATGCCTTTCTGCGCCTCCAGTCAGCGAGATGCGGTGATCGAGGGGCCGGAATATCTAAGGCAACCGCTTGAAGGTTTGCGGAGACTCAACCGACCGAAGAACGGCCGTCGTTACCTTGCCGTCGCCACCGGTCTGGAACGAGATCTCGGTCTCCACCGCCACGCCGGAAAATTTCGTTTCGGATACCGGTGCTACCTCCAGCGGGAATGAGTTCTTTCCCCGAAGAACAACGAGGTGGCTCCCCTTGCGCTCGACCGTAATGGTGGAACCGGAATCGGATTTGTATTCTCCCGGATATTTCTGCAGAATCGAGTCGGGAACCGTGACCTCCTGGACCGGGAGGGTGCCACCCTCGTCTCCGGGCAGGAATCCCGCTTCCGGCAATTCCCGAATCCATATATTCCGGTAACGGACCGGATTGCCATGATCCTGCAAGGCCAGCGGCATCTTGTCTTCATGGGCTTTATAGGGCGTTCGGCTCATCCAGTTGGTCGGTCCCTTGATTTCGACGTTGTCCTGGGTAAGGACACCGTTGTGCAGGACAGTGATCCGGGCTGCCTGCAGGAGTTTCCCGGCGGCATCGAATCTCGGTCGGTGGAAGATGATGTCGTAGGTCTGCCATTGCCCGGGAGGAAGGGCCGCATTTACCTGTGGCGGATATTGTCCATATACGGCAGAGGCTTGTCCATCAGGATATGTCTTATTTTGATAGGAATCGAGCACCTGCACCTCATAGGTGTTCATCAGGAATACGCCGCTGTTACCGCGCCCCTGGCTGTTTCCGATGACAGGCAATGGTGCGGCCCATTCCACATGCAGCTGGCAATCGCCGAACTTCCGAGCGGTCATGACATAGCCGCTCCCTTTCACCGATTCCATGACGCCATCCTTCACGATCCACTTGGCGGGGCCTCCCTGCATCGAGGTCCATTCGGACAAATCTTTGCCGCTGAAAAGGACGATGGCGTCGGAAGGCGGCTTGCCTGCCTGGTCCTGGGTGCCATACACCCCTGGAGTGACGACCGGACGCTGAGGGCGTGACAGATCGTGAATTCTCCATCGCCCGTTGGCCTGTCCCGGACAATTTCCGATCGAAAGTAAAAACGCAAGGACGAGAACACCCGTCGATAAGAAAAAAGAACAATGACGTTTGGACATGGGAACCTCGATCAATGAAAAAGCCCTTTCCATGTCTTGAAAAGGGCCGAAAAGATACGATAGCAAATGTCGAAGATGAAAAACGATAGGAATGTCTATTCGCGCTTTTTCAGCTGAGAATCATTTTCCTGGATGAACTTGTAGATTTCGTCCTTTTTGCCGAGAAGTTTTTCCCACTGTTCTTTGTACAGGGTTACCGGAAATCTTCCCAGGCCGTACACGGAAATGGCGCCCTTGGAACTGACCTTAAAGCTGATGGTAGGAGCCATACGCTGAATTTCGCTCTTCAAGCGCTCGTTCTCAAGTTTCAAGCGCTCCAGTTCTTCCGTGGAAATATCCATATTCTTTCCTCCTAAAATAGAATGTAGTACAACCTTCCTGACTAAGTCGGTAACCAATGATACGGTAAAGGATAAAGACAAATCAAGGCTATCTTTCGTCTCGTCCTATCCACCCTGTTTGCCTGCCGGTTCACTCTTGGGCGTTTTCCCAGCGTAATAGCCCGACCTTGTCCTCACCCGCAGGCTTTTATGGGCCGGATTGATCAGAGAGATATGGATCCCTCGCCAGCTGCCGTCGGTGACGGCGGCGGTCGGTATGTACCCGATGTGGTACTGATTGCGCAGTTCGTGCGCGATTCCTTCCATGATCTTCGGCAGCTGGGAGGTGTCTTTGGGGAAGATGGCTTTGGCACCGGTCTCCTGGGCGATCTTGTTCAGGCCCGCTTTGGCCCTTTCCTGTGGATTTTTGGAGAAGACATCGAAAAGTCCTTCTTCCTTTTCCGGGCCGAGAAAGCCGATGACGTAGGCCTGAACGTTCGATTCCTGAATAATGCGTAACACTTCATCCAGTTTGTAGTAACTGTCGCGATCTTCTCCATCGGATATGATCAGCAGGGCGTGTTTCTGCCGCGAGCCTTTCTGGGCCTTCTGCACGGCCAGAAGGATGGCATCGTAAAGCGCCGTTCCTCCGGAAACCATCATGTTGTCAAGGGCTTCCCGGATCGTGTCCAGATCGTCGGTGAAGTCCTCCACCAGGTTGACCTCATGATTAAACGCAATCAGAAAGGTTTCGTCCTTGGGATTGCTGAGTTTCAGAAACTGCATGGCCGCCTGGTTGACCAGGGCTATTTTGGAACGCATGCTGCCGCTGACATCGATCACCATGCCGATGGTGATCGGCATGTCCACCTGGCCGAAGTAGGTTATGGATTGTTGTACCTTGTTTTCGTAAACCGCGAAATCTTCCTGCTTCAAACCGCCGATGAAATTGCCCTCTTTGTCGGTAACCGTAGTGGGTAGAACGACTAGATCCACCTCGACGCCAAAGCGGAAGGATTTATCTTTCTCACCCTGGCCCGTCGTGGAATCTGATTCGCCGTGAGTGGCCAGGTTGGGGGGTGTCTTGCGCCGGCGCTGGTCCTCAGGGGAAGGTTTTTTGCTTTGTGCCGTCAGATCGGCGATAAAAACGCTTTGGCCCAAGCCGAGGAGGAAACACAACAACCACATGCGAAAGAGGAGGCGCGGCATCCTCCGAAGGGGCTTAGGATTTCGGGGCATAGTATCCTTCTTTAGCCCTCATCATCAGTTTCGGCAGACCGGGCGGGGGATTCAGCTTTACTTTCAGTTTGCGCCATTTGCCGTCCCTCGCCTTGTCGGTGGACGTGAATCCGAGCACATACTGCCGCCGCAATTCGGTGTGGATCAGATCGCAATAGTAATCCAGTTCGACAAAGCTCGAAGGGAAAAAGGACCGGCCTCCGGTCATGCTTGCCAGATCCTGGATCACCGACTGTCCGTAGCCGAGTTTTCCAATCTCTCCGATGGCGTAGAGCTGAACATCCAACTCCCTGGCGAATTCCCGGACCTCGCTATAGCTGTACCGGCTGCTGTTGTCCTCCCCATCGGTGATGACGATCAGGGCCTTTTTCTCGTATTCCGCCTGGTTCATCTTTTCCAGTCCCAGATAAACGGCATCATAGAGGGCGGTACGTCCGCTTGCACCCCGGAAGGCGACCTGGTTCTGAATGTTTTTGGAATCACGGGTGAAATCCTGGACCAGGGCGGTTTGATGGTTGAAGGCGATGAGAAAGAATTCGTCCTGGCGGGTGCCGTTCTCCAGAAAACGTACCACCGAATTTCGGGCACTGATCACATGTTCCTTCATGCTGCCGCTGCTGTCGAGGACCACACCCAGGCTGATGGGGGCGTCCTCGTGGGCGAAATGAGTGACCGTCTGTTCCACCCCGTTTTCGTATAGCTTGAAATGTTCCTGGTTGAGACCGGTTACGTAACGGTTCAGGGGGTCGGTTACGGTCACCTTGACCACAACCAGATCCACATCTACGCGGATCACCGGAGGGCGTTTGGAAGCAGAGGCCGGCTTATCGGCCGGCTTGGCGGCAGTTTCCTGTGGGTTCCCATGAGGCACAATGGGCAGGATCAGCAGCAGGAAAAAGGCCGGAATCAGTAATCTATATAGGATATGTTTTTTAGAAAAAGACATTTTTTCTCCGAGCTCCTGACACCCTTCTCTATACGGACGCGGATAACGGATCATTCGTTCACCCTAATCTGGTATTTTGTAAGAGACAGCGGTTTATGTCAATATCTTCGGGACAAAGACTCGTCCATGTCCCCTCTGATCGGTACGCCTTACGTGATCTTTTCAGGGCAGCATCTTTTTTAAAAGGGTGGTCCAGATGGCATAGCCTTTTTCATTCAGGTGCAGCCTGTCGGCGGCAAAAATGTCCTGCCTGGGCGTGCCGTCAGTCCCCAGCATGTCCGTCCAGGCATCGACAAATTGCGCCTGCCGGTCGTGGTGGATTTCCGCCCGGATGAGATCGTTCGTCTGCCGGAAGGACTGAGCGTGTTCCCATCGCCGCGGACTCGGCTTCAGGCAAAGGTAAAAGATCTTCGTTTTCGGCAATCGCCGGTGGACCAGGGCGGAAAATTTCCGGTATTGGTCCCGAACGGTTTCGGGGGCGACGCCCGTGGCTACGTCGTTTTCGCCGGCGTAGAGCACGATGCTTTTTGGTTGGAACTGAGCCACAAGCCGATCGAAATAATGGTTTACATCCTCGATCCGCGAACCGCCGAACCCGCGGTTGATAATCCTTTTGTTGGGGAAGCTTTCCCGCAGATTTTCCCACAACCGGATCGAGGAACTGCCGACGAAGAGAACGGCATTTTCCGGCGGGGTCTGGCGCCGGTCCATCTCCACGAAAAAAGCTATTTCCTTTTCCCACAACTTTTCCCGATCGTACGTCTGCGCCGGCAACGGGGCGGAAAAAAGAAAAGCGAGCGACAACGCAAAAACCGACAATTTTTTCATTTCCGAAACCCT
>CAZTVS010000143.1:0-11684 GCA_964617125.1 uncultured Acidobacteriota bacterium
AAGAACCAGGATATGGGTGATTCGGCAACAGTCCTTCATATTCGTCTTCCTAATTTCTTTATTCGTAGGGGCGGAAATCTCGGGTACAATTTTATCATCCGTGGGCTTTGGATACCGTTGCATGCGGTTTAAGATCCCGCGATGATTTTCATTGGAACATGAAGAGGTCGATAGTCCCTATGAAGCCTATGCCGAAATGGATTCCTGAATCGGCCCCGCTCCTGGCCTTTGGTCCGCATCCGGACGATGTGGAATTCGGTTGCGGCGGGGTGGTAGCCGTTGAGAGTATGGCCGGACGCCCGGTTCACCTGGTGGTCTGCTCTCACGGGGAGTCCTCTACGCATGGGGCTCCGGAAGAGCGTATTCTGGAAGCGGAAAAGGCGGCCTCCATCCTGGGAGCATCCCTAGAATTCCTGAAGCTGGACGGGGATGCCCATCTCGAGGTGCGGGCTGCGCATGCCCTGCGTATGGCGGCCATCCTGCGGCGTTTGCGTCCGGCTATGGTACTGGCTCCCAGCCTGGTGGAGCACCAGCACCCCGATCACCCGCGTCTCGGACAGCTGGTGCGTGATGCGGTACGTCTCGCCCGTTATGGCGGTGTCGCCGAGTTACAGGACCAACTACCTCATACCGTAGACCATCTGCTCTATTACGCCGTGACTCCGGAAGCCGAACCGACGGACATGATGCGTATCGTCATTGATATCTCCGCTCCGGAAGTCATAGCGACCTGGACGGCGGCCATGGAAGCCCACGCCTCCCAGATGCCGACCAGGAAATATGTGGAGCTGCAATTGACACGTGCCCGGTTGCTGGGTTTGCGGGTCGGCGCAGAATATGCCGTACCTCTCTTTACGGAAAATTCCATGGTCTTCACCTCTCTAGGGCAGCTGACCCGGGGGACCGGTCGGTTTTAAGATGACGCCGAATGGCCTATTAAAGATTGGGATTACCTGCTACCCCTCTGTCGGAGGGAGCGGGATTCTGGCGACATGTCTGGGTGAAGAGCTGGCCCGTAGAGGGCACCAGGTCCATTTCATCAGCTACGAGCACCCCTTCCGATTGGCGGATGATATACCCGGAATCCATTTTCATCCGGTGCGGATCAATGACTACGGGCTTTTCCGATATCCGGACTATACGTTGCCCCTTTCCGTAAAGATGGCCGAGATTTGTACTCAGTACCGGCTCGATGTTCTCCATGTGCATTATGCCGTGCCCCACGCCACGGCCGCCATTTTGGCCCGCTCCATGCTGGCACCTGAGCTGCATCCGGGAGTGGTCGCCACTTTACACGGGACGGATACCACCTTGCTGGGGCGCGATCCCGGTTATGGACCGGCCATACGCTTTGCCCTGGCTCACGCCGATGCCGTTACTACCGTTTCTCATTTTCTCCGAGAGGAAACCAACCGGCTGCTCGACATCCGCCGGCCGATCGACGTGATCCATAATTTCTTCAGTCCGGGTCCTGCCCTGCGGACTCGTCAGGCCGTACGGAACGAGCTGGGGGTGAGCGATCGGGAGATCCTCCTGTTTCACTCCTCCAACCTGAGGCGTCCCAAGCGAATCGATCTGCTGTTGGAAACCGTCTCGCGGATTCGTACTCCCATTGACTTCAAGCTGCTTATTCTCGCCGGAGATAAATTTTCTCCCTTCCTTCCGGAGGTGGAGCGTCTGGGATTGACCGATCGACTGATCGTGAGGGAAAAGGTCCTGCAGATCGAAGACTATCTGCAGGCTGCCGATATCGGGCTCTACACTTCCGAAAATGAAAGTTTCTGTCTGAGCATATTGGAAGGAATGTTTTTTTCCTTCCCCAGTGTAGCCGCTGCGGTCGGCGGTATCCCGGAGGTAATTGAACACGATCGCAGCGGTCTGTTGGTGCCGTTCGGCGATACCGCTGCCATGGCGCAAGCCGTGCAGTCCTTGATGCAGGATCCGGAGCGACGCTTCCTCCTAGGTCAGTCTGCCAGGCTTCGCGCTCAGGAGCTGTTTTCCGCAGCCGCCATTCTTCCGAAATATGAGGCCCTCTATCGCCGAGTCTGTTCGAATATCCTTAACCAGTGAGACATCACGTGGCCAGATCTTCTGCCTTGTTTCCCGGTAATTCCAGGGACCATACTCCTTTCCCTTCCGGCCGGAGACAGCTATACCTGATGCTGGGTTTGTGTCTGATCTCCCTGTTGGCTTATGCCAATTCTTTTTATGCCGGATTCACTTTTGACAATCGCGGTCTGCTCCTGGAGGATCCGCGTATACGCGAGGCAAGCAGGGACAATTTCGAGCTGATCCTGCGTCACACCTATTGGTGGCCCTACGGCGAAAGCGGTTTGTATCGACCTTTTACCACCCTTAGTTATCTGTTCAATTATGCCGTTTGTGGCAATGCCGACCGACCGTTCGGATACCATGCCATCAATTTCCTGCTACATTGCGTCAACATTTTATTGATATTTACACTGGCGCGAAAGCTGTTGGCGGAGGACTGGCCAGCGGCATTCATCGCCGCGCTTTGGGCTGTGCATCCGATATTGACGGAGTCGGTCACCAACATTGTCGGCCGTGCCGACCTGCTGGCCGGATTATCGATTTTAAGCGGATTGCATCTATACCTCCAGAGTGCGGAAGCCAGCGGACGGCAACGATGGATATGGCTTACCGCTTTGATGCTGGTAACACTGGTCGGCGTATTCTCCAAGGAGAGTGCCGTCATGTTGCCGGTGGTGATTCTGACATGGGAACTCCTGAACCAGCGGCGCATGCAGGCCCTTTTCCTGGGTAGCGCAGCCACGATGGTCCCTATCTCGCTGATGTTGTACCAGCGTGCAACCGTCATGGCCAATCTGCCGCCGGCCAGTTTTCCCGCCTGGGACAACCCCATAACCATGGCCGACTTCTGGACAGGAAAACTAACGGCACTGAAGGTCTGTGCTCTTTACCTGGGGCGGTTGGTATGGCCGTGGCAGCTCTCCTGTGATTATTCCTTTCAGCAGATCCCATTGTATTCCTCCGGCGATCGGGGGCTTCTCTTGATCGTTATGGCCGTTGCTGTCGGAATCGTTTTTCTATATCGTTACCAGAGAATTGCCTTTTTCTTTGCCGCTTTTTCCCTGGTCACGTTTCTTCCCACCTCCAATCTGTTGTTCCCTATGGGCACGATCATGGCAGAGCGTTTTCTGTATTTGCCGGCTGTCGGTTTCGCGTTCCTGGCGGTATTGGGATTGAACGGGTTGGGACAACGGCTGGCAAAACCGGGACTGATGCCCGCTGTAGTCTGCATTCTGGTTTTGCTTTTTACTGTACGGACATGGACCAGGAACGCCGATTGGCAGGACCAGAATACCTTGATGACGGCCACGGTTAAGGCATCCCCGGCCAGTTACAAGTCGCATATGTTGCTGGCAGGCGCACTGTTTGATTCTGGTCCGTCCAACATAGATCAAGCCCTTGCCGCCATCGAAAAAAGCATGGCAATCGTGAAACAGCTGCCAGAAGCCAAACGACCGCCGAGTCCCTATGAGCTGGCGGGCAGATTCTATCTGGCGAAGGGCGATTACCGGCGTGCTTTCGAGGTCTTGACTCTCTGCCGGCGGATTGTGGAAGCCAATGTGCGCGATGCGGCTGATGCCGCCCGTGCCAAGGGGCGTCCGGTTCCGGAGATGGATCCAAACCGTATGGCAGCCCTGGATCGTGCCCTATCGGAGGTTGCCCTGCGATTGAACGATAGTACCCATGCCATAGAATCCGCCGAAAATGCCATCGCTGCGGATCCCTTGCATTCGGCCAATTACCGTCGACTTTCCGCTGCCTATCTGGCCGCCGGTCGTACGGACGAGTCTGCCATAGCTCTGGTTAAGGGTTCCCTGGTAACAGAAGACATGAGTCTGAGACAGGAACTGCTCGATCGTTACCGGAAGGGTCTGGATACCGAAGGCTGTGCCGTCCATCCTGGTCCGAACGGACCGGCCATGAATCCGAATTGTGAAATCGTCAGACGTCACTCCTGCGCCGGTGTGGCTGGAGCCATGCGGATATTCCTCAAGATGAACCGCAGCGATGCGGCGCTGAGACTGAAAGAGTCGGTGGTCGGATCCATGGCCTGTCCGGCGCAGCTGTTGGAGGCGGCGTTCTCCCAATAGGAAGGATCCTCATCCTTTTTTACTGAGCATGCCGGTCAATGATTGCAGGACATCCACCGGTATGGGGAAGACGACGGTGGTGTTCTTCTCCACTCCGATCTCGGTAAGGGTCTGCAGATAGCGTAATTGGATGGCCACCGGTTGCCGGCTCATAAGTTCGGCGGCTTCCACCAGTTTGTTGGCCGCGGTGCACTCCCCTTCGGCGTGAATGATCTTGGCCCGCTTTTCTCGCTCCGCTTCCGCCTGTTTGGCCATGGCCCTCTGCATCTCTTGAGGCAGATCGACCTGTTTGACTTCCACCAGAGAGACCTTGATGCCCCAGGGATCGGTGTGCTGGTCCAGGATACTTTGCAGCTTGAGGTTCAACGTTTCCCGGTGGCTCAAAAGATCGTCCATCTCGACCTCGCCCAACACCGATCGCAAGGTGGTTTGGGCCAGCTGGGAGGTGGCATACAGATAGTTTTCCACTTCCACAATGGCGCGGGAGGAGTCGATGACCCGGAAATAGACAATGGCGTTCACTTTTACCGAAACGTTATCGCGGGTAATGATGTCCTGCGGCGGTACGTCCAGGGTAATAGTCCGCAGACTGACTCGAACCATGCTGTCTATCGGCCAGAGGACAAACACGATTCCCGGACCTTTAGGATTTTCCAGCAAGCGCCCCAGGCGGAAAATAACGCCGCGTTCGTATTCCCGGAGGATCTTGATGCAACTTAGGAAATAAAAAATGACAAAGAAAACGATGATGACATAGGTGGGATTGAATTCGTTCATAATGTTTCTTTTCTGCCTCGAAGAAATACGAAATTCAAGAGTAGTTTTTGGCCGGTACGGAGCGCACCTTCAACTTCATGTTCTCCTGGGCTACGACGACGACCGGTTCTCCTGCTTCGATGGGGCTATCGCAAAAGGCATCCCAGTATTCTCCGCGCAGGAAGATCTTGCCTTCGGGATTGAGCGCAGTCAACGTCTTACCCTCCATACCGATCAGGCATTCCATCCCCATCACCGCCTTGCGTTTCGATGACTTGACCGCCAGATAGAGAAGGAATAGAAACAGAGCGGCAAAAGGAAGAGTGAGGAGAACGGCATTGAAAAAGCTGATACGTAAAGAAGGATCCTCCGTTTTGATCAGAATCATGCTGCCCAGAATCATGGAGACGATCCCTACCGAACCCAGGATACCGAATCCCTGTACCTTGATCTCGGCAATAAATAGGGCCAGTGCGGTCAGGATCAGGAGAACGCCGACATAATTGATCGGCAAAAAGGAGAAGCCGAGCAGAGAAAGGAGTACGCAGAGTCCTCCGATGATTCCCGGGGCCAGGAATCCCGGATTGGTAAATTCGAATACCAGGAGCAGGGCTCCGCCGATAAAGAGCAATAACGCCAGATTGGGATTGGATATGGCCAGGAGGAGTTTCTGGCGGTGAGTCATCTCAATGGTAATGACCGCCTGACTCCGGGTTGACAGGGTTCTGCTCTGGTCGCTGAAAAGACGGATCTTCCGGCCATCGAGAGTTTGCAGGAGTTCCGCTTCCGATGCGGCTATCAGGTCGATCAGTTTACCTTCCAGTGCCTGGGTTTCGGTAAAGGATTCGCTCTCCCGAATGGCTTTTTCCACCAGGGTGACATCCCTGCCTCGCCTCTGGGCGATGGCTTTCAGCGAAGCCACGGAATCATTGGTAATCTTGTCGAGGAGGGTTTTCGCCGTCTGATTGTCGGATAAGGGAACACCACCGACGGCAAAGATCGGATGGGCTGCGCCGGTCCTGGTCCCGGGGGCCATGGCCGCAACATCGGCGGCAATCAGCAGGAAAAATCCGGCCGAGGCCGCATGGGTTCCTCCGGGCGAAACATAAGCGATGATGGGAATCGGACAGGCCAGCATCTTTTCCAGAATTTCACTCATAGAGAGTATCATCCCTCCTGGAGTTCGGAGTAAGAGCAGTATGGCTTCCGCTCTATCCTTTTCGGCAAGCGCCAGGCCGCTGACGATATATTCCGACATGATCGGATTGATGGCTCCGTCGATTTCCAACCGATAAATGGAGGCTTGCAGCGGAGAGATAAGAAGGGCTGTAAGGATGCAGACAGAAGCAAGGGAAAGACAGAACTGAGGGAACTTTCCTTGCAGGCATCTAGGCGTTTTTTCTTGGCCGGTAGTGGATTTCATGTCTGATATCCTGAGAACGAATGCTGGCAGACCTTGCAAGAAAACAGGCGATGTAGAATGCTGAAACCGGTTGACTTCCTTACGATTCTAAAATGGTCCTATCCGGTTGTCAAGCCGATGGCACGCCTGTTGCCTGGTCCTACTTGACGGCCGGAACCTCGAACAATACAATTTCTGGGAGATTCCTCCAGGCCCCGGACCTTCTTACGAAGGGCCCCTGTGGTCTCTGAAGAGCCGGTCGCCGGGAGGATAAGGCCGGCAAAAACCAAATTCTTAGGAAGGCGAACCGATATGTCGACATGGAAAATCAAATCAAAATCGGAATGTAGATATGATTGTATCTCCCTGGGAGAAATCATGCTTCGTTTGGACCCCGGCGATATGCGCGTCCGTACGACCCGCACCTTCCGGGTGTGGGAAGGCGGCGGGGAATACAACGTCGCCCGCGGCCTTCGCAAGTGTTTCGGTCTGTCCACCGCCGTTGTGACTGCATTGGCGGAAAACGAAGTCGGCAGGCTCATCGAGGATTTCATTCTGCAGGGTGGAGTGGATGTGTCCCATATTCGTTGGGTCCCCTTCGACGGTGTTGGACGGAATGTCCGCAACGGCCTGAATTTTACCGAACGCGGTTTCGGTGTCCGCGGGGCCCTGGGGGTTTCCGATCGGGGCAATTCCGCTGCCTCGCAGATGAAAAAGGGGGATGTGGATTGGGACACGATTTTCGGCAAGGAAGGTGTCCGCTGGCTTCACACCGGAGGGATTTTCGCCGCTCTCTCGGAAACCACTCCGGGGATTGTGGAAGAGGCCATGCAGGCCGCCAAGAAATATGGAACCATCGTTTCCTACGACCTCAATTACCGGCCTTCCTTATGGAAGTCGATCGGCGGCAAGCAAAAGGCCATGGAAGTGAACCGCCGTCTGGCTTCCTATGTGGATGTGATGATCGGCAACGAAGAGGATTTTACCGCCGCCCTTGGTTTCGAAGTGGAGGGTGTCGATGAGAACCTTTCCGCACTCGATCCTTCCAATTTTAAAAAGATGATAGAGAAAGTAATCCAAGCCTATCCGAACTTCCAGGTAGTGGCCACTACTCTGCGTACGGTGAAATCGGCCACAGTCAACTCCTGGGGGGCTATCTGCTGGATGAACGGAGAGTTTCACCTGGCGTCGTTACGAGAAGATTTGGAGATCTACGATCGTGTCGGCGGTGGCGACAGCTTTGCTTCCGGATTGATTTACGGACTGCTCACCTTCGGCGATGCCGCCAAGGCAGTGGAATATGGAGCGGCCCACGGGGCCCTGGCCATGACGACTCCAGGGGATACATCTATGGCAACGCTTGCGGAAGTCGAAAAACTGGTAAAAGGCGGAAGCGCAAGAGTGGTAAGGTAAAGCGGGAATTTTCGAGGGAAATCATAATGAATATTCATGAGTATCAGGCCAAGGCGCTGTTCCGGGAGTTCGGTGTGGCAACACTGAAAGGGAAACCCGCCTTCTCCCCGGAGGAGGCCAGAGCGGCTGCCGAGGAATTGGGCGGTTCCGTCTGGGTGGTCAAAGCACAGATCCATGCCGGGGGCCGCGGCAAAGCCGGCGGAGTCAAACTAGCCAAAAGCCCGGATGAAGTGACTTTAGCCGCCCAGGAGCTGATCGGCAGGATCCTGGTCACCCCTCAGACCGGTCCGGCCGGCAAAGAGGTGAAGAAGGTATTTGTCGAACAGGGGTGCCGTATCACCCGGGAATTGTATCTTGGCATGGTGCTGGACCGTACGACTTCCCGAATGGCACTCATGGCCTCCACCGAAGGAGGCATGGATATCGAGGAAGTCGCCCTGCGCTCTCCGGAAAAGATCATCCGGGAATCCATCGACCCGGCCATCGGACTGGCCGATTTTCAAGCCAGAAATATCGCCTTTGCCCTGGGACTCAAGGATAAAGAGGTTTCCAAGGCCGTCCGCTTCATGAAAGCCCTCTATCGGTTGATGGTCGAGAAAGACGCATCCGTGGCGGAAATCAATCCACTGGTAGTAACCGATGAGGGTGAGATCATTGCTCTCGACGGTAAGGTGAATTTCGACGACAACGCACTCTTTCGCCACCCGGAACTGGAAGCTCTTCGCGATCTCAACGAAGAGGACGGTAAGGAGAGTGAAGCAAAACAGTATGATCTGAACTACATTGCGCTCGAGGGAAATATCGGTTGCATGGTCAACGGTGCCGGCCTGGCCATGGCAACCATGGATATCATCAAGCTGGCCGGCGGGGAGCCGGCCAACTTCCTCGATGTCGGCGGCGGGGCGACGGCGGAAAAAGTAGCCGCCGCCTTCAAGATCATCCTGCGGGACCCGAAGGTGAAGGTCATCCTGGTCAATATCTTCGGCGGAATCATGCGTTGCGACATTATCGCCGAAGGCATTCTAGCGGCGATCCGCGAGGTCGGATTGACTTTGCCTCTGGTGGTACGGCTGGAAGGTACCAATGTCGAAACGGGTAAAAGGATGCTCCAGGAAGCAAACCTCAATATCCTCTCTGCCGAGGACCTCGGAGATGCCGCCCGCAAGGCGGTGGCCTGCTTGAAGCAATTATAAGGAGCCGAAAACGGATGAGTATTCTAATCGATCAAGATACCAGAGTCATCTGCCAGGGACTGACCGGAAAGACCGGGATGTTTCATACGGAGCAGGCCATACAGTACGGGACCAGGATGGTGGGAGGGGTGACACCCGGCAAGGGAGGGGAGACGGTTCTCGGCCTTCCCGTCTTTCACACGGTCGTTGAGGCCCGGAAGGCTACCGGCTGCAATGCCTCGGTGATCTATGTGCCGGCGGCCTTTGCCGCCGATTCCATTCTGGAGGCGATTGCCGCCGATCTCGATCTGGTGGTATGTATCACCGAAGGGATTCCGGTGCATGACATGATCCGTGTAAAGCGGGCCATGCAGGGGAAGAGGACACGCCTGATCGGGCCGAACTGCCCCGGGATCATAACTCCGGAGGAGTGCAAGATCGGAATTATGCCAGGCTATATCCACAAGAAGGGTCCGATCGGCATCATCAGCCGCAGCGGGACTTTGACCTATGAAGCGGTATGGCAAACCCGTAAACTGGGGCAATCCACCTGCATCGGTATCGGGGGCGATCCGGTTCATGGAATGAATTTCGTCGATTGCCTGCGCCTCTTTAACGAGGATGCGGAAACGAAAGCCATCGTTCTGATCGGAGAGATCGGAGGAAGCGCCGAGGAGGATGCCGCCCGGTTTATCAAGCAAGAAGGAAAGAAGCCGGTTGTGGCTTTTATTGCCGGACAAACCGCACCGAAAGGAAAACGTATGGGTCACGCCGGAGCCATCATTGCCGGTGGAAAAGGGACCGCGGCGGAAAAGATCCAAGCTCTGCGGGATGCAGGAGTGACCGTTACCGATTCTCCCGCCGAAATCGGGCAAGCCATGCTGGATCTATATCGCAAGACCTACGGCGATTGAATCCGGATCGAAGACGATGTTCAGGAACCCTGATCCGGCTGGCAGAAGCCTGTCGACACTTTTCAGGAGACCGTAGAGATCGAGGGCTCAGGCATTTCGCCGTTGTCGCAGCGAAGGTGCTTCCAGAATTGGGGATGGATTCTGGCAAGCAGTTCTTTCCGGCTTTTGATCTCCAGCCGCTTTCCCAGATAAATCTTCCCCAGTCGGCCCATCAGCTTTTCCGGCAAGGCGCCCGAAAACAGCAGCAGCGGCCAGGTAAATCTGGGTCCGTTCAGCTTGCGTAAACGGAACAGCCACAGGAAAAAAGCCCCTGTCCGCCATGCCGCCGGTGCCCACCATTTGAATTGTGCCGCCCGTACATTCATTTTCCAGCATTTCATCATCAACTGCCATTGCAGGGAGGTGAGTAGGCGAGTCTCGGCAACTCCCTCCTGATCGGCCATGCGCGTGTCATGCAACGGAGTGAAGATCGATGGGATGAAAAAGGCAAAGAGCTTTCTCCGTTCGGCCTCATAGATCAGATCCAGGGTGGCTTTGGTATCTTCATCCGTCTCCTCCGGACTCCCGATGATCAGCGTCACCACCGGAAACCAGTTATTCCGGTTCATGATCGTCAATCCCTGGATGAATACGCTCGGCCACTCCTCAATGGGGAAGGGCGCCGATTTGCCCGGCATGATCTTCTTGGCCAGAGGAATGGATCCGGTCTCGAGTCCGATCAACGGGGATAAGATCTTCTTTTTCGGATGCGTACTGAACATGGGCAGGTGAATCGGACTCTTGTCCAACAGTATCTCCGACATATTCTGAATC
This sequence comes from uncultured Acidobacteriota bacterium, assembly GCA_964617125.1. Taxonomy (GTDB): domain Bacteria; phylum Acidobacteriota; class UBA6911; order CAINFC01; family CAINFC01; genus CAZTVS01. The sequence goes on from CAZTVS010000143.1 coordinate 10,613, forward strand.
AGGATAGGATCGACCACGGCGGGAGAAATGGTGCTGTGACTGAGAAGGTGCTGTTCCACACCCGGAGTGCTGACGATCTCCTTATACAGATCCAGTAACGCTTCCCGGTTGGGGAAATAAAAGGGCGTACCGGTCTGTACCTGTCCCCAAAAAAACATGTCTTCCGTTGCCAGGGAAATCTGTTTGTTTCCATCCCGGACATTGGCCCTTACGGCAGCCATGATATTTTCTTTGGGAAGATCCATCTGCGGGCACAAATCGGGCAGACAGAAGCGGCAGTGTCGGCCGCAACCCGTGGTCATCTCCACTACTCCGAAGGTGGTGCGCCGGGTGGATGTCAGGATACTCTCTCTCTCCTTGGGATGGGCAGCCCTGATGTTTTGCGGGAGGATTTCTCCCAGTACCGCTTTGCGAAACAAATCCTGTATCTCTTCTGATTCGCTTCTTCCCTCGGCCACGCAATCGATGCTCAATTCTTTGTGACTGTCGGTTTGGGCTATCTGCCAGGCGCCGGATCCGCCTACGATGACTTGAAAGTTTTTGCGCCACGGATTCTTCTTCAGATCCAGGAACAGTTGCCTGGCGTAATGGGAATTGATCGGGTGTTTGGATGTGCCGAAGACAGAGGTATAAACTCCGGCGGCAAAGGTAACGCCCAGAGGGTTGTGAGTGGAGACGGCCACTATCCGGGTGTTGGGACCTACGAATTTGTGAAGGTCCTCAGGGTAGCAGGCAATCATCTCCTCCGGGGAGAAACTGCGCAGCAGAGATGTTTCCAGAATCCGTATACCGGCAGGCATGATCAGTGCCGACCCGTCCTGGTTGCGTTCGAGCTCGCGCCATCGGGGATACTTTTTGTTCATGACCCCTTCCATCCAGATAGGCATGGAGGCCATACCCATCTGGATGAAGAAACCGGCATGATCGATGATCTCGGTGAGGGGGGCTGTCAGGACAATGGGCTTTCCTCCGTCAGACGGAGGAGCCTGTCCTGCGTGTTCCTGGGTTGATATATGGTGAAGGTCCATTTTTTCTTTATTTCCGATAGAATAAGAATGATTGTCATTCCTGA
>CAZTVS010000144.1:0-11681 GCA_964617125.1 uncultured Acidobacteriota bacterium
GCCGGCATCCTCTTTCGAATCAATACAGAATTTTCGAATCGACACCAAATACCGACTTTTTACCGCCTCGTCATGGATTATGAGAAATTCCTTTCTGTATCATACAATCCGGCGATGCAAGGAAGAGGACAGGGATACACATCCTTTCCCTTGCCGCACTGGGGTGCGGCGGTCCAGGCATTTTTTTCGACTTCGTCATAGAAAACGAATCGTGTTCGTGGTCCCTCCTTAGGTGTTGCCATGACCGGAATGGTTTTTTTGAGTTTGTGCCGCGTAAACGCGGAACTACGAACCTCATGATTGATTGCGGCCTCATCGTATCAGAGAGGGGTGATGGCGGGAGATAAGCATCTAGCTTCCCACGTTATCGGGTCCTTGTCCTATCCCTACAAAATACTTTACATAACTTTTAATCTAGGTTATAACCACACTGATGACAAGTCGTATTGTCTGCTGGAATATTTGACTGTTTATGATGAACGCTTATAGAAAACTGGTGTTGCTGGCGGTACCCCTGATACTGTTTCTATCTGTCAGGATAGCTTTCTCGCCTGATCCCTATCAGAAGGGGAACCATCCTGCCGGCATGCAGCAAAATCCCTATGGCCAGTATCGGCTTTTCAGTCCGCAAGAGAAGATGGCATCAACCAAGCGGTCCGCCATCGATTTAAACCAGGCCGCGATCCTTCAAGGGAAGATCGATATCCATGCCCTAGGTGATCTAGCGTCGGTAAACCCGAACGATTTTTCCATCATCCATTCGTCAAAATTCAACTCCGCCGCCGGGGAGAAATCCAAGATCTTATTGCCTGTCAAGTCAGGTGATAAGGGGGATCCGGCATCCACCTTATCTTCTTTGCATCTGATTTCTTCTTTTCCGGAGACGGAATCCGCAGATACCAACTCCGAAATGAGTCTGGAGTCTCTGTCGCAGCAATCGTTTGATGCCTATTACGCCTCTCTGTTTTCCAATCGGACGGAGATTGCCGACGGGAGCCAAAGAGCGAACTCTTCGGAAAATCCATTTGCGGATGCCTTAACGGCTTCGCAGGAACATATACCTTCCGCTACCTCAAGCGAGGGCGGCCAGCATACCTCTTCCTCGGGGAATCACTCGAACTCCACTTCCGGTACCGGAACGGAAACTCCTGTGGTTTCGGGCGGCAACCATTCCGGATCTACCGCCAGCGGCAGCAGAGATACTGCCGGGGAGTCGGTCTCCACTCCCTCCGGTTCCACTTCCGGCACCAGTGCCGGCAGTAGCTCCGGGTCCGGCACCACCAGCGGCGGCACCAGCGCAGGAACCGACACGAACAATACCCCCGGTACCGAGGGCAGCTCCAATCCTTCTCAAGGCACGAACGAACCATCCAGCGGGAACAATCCGTCTACCAACAATCCGACTACGGGCAATAACCCTCCCAATGAGACATCCGGGGGGACCACGCTGAAGGCCTCGGGATCCTTTGTGGTCATCGGCGATTTGAAATGGAACGGATCGGCGGAGATCGTTCCGGCCATACGCTTTCAGGACGGCCGTTACGAAATTCCTTTTCTGGGAATGGTCCAGGTCAAAACGTTCGTCGTTCCCGATCCTTATTTCACCCTGAAATCGGTGGTGATCGAGGACATCAACAACGACACCCTTCCCGACATCCTTTGTGTGAGCGGCATGGAGAGTAAAATCACCGTCGTCTTCGGACTGCCCACGGGGGACTTTGCCGCCGGTCCGGTTTTAAAACTTCCCGTCAAGATCAAATCGGCAGCCGTTTTCGATTTTAATTCGGACCGGTATAAGGACCTGGCGGTCGTCGAGGAGAACGGGACCAACCTCTCTCTCTTTACCGGAAACGGCAAAGGCGTATTCACCTACTCGGTTACCTGGCAAATGCCGATCAGCGTGAACATGGCCAGTATCGGCGATGTCAACAGCGACACAATCGATGATATATTTGCCACCAGTCTGGCACAGAATTATCGCACCTGGTCTCTGAAAGGACTCGCAGGCGGAGGCCTGGAACCGAATCCGTTTAACTTCAGCTACACACCGACCGCCGTCCAACAGACGGACATTCTTTTCAATGGAATTACCCAGAAGATTGTTCTCTTCCAGTGGGGTAAACAGATGAATGTTGCCTCCGGATTGGGCGGAACCCAATTGAGACACCTGGCCGGGAGCAATCTAGGCATGTACCGCTGTGTTTTGATCCTGGGCGATATTCGTGGCAAAGAACATATCGATCTGGGCGTGGGTATCGTCACCCGCTGACCGGGTGTGAATCCCCGGCCGGAGACATACTCTCGAGATTCTGCATGCGGATTTCCGCTGCGCCGACGATCTGCCGATAGAGAATAGCCTCTTCCTCTCTCCCCCTTTTTACCAGGCCTTGCATGAGGATACGGCATTTTTTCATCAATTCCATCAAGGTCGCTCTTTCCTGGGTTTGGTCCAGAACCCCCGCGTTTAAAAGCTTTTGCAGGGCCAGCACCCGAAAACGGTCCATGCCCCACTCGCTGCGGGAAAGCTGGTCCTCGTGTCCTCCCCGTTTGACGATGAGTTTCTCGTGTAGATAAGCGACCGGATACCTGCAGGCGATGCGAAGCCAAAGATCGTAGTCCTCACAGACCGGTAGAGTCTCATCGAAACCACCCATGCTTTCAAACAGGGTTCGCTTCAGGATGACGGAGGAAGGACTGATCAGGCACAAAGGCAGACAATGGGGAAAGATCCATCCGGAATACTTTTGGTGCTTTTTCATGGGATTGACGCGAACTCCCCGGCGGATCCAGACTTCATCGGTATAGCATAAAAGATAATCTGTATTTTCCCGCAGGAATGCCATTTGCCGGCTGAGCTTCTGCGGCGTCCATAGATCGTCGGAATCCAAAAAGCTCAACCAGGTGCCTCGGCATATACCGGCCCCCAGGTTCCGGGCCCGACTGACGCCGCCATGCCGGGTATAAAGGTATCCATCCAGGGCCTTGCCGCCTTCGGGAATGCGAACCATGCCCTGGTCCGAACCGTCATCTACCACAATCAGTTCATAATCCAGGAAATCCTGTGCCTGTACGGATCGGATGGCTTCCTGAATCCAGGCCGATCGATTGTAGGTAGGGATGACAACACTTACCAGCGGCGGCATGCACCCTCTTACAGTAAAACTCCCGCGATGCAGGCGGAGAGAAAATTCGCCATGGTCCCGGCCAGCAGCGCACGGAGGCCGAGACGCGCCAGATCGGAACGCCTATCGGGAGCCAGGGCGCCGATCCCGCCGATTTGAATGCCGACGGAAGAAATATTGGCGAATCCGCAAAGAGCATAGGTGGCGATAGTGAAAGAGCGGGGATCCAGGGAGGCCTTCAATGTTCCCAGCTGCGAATAGGCCACAAGTTCGTTCAATACCATACGCGTACCCATGAGGGACCCCACGGAGGGAGCGTCCTTCCAGGGAATACCCATTGTCCAGGCAAGAGGAGCGAGGGCATAACCGATGATCTGTTGCAGGCTCAATCCGCCGAGGAAGGCGAGCAGGTAATTCAGCAAGGCGATAAAGGCCAGGAAAGAGATGAGCATAGCGGCCACGTTCATGGCCAGATGCATGCCTTCGGAAGTGCCGCGAGCCGCGGCGGCAATGATGTTGGCATCGATCTTTTCCCTGACGATGGGGATATTGGCTCCTGTTTTTGTTTCTTCCGTCTCCGGAATCAGCATTTTCGCCAGCAACAGGGTTCCCGGGGCGGTCATGATAACGGCTCCGATCAGGTGTTTGGCATCGATGCCGAAGGCAATATAAGCGGCCATGATACCTCCGGAAATATGAGCCATCCCGGCAGTCATCACCGTCATCAGCTCGGAACGGGTCATGGCGGAGAGGTACGGACGGATCGTCAGAGGCGCCTCGGTTTGTCCCATGAAGATACTGGCCGCCACATTCAGGGATTCGGCCCCGCTGACACCCATCAGGCGCGACATGACAAGGGCCATGCCGCGTACCAGGAATTGCATGACCCCCAAATGATAGAGAACGGCAAAGAAAGCGGCGATGAAAATGATGGTGGGAAGTACCTGAAAGGCGAAATAGAACGCTTCGCCATTGGCACGATCGCCAAGATTGCCGAAAACAAAACGCGATCCCTCTACGGAAAAACTGAGCAGCCGGTTGACGACCCTTCCGGCAAATTCAAAGACGGTCTGACCGATGGTGGTCTTCAGCACAATCAGCGCAAACAGCCATTGCAATCCGAGACCCCAGAGGAGGATACGGGGCTGAATCGCCTTTCGATTGGCGGATAGAAGCCAGGCGATTCCGAGAATCATTCCCATGCCCAATAAGCCGAATAAGTTTGCCATCAGGTTGCTCTCCTTGTCCTGAGATATTTTTTAAAAATCGGTCCAGCACGGATCTCCCGAGGAAGGATGGGAGACCGTCGATCGCTTCTCTACCTTTCCCTGGAAAGGGGTTGTGAAAGGGAGAAAATGTCTCGACAGCGATTGTTCCGGTTCTTGCCGGTGAAATTCTACACGCTATAGGGTACAATTACCGCTCGTATTTTTGAAGATAATTTAGATTTTACACTGGAGGATGTTCCATGATGCGATGTTGTAAGTTTATCGGCGGCCTAGTTTTAACCCTGCTCCTTTCGGCTTCCTTATGGGCGCAGGCTCCCACGGCTGCTGCCGGCAGCGGTTCCAAGCTGGCCTTTCTGGATCTGGACCGTGCGGTAATGAGTACGGCCGAAGGAAAAAAGAACCTCGAGGATTTTCAGAAGGCCTACGAAGCAAAAGCCAAAGAAGTACAGGATAAACAAGATACCCTCAACAAGGGTATGAGTGAGTTTCAGGCTCAACAGATGACTCTGAGCGATGAAAAGAGAGAAGAGCGGCAGACCCAACTGGACGAACAGAACGTGGCCCTGACCCGGCTGAAGGAAGACCATCAGAAATTTCTGGAACGACGCCGGACGCAAATCATCAATGCCATTTTAACCAAAATGCAGCCGATCATCGCCGATTACTCCAAAAAGAACGGCTTTACGGCGGTATTCATCGTGCAACAACAGATGTTGGCCTTCGTTGATCCGACAGCCGATATCACCAATGAAATCATACGGCTTTTCGATCAGGCCAATCCTGTCAAAACCCAGTAATCCGATTCCATAACTCAGCGCGCGATCCGCAGGCTACTCCATGCTCTTCGGACAGGAGTAGCCGTTTTTTTAGTCCCCTCCCCCACATCGATGGGAAAGTGAAACCACGGCAGTAATTTCCCCCTTGCCATTGATGTTTTTATGATAATATAGGAAGGCTATGAAAGAGCTTTCAAAATCTCCACTGTCCCCCTTAAAACTGTACAAGCTGTTGGATAAAACGCTTGCCGAAATGATGGATGATTGGTATAAGAACGTTTCCAATTACTATGCCATCGAAAACGTCAATGAAATAGAGGAATTCGAGCCGGAATTGAAGATATTTCACGATGAACTGGGTCACCGGATCAAGTTCGCCAAAGATGATCTTCAGTGCACCTACGGCCTGAAGGTTGTTCAGAGTGAAAACAACAACCAGATCGAGGTAAGCGTCAACAACAAAGTCAAGGCATTCGATTACGATGAGTTCCTGGACCGTCTATCCCGACATTACACCGAAGCGGCCAAGGCGAAGGCGAGCGGTGTGAATTATGCGACCATTTTTGTGTTGATTCCCGACATGCACAAGGCCTTCAGTGTCCAGCGGGTGGAAGGGAAAGCCGATGTGGTTCGTATCAGCTTCCAGGTGGATCCGTCCAAGATCGCACCCCTGACACACGACGCTTCCCAATTGAAGACAGGTGTGGAGCAATACTGCCTCACCCCACTTCGTCGGATTTATGCGGAACTCTATCGCAAAAGCCAGAAAACACTTCGTTGATGCTGTAGTTGCGCGGGGCGATACATAAACCTTTGATTCTCCCTTTGCGGCCGGATACAAAGTAGATTGTTTCTTGCCCTGCCAGGGAAGGAATTGTCCTATTCCCTTCCACGCGAAGGAGGGAATGGTATGGCTTGTGTATGGAGAGGGAGCGTTTCTTCCGAGAAGAACATCGCTAAATTTCTGAAATACGATGGCAAAGATTCCACTGAACAAACTGCAGGCAGGGTGGAAGTTGGCGGCCCCGGTGCTCGATTCCTATGGAAATCCGCTGATAGGAGCCGACACCCAGTTGACGGAAAAGCATCTGCGGCTGATGAAAACCTGGGGTGTGGAATCGGTTGAGATCGCCGTGGCGGAACCAACAGACGGAGGGGTCGAGCCGGATGCCGAACAATGGGAAGCCTGCCGTTCCGAATTGCTCCCCATTTTCATCAAGGCGAACCTGGAACATCCGGTCATGAAGGAGATCTTTCGCTTGTCGGTCCTCGCCAAGATGACCCGGAGTGAAAGGTAAAAAGGCATGAAGATAAGTGCCCAGGATCTGATCCGGAAGACATCCGACGTCGCCTCCTTACCTCTTGTTTTTGTCCGTCTGAACCAGGAGGTCAACAACCCTCACTGCTCCATTCACCGGCTGGCCACCATCATCATGGAAGATGCCGGCCTGTCGGCCCGTCTGCTGCGGATCGTCAACAGTGCCCTGTACCAATATCCTTCCAAAATCGACAGCATATCCGTTGCGGTGACTGTAATCGGGACCGAGCAACTGCGAGACCTGGCTCTGGCCACTTCGGTCATGACCCTTTTTAAAAATATGCCGGCCGATCTGGTCAATATGAATTCCTTCTGGTGCCACTCCCTCGGATGCGGGATCGTCGCCCGGCTGCTGGCCGGCAAACGAAAAGAAATCGCCCTGGAGCGTTATTTTTTAGCCGGGGTTCTCCATGATATCGGGCGGTTGCTGATCTATCAAAATTGCGGCGATGAAATGCGGCGGGTTCTCAAATCCAACCTGGAAGACCCCCGGCATTTCTATGAGGTGGAAAAGGAACAACTCGGTTTCAATCATCCGGAGGTCGGGGGCCTGCTTCTGGAGCGGTGGAAAATCCCCTCCATCCTGGCGGAAATGGTTTCCTGCCATCACCAACCGGAGAATGCACGGGAATATCCTTTGGGGCCTTCCCTGGTGCATATTGCCGATATCATCGCTCACTCTCTGCAGCTCGGCAACAGTGGGGACCTATTGGTGCCGGCACTGAGTCCCGTAGCCTGGAAACAAAGTGGTTTAGACCCGGAGGATCTGGAAATGATCTTCGAACAGGTCCAACGCCAGTATGATGACTTAATCAAAGTGATATTCCAGAATGAATAAGCAAGAGCATGAATCCTATTCCGAAGGGTCCGTCCTTCTGTTGCAAGATATCGCCGACTGGGTCTCCCGGGTAAATCTTGTCGGCAAAGAAGATTCTTCGGCTCAGTTCCTGGATACAGTACAAGCCTATCTCCGCAGGATCACTCCCTTCCCGATCAGCGCCTTTTTCCTGGTGGATAAAGCGGACCGGGATTTCTACCTGGAGTTTTGCCTCCCCACGGTGGAGAACGAATCGGTCAAAAAGGAATTCGGCTGGTTGATCGATATGGGTTATTTCTCCCAGGCGCTTAGGGGAAACAGCAGCGTCATCGTTCCTTCCAACGAATCCGGATGGATGGTCTATCTGCACCCGCTGGTGGCCGAATCCGGGGCGGTAGGCATGTTCCTGGGTCGCTACCCCCAGGGACAGCTGGAGATTTCGTCCTATCAGGAGGCTCTGCTGTCTGCTCTTCTTTCCATTACCGCCGTTTGCCTGGAGAGCGGTTATTTGCTCAGACGTCTGCAGCGGGAAAACAGGCAACTCGAAGAAGCGGTCGCCTCCCACCACCGGGAATTGCAGGAAGCCCTGGAGAAGGCCGAAGCCGGCAACCGGGTCAAGTACGAGTTTTTGGCCAATATCGGCCATGAAATACGGACACCGATGACCGGTGTCCTGGGAATGACGGAATTGCTCCTGGACACGCCTCTGCAGATGGAGCAAAGGGAACACCTGGAAACCATACAAACCTCGGCTCAGGGCTTGCTGCGCATTTTGGACGACATCCTGGAATTTTCCAAGATATCGTCACATGAATACCAGATCCAGGAAGTGGAATGGGTCCCACGTCGTCTGGCGGAGGAAGTGATCGCTCTGGTTGCCGCATCCGCTTATCAAAAAGGATTGGACATCAATTGCTGGGTCGATCCCGCCATCCCTTCCGTTTTGGTAGGGGACCCGGGAATGGTCTGCCGTATCCTGCTGAAACTGATCGGCAATGCCATCAAGTTTACGGAAAAAGGGGAGGTTTTTGTGGAGATCACCAAGATCGCCGGTAGCGCGGAAAGGCCGGCGATCCTGGATTCCGAAAAATCGGGATGCATGCTGAAATTTTCCGTCTACGATTCCGGCATCGGTATCTCCGAAGAGGATTACAATAAGTTGTTCCAGCCCTTTTCCCAGGTGGATCAGTCGCTGTCGCGCAAAAGCCAGGGATTGGGCATGGGTCTGGCGATCACACGCAAAGCGGTCCTGGCCATGGGAGGGTCTTTTGGTTTCGACAGCCGGGCCGGAGGCGGAAGTCATTTCCACGTCACCCTGCCCTTCAAACGCCTGGACGGTGTGTCCACTGCGGAAGAATCACATCATCCGCTGCTGGCCGGGAAGAAAGCCTTCATTCTCGCCCCCAACCAGAAATTGCGCATGATTCTGCAGAACCAGCTGTCGCTTTGGGGCATGGAATGCAATGAGGCCAATAGCCTGGAAGCCGCCCTGGCTCATCTGCAGCAGTGCAAGGAAAAATCGATTTTCTATCATGTGATCCTGCTGGACCATGCCACCTTTGAAAATTCCAATTCGCTGGAATTCTGGAATGCCTTCGAAACCAGTGGATTCCCGGTGGCCAAGGTCCTCATTCTCGACATTCCCGCCGGTAAGGCGATGCAGACGGTACAGGAGTCGTCTCGGGACCGGGTTTTCCGTCTGGCCAAACCCATACGCCGGGAACGGTTGCTGGAGACCTTGCTGCAAAGCACCCGAGGCCCCATCCTGCTGGTCCAGGAAGATCGTCTGCAACGCCTGATCAACCAGCGACGCCTGGAAAAATGGGGATTCATGGTCAACACCGCCGGCAGCAATCTGGAAATGATCTCCAAGCTGCGTTCTCAGTGGTGCGATTTTCTGATGATTGATATGACCCTGGTGGAACGGGAGGATTTCCGGAATTTTTATCCCGAGTTTAAAAATCTAAAAGTCGGGGGGCGCCCTTTCCCCATCATCGGAATACGTAACATGCCCTCTCCGGAGATCATCCAACCCGACACCATGGCGATGGTGAACGCCATGGTAGTGCAGCCGATTCCTTTCGAATACTTCATCGAGGCGGTAGAGTTCCTGCTGTGCTCCCAATCGGATGCCTCCAGCCCCTGGTCTCCGCAGGAGATGACCAAACCCAAACAGCTGGATCTCAGCGCCGCTCTGGCGGAACATGGCGGGAACACCGATCTGCTCTCCGAATTGATACAACTCTTTTTAAGAGAGTATCCTGTCACCCTCACTGCGATCCATACCAATCTGCGCCACGGAGAGATCAAGGAACTGGTACGGCACGCCTCCGGTCTGTCCCGGCTGCTGAAAAAATTCGGCGAATCGCCGGCCCTGGAGGTGGTGCAGCAGCTGGAACGGTTTGCCGAAAGACTCGACACCCAGAGCCTGGAGGAGCTGGTTTACAACCTGGAATCGGAGCTGAATCAGCTGAAAAACCAGCTTCTACCCTGGGCGCGACTTTCTTCCTGAGAGTATGTGCGCCATCCAGGTACATTGCCCTCTCCCCGAAACTGATATCCGGCGTATTCAGATGGCCCACGGGGGAGGGGGACGTCTGATGCAATCCCTGATTCAACAGGTGTTTCTTCCGGCCCTGTCTCCTGGAGGCAAAGCGGCGGAACACGACGGTGCCCTGCTGGATTGGCCCGATACCCACCTGGCCTTCACCACCGATTCCTATGTGGTGCAGCCGCATTTTTTTCCCGGCGGCGATATCGGTCTGCTGGCGGTTTATGGCACGGTTAACGATCTGGCCATGTGCGGAGCCCGGCCCCTGTTTCTCAGCGCCGGATTCATACTGGAAGAGGGATACCGGGTGGACGATCTTCAGCGGGTGCTGGTATCCATGCAGCAGGCCATGCAGAAGTGCGGCGTGTCTCTGGTTACCGGAGATACCAAGGTGGTGGATCACGGCAAGGGCGACGGTCTTTACATCAATACGGCGGGGATCGGCATACGCGAACACGATCAGATATGGAATCCATCCCGGGTCAGGGCCGGAGACCAGATCATCGTCAGCGGGGACCTGGGGCGACACGGCATGGCCGTGCTGTCGGTTCGCGAGGGTCTGGCATTTGAAACCGAGATCCGGAGCGATGTCGCCCCGCTCTGGCCCGTGGTTTCTTCGCTGCTGCAAACCGGGATGCAAGCCCATTGTCTTCGCGATTTGACCCGGGGCGGCTTATCCAGCGCCATGAACGAGATCGCCCAGGCCTCCGGATTAACCATACGCCTGGAAGAAAATTCCATTCCGGTCCTGGCGGAAGTGGAATCGGCCTGTGAGATATTGGGTTTTTCTCCTCTCTATGTGGCCTGTGAAGGGCGGTTTGTCATCCTCTCTCCGCCCGATCAGACCGCTGCCATCCTGGCGACGCTGCGCTGCCATCCCTTGACGGAGAATGCCGCGGCCATCGGTGAGGTATTACCAGGACAGCCGGGCCGGGTCATCCTGCGCAACCGGCTCGGTGTGGAGCGTATCCTTGATATGCTGAGCGGAGAACAGCTGCCGCGGATCTGTTAGGGGAATGATCTGGTCGGGGCGGGCGGATTTGAACCGCCGGCCTCCTGCGCCCAAGGCAGGCGCGCTGACCGGGCTGCGCTACGCCCCGACGGCGTTTAATTGTGCCCCAAACGGCATACTTTTTCCAGACCTATTCCGGGAATCCGGCCTTTTCCGCCAAAAACCGCCGGAAAAGGGCCAATGCCTTTCCCCGGTGGCTGATGCGGTTTTTAATCTCCATGGGAAGTTCGGCAAAGGTGGCCTGTTCTTCCGGAACGTAGAAGACCGGATCGTAGCCGAAACCGTCCTGGCCTTTGGGATGGGGCAGGATGACACCTTCCACCCGTCCTTCCCAGGTTAGGATTTCGTCTTCCGCCCAGCGGAAACTTACGGCGCAGACGAAGGCCGCCCGCCGGTTGCTGTCCGCAACGGCATGCAGGGCCCGGAGAAGTTTTACGATCCGGTCCTGATCGGAGGCGTGGTCACCGGCGTAGCGTGCGGAATGTACCCCCGGCTGCCCCTGCAGGGCTTCGACACAGAGTCCGGAATCGTCGGCCAGGGTGGGTAATCCCGTCAGACGGAAATAGTGATCGGCTTTTTGCGCGGAATTTTCCCGGAAGGTGAGTCCGTCTTCCGGGCAATCCGGTAAAGACGGGAAATCGTCCAGAGAGCGCAGGGCCACGGGAAGCCCTTGCAGCAGTCGGGCAATTTCCCGCACTTTGCCCCGGTTGCGGGTGGCGACCAGGATGTCGGACAGGGATCGAATCGTCATAGGTCAAATCCAGAGATAAAATGGAAAAGTAGGATTATCCCTTGATTTGCCGCGATTGATAAAGTTATTTTTAGCCTGGATGGATGTCTGGGAGCGCCGCACCCC
>CAZTVS010000145.1:0-11504 GCA_964617125.1 uncultured Acidobacteriota bacterium
AAATACGCCCAGCAGGATTCGAACCTGCGACCCTCTGCTTAGAAGGCAGATGCTCTATCCAACTGAGCTATGGGCGCGGAAGGGTTAAATTATACCAATCCTCGGCTGATTTTTCAGGGGTATTTGTGTTATTACTATTTCGCGATGAAGTTTTGTCCCAAATGCAAGAAGGGTTTGCCCGATCATTTCACCCAGTGCCCCTTTGACCACAGCAGCCTGGTAAAACTGGGGGAAACGCCCCGGCGTGGTACGGCAGGTACCGATCCGTTGGCGGATTACACCCTGGCCGAGCGGAGGCCGGCCGCCGGGAAACCGGTGCGGTCCCGGGCGTTCCTGCCTTCCCCTTCCTCTTCCGGCGGCCGGCTGCAACAAGGGTTGACCACCTTTTTATCCCTGTTGCTTTTCGGCGGCATCTCCTTTTCGGTTTCCTTTCTGTTTGCCTACTACAGCCCGCGTCATACCAAGATAACGGTGAAGAGCGTTCCGGCGGGGGCCAAGGTGTTTTTCGATGACAAGAGGATAGGGATCACTCCCTTCGAAGGGAAGTCCGTCCCTTTGGGCGGCCACCGTCTGCGCATCGTTAAGGAGGGGTTTTACGAGACCAGCCGGATGCTGGTACTGCGCGAGGGTGTGGAAGAGAAGGTGCGGGAAGTGCTGGAACCGATCAGCGGGAAGGCCTTGAGCGAGGAAGACAGCCGTCGTCTGGAAGAATGGGTGCGCCTTACCAGGCAGACCATGAAGGAACGGATCCTTTTTCCTCCACCGGATGATTATAATACCGTTTATTTTTTACGACAGATCCTGGGGTTGGATCCCAATCACACCTTTGCCCTGGAGACGCGGAAGAAGCTCTCGGATGACCTGTTGGAATCGGCGGAAAACGCCTACCAACGGGGGAATACACGGGAAGCGGAGAGGTATTACGCCCATTACCTGCAGCTGCAGCCGGATGACACCCTAGCACAGGTGCGCCTGGAGCAGTTGCGCCAGGGGATTCAGCGCGACGACGAGACCCGCCGGCAAACCATGCAACTATTGTCCGCCAACATCGAGAAGGCCTTCGCCGCAGGGAAGATCCTGCCGCCCGGTGAGGGCAATGCCTACGACCTGCTGCGACAGCTGATCCGCTTCGATCCCCGCGGCGGATACACCCGCAGTGTCCGCGCCCGATTCCAGCAACACTGTGTCGATACGGTGCAGAAACTCTCCGCCGAAGAGAATTGGACGGAGGTCCAGAAGGTCCTTTCCGTGGCCGTGGAGTTTTCTCCGGAAAACAAATCGCTTCAGGCGCAGCTGGATTCTGTCCGGCAGAAGATCGACCAGCAGAGGAGGGCGGCTGCGGAAGATGCCGAAACTCAGCGGCTCCATCGCCAGCGATTGAGCCAGGATGAGATAAGACTTTCCGCCATCTCCGCCTACCGTTCGGAACGATACGAGCAGGCCATTCAGCTGGTGCAGCAATTGGCTCAGATCACCGAACCGGATGAGGATATGCGCTTCCTGCTGGGGATGTCTCTGTTGCGGCAGAAACAGTACCGCCAGGCGATTCAGGCCTTTCAGGAATGCCTGGGGCAGAATGCCCGCCGCGCCGATGCCCATATACAGATCGGTTTGATCTATCAGACGGCGCTGAAGGACAGCAGTCGGGCGGAAGGACATTTCCAGAAAGCCCTGCAACTGGGAGGGACGTCCGACTTCGGTCCGACACGTCTGCAAAACATGATCCAGAGTTTGCGCCAGGAAGCCGGCATCGAGCAAAGGATGAATCAACCAACCGAGGTGGAACATCAGCACGCCTTCGGTTCCTGTCGGGGACGGGTCATCTGGGGTCTGGTGACCATGCAGTTCTGGAGCGATGAAAAGGCCCACAATTTCATCCGGCCTTATGCCCAGATCAAAAAATTTGCCCAGCATGGCAATGTAGTGGAGATCCAGTTTGCCGATAAAAAGTATAATTTCAGGGTCAGAAGCCAGTCCGACCTGAAATGGGTCATGCAGTGGTTGGCGCAGCAAAGAATGAATAAAGGTTGAAGGGTATGAAACGACAAATCATAAAAACGATGTTATCTTTCACGGTCTTTTTCCTCGGACCGGTCCTTTCCACGGTTTACGGCGCCGATCCCCGAGAAGGGATGCTCAGCTGGCCGCTGCAATGGGAGACTCTGGGGCGGGGGATCTCCGCTTACCAGAACCAGTCGGGTGTCTTCCGCGATCACAGCGTCTACCGCCAGACTCTTTCGCTGATCCAGCTGGACAAGCCCGGGGGGAGCGGGCGTGAGGATTCTCTGAATACCCGCCGCTATACGCTGTTGACCGGTCCCAACAACCGTAGGGAAATCACCGTTGTGACTGAGCTGGCCAAGGATGGAGAGAACCGGCCGCTGACCGGCGAATGGAGTACTCCCGGCATCCTGGGATTGGCCCAGTTCTGGGAGGAGCTGTTTTTTCCTTTCTTCCCGGAAAAAGTCAAACGCTATGAAATCCTGGAAATCGAAAACGCCGAAGAGGGAGATGTCCGGGCCAAGTCCGTGCATTTTACTACGCGCGAGGGCCTGAAGGGTGTTCCCTTCGTCAATGGATACGCCTACATTTCCCCCAAAGGCGAGATGCTGCGTCTGGTATGGAAGGAGATAAGGCAGTTGGAGAGTATTGACCCCAAGTTTGCCGGGTGGACGATAAGCAACGTCTCCATCACCTTCTATTCTCCGGAAGAAGGAATACAGATTCCCCAGTCGGCCAACCTGGAATTCACCGCCAGGAACAAACCCTGGAAAGGGAGCTATCGGTTGCGTTACCAGGAAATCGATCATCGCTCCGGCGAACTGCCGGCGGCGCGATGAAGGAGCCGGAGATGAAGATGAAGATCGGTATCATCGATTACATGGATTGCGCCCATTTCCTGCCGGGGCATGATCATTGCGGAGTGCTCCACGGCCACACCTATAAAGTGGAAGTGGTCATCTGCGGGGAAAAGGATTCCGGCATGGTTATGGATTTCTCCGCCCTTAAAAAAACCGTCAAGGAAATACTCGGAGACTACGACCATCACACCCTCAACGATCTTTTACACTATCCGTCCGTGGAAAACATCTGTGAATCGCTCTATAGCCGACTGCTCGCCCGTCTGCCGGGACTGCTCTCGGTGCGCGTTTGGGAAGGAGAGGGAAAATGGGCCGAGTTCTCCAATTAGTGACATCCAGATAAATAAAGGGTCAGGAAGCTGCCACAAGCCGCGTCAAAAAACAGCCGCGGGACGTAGACCTGCCTAGGATCTCCAATCTTCACGATTGGCGTACTACCGACGAGGAGGAGATCGCCCGCTGACAATTGCGGGCCATACTGGAGGCGATGCAGGTATTTTGTGACGATCTTTCCGGAATTCCCTATGCCGATTACCGGGTCAAGAGTCACAGCGGACGGAGCTATCGGGTGGAAATCCGCGATCTGGAATCGAACCTCTCCGCTTGCCAATGCATCGATTTCCGCACCAACAGACTGGGGACCTGCAAGCATATCGAAGCGGTACTCGCCTGGCTGAAGGCAAAGACCAAGAAACGTTGGGACCGGCTTCGTCGAACGCCCCCTCAGAGAGGCAGTGTTACGGGCCTACAGCCCTCGCCACAGGGAGGTGACGATTTCCTACGGGTCTCGCTGCGTTCCACCCCCGGCTGGAGCGGACGCAATCGACGACCGCTCCGATGCCCTGGAGGCCGGCATCGCCGGCAAGACGGCAAGCATCGGGGCGCCGGCCGTGTCCTTTTGCGAAATGGCGACGGGAGAGGCGATGGGGCTTCAGCGGAGAATCATTGATTTTCAATTTTTTCCTTGTGTAATTCTTTTCTGCCGGATTGAACGGATTCAACATCCTTGTATCATAACCGATAAAACACTTCATTATCCGGCGCGAAAGCTCTGATAAACTTGTCGGCTGCTTTTCAATAAATGACAAAAAGTAACATAATAAGCTCTTAGAATAGGGTAATGCACCAAAAGCAAAAAGGTCGGGGTTGCATAGGGAAAACCAAATTGAACAACCGACTCGCGTGTTGGTAGCGTAAAGTCACCTTGAGGAGGATCATAGGATGGAAAATACAGCGGCGGTAAAAAAGGAAAACATGAATGCAAATCCCTACACCAGAGAAAAACTTACCGAAAACGTGCTGCAAGAATGGCAGAACCTCCTCAATGTGACGGCTGAAATCTTGGGTGTGCCTGCGGGTTTGATCACCCGTGTCGACGGCGACGAGATCGAAATCTTCCTTTCCAGTGAAACCGAAGGCAACCCTTACGCAGCATCGTACAAGGAACGTTATCCGGATTCGGGATGGTACTGTGAACGCACACTGAAGAAGAAGGGGCTCCATCTCATTTCAGATGCATTCAAAGACGCCGAGTGGAAAGACAATGCTGCTGCCGTACAGCTGCATATGATCTCTTACCTGGGCATGCCCATCGAACGCCCGGATGGAGAACAGTTCGGGACAGTGTGCTTTATAGACAACAAGGAGAACGCTCATAACGACCTTCACATCAGACTGGTCCATCAGATCAAGAGGATGATCGAACTATCTCTTCGCATAATCTATGACAAAGACGAGATAGACAGCCGGGATCGTTTACTCGATGGGTTGAGCAAGATCTATCCCATCTGCAGTTATTGCAAAAAGGTCCGAGAAGAATCAGGTGCGTGGATTTCTGTAGAAAAATATCTGTTTGATGTTTCCGGCACTACCCCTTCCCACGGCATCTGCTCCCAGTGTTTCGAAAAGGAGATGAAACGGATAGAACTTGAGGCCGGGAAAATCAAAAACAGCAGCCATTGACATGGATGGAAACAATCGACGCTTTGTTCCTATATACCTGCAAAACAGCAAGAAATTTTGGAGAGTATTTTGCCTGCTATTCTCAGGGGGTTACTTGCTTGGGGGGGGTATACAATTCATCCTCCACGGCGCCTGCAAAATCGCGCAGGCGAAAGTAGGTGGTCCTGCCCGCCGGGTCGGGAAACTCGGTCAGCGTGAGTTCAAAATCGGGCTTCTGACCTAGACCAAAACCGGGCTTCCACGCCTGCACACGGCAACCGATTCCATCGGGTCGAACGGCGGTGTTGGGCACCGGTGCAGCCAGCGAAGCGGGATTGATTGCAACGTAGCCCAAATCGGCGCCGTCGAGGTCGGCAAGCGCCACGTTTTGTGTCGGATCGAGGCAGAATACCTGTGGCCCGCGCATCACTGCGACACGGCCGGCCTGTCGCTGCCGTCCCTTGACAAATCGCCAGTTCATCGGCAAATCGAGGGTGACCTGATCCCCCGCCGACCACTTACGCCGCACCTCAAAAAATGTCCCTGGTTGAACCGCATCGTCCACCGAGCGGCCATTGACCTGCACACGGGCTTGCGCCGCCCAGGCGGGGATGCGCAGGCGCAGCACGAAGGTGACCGGCTGCGCCGGTTCTACACCTATGCGGATACGACCGGAATTCGGATAATCCGTCTCCTGCCGCAGCCTTACCATCGAGTTCCCGGCGAGTTTCAGCGTCGCTTCCGCCGGCGAATAGAGATTCACCGTGACGCCATCGGCGGCATGGTAGAAGACGAATGTCGGCAGTTCGGCGATGATTCGACGAAAGTTGCAGGGGCAACAATAGGTGTCGGTCTTCCAATAGACGCGGTTGCCTTCAAGCGGTGCGAAGTAACGCAGCCGCCGCCCATCGGGCGACTGCGAGGCAAAGAGTGCATTGAAGATCACACGCTCCATCAGGTCGCCCATTCGCGCCTCGGCGTTCTGGCGAAGTAAACTGTCATAGACGCGCAGTTGGTAGGCCAGTGCGCAGGCTTCACCGACGTCGCCGCGGCCATCCTGGTCGTCGGTCCAGATTTCACATTGTCCGCAACTGCCGGTGATCAGCATACCGTTGCGCTGTGTCATGAAGTCGAGAGCGCGCTGCGAAGGGCGGAGCAGCGCCGCCGTTGGATGCAGACGCAGCAGTTCAAGTTGGGCAAGGCAGCGTGCCAGGTAGGCATAGACATGACCTTCGATGCCCTGGCGCCGGCCGATCACCACACCGAGATTCCACTCCGGCAATGCGCGTGTCTTGGTGACAAAATCGAGATAGGCCTTCTTGCCTGTGGCGCGGTGGAGCGCAAGCATTGTACGTTCGATGCCGGTGAATGCGACGTGCGGCGCCACCTCGGCGCCAACGCCCCAATCCGGTGGCAGCAGAGACCAGTTTTTGAGAAGATAGTCCGCTGCCTTGCGCGCGGCGGCGAGAGCATCTGTGTCGCCGAAATACCGATAATCCGCCAGCAGCGCCCAGATTATATAGCCCATCTCGTGCACATCCCAGAGACCCTTGATCCGCCGAGCCGGCGGAAGTGTGCCGATATAGCCATCGGCCGCTTGTGACTGGATGATTTCCGCGACAAAGTGCTTGCGCAGCGCATCCACCCTCACGTCGCCGGTGTACGCCGCGAACCGTACCGCGGCGTCCAGCGTCTTGCCAAGCCCGATGTACTCGCCCTTGCGCGGATTCTCGCTGAACGGACGGAGAAAATCGCGGTCGGCGTCAAGTTGGAGCAAATTATTAGAGATCGTGATGGCGATTCGCCGCCCGATCTCACCGCCGACCTTGACCTCGCGCAGATCAAGCGGCGTCAGTTTATCCCCTGCGACGGCCGGCAGCGCCGCCAGCAGCAATGTGCCCAAAATCGTTAACCACATTTTTCGATTTCCAGTCATTGGACCGTTTTTACAAATTTGTTTAAGGATGCACAGTACAGCTATTATTCCACAATGTAACTTGAAATGATTAAAAAGGCCATGCACCTGCGGAACAGACGAGATGGCCATCATTCCATGGGACACCATCCACATCCAGCCCAGATATTTGCCATATTATATTTAGGACAGATCTTCATGTGCCTTCTGCCTTCCTTTCTCCTCACGTTGCTATCCCTCTTCCTCCTTGTTCCCCCGCCAAAAGTGCCGTATATTCGATGCATCCTTGCTAAATCTAAAGGCGCAACCTATTTCTAATGCAGAGTGGAACGATATGGCGTACACCTACGATAGAAGACATTTTCTCCTGCAGGGCTCTACCGGTCTGGCGGCCGCATTTTCGGACCTTCCTCGCCTCTCTTCCCGACACCGCCCGAATTTTCTGGTCATCGTGGCCGACGATATGGGCTATAGCGATGCCGGTTGTTACGGCGGCGAAATCCGCACCCCCAACCTGGACAGCTTGGCACGACACGGCCTGCGTTACACGCAGTTCTATAACACCGGGCGATGCTGGCCTTCCCGGGCCAGCCTGTTGACAGGTTTCTATGCCCAGCAGGTCCGGCGCGACGCCTTGCCGGAATCAGGCGGAGGGGCCGGCGGAATCCGGCCCAGATGGGCGCCGCTCCTGCCGATGATGCTCCGCCCGCTGGGATACCGCAGCTATCATTCGGGAAAATGGCACATCGATGGCAAACCCTTGGAGCAGGGTTTCGACCGCTCTTTCGAGTATTCCGCCAGCGACTATCATTTCATCCCCGAACAGCAGAAAAAGCGGATGGAGAAGCCGCTTCTGCCGGAGAAGGCTGACGGATATTATGCCGCCACCGCCGTGGCTGACCATGCCGTCCGTTACCTGCGCGAGCATGCCGAACGGCATCGAGAGACGCCGTTTTTCACATACGTAGCCTTCACCGAACCCCATTTCCCGGTGCAGGCCCTCCAGGAAGATATCGAGCGATACCGGCATGCCTATCGGAAAGGATGGGATGAAATCCGGAATGAGCGCTGGAAGCGCATGCGACAGTCAGGTCTCGTTCGCTGCGGATTATCCAGACTGGATCCGGATGTCGTTCCTTCCTGGAATCTCAAGCCGGAGGAGTTAAACTCCAGGATCGGACCGGAAGAGATCGCCTTCGCCGTTCCCTGGGGCTCGCTGACGGAAGACCAGAAAGAGCTCCAGGCGTTGAAAATGGCCATCCACGCCGCGATGGTCGATCGCCTGGATCAGGAGATTGGTCGCATCCTGGATCAGCTCCGAGTCATGAAGTCCTTCGATAACACCCTGATCCTTTTTGTCTCCGACAACGGGGCCAGTGCCGAACAGATGATCCGCGGAGCCGGGCACAATCGCTCCGCTGCGCCCGGCTCCGCCGACAGTTTTCTGTGTCTTGGCCCCGGCTTTTCTTCCGCTGCCAACACACCTTTTCGGCTGCACAAATCCTGGGTACACGAGGGGGGCATCTCGACTCCATTCATCATGCATTGGCCCGAGGGAATTAAACACCGGGGGCAGCTGCGACATACCGTCGCTCACCTGATCGATATCCCGCCGACCCTGATGGAACTGGCCGGAGGCAACTGGCCCAAGGAATGGCAAGGCGTGAAAACGCCGGAAATTCCGGGCCGAAGCCTGGTCCCCGGGTTGCAGAAAGACCAGAAGAACCTTCATGATTTCCTCTGGTGGTACCATTCGGATAACCGGGCACTGAGGAGCGGAGACTGGAAACTGGTTTCCAAGGGAAAGGAAGGGCCCTGGGAGCTCTATGATCTGGGAAGAGACCGGTGTGAATCGGTCAACCTGGCCGCCAGGCATCCGGAAAAGGTACGGGAACTCGCGGGAAAGTGGAGACAGTCCACCGATGAATTTCAAAGGCTTGTCCGAGCTGAACCCAGAAATTAGTTCTTCTTCTTAAACCGGTTCGAATATCGGCTGTTTGGCCGGGAGGAGCTGCCTGCAATTTATGAAAAGAACGTATCTTTCCCTCTTTGCGATTTTCTCCTGGTTGCTGAGCATGCCGGGATCGACAGCCTCCTCTCCGTTGCAGGAAATCCGGATATGTATCGGAGATCTGGCAAGTCCTGCAGAAGAGAGGATAGCCGGGATACTCGCCGAACGGCTTTCGGAAAAACACGGTTTCCCGGTAAAAGTGGCGCGGGAAAGCCGGGTGGTATCCGAAACCGACAGGCCCTGTCTTGTGCTTCTGGGAACAGCGGAACATCATCGGCAAATCTCAAACCTATTCTCAACCGCAGGCATACGGCCTTTGAGCGATGATGATCCCGGCCCGGAAGGCTTTCTGCTGAAACGGATGGAATCGGGAAAAGGGCCGCTGCTGCTGGCTGCGGGAGTCGATACCCGAGGAGTGCTTTATGCCGCCGGAGAGATTCTGCGGCAAGCAGAGAGGAGGGACAACTCGGCCGTATGGCCCGAAAGTCTGGAGATACGCACAGCCCCGGCCTTTGAGCTCCGTGGTACACAAATCGGTCAGAGCGGCGTAGCCAGAGAAAAGGCGAAGGTACGCCCCTGGACCGAAAAGGAGATGCAGAGAGCCATCCTGGATTATGCTCTCGCCGGACTGAACACCCTGCAGGTGAGTGAGACCAACCTGAAAGAAAACGATCCCCTGTATGCGTTTCTGAAATCCTTCGGCATCAAGACCCTGCTTGCCTATACCCCCAACAGCGGTGCAGGTCCGCCTGCCTGGCAGGCCTCCGAATCGATCGGCAGAAGCGGATACCTGTGTCCATCCGCACCCGAAGCCCGAAAGGCGCTGCTGAAGAAATGCGAGGAGACCTTTCGAAGCCTGGTCCATGTCGACTATGTCCGGCTGGTAGGCGGAGACGGAGGCGGATGCGAATGCGACCGATGCCGACCCTACGGAAAGACATTCATCCTGCTTTGCGAGGAGATGGCAGAGATCATTCACGCCTCTCATCCGCTCGCCCAGATTTTCATCACCAACCAGAAGTTTGACAACGCCGGTGATCTGGCCATCTTTCGCTACCTGCAGGAAAAACCGCGCCCCTGGCTGCGGGCCATCTGTTACGGGCCCGGATCGGATGCCATGAGCTGGCAGCCCGGTCACAGGCAGACCCATCGCATGGATCTTTTCCGTTATCCCGGTTTCGGGCCGTTTGACCGCTATCTGAAGGAGATTCTGCATCAACTGCCGCCGGAACAGGACATTGTTTTTTACAACGAGTTGACCCATTGGCGCTATTCGCAGTATGGCTATATTCAAATGTATCCGCGGGCCGATACGGATGGTAACCAGCCGCCCTGGTGGAACCACTTCATCTACGAAAGGCGGCCCGATTCGTTTCTTACCATGGTGTACGACCGGCTCACCTTTTTTGCCTGGCCACGCTATTATTACTGGGTTTTCCAGCAAACGCTCCGTTATGGGATCGGCGACTGTACCCATTCCAGCGGCACGCAGGATCACTTCAACCAATGGATGTGGCAGCGCCTCCTCTGGGCTCCCCAGCGTAGCCTACCATCGGTGATGGAGGAATATGTCCGAACCTGGTTTGGAAAGGATTCCGCCCCTGAGATGTCGGAAGCCATTTTCCAGCTGGAATCGAATCTGGAGGAGAAGCCAGGTGAGCCGTTACCTGTCAAAGAAGGAATCGACATTTTCTATCGTCTGGTGAAGCGGGCAGGAAACAGGATGTCCCTGTCGGAAAGAGAGCGCAACTGGCTTTGGCAGGAGTTTATGCAGAAGGCCGCACTCGATAAGTACATCCAGTGCCAGGTCAGGCGGCAAATCGATCTACAGCAGCGCATCGAAGGAGTGGTTCGCGATGCTTTCAAGGGCCAGGGCCAGGAGGGAAAGCTGTCGCTGGCCAGAAAATGGCTGCAATCCCCCTGGGAAGAGACCCGGGAGATGCAAACCTTGCGGGGAGAGGCGGAGTACTGGGGAGAGGCAAGCAATCGGTGGAATGGCGTCCGCAGCGAAGGGCTTTATAACCTCAAGCACGACTATATTGGGCTTGGCTGGCTCGACCGGCAGCTGCAAAGGGCATCCGCTGCATCCGGGGAAGAAAGGAAAGAACTTCTGCAGGCGATCTTCGATTATGAAAATCCGGGTGAGGGCGGCTTCTACGACAATTGCGGTACCTTCAACCGGGCTCCCCACCTCATACATGGTTATCCTTATGATCACGGTCAACCCTACGTCGCTCCTATGCTGTCGGAAGGGAATCGTCCCAGCCAGCGCTCCATGCACTATACCCAGGACGAGGAGGAGGGTGTGGTGTTTCGTTACACCGGCCTGGACCCCAGCGCCTCCTACCGGGTACGCTTCACCCTGGTGAGACCCTGGTATCAGGAAAGATACCTTACCAGAATGAACCAGAAGTCTCAGTCCATTTATGCCGACGACAGGTTGCTGGCCAAAGATCTGGAACTCCCCCTGCAAATGAGCGATTTTTTTACCTTTGACATTCCGGGAGAGGTTACCAGGGACGGCCGTCTGACCCTGCGTTTGCAGAAATCGGCCGACGTCGCTGCCGGTTCTCGAACGGACCGGGAAGTATGGCGGAATACGGGCGGATGGGGGACGATCGTATCCGAAGTGTGGCTGATGAAGAAGTGAATTTCATTTACAGTCACGCTAAATGCTTTTACTGGCAAAGGGGATGAAGCCGTAAAAAATCAAATTTTTCCTTTTGCAATCCCAGGAATCCCAAAGGGATTCCGTAATACAGCCCGGGGTTGCGCC
>CAZTVS010000146.1:0-11498 GCA_964617125.1 uncultured Acidobacteriota bacterium
TTGGAGTCAGTTAAGAAATCCCTGAAAATAAAATTTTTTGCGACTTTATCTTACCTGATGATTCCTTCTGAGATCGTTTCGACAGAATCAGGTCGCCACAGCATCGATGGCCTCTGGCCTGTTCGCCGGTCGCGGTGAGGGACTAGGGCCTTCCGCTACGGACGCTACTCAACCGGCCCGTAAACAGGCTGGTTGCCACCTGACCGGCAGCGGTTCCGGCTTCGGTTCTCAAAACCGGGTTCTTGGCGGCGATCTCCAGCAGTTTCTCTCCGATGGCCGCACTCCGCAGAGTTCCCATAACGGAAATAACCTCTCGTCTCTCTTCATCACGCCGGGCGCTGTCGAAGGCGGCCAGGCAGAGAGGGACTCTTTCGCTCAGCGGAGTGGAATAACTGCTGCGAATGAGACGGGCACCGCCTTTGAGCGCCAAAACGGAATCGGTCAGAGAGGTTGAAGACTTGGCGGCGATCTCGATCAAAGGCCTGGCCGCTGAAAAATCCGGCCAATCAGTAAGGGCACGCAAGGCAGCGGCATGAACTTGCAAGTCAGGACTGTCGACGGCCGAGCGAACGGCACCGAGGGCCTCGGTTCCTCCGTTGATACTCAAGAGCTGGAACAGAACACCCTTCTGTGCAGGCTGAGCCGGTCCCAGCTGTTGTAGCAGACTTTGAGAGAACCCGGCTTTATCCTCGACGTTGACCAGGGTGGACCGTATGGCTCCCACGATGGTGTCCAGATCGTCAGGAGACTTTGGTTTCAGAGCCAATTGAACCAGTACCGGCAACTGGTCGGACCCGCTGATGCCGCTCGCTGCCTTCAGCGCGGCCCGACGGACCTTGGCATCGGAGTGGCTGCCGGCCATACGGAGCAGATCAGGGATACCCGACTTAATACCCCGGCCGGCTACCATTTCTATACCGGTAAGAACTTCTTTGGTCTGCTTGCCGGCCAGCATGGCCAAGACGGCGGTATCGGCCTCTTTGCAGGGAATGGTGGCGAGGGATGCCCGCGCGGCGGCGGCAATCGGTTCTTCGGCATCGAGTAATTTCAACAGGACCGGTACGGCGTCAGCATGAGCCACTTGCGGCAGCACCCCTATGGCCGCCAGGCGAACGCCGGAGCTCCCTGTTTGGGCCAGAGACAAGAGGGCCGGCACGGCGGCGACATCGCCCCGTTTGCCAAGTGCGTAGATGACCTGCATTCTGTCTTCGTCTTTCGACAGTCCGGCCAGCGTTTCCGTTAACACCTGAGTGATCCCGGGGTTCGTCATCTCCTGGGCAATCCCGATCGCGGCGACAAAGGCCACAGAGTCGCTGCCCTGCAAATGCCGACGCAGCAGGGGAAGGCCATCGGCTTTGCGTCCGAGGATGGCACCGCGTAAGGCGGCGGTGCGAATGGCAGAAGAAGTCTCCAGTTTGAGCAGCCGGTCATAGATGCCAACGGCTGCCGCATCGAGTCCCTGGCCGGATAGCGACTCGGCGCAGCGGAATAAGCCCTCGCTCAGCACCGGAAGCTGAGCGACCGGGGCCTTGGCCACCGCACTCTCCAGCGCCTTGGCCGCCTCTGCATTGCCGATGTTGCCCATCGCCAGCGCGGAGGCATGAACGACGGCTGGATCGGAATTCTGTAGCAGGCCGGCCAGAACTCCCACCGACTGGGTATCGCGTCGTACGCCCAGGCTGCCGATGATCCCGAGCAGGGGCCTGCCCTGCACTTTGCCCAGCGCCTCGCGAAATGCCGTGTCTACGGTCGCATCGGCGATCGGCTCCAGCGCATAACGTGCCATGTGCGAAAGCTCCGGATCGCTGAGAAGCGCCGCCACCGCGGGAACAATCTCGGGGGTGCCGATGACGCTCAGCTTACGCAGGGCATCCGATTTCTGCATCCTGGTAGTATCAGGAGCCTGAAGCACGGAAACCAGTTTCTCCCTATCGGCCTTGGATACCGGTGGGGCCAGGTAAGGCGATTCCATGGTCGACGGAACGCGGGCGCCGGACCGGCCAGCTTGATTGATGCCGCCGCCGGCCGTGCCATCGATGGTACTTTTGGCGATGGCATCGATCGTTTCCGAGATATGCAAGATGAGAAGTTTCTTGGCCAGGTTCTGGGCCTCCATCCTGTCCTCCTCGGTCACCGGTACCTGCTGCGGAGCGCCTCCGGCACGGATACTGCCGAGGCTTCCCTGGGTGGCGGTGCCACCGGCTCCGCCAGGGGTTTGAGCAAACCACTCCGTGGTGCCGACCAGCAACACAATCACGAGTACAATCAGCGCCAACCTTATTTTTGACATAATCGTTTCCCTTCTTTTGCCGAATATACCTTCAGAAAGCACAGACCCTATACAAAAGCCCACGGTTCGCGCTGGGCGCGTGAACGCATACGGTTGGCCGCCTCGTCGTTGACAAATTCTTCCTTCTCGGGATTCCAGCGCACATCCCGCTTGAGCCACATGCTGATATTGGCTATATGCACGGTGGACATGGAGCGGTGCACCACTTCCGCATCGGTGACCGGCCGGCGGCGCGATTTGATGCAGTCGAGAAAATCGCGCATCTGATCGCCCCTGCGCCCGGTGCGGGCCCGGTAGTCGGCGACGATCTTGGCGTAATCTGCCATGAACGAGGGTTTGGACACGCCGAGTCCCCGATCGCCGGTTTCCACCCAACCTTCCGATCCTTCATGCCGGACAGCACATGAACTGAAAGGCATGGCCAGGGTGAGAACCATCTCCTTGCCGTTTCCGAAGCGCATCACCATGCCCTCGGCGGTGCTGTTGTTCGGGAATTGAACCTCGACCGGCCCACTGTTCAGGACCCCGAGGGCGTCCATGGCCGAGGGATGGGTGTGAGAACCCCATTCGCCGATATTGGTAGTGTAATATTGGTGAAAAATCTGCAAAGGTCCGTTTCGTCCTTCCGCAAAGGTGGTGTTATAGGGCATCCATGGATTGGCTCCCAGCCAGGCGTCCCACCAGAACTCCTCTTTGGGCGGCTCAGGGGCGTCGGCCGGCAGCCATTCGGTCCTCAAGTAGGGAGATACCCCGATGGTGGCTAGTTCGGCCCGGACCGTTTTCACCTCACCCAGCCGGCCCAGGCGGACCAATTCTCGGGCAAAGATGAAGTTCGATTCGTTCATACGCTGGGCGCCGCCCTGATAGACCCGGCCATAGCGGTTTTGCGTGGCCAGGAGCACCTGACCCTCCTGGATGGTCATGGTTCCGGGCTTTTCGGAATAAATATCCTTGCCCGCCCTCATGGCATGAACGGCGATCATAGCATGATTGCGGTCCCCGGTGGTAGACAGCACTGCATCGATGTCCGGACGCGCGAACATCTCACGAAAATCGATGTAGGTTGGGATATCGCTTTTATAGAACTCGTCGATCGTTTTTTTCACCGACTCGCGATTCTTACGGAGAACGTTGCAGTGGGCGATCACGACCGCATCCTCATTCTGCATCAGCCATCGCAGATCGGTGGAACCGCGGCCGCCGATACCGACGGTTCCGAACACAATTTTGTCGCTGGCCGGGACACCGGATCGGCCAGCTATGCCGGCAAGGGCCTTGGAGCCGATCAGCGTCGGAAAGGCTAACGCCAAACCGGCAGTTGTGCCGGCATTCCCGAGAAACTGGCGGCGGTTCATCGATTTGTTCTTTCTGGACATCTTAGTTTACCCCCATATAAGGATGGAATCAGGGTCGACAGCTATCAGTCGCCATGCGGCCTTGATCTGTGTCGAACATCGCCCCGAGAGTGTCTGCTTAGACATGATTTGCTGATATTTCCGATTTCATGCTGGTTATTCTACAGGATGTTATATCAATACATCGTACAAAAGATCCATCTTTTCTTTGTCATCCATAGTCCTTATTTTATATGATATAGAGATAGTTTCTAGCGGATGCGTTTCCATTGGTCCACCGTGAGGGAAGGAGGATTGTGAGCCAGACATCGATGGGTCCGTTGAAGAATCCCGCTTCTTTCCTGTTTTGCCGGCTGCTGTTGGCCGCCCTTCTGGCTTCAGATCTTTTCGAACTGCCGGAAAGTCTTTTTTCTCAGGACCGGAAAATGATCGCCGATAAGCGGGGTCAAGAGGAAACCTCCGGGGCATCCCGAAAAACAAATGGGTTGGACGCCGCAGACCAAACGAGCCTGTTCGACGGGAAAGAACTGGGGCATTGGAAAAAATCCGATTTTTATCAGGCCGGGCGTGTTTTCATAAAGGACGGCTGTCTGGTCCTGGAGCGAAGCGAATGGATGACCGGGGTGACCTGGAGTGGCCCATTGCTTCGCATCAACTACGAGATCCGTTTTGAGGCCATGAGAGTGGAAGGTAACGATTTTTTCTGCGGTCTTACCTTTCCCGTTGGAAAAAGCTCCTGTACGCTCATTCTGGGTGGTTGGCACAACCGGGTCAGCGGTCTTTCCACCCTCGATCACAAAGATGCTTCTTTGAACGAAACCACCCTGGAAACCACTTTAGATAATAACCGCTGGTACAAGGTTGTTTTGCGGGTTACACCCGATAAAATTCAGGCTGCACTCGACGGCGAATGGATTGTGGACGTGGATACGGCAGGGAAGAATATCGATATACGGACGGAATGCATTCCCAGCCTCCCTCTCGGTTTTGCCACCTACAAGACTACCGGATTCCTCCGGAATATCCATCTGACCAGGTATCCCTTGATCGATCCCTGACGAGGGTGTCGTCAAAGCGTGCCCCATTGTTTGTTCGGCTGTGGGGCCATTTCCAAGGTTAACCGGCCTCCGCCGATGATTTCCCGATGGGCGAGCCAGGATCGATGGAACGGTTCTCCGTTCAGGGTGGCCGAGCGGATGTAGCGGTTTTCTTTGCTGAGACCTCTGGCCTCGATGACAAATTGCTTCCCCGGATAAACGGCCGGATCCAGCCGGAGGACGACTTTCTCGAAGATGGGGGAGGTCAATTGATACACGGGATTTCCGGGACAAACCTGATACAGACCGATCGAACTCATATTGTACCAGGCGGCCATGCATCCATAATCGCAGTCCATCTCCTCGAGATAGCCGTCCGGTGTCGTTTTGTAGACGCGGTCGAAAATAGGTTCGGCGAAGAATCCATGGGTTCCGTATTTCTGCAGGATCGGTTCTGTCAGGATTTTCCGCGACCATTTTTGCGTCAGCCAGGGGGCGCCGGCCAGATTGAACAGGAAGGGCGCCTGCAGATCGATCTGATTTCCGGCGGTGTACAGGTCGTGATCGAAAAAGTATTCCAGTTCTTTTAAAAAGGCCTGCCTTCCGCCGAAGATTTCTATCAGCGCGGGAACATCGTGGATCACATTCCAGCGCCACTGCCATTTGCTTCCTTCGTAGGTGTATTTTTCCCGGTTGACGGTCGGATCTTCAGGAAAATCGAGCCAACTGCCGTCGGCCGCACGGGCACGGAAAAACCGTATCGACGGATCCCAGGTATTTTTCCAGTAGTCGGCACGTTTCCGGAAATAGCGGGCATCGGCTTCCTGGCCGATGGCTGCGGCCAGTTGGGCCACACACCAGCTATCCCAGCTGAATTCGCCGGTCTGGTCGGGGCGGGCCGGTATAAAGCCGTTGGCATCGTATCGTTCCGGCATCTGCACCATTGCTTCACTGCGAATATAGGGATATATGGACTTCAAAGGAAGATGCAGCAGCCCTTTCGACCAGGCGTCGGTTATGACCATCAGCATATGTTCATAGCGACAGGTGTTAAAGGCCTGGAATCCGTTTTTTCCGCTCGGACGAAAACCCTGTCCTCCGTGCGGAGTGTGATCATTCGCCGCAGTAATGCCCCAGTTGTCGGCCTGTTCGTAGAGGTCGCGCAGTGACTTGACGACATCGCAGTAGACCTCGGGCTGCCAGAGACTGTATAACGGAAATTTGGTGCGGAAATCGTCCCAGAAGGCGTAATTAGCGTAATGGTGGTAACCTTCCGCCCGATGCGTTTTCCCGTCGAGCCCGGGATAGGTGCCGTCCACATCGCTGAGGATTTGCGGCAGAAAGCAGGCATGATACAGTGCGGTGTAGAAAATGGTTTTATACTCTTCTTCTCCGGTCACCTCGATGGAAACGAGCTTTCGGTTCCAGGCTTCCAGCGCCTTGTTTTCGATTTTTTCGAATCCCAGCGGATCCGGGCATTCGGTTTCCAGGTTTTTCCGGGCCGCCTCCAGACTGGTGAGTGAAACCCCCACCCTTATTTCCAGCGGTCTTCCCGCGAGATCGCCAAATTCGCAAACCATTCCTCCAGAAGGTCGTTTTTCCTGCGTGCTACCTTCCGTGAGCGTGGTTCCATTCCATATCTTGACGGACTGAACCGGTACGTTGAATTTCGCTAGAAAATAAATTCCACCGTAACAATACTGTACCCCTTGCAGCTGTCGGTTGCCTTGCAAAGAAAAGGCAATCCCGCTGGAGCGGGGCCGGTTGCCTTCATAGAAAAACAGACGGGCCTGCTTTCCCGCGGGAAAGGAGTATCGATGTATGCCGACATGCGTATCGGCCGTCAGTTCTGCCTGAATCTGTTCCTCCGGTAGCCGGACGGAATAATACCCGGGTCGGACTTTCTCCGTTTTTTTATCGATTTTCCGAATCGGGCTGCGATAAAAATCTTCCGGCGCATCGACAAACGGCACCAGGGAAAGCAGTCCGGCCCGGTCTCCGATCGTCGTACCTCCGGAACTCCCCTTATGAAAATGGCTGAAACCGCGTATCTGTCCGTCGGAGAAATCGTATCCGGAATGAGCGAAATCGCCGTCCGCGGTCAGGCTTCCGGGATAGGTATCCGGACCCAGCTCCACCAGACCGAAAGGGACCAGGGCGGCGGGCAGCCAGTGTCCATGATCGCCCTGAGTACAAATAAACGGATCGACATAATCGACCGGACGCTTGCTTTGGGGGAAGGCGACCAGCATCAGGAAGCAGAAGGTGATTCCCGGACAGGAGTATTTATTCATTCGACCTTTCCTCTATGGAATATAAAACGGTTGCGTACAAACAATCGAGTCTCCGGCACCATGAAGTTCGGCGCGGACATATTTGCCGCCGGCCGGGAGTTTATTTATAGGGAATTTTTTCCCCCGATGCACGATTTCTCCGTTGGAAATCCAGGCAATGGAAACCTGACCGGAGGCTTTGATTTGAATGATCCCTTTTTTTTCGTCTACCCGGATGGAACGGATCCGGGGGGCCGGCACGCCTTTGTGCCCCTTGGGGGCATGAAGGATATAGAAAATCCCGTTTTCCATGGCATGGCGGACGTTCTCTTGATTGGCTTCCGGCAGGAGAAATACATTCCAATTCCGCCCCAGATCACGCAGCGAATGCATATCGTCGTTCGAAAAGCCCCAAACCGGCCGGACGGAGATCATCGCTGCGAGAATGGAGTCCCAAAGCCGGCGGTCGTTAGGGTAACGGTTACCGCAGTTGAATACCTCGAAACCCGCCAGATGTCTGTATTGCTGGAATATGTCGACATACCATTCGGTTGGCAGTTTATAGCGCCCGGGATGATTCAGGAACGCGATTCCTCCTTTTGCACTGAGGATGTCGAAAAATCCTTCCGTATCCGGTCCGCTGTAATCGGTAAAGAAACAGTTCAGTTCGTGCTTCTTGAACCAAAGTTCCCCCGCTTGAATAGCCACCATGCCTGTCTCCGATGGATTGAGATCTTTAAATTCGGCATCACCCGGGGCAATCGGTTGGTCTTCCTGAGGTTTTCGTGTTCCTTGTTTCATGCGTCGATCATTTGTGGTGCTGATCTTAAATCGGGAAAACTGCTGCCAGGGGTAGGTTACCGTCCGGTGATCGGTAATGGCCAGTATGCGGTAGCCGCGTTCCCGATATTTCTCCACCACCGTTTGCGGATTCATCCAACCGTCGCTGACCATGGTATGGGTATGAAGGTTGGCTTTATACTGCCCATATTTGGCCCAATCGACGGACTGATAGGGATTATGAATTTGCCGCGGCGCCGGGAAACCGGTGCAAACAATAACGGCAAATACCAGGAACGGGAATGCTTTTACGATGGAGCGAAAAAGTTTGTTATTTCCGAGTTTCATGTTGGAACTATCCGATCAGTCAGGTTCGGCAATCCTTGCGCGAGAACGAAAAGAAACGGTTTTCTCTTCCTTACGGAGTTCGATTTTACCCCGATTATCTATGAAGGATACCAAAGTCCTTTTAGTGCAACAGCGGAAAGATTTTCATCCAGGAGTTCCGTCTGACATGATGTCGATCTTCATAGCGGACTCGCCCGTATCTGCTGTGAAAATCCGGGGTGCCGCTGCGGGCGGTACCGGCCTTCTCTTGTCGATATAGGTGCCTCATCCATCTCACCTGAGTCCCCCTTTTCGCTTGATTCCGCTGGTACGGAATCGTATACTGGCGAAGTGGAAAATGCGGAAAATCGAGGGCCCAGGAACAGAGGGGCAGTTATCCAAGGCGGTTCCGGTATGTCGGACAACCTTTGAAAAAAAGAATGGAATCTCATGCGATATCGTAGTATCTCCCAACGACTTACCGGAATGGAGGATGGAACAATGAATCTGAATCGACGCCATTGGCTGAAAATTGCCGGCAGCTGCGCCGTTGCCGCTCATCGGGACCATCTGAACGCGAGTGATGCCGAACGGCAGGTTCCGCTGGTTCGTGAATTCGAACGTCCGATGTTCGATTTTCCGAATCGTTTGAAAACTCCGGTGAAGATCGAATCCATTGAAATGCTGAAACGGGACAGCAATTACTTTATTCGTACACGCTCCACGGATGGTGCCATCGGACTGACCGGCACCAAGCAGGTCAGCGATTTTCTACCGATTTTCGAACGGCTGGTAGCTCCCCGCTTTCTGGGCCGCGATGCCAGGGAACTGGAATCTTTAATCGATGAGGTTTACCGGGCCAATTACAAGCTCGCCGGTCTGGCTTTCTGGTGTCCGGTGGCTTACGTGGAACAGAGCCTGCTGGATCTGCTGGGGAAGACGTTCGATCAATCCGTGGGTTCTCTTCTCGGCGGAGTTATCCATCATAGTATTCCGGTCTATCTTTCCGGCTCCGATCGTGTGCTGACCGCTGAGGAAGAAGTCGATGTTTATGTGCGCGGGGTTGTCGAGACGGGGGCAAGAGCGGTCAAGTTTAAGATCGGGGGGCGGATGAGTCGGAATCTGGATGCTTATCCGGGGCGTACCGAGCGCCTTCTCCGTCTGGCGCGGGAAAAGCTGGGAGAAGGAATCCAGCTCTATGCCGACGCTAACGGCTCCTATGATGCAGCGAAAAGTATAGAGATCGGTCGTCTGTTGGAAAATCTTCATTTTAGCTTTTTTGAAGAACCCTGTCCTTACGAGGAGCTTTCCGAGACCCGGTCCGTGGCCGAAAAACTTCGTATTCCCATTGCTTTTGGTGAACAGAACCACAGCCTCTGGCAATTCCACTGGATTCTGGAAAATCGTGTGGCCCATATCCTCCAACCGGATATCAATTACAACGGAGGTCTTATCCGGGCGAAAAGGGTAGCACGAATCGCGGAAAAATTCGGGAGAACCATCGTACCACACAATACCCAAACCGGGCATACCTCGGTCAATCTTTTACAATTCGCTTCCTGTACAAGGAACCAGGGAGCCTTCATGGAATATCCCTGGCGTGCCCTGCAAAAATCAGCATCCTGGTATCAACCGGACTTTCGCATCCAGAACGGCAGGATCCGGGTTCCCGACACGCCCGGTATGGGTGTCGCGTTCGATCCCGACTACATTCGTGGAGCAACGGTGATAGCCCGGATTGTATCCCCCGCCTGAATGGTCGGCACGCAGGCGTTCCCGATTCAATTGGCCTAAGAAGATCATCTGTTCTCACCGGACGTCCCCTTTTTTCATGTGATTTCGCTGATACGGAGTCGTATTTTGCGCCTGGATGGATCCGTACTCATAACGGATTCGCTGAAGTTCCTTTTCGATAGATAAAAATTGGACTCGCACTACTATTTGCTGGAACCTTTTTCTTTTTACTGCGTCTCATAGATAGAATGCATATACTATTACTGATTTTATGGGCCACCATCCCCCTTCGGGCCGAATCCCCCCCTCCATTGCCTGATGCCGAGGCATTCCTGCAGCAGGTGAAAACGCATCTGCGCAGCGATCGGTTGTTGATGAGCCGATATACCTATACGGAAAAAACAATAGAGAAGAGGCTGGATAAAAACGGGAAGGTAGAAAAAACAGAAGAAGAAATCTATGAGGTTTATCCCTCGGTGGAGGAAAACCGGAGCTACCGCCGTTTGATTGCCCGGGAAGGGAAGGCGCTGCGTGCCGAGGAGCTGGAAAAACAGGATAGCCGGCAGGACCGCGCCCTTCGAAAATGGATGCATGAACGGGAAAAAGAAAGTCCGCAGGAGAGGGGAAAACGCCTCCGGCGAGAGCAGGAGGAACGCGAAAAGGAGATCCGGTTGATTGAAGAATTGTTCCGGCTCTATGACATGCGTATTGTCGGCCGAGAAACCATGGAAGGGCACAGCGTCATAGGCTTTGACTTCCGGCCTCGGCCGGATGCCAGGCCGACCACCTCGGAAGCCCGTATGCTGATGAAGATCGGCGGTCGGGCTTGGTTCAGCGAGTCGGAATTCGAGCTGGTTCGGCTGGACGTAGAGCTGCTGGATGATATCTCCGTCGGTCTGGGGATGCTGGCCCAATTGAAGAAAGGGGCCCAGGCCGGCTTCCGGCGGTGCAAGATCAACGACGAGATATGGCTTCCGGTGGAGGCCCGTTTCACCGGCAAGGCCAGAATCCTGCTGTTGAAAGGAATACGTATCGATACCTGCAGTCAGTATTCCGATTTCCGGAAGTTTGAGGTGCAGACCTCCACCACATTCTCCGGTCCCACCCCTACTCAGGAAGCAAGGCAGAACTGACTTGCGGTTCGCGTGAACCTGGAACGCAAAGATCGAACTTAATCTTGCGGGGGCATGCCAAAAGCGGCCCACTCTTCCCGGGAGGGCCCGTAAACGCCGGGCACCTTGAGTCCGGCCTGGCGCATCAGCACGGTGATCTGTGCCCGGTGATGGGCCTGGTGAGCCATCAGGACCGACAAAGTCTTTCCCTTGCTCCACATCTCGCCGTACATGTTGACCTCCACCGTCAGGTCGGCATCTTTCCAGTTGGTACGGACTTGTTCCAGCAGTTGCCGGGAAAAATTTTCATAGGTGCGGACGATTTCGGCGATATCTGCCGGAACCGGGGCCTTTTCATCGAAATCGGTAAAACGGAGACCGGTCCGGCTCATCATCTCGGGAATACATTGGGTGATGTGCCAGGCGATGAAGCCGATGCTTCGCCCTTCCGGGGTAACCTTCTGCCCTAAGGATGCATCCGTTAAATTACGAAATATCTTGAGAGTGGCCTCACCCTCATATTTCCAGCCTTCCAGAAAATCATCGACGACACGAAACATGGATTGCCTCCTGTTGATAATGGTTCGATC
>CAZTVS010000147.1:0-11371 GCA_964617125.1 uncultured Acidobacteriota bacterium
CTCGGCGTAATGAAAAGGATCGGCGCCCGAGAGGATATTGGGCACATTGTAATAGGTCTTCCCATTGTAGACGACCTTGTATGCCTTCAGCAGATCGGAGCCTTCGGGCATCACTACCGTCGTTCCGGGGGAGGCATATTCCTGTATGACATAGGGCTTTCCGTCCAGAGTGACATTGTGCTGATAGGATCGTGTGGTTCGGGTCGGGGGGATGCGGTCCCAGGAGATTTCTGCCTGGATACCGGCCTCGACCAGCTCCGGGCTGCGGTGGAAACGGGTATCCACGCAGACCAGACCGTTGCCGGGACCGTCCACAAAGCCGAACTGGTACGTTTTCTTCCCCCGGTAATTGCCTGGAAAGGGTTTGAGATGGATATCGCAGTCGAAGAATTTCCCTCCGGAAAAATTTACGTTGTAAAACTCGAGGTGGCTGCCGATGTAGACGCTGTTGAAGAAGGAGGCATGGCCGCTGCTTTCCAGATGGCAGTTGAGGTAGGTCATGGCGAAGGGGAGAAGGTTCAAACGGCTGATGAAGCGGGTATTGACGGCAACGCCGTCTCGTCCCCCATACCAGAAGAGCTGGGCCTGGGCAATCGATTCCGCTCGCTTCTTTCGGCTTAACTTAGGGACCAGCGGGAATTCCAGATCTACGTTGCAGTAATTGCCGAAGGTTACGTTTTCCGATTTCAATCCTATCCCCTGGATATAAAACATGGTGAAGTTGCCGGAAGCACCCTGTGTCTGGCCGCGGTTGCAGGCGAACACCACATGACCGGGATGAGTGTTCAAACCGAAAAAGGTGAGGTGATCGCAGACGATGGTCAAACCGACCGGGAAGTTGCTGCCGGGGGCCGGAACGCGTAGGTTCGGATCGTCCGGGTCGTCCACCCAATAGACACCGGGCGCGGTGAGCAGACGCATGGGCTTCTCGGCCGTTCCTTTGGTCAGGGCCGCCGCGGCCTTCTGAATCGTGTTGAAGGCGAAGGGATGATTCGCGATTTGCCTTTCCTCCAGGCGGTAATCCAGAAAGATCGTATTTCGATCCAGGGTGTATGTTCGTCCTTTCCAGGTTACCCTTTGGCCGTCGAAGGCGATGGGCTCGTTGGGATCCAGTGGAGTGTAGCCGGTATAGCGATATTCTTCGGATGCGACAGGCATTCCGGCGGCGACCCTGCCTAAGACCAGAACCAGGGTGAAGGCAAGCAACGTTCTCTTCATGGCACTTTATCCTGTTGTCTTCGGTCCTTGGCCGGATGTATCCCGGCCTCCTCCCGAAAGGTGATTTCCGATTCGAATCCGTTCCATGACACTGAAATAAATACTCTAACACAATACCGCCTTCATTACGGGTGAAAAAAACTCCTCCTAATAGGTTGTTGTATAATGCATGCAGTTTCAGGTTCGGTTTATAACTGCATTTCATTCGCATCATGCCTGAGAAAGGGAGTTTCCTATATGGAAAGCACAGATCAACTTTATCAAGAACTCCGGGAACACATGGATAACCAGGCGGTGGGATTTCCCGCTACCTCGTCCGGTGTTGAACTCCGTATCCTCAAGGAGCTGTTTACTCCGGAGCAGGCACGCCTGGCGCTCAACGTTACTTATCAACCCCAGTCCTCCCGGGAAATTTACGAAAAGGTTCGTCCCGCCGGTATCTCTCCGGAAAAAGTCACCCAGCTGCTGAACGAGATGGTCCGCAACGGTGCCATCACTTTGAGGGAAGCGAACGGTACGGAGGAATATTTCACCATGCCGCTGCTGGTAGGCATCGTGGAAATGCATGCCGCAAAGGCTACCCCCCAGTTTTTTGCCGACCTCGGAGTCTATATGAACGCCGAATTCGGCAAAACCTTCGCTGGCACCAAAGTATCGCAGATGCGTACCATTCCGGTGGAAAAAAGCATCACCGTGGAACACCATGTCGCTATCTACGACGATGTCCGGGAGATGATCAGGAGTTGCGACGGACCCATTGTGATTAACCGGTGCCTCTGTCGGGAAGGGGCCAAATTCAGAGGACAACCCTGTCAGAAAACCACCCGCCAGGAAACCTGCATGGTTTTCGGCGATTGGGCCAAGCTGGCAGTAAAGGCCGGTGCCAAACCCATCACGAAAGAGGAAGCGCTGGAGATCATGCGTCAGAATGAAGAAGACGGGCTTGTTCTGCAGCCGAACAACTACCGGAAAATCGATTTTGTATGCGCCTGCTGCGGATGCTGCTGTGGCATCCTCCGCATGCAAAAATTGCTGCCGGCACCGGCCATGCGGTGGACCCATAACTACTATGCGGTCGTAGATTCGATTTCCTGCACCGGTTGTGGCCTCTGCCTGGAAAGATGCCAGGTCAATGCCCTGCAAATGGAAGAACAGAGCGATCGGGTCGTGGTCCATCTGGATCGTTGTATTGGTTGCGGCAACTGCGTGGTTACCTGTCCCTCTGCGGCTTTAAAACTGGTAAAGATAGCCGCAGAAACCACTCCGCCGGAGGATGTTGTCGCTCTCTATCAAATCCTTGCGGAAAAGAATCAGCCTGTAGCGTGAAGCTTTGCCTGAACCCGTATCTCGATAGGAGGGGGGAGCGTGCAAATCGAAAAGGTTCGGATGGTTTATTTTTCACCGACCGGAACTACCAGGCGGATACTGGAAAGCGTTGTCGAAGGCATCGGCGTGGACATCGTGGAGCACCTGGATGTGACACATTCCGAGCGACAGGATTTTCCGGAGACGGCAAAGAGGGAACTGCTCGTAATAGGAGCTCCGGTTTATACCGGCAGAGTAGCCCAAACGGCCACACAACGGTTCCGGGGATTAAAGTCCGGCGGAGGTCCTGCAGTCATCGTTGTGCTTTACGGCAACCGGGCCTACGAAGATGCGCTCCTGGAGTTGTCCGATCTGACAGTGGAAGCGGGCTTTGTTCCCATCGCCGGGGGAGCCTTTATCGGCGAACACTCTCTCTCCAGCCCTGCCGTTCCCCTGGCGGAAGGGAGACCGGACGCGGCCGATCTTCGCTGCGCGCGGGAATTTGGAAAGCGGATCGGCGCCTGCCTCGATAACCTGAGGGATATTTCGGAAGCCACGCAGCTGCAATTCCCCGGGAACCGGCCGTTCCGGGAATACGGCCAGCTTCCGGCCGTGTCTCCGGTCACGGAGCAGGAACGATGTATCGCTTGCGGCACCTGTGTCGCCGCCTGTCCGACCGGATCGATCCGTCTGGCAGCAATGGTCCAGACGAATCCGGAAACCTGCCTCCTGTGCTGTGCCTGTGTTCGGTCCTGTCCCCAAGATGCCAGGAGCCTGCGGGATCCGCACCTGGACCAGATTGTCGGCTGGCTGCGTTCCCACACCCTGGAAAGGAAAGAGCCAGAGCTTTTCCTCGTCCGGTGAAATCGAATGATTCGATAAAAGTCCTGGGAGCGCCGGCGTCCCGCCGGCAACATCTTTCGAATCCCTACGGAGCAAACGAAAGAAACGAAACAAGGACTTTTCACGGGGGCATCCCATCGGATACACTCGCAAAAAATCGTAAGGTTTGTAGTCCCGCGTTTACACGGCAGAAGACGAACCCGCGACTACTCCTCCCAGCGGAAACGCCATTGGGCCAGGGCGGCGAAGAAGATGGCAAAACCGAAAACCACGGCCATCGCTGGAAGAACCGCCTGAAGATCCTGGCCGCGCCATGTCACTCCGGAAAAGCCCTGCATGGCCCAGTAATCTGATTTTCCTGCGGTTTCTGCAAAATTTTACTTGACAAAATAAAACTTTAGTACTAAATATTTAGTATGAGACATAAAAGTAAGACACTCACCGAGCAGGAACTGGAAATTATGAAGGTCGTCTGGGCGAAGCAAACCGCCACGGTACGCGATGTCTACGAAACGCTGCTCTTGCAACGCAAGATCGCCTATACCACCGTCATGACCATGATGAAGATCCTGGAAAAGAAGGGCTATCTTAAAAAACAGCTGCGTGACCGGGCCTATCTGTATCGACCCACGGAACCTCAGACCGTCGTTCTACGGAAGATGGTACGGGAATTCATCCGTCACGTCTTCAACGGATCGGCGGAACCTCTCCTGGCCCATCTGGTGGAAGACCGATCGATCAGCGAGAAGGAACTCCAGGAGCTGATGCGCCTGGTACGGAAACAATCATGAGTTACGATACCACTCTGTGGCTGAACAATCTGTATGCCTACAGCCTGCAGATCGCGTTATTACTGGCGATAGCGGGCTGCCTGCCATGGCTTTTGCGGGTACATTCGCCTCGTATCCTGCTGGGTTATTACCAGCTGTTGCTGCTGATGTGCCTCCTGCTGCCGGCCGTTCAACCCTGGAAACGGGTTCTCCCTCCCCCGGTTCCTTCCGCAAGCCCCTCACCGGCGATTCCGTGGCAAGGTACGATTCCAGAGGAATATATCCCAGGTCCCGCGGTCTTCGCGGAAAAGCCTGCCGCCATCCTCCTCCAGAATGGAATTTCCGGCAGTCACAGCCTCTCCGCTCCGATCGTCGTCAGCGGCCTTCTGGGCCTGGGCGCCGTTTTCCTTCTCTTACGGTTCGCCCTCGGCCTGCTGCGATTGGCCTGTCATCGACGCCGGTCGCAATCCCTTCGGGCCGTTCTGCCGGATATCGAGACCATCGCGCGAAGCATTGGTGCCGCAGCGGAATTCCGCCTATCCGGACAGATAAGGAGCCCGGTGACCTTCGGTCTTCGGCGCCCTCTAATCCTGCTTCCGCTGCAATTTCCCCAACTGACGGAGAGCCACCGGCGGGCGATCGTGTGCCACGAACTCCTGCATGTGCGTCGTCGCGACTGGCTTTTCATCCTGGGAGAGCAGCTGGTGTGCATCCTGTTCTGGTTTCACCCCGGGATATGGTGGCTGGCGGACCGGATACGGCTCAAGAGGGAACAGACGGTCGATGAACAGGCCGCCCGGCTAATGCCGGATCGGCGACAGTACGCCCAGGCGTTGCTGGAATCCGCTTTTCT
This sequence comes from uncultured Acidobacteriota bacterium, assembly GCA_964617125.1. Lineage (GTDB taxonomy): Bacteria > Acidobacteriota > UBA6911 > CAINFC01 > CAINFC01 > CAZTVS01. The sequence continues at coordinate 4,990 of CAZTVS010000147.1, forward strand.
CCCCTTGGGACAGTCGACTGTGCCGGCCCCCTTGTTTCTCACCAGAAACCATTTACGACAAAGAGTAGTGCTATTGTTCCGGGAGGTTTCCATGTCCAGAAAGAGAAAAGTCTTGTCGCTCGTTTGCATGACGACCATCCTTACGTTGGCCGGAGTGGCCGCCGCGTGGGCCTTTCCGCTCTTCGTGATCCCGCCGGATCCGTCGGCTCCCTTGCCGTCCAACCTGGAAAAGCCCAAGATCCTTTCTTCCCACTCTCGCGGAAAGATACTCCCGCCCCGCCTGATCCATTATGTGGAACCGGATTTCTCATCGGATGTACACGGATCCTCGGGAGAGATGAAAATGGAGACGGTGATCGATGAGAAAGGGAAGATCGTTATTTGCAGTTGCATAAAGGTACGCAATCCGATCTGGGCCGTCCTGGACCAATGGAAATTTGAACCGGCTTCGCTGGAAGGAACTCCCCTGGCGTATGGGACCACAATCGCGATTCGGTATAAGAAGGCTGCGGCTGACGACAAACCGACGGTGAATTGGCTGCTGGAGCAGAGCCAGGAGTTTCAAAAAGGGATTTGTTACCATCGCTGGGTCCCGGCTTACCCTGCCGAAGCGATCCGTCAGGGAATACAGGGAGAGGTTGCCCTGAAAATTTCCGTAGATGAATGGGGACACGTGTGGGAGGTTCAAGCCCTGGATGGTCCCGAACCGCTGCGGGCAGCGGCCGTGGAAGCAGCCCGGCAATACCGTTATTCTCCCGGGCGCCTGGGAGACAAACCTGTTTTCTTTTACACAATGGAGACGGTCTCCTTTCGTTTGGCCCGATCCCAGGAGTACGGATGGATTCGCGGAGGTCTTCCGGTTCGCGAAGTCGAGGAAGATCTGCTGACCGATCGACTCCTGCGTGCGGTTTGGCCGCAGTACCCACCGGCAGCCAGGGAACAAAAGATCCCGGCCAAGGTCTCGTTGCTGGTTCTGATCAACGAAAACGGCGCGGTAGAGGATTCCCGGGTGATCGATGGACACCCCCTGTTGAATGAAGCCGCCCGGTCGGCCATACGCGCTTTCCAATACGCCCCGGTCCGGGAGTACTCTGCAACGGATCCGGAGGGGAAAGCGGTTCCGGTGTCGGCCATTCAGAATGTGTTCTTCGAGGGCACGGCTTCCACCTTCCAGGATACCAGGGTGGAGACGAATCCATACAGTATTGCTTCTGCGGAGAATTCCTACGCCAGAGAAGGAGTCGGCACCTCGTCCGCCATTTCCCCCGTCCGGCAGGTACCGCCGGTGTATCCGGAACTGGCCAAAGCCGCCGGGGTACAGGGGATAGTGCGCATGCAGGTGACGGTGGATAAGGAAGGAAAGGTAGGCCAGGTGAAAATCGTCAAGGGACATCCCCTGCTGGATCAGGCGGCCGTCGACGCCGTTCGACAGTGGATCTTCCCTCCGGCCGCTCTCGAAGGGAAATCAGAAACGGTAACCACGAATGTCACCATGCACTTCTTCCAAGATCCGGAAACTGCCAAGAATACCGATCTTGCGGAGACTTCTTCCGGAGAAAAACCAATCCGTGTGGGCGGAGCCGAGATGGTCCCGCTCAAGCGGGTGGAGCCGGTTTATCCGGAGTCGGCCAAAGAGGCCGGTATTCATGGCATCGTGCTAATGCAGGTGGTAGTGGATAAAGAGGGGAATGTATCCAAGGTGAAAATCATCAAGGGGGTTCCGCAGCTGGATCAGGCGGCCATCGACGCCGTTCGTCAATGGGTTTATAAGCCTACGCATCTGAACGGCAAACCGGTATCGGTGATTACCACCGTTTCGATGGTTTTCCGGCTGCCGGCGGGGATTCCCAAAACGGCCCCGAAGGATTCATCCAAATCCATGGTGGTTCAGCAGTCGAACCAACCGGTCGGAACCGCGGATTTGCCGCCCGGATCCGACGGCCCCAATCAGGAACCCGATCTGGTCAAGCGCGTCGAGCCGGTCTATCCGGAAGCAGCCAGGAGGGCCGGAACCGCCGGGATCGTACAGATGCGGCTCGCCATCGACGAGGAGGGTAAGGTTTCCCAGGTAAAAATCGTCAAGGGACATCCCCAGCTGGACCAGGCGGCCATCGAAGCCGTCCGGCAATGGATGTACCGTCCGGCGATTCTGGACGGCAAGCCGATTTCCTGGGAGACCACCATAACCCTGACCTTCGACCCATCCTCGCCCCAGGATAAATGAGGGGTGAAAGGCGGTCTCTTCGACTCAAAATCATTTCAGAAGATCAAGGTTCGGACTCGGCCATGTGCGGTCTGCAAGGTACCACACAAGATCATAGAGATCGCGGCCCTTGGCCCATGATCGACTGAGGACGGCATGGATCTTTCCTGCGAGCAAAGGAGCCTTGCCGCCTTATGGGCTGGTCGAAGACTACTTCGACGAATTCGAGCGAGTGTACGAGGAGCGTTTTGCCGCAAAGAACGACTTCTGGTGCCCGGTCGTGCGAAAGGTGGCGGACAGGTTCTTGGATTGCGACGAGCTCTCAGACTGCAGTTTTCGGTCGTGGCAACCACCGGCAGGCTTTCACCCCTGACTTCGGAAGAGATCTGGGCCCATCAGCGATTGGATATTTCCGACAGCAGCCGGCGGGCTTCTTTCAGGAGGGGAAGTTCCGGGTCGGCCTCTTTCCAAAGCTGCAGCATATCATTGACCAGCTCTTTCGCTCTCGGGTCATTTCCCCGGGCTGCGAGCAACCTCGCCAGCCGATAGTGGGCCTCGACCCAGAGCTGCTGCGGCTCCAATCCCAGGCTTCTCGCTTTCATCGAAAGGAATAGATCGTATGCCTTGATGGCCTTATCCTTGTCGGTCGACAGCAGGTAAGCGCGAGCAAGGCTCTCGGTTGAAAAGGCGGTTGGGAATTCGTCGTCTGCGAGGAGTAGGAGTCGCATCGCCTCCTGCCGATTTCCCCGTGCAAACTGGATTTCGCCTTCCAGGCGGGCCATGTCGCTCCGCTGTTCTGGACTGTTCGAGTCCGCTTTCTTCCGCGCTTCGTCCAGGAGGCGTGTGGCCGAGTCAAGATCACCGGCCCGGGCACACCCGATGCCAATCCGGGTTGCCAGCCAGGGCACGAAACCCGCCGAATGAAGTAGGAACGCCGCCCGATTCAGCTCCTGAAGCGACTCCGCGCGCTTCCCCTGGCCCTGGAGGAGGATCGAGAGGAAGAGCCTGTTCCTGGACTCGCCCAGGTAGTTCTGGCCGGAATGATTCAGGGAAATTGCCTCCTCCAGTTTTGTCTTGGACTGACGGTATCTTCCCTCATACATATCAAGCAAGGCCAACGAACGGAGGGCCTGATGTTTCTCGCCTGAAAGTCCCCTGGAAAAAACCTCGCGCGCTTTTTCCGGGAGCCCCGCCTTCACTAGGGTAAAACCGTATTCTTGGTTCAGGTTTACCCCGATTTCCCATCCGGGTTCCAGCCTGAACGCCTCCTGATAATTTTCCAGGGCTTCGGAAAAACGCCCTAGCTGCATCAGCGAGGTGGCGATGTTGACGCGAGCTCCGGCACTCTCGGGCGCCAGGCGGAGCACCTCCCGGAATTGAAGGATGGCCTTTTCGTGCTGGTTGTTCAGCATGAAAAGGCGTCCCAGATTGTATCGTGCGCGGAAGTCGTCGGGATATGTCCGGAGGTAGCTTTCGTGCAGCTGCCGGGAAATCTCATAGTGACCGAGATCGGACTCGCAGCTCATCCGGATCGCTTGGCGTTCTCGGTCGGTTACGCGGTTGGCAAGACGGAGCGCTTTCTCGTAGTACTCTTTCCCCAGAGCGGGTTTGGAGTAGAGATGACTTAAATACGCGTTTCCCAGGGCGGCGTAGGCCCTGGCGAAATCGGGGTCCTCCGTAACCGCAGAGTGATATTGCTGAACGGCAGGGCCATACTCCCCCTTTTCCCACAGGAGAACGCCATCGGAATAATGTTTCAACGCCTTCAGGGAACGAGTAGTTACCTGCATCAGGTTGAGGTTGCTCTCCCGGATCGACGAGAGAGATTCGCCGAGATCGCCCCGAACCTCTTCGGACAGCGACTGCATGGCCGGGAGGACGTGGTCCTGATCCTGGGCGTAGACCATGCGGGAACGGACCGTGCTTCCGCTCTGCGGTTCGATCAGCCTCGCCGAAAGGGAATACTGCTTCCCGATTCTTCCGATGGTCAACGAGACGAGTCCCCGTATGTTTTCCCGCAGGCAGATTTCTCGCCCCAATTCCTCGGTGATTCTCTGGTTTGAGGGCCTCCCCATCCGCTGCAAGGTACCGGTGACCCTTGTCCGGGGGAAAACATTGGCGTGGAGAGACTGCTCCATGTTCACGGTAAACGCCGTTGCCAGGGATCGATCGAAGAGTTCGTCGCCGGTCTGGTTGATGATGTCCGTGATCAGGATGAAGTCGCGGGCGCTAAAAGGAAGCGCCCGACTGCGAACGGTCAGTAGGTAGGAGGTCCCCAAAAGAACGAGTATTCCGATTGCGATCACCAGACCGGTGACGGGAAACCGGTTCCGGAGAGAAGCAATGCCATCCCGTTTCCCCGGGACAGGCGAGTCCGGCGCGAAGTCCTTTCCATTCGATGGCAAACGACTGCTTTGTTCCTCCCGGGTGTCGCTCTCCTGTTCGGGAGGCGATGCATGTGGGACCAGGGAAAGAACTTGGGCCTGGGGTGGAACGACCGGCTCCACGGCCGCGATAAATTTATAGCCCACCCGAGGGACGGTTTCGATATAGCGGGGCTGGCGGACGTCGTCGCCCAACGCCATGCGGACGTCCTTGATACACCGGGTGAGGGCGTTTTCCGTAACCACTACATCCGGCCATATGGCCTCCAGCAATTCCTGTTTGGTCACCAGGCGCCCGTTTCGGACCACCAGGTGCAGAAGTGTCTGGAACGTCTTTGGCGGTAAATAGATCTCCTGGCCTGCTCCGGTCAACAGGTGCTCCTTCACGTCCAGGATAAAATCGCCAAAACGATAGTTCGGATCGGTGAGATTAGGCATTTGGGATCGGTCTCAACGAATGATCACGATTTTATCATTGTTTTGTCAAGACTGCATTGTCATTCGAGAGTCATTATCCCACTAAGCTAGAGAACCGGGATTGTTCCTGTTTTTGTCTATCTCTTACTGCATGAGGTTAACATGAAATGCCAAATTCTTTGCGCCTTCGTTCTGATCGTTGCCTTCCTGTCCGGTCCCGTCAGCGGAGATCCTATCTACAGCGCTGTGTTTACCGGACAACTCAGCGTTATGATTCTGAACGAGCCTTATTCCCCCCGATATAACGATGTATACTATCGATCAAGCTATGATAATGTGACCATCACCAACCAGGGTACAGCCATGGCTGATCTCCTGGGCCAGACCTCCTATAATCCTGGCTATGTCTTCCCACCGTGCCCCCCTTGTGGACAACCCTGGTTTGAAGTTGGACAACTCGTCCAATCCCAGGCCATCGGAGCCGTGAGCCTGACCGGGGGAAAGGTGCCACTGATCGATTTGATGGGGTCGGCCACCAATGGCTATGTTCGGGGCACAGCATCCATCACCTACTTCTATCGTCTGGACAAGACGGTCCCGGACGCCCCGGACGTAGCGCTTCCGATCAACCTCAGCGGATCGGCCTCGCTGTTTGGCGAATCGACCACCAAGTGGCCTCAAAATCTTTCCTACGGTACTGTGGCCGCTGGTGTTTCCTATAAAGGTCCGGGTATGGGATCCTATAAAGATATTTTTGGGTTAAGAGCCGATTCCGCCAAGAAGGAAGGGAAATTCAGTGTTCAGGAGATACTCAATCCCGGAGGTATGGCCCAGATCTACATGTATGTGTCCGGACTTGCCGGCAATATGTTGACAAGCCCTTTGGGAATGTACGGGCAATTCCAGGGCATTCTCGACCCCCAGGTAGAAATCGATCCCTCATTCCTCGTATCCTACAATGGGGAACAGGTTCCGGCAACCGACCTGTATTCGCTGACCTTCAGTCCCGAGATGACCCCGCCCACTGAGGCGCCGGAACCGTGCTCGCTATTCCTGTTAAGCGTGGGACTCCTTGGACTTATGCCGACCACACGCCGCCTGTAAGACCACTAAATTAACAGGCGATTGCTTTTCCTCTTTATCTCAACACTAATACTGACCTGGAGAGGCACTCTTGGCGATGAGACGATATCTGTTGATCTCGATTGATATTGTTTGACGTTGGTAGAGACGTAGCGCGCTACGTCTCTACCAACTAGACATACGAATTTGGTCATTCCCCCATCTCAGACAGAGGGAAATCTCCGCTCCAGAGGGAGAGATCGGCCTTTCCCTGGGGTGAGAGCTGATAGATACCCATTCCAAGGCGGTCGAACCA
>CAZTVS010000148.1:0-11362 GCA_964617125.1 uncultured Acidobacteriota bacterium
TCAAGGTTAGTAGTTCCGCGTTTACGCGGCACAAACTCGAAAAGAACCATTCCGCTTACGGCGACACCGCCAGAAGCTCTGCTTACGTGCTTTTTGTCCGCTTTTGTCTGATTTTGTCCGGTTCTCTCCTCATGGGGACAATGATATACTAATGTTCATTTTACAAATTGGGATCAGATGCAGGCCTTGCGTCAGGACGAAAACCGGCAGAAAATACTATTTTTCATGCGAGATGCGAAAAACTCCATTATTGATGCAACTTTTCCATGAAAATCACCTCTTTTATTTTGCGAGGAATTTCTGCCTGGTCGTTGAATTCCTGCATGAATAGCTATTATAATTGCCTGGTACGGTAGGATAAAACGGTATGTTGCTTAATCCAATTTCTAATGCCGCCGAGGAGAGCGATCAACTGAAAAAGGGAATACGTATACTGATCGCGGACGATCATGCCCTTTTCCGCGAAGGATTGAAGATCATTCTGGAGGAAGTGGACAACTTTTTCGTTGTGGGGGAAACCGACCGCAGCAGCGAGATTCTCCCTCTCCTCCAGGAGTGCCGGCCGGATCTTCTCCTGCTCGATTGGCAGATGTCCGGTTTGTCCGGTATGGAGGTTTTAAGACAGCTGAACGGCGTCAATCAGGACCTCCGCCGGGTGATACTGACTTCTGCCATCAACGATGAACAGATCGAAGAGGCGCTGCTGCTGGGAGTGAAGGGCGTGCTGTTGAAGAAATCGCCGGCCATTACTCTGTTTCAGTGTATTACCTGTGTGATGGCCGATCAATATTGGATCGGTCAAAAACCGGCCTCCCACATCGCTCCGGCGAACAGCGACACCTCCCCTGCGGTGATCAAAGGCAGCTCCAACCGGGATTTCGGATTGACTTCACGCGAGATGGAAATCCTGGTGAAGATTCTGGAGGGTAAAACCAACCGGGAACTGGCGAGTCAGTTTTCCATCAGTCAGAACACGGTGAAGCGGCATGTGACCAACATCTTCGACAAACTGGGCGTTTATAACCGGCTGGAGTTGGCCCTCTTTGCCATCCACCATGAGGTCATACAGGCATCCTGATCCGTACGGATACGACCTTAATCCTAATTCCTTTCTGTCTCTTTACCGAATGATGATGACGCCGATTCGTGTTCTGATTGTGGGCGAGCAGACCCTCTTTCGCGAAGCCCTGCAAAAATTGTTGGAAAGGGAACCGGATCTGTTGTTTGTCGGAAGCGCTCCCGGCACCTGGGAGGCACTGGAGCTGCTGGATGAGGCCCAGCCTGACATCCTGCTGTTGATCCTGAATACGCCCCAGAATTCCGGTGTGGAAATCTTGCGGAAGCTGGCAGCGGCCCGGGTAAAACCGCGTACCCTCCTGATTGCCAACTCGATGGAGAAGGGGAACATGGTCGATGCCCTCAAGCTGGGGGCCTATGGATTGGTACCCAAGGAGGCCGGCAGCCGATTGTTGTTTAAAGCCATCCATGCCGTTCACTCCGGAATTTATTGGGTGGATCAGGAAGTCGTGGCCCGGCTGGTGGCGACGTTGAATCAGAGCCCGGCGACCAAAGAACAACAGAATGCCTATGGTCTCACTCTGAGGGAGATGGAGATCCTTTCGGCCATCGTAGAGGGGTATACCAATAAGGATATCGCCGAGAAGTTCCGCATCAGCGCCCAAACCGTCAAGCATCACCTTTCCAACATTTTTAAAAAGGTCGGAACCTCCAACCGGATGAGCCTGGCCATTTTGGCTACCAATCAACATTGGGTGCAGGATCGTTGAGTATTCTCTTCCGGGGTTCTACCTTTTTGTGTTATCCCCCCTACTTTCGGGCCATTGTCTCTTCGCTCCACTGGCTATAAACTAGTGTATTCTTTTTTACATTCATTGGAAATAATGTGGCAATTATGATGAGCAGTTGCAAAACGTGTGAGACAGGGACCGAGGGGAGGCGCGTAAAGGCCGCAACCGCACGGGCAGATTCCTCCAGTCAGACGATGGAGTACCTGTCCCGGGCGAGAAGATTTCCTATTCGGACCGGGGTAAGTTTCCGCAAGCGCGGTGAAAACGAATGGCATGAAGGCCAATCGGTGAATATCAGCCGCACGGGGATCCTTTTTCGGGCGGAACACGATCTGATGCCTCAGACTCATCTGGAGATGTGGGTTGACTTTCCCAAAGAAATCACCGGCAGCAGCCCGATCAGTGCCATGTTCTGGGGGCTGGTAGTCCGTACCGAGCCGACTTCCAGCATCGACGGCCCTCCTGCCAAGGCCGCCGCCATCCTCCGCTACCACCTGAGCAGTCAATAATCCTGTGCCGTCTTCAGGGTCGGGTATCGCCGGCATACACTCGTCTCTTTCCCGCTTGTCGCATCACCGAAATCAACAGTTCAATGGGCCGGCAGTGACTCCGTTGCCGATTCATGCTATGATAACAGGTTTTAATTCTTTGAGTTCTAGGTTGAATATTCCTTGTGGAGATCGATGGGATCGGGTGTATGGCACCTTAGTTCTATCCGCCTTGGACGCTTGTGCTATGGACGATTTTGCTATGAACGCCTATGATATTTTTCGCATCCTGGCCCATGGACTCGAAAACTCCGATTACATGCGGCCGTTTGTGACTCTACAGAATAGAAAAAAGGAATTACCCGATGAACCCCTTCCTGGGACTCAAGGGGCGGAGCTGAATACAATGACTCATATTTCCTACCCTTTCGCGGAGATGGCATAATGACGATATCCTACCGAATCCAGAAAACACTTCCTCTATTGCTGCTGTGTTTCGTCCTTCTCATGCTGGCCGATCTCCGGGCGCAGCAATCGGTTTCCGTAAAGAATGCCGGCACGGAGGCAACGACGGCCGACTCCGAATCGCGGTATATCATCAAGCCCAACGATGTTCTCGAAGTATTCGTCTGGAAGGAACCGGATCTGACCCGCAAAGTCCTGGTACGGCCGGACGGATATATCTCCTTTCCGCTGGTCCAGGACCTGCTCGTAGCCGGCATCCATCCCGGTACGGTAAAGGAGCGGATCGAGGAGAGGTTGAAAGAGTACCTGAAAACTCCCAATGTGACCGTGATCGTGGAAGCCATCCGAAGCTATAATATATTTGTCGTCGGCAAGGTGCAGAAACCGGGCGGTATCCTGGCGGAAAAGCCTCTCACCGTGCTTCAGGCCCTGGCCCTGGCCGGCGGTTTTCAGGATTATGCCAACGAGGAGGAGATGTCCATCGTTCGAAGTCAGGGTACCTCGAACAAGGTTTTTCCTTTCAATTACAAAGAGGTAGTCAAGGGGCGGAAGTCCGAACAGAATATCTTCCTCCAGCCCGGCGACGTTGTCGTCGTTCCCTGACATGCCGGAAAAAACGTACCAACCAGGGATAATACGGAACGAAATCATGAGCTATAAGCAATTTGCTGTTTTCATGCTGGTACTGACGCTGGCGGCCGGCTCCGTCTCGGCGGAACGCAAGTACTCGGCGGATTTTACCGCCAATTTTCTGGGAGGGATCGGAAATCTAGCCGGCAATTCCAGCATCGCCTATTCCGGCTTCGGCATGGGCAATTCCCCCTTCTTCTCCGCATCTCCCTCTCTGTTTCTGCGATCGATCGGAGAGCGATCGGAACTGAACATGAACTATGCCTTCGTTCTGGATCGGTATCAGATGGATCCGGACCCCTTGACGACGTATTCCCACGCCTTCGATGTCAACTGGACGTCCAAGCTGGGCAAGAGCGCCCGATTCACCCTGGGGGACACCTACAGCGACGTTCCCAACCTCTCCGCGCTGAACGTCATCAAGGGTTTTACTTTCACCTCGCTCTCCCAGGGGTTCCAGTATATCTTCGAACCGATGCTCCTGAAGAATTCCAGCCGGAGCAACTCGGCTAAGGCCGACCTGGAAGTCGATCTGACCCAGCGTTCCTATCTGACCTTCGGCGTGGCCTCGGCCATCCGCCGTTACCAGCGGGACGAGGTCGGAGACAGCCCCTTCTTTCAGAACCAGGACCGCCTGGAAGGTCACTTCGCCTATTCGTATAAGGCGAACAAGCGAAACACCCTGGGGGCCGAATACCGCATGTATCAGAACGATTACCGGGATTTCGGAATGGTCCGGGCCCACACCGCCCTTTTCACCTACTCCGTGGAAGTCAGCTCCTCCTTCAAGCTGGACATGGAAGCGGGTCCGGCGATGACCATGAAAAATCCCTACCAGGATGAGACGCGTTACGGTTACAATGCCGCCATCAACCTTTCGGAAAAACTGAAATCGAATCTCTTTACCCTCCACTATCGCCGGCGGGCAGGCGACAGCACCGGATTGGGATATGTAACCGACAGTCACGAAGCCGGGGTGGGTTTTTCCCGCACCATCGGGCGTAGCGTATCGGTAAACGCGGACATTTCCGCCTTCCGGCAGAGAAATGACGGAATGGCGGAATTCGATTACGAAGGGCTGTCGGCCACGGCGGAAATCACCCGCATGCTGGGCAAACACTGGATGATCGGGCTCGGCGGCAGTTACCAGGATTATCGCGGGGATATGTCCACCTTCCGCGGTCTCGACCGCAAACGGGCCTACATCTCCATCAGCTTTCTCCTTCCGGAGTTCTGGAGGGCGGTCCGATGAGGCAGAGCCGATACGAGAGCACCAGGGACTACCTGGCCATACTGGTCCGGCAGAAATGGTGGGTCATCATCCCCTTCATCGCCATGACCGCGCTCTTTACCCTGTTGGCCAGCATGATGCCCCGGATCTATGTCTCTGAGGCCATGATCCAGACCCAGCAGCGGGATATGCCCAGCGATTTCGTCAAGGATCTGGTGGGGGGCACCAACGACCAGCGCCTGGCGGCCATCGAGCAGGTCATCCTCAGTCGTACCAATCTGCTTCGTATCCTCAGCACCTACAAGGATCAGCTGACCAGCTATGCCCGGCTGAACAACGACCGCAAGGTGGATAAGCTGAAAAACCGTATCCGTATCGATCTGCTCTCCGAGCGGGTGGGCGGGCGGAACATGCCTGTGGCCAACATCCGCATCGCCTGCAGCGACCAGAATCCCAATACCGCCCAGAGGATCACCGAACATCTGACCCAGCTTTTTATGGAACAGGAGAGCCGGAGCCGGGAAAACCTGGTGGGTGGGGCCACCGAGTTCCTGGCTGCCGAGTTGAAAAAGGTCGCCGAGGCGCTGGAAGCCTCCAACACCCGCCTGAAACAGCTCAAAGAAAAATACAGGTATGAACTCCCGGAACAGCTGGACACCAATCTGCGGACTTTGGACCGGCTACAGCTGCAGAAGACCGGTAACCTGGAAGCGCTCGATCGCCACATGGCCATGCAGATGAACCTGGAAAAACAGCTGTCGGAGACCCCGGCCATGATTCCGCGTTCGGCGGCCATCATGAGCGGCCGGGGAACGGTTCCGCCGGAAGATCCCCTGGTTACCCAGTATAAGAAAAAGGAGCAGGAATACAACGAGCTTCTGTCCAAGGCGACGGAAAAACATCCGGAAGTGGCCCGCCTCAAGAGGGAACTGGAGCAGCTGAAGAAGGACCTGCCGGATCCGACGGAGAAAGCCAAAGCGGACGAGCCGGCCGGTGAAAAGCCCAAACAGGAGCAGGACATGGTACCCAATCCGATGTACCAGACCCTGCAGGCCCAGATACTGGCCACCAAGACGGAGATCGATATCCGCCAGCGGGAAAAGAAATATATCGAAAACGAGATGGCCCGTACCAATCAGCGGGTGCAGAACACCCCCCGAACGGAACAGGAGGTACTGGCCGAACTACGGTCTAACGCCGATCTGACCAAACAGCATGAAGATCTGCGGATCAAGTTGACCCAGGCTCAGCTGGCGGAAAGCCTGGAAAGCCGGAATAAAGGGGCCCAGTTCCTGCTCCTGGATGCGGCCAACCGGCCGACGGAGCCCGCCTCCCCCTCCAAAATGACCTTTGCGCTGATAGGAACCATACTCAGCCTGGCCATCAGCCTGGGCCTTGCCTTTGCCATCGGTTGGTTCGATACGCGTATCTGGACCCAATCGGAAATGGAGCGCTATCTTGGTACGGCGGTGCTGGTGGAGATCCCCAAGATTTCCCGGCCTGACGACCGGAAGCGTGCCTTTCGCTGGCGATTCGTCTTTGCCTCTCTGGTACTGCTCGGTTTCGGGCTCTATTCCCTGTGTCTCTACTATATCTACCTGAACCAGCCAACGGTGGTAAAGGTGCTTGACCCAATCATCGAGAAGATTCTCAGCCGATATGCATAACGACAACGAAAACGAACTGTTGGAACGGATCCTGCAGCTGCTGGAAAAGAAAGAAACGGGCACCCTGTCGGCGGAAAAAGACGGGGATGTCATCCAAATCAGTTTCCACAAGGGCAACATCGCCTCCGTGCGCAGCACAGTGGCCGACCATCGCCTTGGTCAGAATCTGATCCACCAGGGATTTCTCAACGAATCGGCCATGACCCCCCTTCTCGAGGAATCGCGCAAGAAGAAGCGGGCCCTGGGCGAGACGGTTCTGCACAAGAACATGCTGGACCGTACGGAACTGCAGGAGGTTCTGTGCGAACAGGCCTCCCAGGCCATCTCCCATGCGGTGAAGAACGGCTTCGAGGTGAAGTCCTTCCTCTCCTCTACCCCCTCTTTCGAGACCTCCGCCGAGATCGATCAGAGTCGCTTGCTGCTGGAACTGGCACGACGCAATTTCCAGCCCTTCCAGCCGGATTCTTCCGATGCCATGGTTCTGGAGAAGACGGAACAGCTCTCTCTTCTACCCTGGTACCCCCAGGAACTTTCCGTGCTCAGTTTGCTGCACAATCCCTGTTCTTTCCAGGACCTGGTGAAATTATCCGGGCTGGAATCGCAGCAGCTGACCAAGATCCTCTCCGTGTTTCAGGCACTCAAGCTGATTCAAACCTTGCCGAGCGGAATGCCGGCGGCAAATAATGCACCCTCTACCCTGGTCAAACGTTCCCCGTTTCCCTATGAGTCGCTGGTTCCGGAAATAAAAAAATCGGTATTGAGCGAAAAGCTGGAGATCCTGCTCAACGAGCAATCGTTCATCAGCGAACAGTTCAAGACCCTGAAGGTGCGCATCCATCAATTCGCCACCAATCGGCCCGCCCAGGTGATCGTCATTTCCAGTCCGCAGCCCGAGGACGGCAAGTCCCTGATCAGCTGCAATCTGGCGGCAAGCTTCTCCAAGGATCCGGACCGCCGCGTGATCCTGGTCGATTGCGATTTCCGCAATCCCAGCATCCATCACTATTTCGGCACTTCCGTCAGTCCGGGCCTGCTCAGCTACCTGGAGACGGACAACATGCAACCCTATTGCTACCTGCGCCGGCTGGAGCGGCTTTATATCATGACGGCCGGCGGGTATGCCACCAATCCGGTCGAAATGCTCACGCTGGAGAAGATGCAGAAATTCATCGATCTGCTGAAGGGCGAATTCGATACCATCATCCTCGATGCGCCGCCATTTACTCCCATCTCCGATGCCCAGATAGTGACCGGTCTGGCCGACGGCTTCGTACTCGTGGCCCGCAGCGGAAAAACGACCTTCACCAACCTGGAGGTGGCTTTCCGCAGTTTCGATCGCAACAAGCTGATCGGAGTCGTCTTCAACGACGTACAGCCGCGCATGTTTCATACCCTCTACGATTATCGGTATTACGGGAAGAAGGGTCCGAAATACTATCGTACGGCTCCGGAACGGAGCCATCCTGCTCCCAAAAAATACCTGGATATCTAATTTGTATCAAGAGCGGTTCAAGTTATGAGAAAACAAACAGCGGAAGAGCTTCCTTTTTATTCCCTGGCGGATCGCGATAAGATCCAATCCTGGAAGCCGAAAAAATCGGAACGGCGCACCGGCAAGGTGCATGCCAGGAAAGACTTCCATATCCAAAGCGAAGATGTATTCAACAGCCTGCTGGCCATTGAACGCAAGCGCACGGAACGGACGGGGGATCCCTTCGTGTTGATGCTTCTCGACTTCACCCTGCTGATCAAGGAGCTGGGGGTCAGAAACATCGAACGTATCGGCAAAGAGGTCAGCTGCGGCATTCGCGATAACGATATCGTCGGATGGTACCGGTATCCGGACAAGATCGCCATCCTCTTTACCGCACTGGGCAATGTGGTCCGTTCGCAGGTAGAGAAGGTTTTACGCGAGAAGGCCGTGGAGCGGCTTCAGGACCTGCTCCCGCCCAACGATTATAAAAGGGTGGCCATCTCTTTTCACTTCTTTCCCGAGGAGATGGATACCATGACTCAATCCCTCAAAGGGGACGAGGTGCTCTACCCAGATCTGAACGATACGGGATCCTCCAGGATATCCTACCGCATCCTGAAGCGGGGGATCGATATCGTCGGCAGTATCGTGGGATTGATCCTGTTTTCCCCTCTGTTTCTCCTGATTCCCCTGTTGATCAAATTCTCTTCCAAGGGTCCCGTTTTCTTCCGGCAGAAAAGGCTCGGCCGGTTCGGTAAGGAATTTATTTTCATCAAATTCCGCACCATGTATACCGACAACAATCCCGAGATCCACCGGCAGTATGTCAAGAGTCTGATCGAACGTAAGGAGCAGTCGGCCGCCGTCGATAAAGACGGCAAGCCGGTCTTCAAGATCGTCAACGATCCCAGGATCATCCCCTGCGGGCATTTTCTGCGGAAAACCAGCCTGGACGAACTGCCGCAATTTCTCAACGTGCTCAAAGGGGACATGTCGCTGGTCGGCCCCCGGCCCCCGATCCCCTATGAAGTGGCGGAGTACGATACCTGGCATCGCCGCCGCATCCTGGAGGTTCAACCCGGAGTGACCGGCATCTGGCAGGTATACGGCCGCAGCCGCACCACCTTCGACGAAATGGTACGCCTGGATCTGCAGTACATTCGGGAGCAATCCCTGTGGCTGGATATCAAGCTGCTGCTGAAGACGCCCATCGCGGTCCTGTTCGGCAGCGGAGCGTATTAGAAAGACAGAATCCAGAATCCAGTAGTCAGAATCCAGAATAATTGCTTTCGTTGGGGGCACGGCGTTTCGTTCACTGGCCGCCGTCAGAAGACAGGAAAACTTAATAATATATAATATTTCGCCGCCTGTCTAAATAGGAATATCTTTTTCAACAAGAGTATCTGTCCCGCCATTTTGGATTCTGAATTCTGGCTCCTGGCTCCTGGATTCTGACTCCTGTCCCTGATTGTTACCCATTTCTCCACCTTCATCGTAAAAACATCGTAATACAGATTTCCCTCCCACCATCATTTACCATCGAAAGGCATACACTATGATTCGATTGGCTGTCGTCGGCTACGGTTACTGGGGCCCGAATATCGTTCGCAACTTTCAGGGTACCCAGGGGGTCACGGTGAAAACCGTCTGCGATCTCAATCCCAAGTCTCTGGACCGTGTCAGGAAGGCTTTTCCTGCGATGGAAGTTACTTCCGATTTCCAGAGTGTCCTCACCTCTCCCGATATCGATGCGGTCGCCGTCATCACTCCGGTGGCAACGCACTACCCCCTGGCCAAGCTGGCCCTGGAAAACGGGAAGCACGTCTTCGTGGAAAAACCCTTCACCCACAGCTCGGCCACGGCTATGGAGCTGATCGAACTGGCGGAAAAAAAGAAACTGCGGATCATGGTCGATCACACCTTTCTTTTTACCGCCGCCGTGCGCAAGATCAAGGAGCTAATCGACAGCAACGTCATGGGCGATCTGTACTATTACGATTCCATGCGCGTGAACCTGGGGCTCTTTCAGTCGGACGTCAATGTTGTATGGGACCTGGCTCCGCACGACCTGTCCATCATGCAGTATCTGCTGCGCAAGAAACCCCAGGCGGTGAGCGCCAGCGGTGCGGCCCACGTAAACGGCAAGGAGGACCTGGCCTTCATCACCGTCTATTTTCCCGACAATATCATTGCCCATTTCAATGTCAACTGGCTCTCTCCGGTGAAGGTGCGCACCACGCTGATCGGGGGCGAAAAGAAGATGCTGGTATGGAACGATCTGGAGATGGACGAGAAGATCAAGATTTACGATAAAGGGATCACGACCACCAGCGGCGAGGGAGTCTACGATCTCCTGGTCAGCTATCGTATGGGTGATATCTGGGCTCCCAAGCTCGAGCAGACGGAGGCATTGAAACTGGGCACCCAGTACTTTATCGATTGTATCCAGAAGGGCGAGAATCCATTTACCGATGGGGTTGCCGGACTGGAGGTGGTAAAACTCCTGGAGGCGGCCGATACATCCTTGAAGACGAAAGGCGGGGTGGTTTATCTATGAGCGAATCCAATCCTTTTCTGAGCATCGCCCCCGATGTGCGTCTGGGCGAAAACGTCAAACTATCCAAGTTTATCAACCTGTATGGCTGTGTCGTCGGAGACAACACCAAGATTGGTGCCTTTGTCGAGATACAGAAGAACGCCTTCGTCGGCAGGAATTGCAAGATATCCAGCCACACCTTTATCTGTGAAGGGGTGACCATCGAAGACGACGTTTTCGTCGGGCATGGAGTCACCTTCATCAACGATATCTATCCGCGGGCCACGGCCGGCGGTCAGTTGCAGACCGAGGCCGACTGGAAGGTCGAAAAGACCCTGGTGAAGAAGGGAGCCTCGATCGGTTCCGGGGCCACCATCCTGGCCAAGGTGACGATCGGTGAAAATGCCATCGTCGGGGCTGGAAGCGTGGTTACCAGGGATGTGCCGGACAACGCCGTCGTTGCCGGCAATCCGGCCAAGCTGCGCCGTTACCTGTAAAGCCTGTTGCCCCGGGAGCGCTGGCGTCCCGCCGGCAAAAGCCTTCGCGAGCCCACATACAATAAGTGGAAAGAAACGGATCCGTTTTCCAAAACACAAAGGTTCGTAGTTCCGCGTTCACGCGGCACTAACTCAAAAAAGTATCATTCAGATTTTGGCAATACCGCCTGAAGGCGGAACTACAAACGCGATGCGTTTTTCTATCAGGATCGACTCTTTTGCGCGTTCCTCTTAAATAGGGATCTCTGGTGCAACCCATGTGCCACCCTACCCATTCTGGCTTCTGGCTTCTGGCTCCTGACTTCTGTTTTACGGCAATACCGCCTGAAGGCGGAACTACAAACGCGACCCGTTTTTCAATCATTTCTAAATTCAAATAAAAGAGTAGGGGCACGGCGTGCCGTGCCCTGGCGACCGCAGGATGGGGGTTCCCTTTGGGCACGGCGCGCCGTGCCCCTACAACAGCTGATGTATTTTAACGATCTCATCCATCTTAATCACCTTCATTATCGGGAGAATCTATGGCTGCAGACATTCCCTTTTTAGATCTGGTCACTCCTCACCTG
>CAZTVS010000149.1:0-11297 GCA_964617125.1 uncultured Acidobacteriota bacterium
ACAGTTATTTGGCGAAGGTGAAGCGCAAACCGGTGGTCAGCAGGATGTCGTTCTTCACCCGACCGGGCATCGGATCGCTCAGATATCTGTCGCTGAAGGTGATTTGCCAGGCCAGCCATTTTCGCAGCGCGGTGGAGGTGCCGACATCAAAATTCATGCGGAACATCCCCCCTTCGCTGAGATTGTTGAACATGCGGAACGACTGGCGCAGGGAGGTGATTTTGGAAACCTGGTACGTCAGGTTGTTCCCCCAGTAAGCTTCCGCCGAATTCCGGGTCAGAGGCGTACTGAATTTTTCCCGGCTGTAATCGCCCCCGCCCAACAGATCGAGACGAGTCGTTTCCGTTTTCACCATGGTATAGCCCAGGCCACCGCCGAAGGTGAAGCGCAGATCCAGATCCTGGAAGGCATCGTATTCGTAATCGTTGAACAGATCTACAAACAGCAGAGGACGAATGTTCCGATTGTAGCTCCATCCCCCCCGGATCGCCTTGGCCGTAGCCACGGTGTCTCCATTCGTCTGCTTGCCCCGAGAGTAGATTTGATGGAAATAGGCGGATGTCTTGTCGGTACGCGTCGTGCGGGAGGCATTGACGGAGGTGGTAATCGTTGCGGTTTCGGCATTTCCCCCGGTAAGGCTCACGCCCAGATCGGCGAAGCCTGTCCACAGGGAAAGAAAATCAGGATGCTGCAAACGTTCCCATGCCTTCTGTTCGGCCGCGTTGCGTATATCGCCGACCTTGGATTGAGGGACGGTTTCCTTGCCGCCGGTCGTGGTCACCTCAAGCATCAGATCGGCTACGGCCACCTTTCCTTCCACCGATTTGCCGTCGGGTAAAACCACCGTCAGTGGTTCATCGGTGACGATACGGACGACGGCATCCCATGGAACGGTTATGGCGCCAAACAGATCGCTTTTCAGCAGGAGACCGCCTGCGTCCTTTTTTACTATCTTCCCGGTAACCCGATCGCCGTTTTTCAAAAAAACCTGGTCGGCCCACAGGTCACTCATCAGGAGAAACGAAAAAGCCAGACATAAAGCGCAATTACGAAACATGATCCCCCCTCCAGGTGAATGATCGATTGATCAAGCCAGCGCATGCGTGCATACATGAGATTATATCAGCCCCTTCGCATAGAGGACAGTTTCTTGTATGATTAGGGCAATTCCCTGCAAAGTTAGGAATATAGAATTAAAGAGAAATGCGCCATGAGTGCAAATTCGAATGAACCGGATGCAGAGAGACGAAGGCTGCTGGCAACACGCCATTCCGAAACCGCCTGGAAAAGATGGGGACCCTATCTGAGCGAACGTCAATGGGGAACGGTCCGCGAAGATTACAGCGATACGGGCGATGCCTGGGACTACTTTTCTCACGACCAGTCACGCTCCCGCGCCTATCACTGGGGGGAAGACGGTCTGGCCGGTATTTCCGACGAAAAACAGTATCTTTGTTTTGCCGTCGCTTTGTGGAACGGGCAGGATTCCATCCTCAAAGAGCGTCTCTTCGGATTGACCAACCGCGAAGGCAACCATGGAGAAGACGTAAAAGAGTATTACTTCTATCTGGACAACACCCCGACTCACAGCTACATGAAGTATCTGTACAAGTATCCGCAATCCGCTTACCCGTATGCGGACCTGGTCCGGATCAACCAGGCCCGGGGTAAAACCGATTTGGAATATGAACTGCTGGACACCGGCATCTTCGACGACAACCGCTATTTCGATGTCCAGGTGGAATATGCCAAGGCCTCTCCGCTGGACATCCTGATACGAATACAGGTCACCAATCGTGGCCCTCAGGCCGCCAAAATCCACCTGCTGCCGACTCTCTGGTTTCGTAACACCTGGTCCTGGTGGAAAGACGTGAGCCGACCGATGATCCGGGAAACGGATTCGAACCGGCAGGACTGCCGCCATTTTCGTGCTCAGAACCCGCAAGGCGACACCTGCCATTTCTATAGCCCGAAAGACGCTCTTCCCCTTTTTACGGAAAACGAGACCAATCAGGAGCGCCTCTTTGGTAAAGCGAATGCGATCCCCTATGTCAAGGACGCCTTCCATCGCTATGTCGTAGAAGGTATGATGGAGGCCGTTCATCCTGACCATCACGGAACCAAGGTGGCCGCCTATCTGACTCTGGACATCGCCCCCGGGCAGAGCGGGACCATGGACCTGCGCCTGAGCAGCCAACCGTTGCCCAAGAATCCCTTCGGCAAGGCGTTCGACGATCTCCTGTTGCGCCGACACAAGGAAGCCGATCAATTCTATGAAGAAATTCTAACCCCTGCCCTCAGCGCAGAGTCGCGACAGATCGCGCGTCAGGCCTTTGCCGGACTGCTATGGACCAAACAGTACTATTTCTTTGAGGTGGATAAATGGCTGGATGAGCATGGGGCATCCCCGTTGATCGCCTCTCCTGCGGGCAAAACCATCCGAAACAAGGAATGGTTTCACATGGTGAACGACGACATCATTTCCATGCCGGACAAATGGGAATACCCCTGGTTTGCCGCCTGGGACCTGGCTTTTCACGCCGCTGCCTTCGCCCCATTGGATATTGATTTTGCCAAAGAACAGATGGATCTGATCTTTCGGGACCATTACCTCCACCCCAGCGGACAGATTCCGGCCTATGAATGGAATTTCAGCGACGTCAATCCGCCGGTGCATGCCTGGGCCGCCTGGTATCTCTACCGCTATGAAAAGGAGACCCACGGCCATGGCGACACGGCCTTTTTAAAACGGGCCTTTCATAAATTGCTGCTCAATTTTACCTGGTGGGTCAATCGCAAAGATCAGGATGGCAGCAATCTATTCGAGGGAGGTTTTCTGGGACTGGACAACATCGGGGTCTTCGACCGCAGCGCCCCCCTACCTACCGGCGGACTTCTGGACCAGGCCGACGGCACCGCCTGGATGGCCTTTTTCTGTACCAATATGATCGAGATCGCAACGGAATTGGCTTTACACGATCCGACGTACGAAGACATGATCCTGAAGTTTGTGGAACATTTCCTCTGGATTGCCTCCGCCATGGACCGTATCGGCAACCTGAACGATGAACTCTGGGATGAAGCAGACGGTTTCTTTTATGACCTGCTGCGCCTGCCTGATGGACAAGCCGTACGGTTGAAGGTCCGTTCCATGGTAGGCCTGATACCCATGTGCGCGGCAGTCATCTTCGATAAATCTTTCCTGGAACGCTTCCCCCGGATACAACAGCGTATGCTTCGCTTCCTCGGCTATTATCCGAAACTGATCACCAACCTGTCGGCTCCCAACCAACCCGGCGTCGATGGCAGGCGGCTTCTGGCCATTCTCAATAAAGAAAAACTGCAGCGTATTCTTCATCGGCTGCTGGACGAAGAGGAATTCTTAAGTTCCTATGGAATCCGCTCTCTCTCCCGCATTCATCGGGACCACCCCTATGACTTCTACACCTGCAACAAAAAATACCGGGTAAGTTATCTCCCCGCCGAATCTGACAGCGGGATGTTTGGTGGAAATTCCAACTGGAGAGGACCGATCTGGATGCCGATCAATGTCCTGATTTTACGGTCGCTGATGATTTTTCATCAGTACTATGGCAGTGATTTTCAGGTCGAGTGCCCTACCGGATCGGGAATATACAAAGACCTGGCAGGTGTGGCACAAGAGATTGCCGGCCGTTTGCAGAAAATATTTCTCCGGGGAGAAGATGGCCGCCGTCCGATCTACGGAGGGACAGAGACCTTCCAGAAAGACCCGGACTGGTGGGACCTGATTCTTTTTTATGAATACTTCCATGGAGACAACGGTGCCGGTCTGGGGGCCGGTCATCAAACCGGATGGTCGTCTATGATCGCGCAAATCATGCTTTCCTTCCAGGGAAAGCACAACCAACGATTTCTATAATCATCGCAGGAGATACAAGCATGGCTGTATGGCCAAAGAATCCCATCATTTATGAGATCAACACCTGGACCTGGCTGCAGGACATGAGCCGTCGCTACAACCGCCTGATCCATCTCGGGCTGGTGCCTCCACAGGAATGGGATGCCATAATCGCCTCCGGTGTCGATGCCGTTTGGTTGATGGGTGTTTGGGAACGCAGCCCGGAGGGAGTCCGGATCGCCAGCCAGAACCGGGCCCATCTTTCCGAGTTTCAGAGAAACCTGCCCGATTTCTCCTTTCTCGATCTGATCGGCTCTCCTTACTGTATCCGCCGCTATCAGGTCGACGAGAGTCTGGGGGGACCGGAAGGATTGAAGGCGGCAAGAAAGTATTTGGCGGCCAAAAACATCCGGCTGATACTCGACTTTGTTCCCAATCATACCGCCCCGGATCATCCCTGGGCCCTCAAACATCCCGAATATTATATCCATGGTGAAATCGGCGACTGGGAGAAGGACCCCTATTCTTATTATCGTACGCAGGGCCGGATCTTTGCCTGCGGCCGGGACCCCTATTTTCCGGCATGGCCGGATGTCATTCAGCTCAATGCTTTTCATCCCGAGTTCCGTCAGGCCGCCGCCGACCGACTCCTGGACATCGCCTCCCAATGTGACGGGGTGCGCTGCGACATGGCCATGCTGGTGATGAATGAGGTATTTCAA
Source organism: uncultured Acidobacteriota bacterium (assembly GCA_964617125.1). Lineage (GTDB taxonomy): Bacteria > Acidobacteriota > UBA6911 > CAINFC01 > CAINFC01 > CAZTVS01. The sequence goes on from CAZTVS010000149.1 coordinate 4,603, forward strand.
AAGACCTGGGGCGGTCGTGCCGGTTCCCCTCCGGAAAAGGATTTCTGGCTGGAGATCATTCCCCGGGTACGGAAATACTCCCACTCCTTTCTTTTTCTCGCCGAAGCCTACTGGGATATGGAATGGCGTTTGCAGCGCCAGGGCTTCGATTATTGCTATGACAAGCAGCTTTACGATCGCCTGGCACACGGCAACGCCGAATCGGTACGCCTGCACCTGCTGGCCGATTTTACCTATCAGCAAAAACTCCTACGCTTCATCGAAAATCACGATGAGCCACGGGCCGCAGCCGCCTTCCCTCAGGGCAAGAGCCGCGTCCTGGCTGTGGCCGCCTCCACCTTGCCCGGAGCAAAGCTGTTTCATGAAGGACAGCGGGAGGGAAGAAAGAACAAGCAGTCCTTATTTCTTAGTCGTAGGCCGGAAGAACCGGTGGACCGGGACCTGGAAGGTTTTTATCGCACTCTGCTGGCTCTTCTGCGCAACAAGGCCTTCCGTAGCGGCAATTGGCGATTGTATGAACCGACCGGCTGGCCTGACAATCAGAGCTGTAAAAATCTGGTCGCCTGGTCCTGGTGGCACGAAGAAGAACGCTACCTGGTGGTGATCAATCTCTCTCCTTGCCGCTCACAAGGAAAAATCCTATCTCCCTGGTCGGACCTGGGAGATGAACCCTGGAATCTCTATGATCCCTTCAGCAATCAACTTCTGACCCGGGAAGGAAAAGAGATGTCGGATTCCGGACTCTTCATCGATCTCGCCCCCTGGGATTTCCATTTCTTCCGTTTCCACCGTCTTTCCCTGGGCTAGCGGGCGACCGTCATTTCCGCTGAAGCGCCTTTTCCCTCTCATAAGGTGTGGGATGAGAGTAGTAAAAAAAACTATACCAGGGATGAGGCGTCAGATTGCTCAGATTTTCCCGATTCAAGCGGCGTAAAGACCGAATCATGGCTCCGGCATCGGCTATATGGGAACCGGCAAAGGCATCCGCTTCGTATTCAAAGCGCCGGGAAAACCAGTTCCTAAAGGGTGAGATCCAGAAGGAGACACAGCCGCTGAGCAGGGCAAACAGCAGAAAGGCGACGGCCATATCCTTCTGAGGAAAAGAGAAAGTCTGATAAAGCCAGTCGCTCCCAGCCAGCCAATTCAGGACCCAGAAGCCGATCAGCATGGAAAGAGAGGAAAAGAAGGTCATCTTGCGTATATGCCCCTTCTGCGAATGACCGATCTCATGGGCCAGCACCGCCTCGGTCTCTTCTTCGGGCATCTTTTCCACCAGGGTATCGAAGAGGACAATCTTGCGGGACCGTCCCATACCGGTGAAAAAGGCGTTGGAATGCCGGGAACGTCTGCTGCCGTCCATGACCAGCAGACCGGAATTGCGGAAGCCCAGACGATCGGCCAGACTCGATAAACGCTGTCGCAGCGCACCCTCAGGCAGGGGTGTAAGACGATAGAAGAGCGGGAGGATGAGTACGGGCACCAGGCAGGTGAAAAGCAGCTGGAGTAAGACCAGAAAGACCCAGGCCCACAGCCACCATAGATCTCCCGACCATCCGGCGATTGCCAGCAACAGCAGCAATACCGGGTAGCCGATTCCTATCCCCAGCAGGAAACCCTTGATCTGGTCCGTCAACCATATTCGCGGCGTGCTGGTATTGAAACCAAATTTCTGTTCCAGGTGAAATTGGGTATACCAGCTCCAGGGGAGACCGGCGAGCGAAAGGAAAAGCCCGGTCAGCAGCAGAAACAGGGAACGGGTCCACAGAGACGTGCCCCACTCCTGCAGAAGGGTCACGTACAGCCAGGGGAGGAACCCGCTGAAGAGTAATCCAAGGAGAACCATCGTATCGAAGAGATCCTGATAGAGGCCAAGACGGTTCTTGGCCAACGTATAGAGGACCGACTTCTGGTAGCTTTCCGGAGAGTGCCAGTCGCGAAAGGCCTCGGGAATATCGGCGGCATGCCTCTTTACATGATCGGTATTCAGCCGCGAGAGGATGGTTTCAGTCCCCCAACGCAGGACAATCAGAAATAGTATGACCCAGGCGATGGCATTCATCCGATCAGGAACAACCGGTGGTCGTGCCACAATTGGTGCAGCTATGGCAGGAACCATTGGGAATCATGAAGGAACCGCAGTTGGGACAAAACTCTCCATCAACTACCCGGTTTATGGCCGGCGCAGGCTCCTCGATCACTGCCGGTCTGGGAGGCGTCAGCTCCGATTTCTCTCCGACAGCCTGTATTCCATATTGTTTTCTCTCTTCCGGTTTGAGGAATTTGGATGCCAGCCAGCGAAAGATGTAATCGGTGATCGATTTGGCAAAAGGAACCTCGGGATTGCCGGTGTAGCCGGACGGTTCGTACCGGCTGTGGGAAAATTTATCGATGAGAACCTTCAGCGGTACCCCGTATTGCAGGGCCAGAGAGATACTGGTGGCGAAGGCATCCATGATGCCGGAGATGGTGCTGCCTTCCTTGGCCATGACCACGAAGAGCTCACCGAGCGTCCCGTCTTCGTGCATACCCACGGTGATGTAGCCCTCGTGTTCGGCGATGCGAAACTTGTGGGTGATGGATCGGCGTTCGTTGGGCAGTTTGCGCCGAACCGGCTTGTGTGTCTCGGCGACCTTCTTCTGGGATCCGAGGGTAGTCAGGGGTTGCACCCTTTTACTGGTATCACGATAGACGGCGACAGCCTTGATCCCCATGCGCCAGCCTTCGACATAGAGATTCATAATGGCTTCCGGCGTGGTCTCTTTGGGAACATTTACCGTCTTGGAAATGGCTCCGGACAGGAAGGGCTGAGCGGCTGCCATCATTTTCAAGTGACCCAGGTAATGGATACAGCGGCTCCCATTGGCGGGTTTAAAGGCACAGTCGAAAACCGGGAGATGTTCCGTCCGCAGACCGGGAGCACCCTCTATTGTTCCCTGCCGGTCGACATAGCGGACAATCTCCTGAGCCTGGAGCGGTGCATAGCCAAGTTTGCCGAGCGCCGAGGAAACGGTGTTGTTCACGATCCGCATTTTTCCTCCCCCGACCAATTTTTTCTCCTTGACCAGGGCCAGATCGGGTTCGATTCCAGTCGTATCGCAGTCCATCATGAAACCGATGGTTCCGGTAGGAGCAAGAACCGTTACCTGAGCATTGCGGAAACCATATTCCCTTCCTGCCTCCAGGGCCTTATCCCATGCCTGGCGGGCCGCCTGATAGATATTGTTGGGAATCAAGGCGTGATTGATGCGTTTGACCGCATCCCGATGCATACCGATCACATCCAGCATGGATTCCGAGTTCCGGTCATATTCCGCAAAAGCCCCTTTTACGGCAGCTATCCGGGCCGAGGAGGTATAGGCCTGCCCGGTCATCAGTGCCGTCACGGCGGAGGCAAAATGTCGTCCGGCTTCACTGTCGTAAGGAAGACCGGCATTCATCAGCAGGGCCCCGAGGTTGGCATAACCGAGCCCCAGCGGACGGAACTTTTCCGAATGGTCGGCTATTCGTTCCGTCGGATAACCGGCATTGCTGACAATGATCTCCTGGGCGGTGATCATGACATCGACTGCATGAGTGAAGGCATCCGTATTGAAATTGCCTTGTCCGTCGATATATTTCATCAGATTCAAGGAACTCAGATTGCACGCCGAATCATCCAGGAACATATATTCACTGCAAGGATTGGAGGCGTTGATACGACCGCTCTGCTTGCAGGTATGCCAGCGATTGATGGTCGAATCGAATTGGATCCCAGGATCTCCGCAATGATGGGTGGCTTCGGCTATCTGGCGAAGAATTTCACGGGCCGGATAGGTGCCGACCACATCCCCGCCGGTTACGGAAAGGGTGTGCCAATCCCTGTTTTCCACGGCCGCTTTCATAAAATCGTCCGTAACCCGAACGCTGTTGTTGGCATTCTGGAAGAAGATGTTGTTATAGACATCGCCGTCCAGACTCCCATCGTATCCCTGATCGATCAGAACCCAGGCCTTTTTCTCTTCCTTCGCCTTGCACCATACGAAATCAAGGATATCCGGATGATCGACGTTCAGGATGACCATTTTTGCGGCACGACGGGTTTTCCCCCCCGATTTAATGACACCGGCAAAGGCATCGAAACCTTTCATGAAAGACACCGGACCGGAGGCCTTTCCGCCTCCGGAAATGGATTCCTGCGAGGAGCGCAGACACGACAGGTTTGTCCCTGACCCGGACCCCCATTTGAAAAGCATGCCCTCGGTGTGGGCAAGCTGCAGAATCGATTCCATGCTGTCTTCGACGGAATTGATAAAACAGGCGGAACATTGCGGTTTTGCTTCAATGCCGCAATTGAACCAGACGGGAGAATTGAAGGACGCCTTCTGGTTCAGGAGAAGATGAGTCAACTCCGCGGCAAAAATGGAGGCGGATGGCTCTTCTGCGAAATATCCGTCCCTTTCTCCCCAGGCACGTATGGTGTCGACAACTCGCGAGATCAGCTGCCGTACACTGTTTTCCCGCTCGGCCGTTCCCAGCTGACCATGAAAGTATTTGGAGGCGACGATGTTGGTAGCGGCCTGGGACCAGTTTTTAGGGACTTCAACCTCTTTTTGCTCGAAAACCTTGGTTGCATTCTCTCCGGCGATCAACGCCGTTCGGGTTTCCCATTCCACTTCCTCATAGGGAGAAATCCCTTCCGTGGTGAAAAACCGTTGAAACCGGAGTTTTTCCTCCCGCCCCGGCGATTCCTGATCCTCGCTCTCCCCGGTGGAATTCAGGTCACGAATGTTGCATGATTTTTCCGCCATCGTCATCCATCCTTACATGAAGAAATATTATGATTGCTAAAAAAGTCTAATCCAAGGGAGTTCAATTCCCTGAACCTGGGGCCGGAAACGAGGGAAGTATAGGAATTTTTGAACCATCAGGTCTCCTCCTGTACCTGATTTTCGAAACTGGAAAACCCTGCTCCCTCCATAGTCCTCCGGATCGAAAAACCAGAAGAACAGGTATTGTTTTAGTCGATTCAATCCTGCTTGTCAAGAAGAAGCAACACAAAATGTAGTGTGTATCTACGGAAGGAACACAATATACAGCGACTCTGACCTTATGAGGCATAGTTATTGCTTAATCGAAGGGGAAGCAAATCGGATCAGATCGGGTTCCTGCATTTGTCCTGTTTTAACAGCAGGTTATCTTCCAGTAATTCGCTCCCATCCGGTTGCGCGTGAGTGTAATGGTATCGGAAGAAATCCATCAGGATAAAGTAAATTTGTTTAAGGAAAAAATCCCCGTGGGCCGGACACATTTTACATTCCCCCGGCAGAAATCATTGTCGCGGTGCCAAATAAAATAATGGGGCATTCCTGCGATCTTGCGCTTGCCATCGGTAGGACCTGTGAAAGGACCTCGGATCATGGATTTCCCGGTGTCGTTCGCGGATGTCCGTCAGGAAAAGATGGAAGAAGCCCTCCCGGAAAGGTAGAATGTACGATACCGGTACACACGATGAACCGGCCGGTAACCATGTTCCCTTGGAGAGACAGGAATCGCCATGAAATTCTTTGGATTCACGAAAGAAAAAGATACGGAAAAAAAGGAAGAACCTTCGCTGCCGGAGGTAAAAAAGCAGTTGGAGGAATTGCAGAAAAACAAAGATTTTTTACTGGCATCCGTTAAAACCCTGATCTACTTTCTGCAGGAATTTTCCTTCGACATTACCGAACTGGATGCCGATGACTTCAAGGTCCGGCTGTCCCAGCTCTATCAGCAACTCGCTGCGGAAAACTCGCTTCGTAGTAAAGAAAAGCTCTTCCAGGAAAATAAAATCATCATTCTCGACTACATTCAGCGAGAAGGGGTTTACTTCAAGGAGAAGGAGGCGGAATTCAAAAAAATCATCGAACTCCTGCTGGAGGGTATGTCACAGGTCGGCGGGGAAAACCGGGAGTTCAACAGCAAGATTTATGAATCCAATTTACGTGTGGAGAAGATCTCCCAGCTGGATGATATTCGTAAGATCAAGGTTTCTCTCACGTCCGAAGTTGCCCTGATGAAAAAAATCGTCCAGGAGAAACAGAACAAGGATGAATCCCGTATGGAAGGCTTAGCCAAAGAAGTACACGATTTACGCAACAATCTGGACAAGGTACAGAAGGCGTCCATGCTGGACACTTTAACCGGAGCCTACAACCGGTTGGCGTTCGACACCCAGATCAACCGTATGATGGAGAACAGTCGCATAACCGGTAATATCTTCTCTCTACTGCTTTGCGATCTGGATTTCTTCAAGAAGATCAACGACACCTATGGTCACCTGATCGGCGACCGGGTCTTAAAGGCGTTTGTGATCGAATGCCAGGGTTACTTTCGCCAGGACGACTTCATCAGCCGTTATGGAGGCGAGGAATTTGCAGTCCTCCTTCCGCATGCCTCCTTGAAGGATGCCATGAAGCGGGCGGAAAAATTTTGCGAGATCATCGCCGGAAAGACGTATATGATCCAGGCCGACAGACCGGAAGAAAAACTGTCCTTTACGGTCAGTATTGGAGTCAGTTGCTACCGCGCCGGCGATACGGCAGAAGTAATGATCGAACGGGCCGACAAGGCCCTCTATCGAGCCAAAAACGAAGGCAAGAGCAAGGCCATCAAAGAGTGATGGCATCGCAAAAAGTATCATTTTCAGGCGTTTCTTAACTGACTGCAAAAAATTATGA
>CAZTVS010000150.1:0-4188 GCA_964617125.1 uncultured Acidobacteriota bacterium
TGACCATGGCGACTGTTTGACTCTTTTTTTAATCTGACTTTTTACCGCCTCATCAGATTTGATGACGTCGCAAAAAATCGATTATAGGTACTGGCGCATGATGCCATCCGGGCATTTTTATGAAGTGCGGTGCCTTGGCACCGCCTTGTGCAGCGAGCCTGGGCTCGCGGGGACCGGGCCGCCGAGGTGGCCCGGAAAAAAGCGGCGTCGAGCCGCCGCACTCCAAATACATCGTATGTTGCGTCAAGATTGCCGCCCTGGCATAAGATCTGCCACGGGATGCCTCGTTTACGCGGTATCCCGTGGACCCGTGAAAACCTGTATTTACGCGGTGCCGCCTGAAGGCGGAACTACAAACACCATCCGTTTTTCTATCAGGATCGACTTTTTTCCGTGTTCCTCTTGAATAGGGATCTCTGGTGCAATCCCGATGCCACCCCACCCATTCTGGCTTCTGACTTCTGGCTCCTGGCTCCTGACTTCCGTATTTGCGCGGCACCACCTGAAAGAAGTCCCTATCCTGCGGCCGCCGGGGCACGGCACACCGTGCCCCTGTTTGGGAGGCTTGTTGGATTTAAGTTTGCTTTCGATTTTGTCTTTCCCAGACAGGAATGTCTGTGCCACTTTCTGCGGGACGTTGCTTGACATGGGTGGAGCTGTGCCGCACAATCCCTCCAGTGCATGAACGAATCATACCCTTTTGGTGTCCGTACCTATGAAGATCCTCGCTTCTAATCGCCGCCAGTTCCTGACTGCTTCCGGGTTCACCCTATCCTTCTCCGGGCAGCGGACGTACTCTCTGGAAAACGATGCCCTGAAATTTCAGATGACGTTCGCCAAAGATCGAATCTCCGCACGGAGTTTCGGGAACAAGCTTGTCGAGCAGTCCGTCGCCCTTCCGACGGAAGAATTCCTGTTGGAGTTCGAGGGCGGCGGCACGATCTCTTCCGGCGATCTGGATCTGAGATTGGGAACAATCCATGAGCACAGCTTAGAGTTGTTGTTTTTCGAAGACTCGGGCCTGGAAGTACGCGTGTGCTACAGCCTCTCGGCGCAACGGCATTATCTGAGGAAGCAGATTTCCGTTCGGCAAACGCAAGGGCCGGCCAGGCGGCTCCTGCGGGCCGATCTGGAAAACTGGCAAGGGGTGCGGCGCGGATGGGACTCGATGCATGCCGATCGTTATCCCTATGGCAGCCACCCGATCTTCTGCGAGCACCTTTGGGCCGGCGTGGAATTCGTCGCCGCCTTCAACGAATATGGTCCCGGCGGTTTCACCCTGCGGAGCCGTCCCGGGGGGATAACCATCGGTCCGGAATGGACCAATCTGCATTCCACGGTGATCGGTACGGCGAAGGCGGGTGGAGTAAGAGACGCATTCCTACGTTATATCGAGGACATCCGCCTGGCACCGGCGCGCCTCCTGGCCTGTTACAATTCCTGGTGGACCCTGCCCAAGGTAGTGAAACAGCGGGACAACCTGGGTTTGATTAAAGAACTCAAAGCGGCGATGCATGAGCGGCATGGCGTTTTCTTCGACATCATCACCACCGATATGGGGTGGAGCAATCCCCGAAGCGTGTGGGAGATCGATCGCTCGATTCTCCCCCAGGGATTCGACGACATACGTGAAATCGTCGAATCCGCAGGTGGAAAATTAGGCATTTGGATGTCTCCGAGCGAGGTCTATCCACCGGTTTGCGATTACGAATGGGCGGAAAAGAGCGGTTACTTCGTGCTCCATCCCGAGCGCGACCAACTCCTGGGGCAACCGCCCGTCTTCCGACAACCCGGAGTATCGCTGGCCGACCCCAGGTACCGCCGGGAAACCAAGCAGCAACTCAAGCGGTTGATCCGCGAGAACGGCCTCGGCCATATCAAGTACGACGGCTTCTGGGCCATCGAACATAATCCGCATCACGGCCTGCTGCCGCACCAGGACTCGGTGGAACCGCTGGCCGCTTACTCGCTCGAGCTGCTGCAGGCATCCAAAGAGGCCAATCCGGAGCTGGTGACCGAGCCGACCTACCTGAACTCCATCACCAACTATATCAGTCCCTGGATCCTACGATACTCGGACACCGTCTGGGCCAACGCCATGGATTGCGTGGTGGGTATCGGACCGGCACCGGATTACCGGGAATCGCACACCAACGCCCGCGAGTACATGATCTTCCAGTCGCTGGATCAGGTTTGGCTGCCCCAGAATGCCCTGCACTATTTCGACATCATCCATGTGGACGAACGGGAAGGTTTCCCTAACCACGCGGCGATGGCGGTGGGACGCGGACGCTTTTTCCTATCCACCTACCTGAATCCGAAATTGATGAACGACGAAGACTGGCGCGTGTATGCGGGACTGTTGCGCTGGGCACGCCGCAACACCGATATTCTCCGCCAAACCATGGTAGTTCCCTCCCGCGTGGAATCGGGCGAGCCCTATCTCTATGCCCATTGGCTCGGAGTGCGCGGCATTCTGGCCCTGCGCAATCCTTCGAACGAAAGCAAAGATTTTACCGTCGACCTGGCCCGTGTTGGAGCGCCCACAGAACTGGAGGATGCCGTCTGCTGTACGCAGTATCCCTACCGGCGGGGAATCGCCACCGGACTCACGGGACGATCGCAAGTGTCTCTCCGGCTTGCACCCTGGGAACTGCTGTTTCTGGAGATTGTCCCGCGTGCCCAGTTGAAGGAGCCGGTTGCCGTCGGGGCACGATGGTACCGCGAGACCGACGAGACCATGTCGGTTGTGCCCGACGCGGGAGTCGAGACGATACGGCTGTTGGGACCCGGCCGAGACGAACGACGCATCTCGGTCCCCTCCAGGAAACAGCATCCTCTTACCGGGGAGTTGAAGTCCCGCACCGTCCGCCCCGTTCCGGAGAACGAATGGCTGGCAGCCAAACCGAGGACCGTTGCGCTGTTTCCATTCCGCTATCCGGAAGCTTTCCACCAGGAAACGGTCGCCGGGTGGAAGCAGACAGAATGGAAGAGTGTGCAATGGAAAAAAATCCCTACCGTGGAATTCGAACTGGAGTGCTCCGTGTCGATTCCGTCGGAGGCGACCATCTCCGCCACAGTATTGCTATTGGTCGAGTTCCCGGGGAGGGAACCTCGTCCGAGCCGCTGTCGCGGATGGGTGGATGACGGTTCGATGAGCCTGGAAGAGAGGGGTTCCGAGGAACATATCGGATTCTACCATTGGACCGGAGACCTGCGCCCCTTCGAAAGCGAGTGGCGTTGGTATATAGGCAGCGTCCCGGGCGGTTCGCATCGGATCCGGTTCAGCGGCCGGGCGGGCCATCCGAACCCACGGATCGGCCTGTGGGTGTGGATCGAGAGCGATCTGGCAGGCTATAAGCAGCCGGTTTTGGTACACTGCAGCGAGGCGGCAATGCCGCAATTCCGCGACCACCTCGATCGTCAGGGAATCTGCATCCTATCGCAGGATTAGTTTTTCAGGGATTCTTCCGACATCGATCCCTTCTGGAGATCGGACCCATCCCGCCGGTTCATTCCCTAGAGCTTCTTCCGAAACAGCAAGGCAAGAGAAATCGTCGCGCCTGGAAACGTGACGGCCCACAGAGAAGCAACCCAAATCAAAGGATGATAAAACGTTTGCAGCGCGATAAAAGGCATGATGAGGCCGTTGGCTATGAAAAACCATCGGACCGTCTTTTCCAATCCCGGTCCCATGAAGACGAACGCGGCAAAAAGGGTGGACAAACTCATAAAGCTGTATCCAAGGAGGTCAACCGAATACGTAAATGAGTTAAAGACATTGAACAGAAAAGGCCTGACACTTTCGCTGACATGGCCCCGATAAAGGGCCGGGGCAACAAGAGTCAGCTGGACGAAATAGTTCATACAGATCAGAGTGCCATACATAATCGCAAACGTGAGTCCCAGTTGACTCCAGATTCTTCTATCCGTGGGTGCCTGGTGGTGGACGCTTACCATCATGACCACAAAGGAGATCCCAAGAAACAGAGAAGGAATAAGAAGAACCACAAGGCCAATCCAGGTACTGTCGTTCTCCGGACCGCCGCCCGACCCCATGAGACCGAACCATTCCGCAAATTGTCCGATGATGTAGGCAACACTAAAGACCGATGCGAGGACAGCAGACCAAAAACCAAGCTTGTAAACAGTCGTTCGGGTTTCCATTGGCACCTCCTTCGGATGTCT
>CAZTVS010000150.1:4288-11262 GCA_964617125.1 uncultured Acidobacteriota bacterium
CTCATCTGCTTTCGATCAGAATCCTGTGGATGGGACCGGCGACACCGGCGAGGTTGATAGCCCTTAAGGAGAGTTCCTGCCTCTCTTTTTTCAACGGCAGAGTGAATTGCTCCTCGACCCGGATCCATGCTCCGGTGGAAAAGTCTTTTCGCTGATATTCCTTCCGATTCGGGGTTGCCGATTGCAGCCGGACATGCAGCACCTTTCCCTCGATCGTCGTTTGCGAGTCAACCGTATTGGGGGTCCAGTAAATTTCATTCCTATCCTGCACCCATTTCCAATATTGCGGTTGCGCATAGGCCCAGTGCGGTTTCCCGCCCCAAATCCAGGTATGAGTGCGGGAATAATCGTCTTCGTACAGGATCAACAGCTCGCGGTGATGGGGCCAGGCGGTAAACATATCGTTGTATCCATGCCATTCAATCCAGGTATACGTCTGGGCGTTTTTCTCTTTGCTATGGCCCGTTTCCGGATCGACATCGAAAGGGATGCGATCGGGGCCTTTCACCTTGACGATATCCGCCGCCTTGTTCTTCAGGAACTCCTCCCGAATTTCCAATGCAGACAGGGGAATCCCGTTCTTTTCGAAATGGTGATCGTACTTGGCATCCGATAAAAACCATTTTTGGTATCGGTTGAGCCAGATTTCGTTGATTCCGTGATGTCCGTCCGGGCCGCCCTGTATCCCCGGACCCGCGCCCAAGGTCCTGGTAACATAGCCGAAGGCGTTCATGACGGCATTTTGTACGCTCATGAAATGCCCGCAATGATAGCCCTGGCCTTTGCGGGCATTGTCCAGGATCGCTTCAACATCCCCTTCTCCGGGATAGGAAGCGGCGTAATCCTCGATCTTAATCGTCGCTTTGATCCAGTGGCGGAGCAACAGGATCCTTTTGAACTCGTCCGTTTCGCCGGAGACCACGGCCTCCAGCCGGTATTTTTCGATCAGATGACCGAACTTCGGAGAGGTCAGATCTTCGCAGGATTGAAATACGGTATTGGGTCGAAAAGGCGGATTCCCGACGGCGACGATTTCCCAATGCCTTTGGGCACAAGCCGATAATAAGGTACAAAAAACCAGAAGGATGTATTTCGTTTTCATGGCAATGGTAGAAGCATATGGAACCGCAAGATGGAACCGAGGCTTTGGCTTCAAAACCTCGGTCATTATGCCATAGAGTCGCCCGGTGATCCATGTTTCCCGGGACATCCCGGTTATTTGCCGGAGGCCCAGTACCTGTCGTAGAGGGCCTTCACCTGTCCCCGGCAGGAGCGCAGGCGTTCCACCGCATCGGTATCGCCGGCGCTGTGGCGGATCATGAGGCGGCCCTCCTCCAGGCAAAGTTCATCATGCTGGGGAAAGATCTCGCGTAACAGGAAGAGCGTGTATTTGGCCAGGCGGAAAGAACCGACCACCAGAGGACGTTCGCCGGCCATATGTTCTACGGCCGTGCACATGCCCGACTTCATGGCCTTCTGCAAATCCGCCAGATCGGCGGTCGGGGAAAAGGCCACGGTATAAAATCGTCCGAACATCTCGCTACGCTCCGCACCATGGGCATCGGAGATGCCTGCGGCCGGGATCTTCAATCCGTTGGCCCGATCCTCGGCATAGCGGACGATCTGCAGCATGTTTTCATCGTACTCGTTCGCTTCCGCGGAAGAAGCGCCGCTGATTACCTCCAGCAGATCGAAGGATCCGCTTTGAAGCAAGGCCTGCAAAAGAGGTTCGGATATGTTATGCGCTTTTTTGGTCACCCAGTAAGGATGGCAAAGCATGGCCAATCCGCCCCGCTGATGGATCTTCTCCGTGACCCATTGATTGGAAGCATAGTGGAAAGCATCGACCCCCGGCAGCAGCGCCTGAAGTTTCTTCATCCGTTCGGCCACTTCCGAGCGGCACTGGGCCTCGGCTTCGCCCAGATAGAGTTCTCCTATCCCGGAGGTATGACCGAAGGCAATGACATGCACCGGATTATCGGGGGAGTGTACCTCCTCTCCGGGGTAGATGCGCAGGTCGACGGGCAGCCCCGCGAACGCTTTTTGCGCGTCGATGGAGGGTGCGTAGCGGCGGTGGTCGGAAAGGGCCATCCAGTCCAGTCCCGCACGCCGGCAGGCTGCGGCGACATAGGCTGGGGATTCAACCCCGTCGGATAGATTGCTGTGCATGTGGAAATCACCCTTGAGCGGACGCAGCGTCAGCAGATCGGCCTTCAGTGAATAGAGGTGGAACTCCCCGATCGCCCGGCGCTTTTCCCCGTTGATCTCTTCCAGAAAGAGCATATGTTCCTGTTCGCCGGCCAGAAAGTAGTTGAGCGTCAGGCGGTTGCCCTCGGGCTGGACCGGCTGGGGCTTGCCGTGCAGCGGGGATTCGGCGGTATAGACCTGGTCCAGGGCCGTGTACGTCAGCTCGTATTTGCATTCCGGCCGAAACCGTACATGATCAAACAACGGCTGTATGACGATCGTGGTCCTTGCATCTGCAGGAGCGATGCGAGGAGTCAGGTGATAATATAAATTGGAGCTGCGTATGCGTCCGCCGTTGGGCAGTTGCGGAAGCGTGGAATAGTCTGCCCAGACCGGCAGGGAGAATAGGATCAGGAACACGAATCGAATGATTTTTGCTGCATGTGCTGGCTGCATGATGTTCTTTCCTCGATGAAAACCCGGAGCTGTTTCAGTCCCAGGAAACGGATTCTATTAGGAACCGGCAATACCCGGCAGAAAGGAAATATATCGGCTTGCGGCGACGGGGTCAACCCCTATTTTGGTCGCTGCATCCCGGGATCGGAGACGATTCCGGGATGTCAGGATTGCTATGGGCAGGAACAGGGATGAAATGTTACAGGCCGGAAACACACCTACGGCAGGAGGATCTTTTCGAAGAGATCCAGGGCTCGCGGATCTTTGGATTGCCCCAGCCAGAAAAGAGCCTGTTTGCGGACTGCCGGATTCTTATTGGTACGGACGACTTCCAGCAGACGGGTCACACCCTCTCCGTCGGGAAGCTGGCTCAGGGCAAAAACGGCTTTCTTCTTCACCTCTGTCTCCGGATCGTTCTCGATCGCCTCGGTGATGGCCGCTTCCGCCTTTTTTCCCGCTTTTTGAGCAAGCCAGAAGAGGGCCTGTCCCCGCACCTTGGGGCTGGGATCCTTCCGCGCCGTGTCAACGATGACGGAAACAGCCTCCGGATCCTTGTTTAAAGACAACGCGAATACCGTCTTTTCCCGGATCTTGCTATCGGGGTCCTTCTGCAGGAGATCACGCAAAAAAACGTATCCGCTATGCCTCCGGGACACCCCCGTCCAGAAGATCGCCTGTTCCCGTAACCATTGCGGACGGTCTGCACCGGCCAGTCGTGCCAGGGCTTGATCGGCTGCCGTATCACCGTGATGGGCAATGGCCATCACGGCGCCTTTGGCCGGCGCATCTTCTTCCGAATCCCTGAAACCACCCTTGGCCGGAAAGGCCTCCAAAAACGCTATGCTTTCCGCAGGGCGAATGCCGCTGAGCCAGTAAAAGGGAAGGCCGCCGGCATCGAGCCGGCAATCCATGGAAAAGACCCGTATCTTCAGAATCTCCCCCTGCACCACCCGAAACAGCACGATCAGATTTTCCGTGGATTCCAGCTTCACCGTCTCGGAAGTCTGGCGATAGCTCGGTTCGTCTTTTTCACCTTCCAGAAAACATCGATCGCATGCGGCGGAAGAAAAGCAGCAAAAGGTATGCTTCCCTTTCACAGCGGGCACCGCATAGCCGATCCAGAGCGGTCCCGCCTGCCCGGCGGCGATGGCGCGGATTTCCGGTCCCAGGCCCGTTTTTACTTGAACGGTTTTCCGTTGGGCATTCAGAATCGGAGGATTTTCTTCCCCGGCCACTTCGACCAGCATCAGAATCAGAACCGCCATTAGAATCAGCATCATTTTCCATACATTCATACTCTATCTGCCTCCAAAAAGGATTTTGCGATGGCGCCCATGGATAGTCGTTGTCCCCGCCTCTTAGGGATCACTTTTCCAGAATTTCGGTGAAATAAGCGGTGGCTTCCGGTGAACGCATCAGAGATAAACGACCCAGGATTTTTTTCTTCATTTCCGGATTGGCTTCTTTTCTTGCCAACTCAATCAAAGCCTTGGCATTGCCCTGAAGGAAGAGCCCTTCGATGGCCGACTGGCGAATTTCAGGTTCTTTTTCGTTCTGGTAAAGGGACATCAGCAATTCACTGTTTTTATCGGCCCGGGACAACCCTAGATGCCTGATGGCCGTGCGGCGCAGCCTGACATCCTTTTCCGTTCGAGCCACTTGCGCCATCGTTTCCGTATCGCCGGCGATAAACAGGGCGCGAAGGATCTCTTCTCTCGCCTCCAACGCGATTTCTGCCTGGTAGAGCCGCCGCAGGTCCTCCCGCAGGTTCATTACACCCAGTTGCCGTATCGCTTCGCGGCGTAATTCCATATCCTTTTCCGTTTCCGCCAGGGCCACCAGGCGGGTACGATCTCCCGAGGTCATGTAGCTGCGCAGAATGGTACGCTTGATTTTGGCATCGGCTGTGGAGGTGTAGATCCGGGACAACAATTCGCGATTTTCCGTGGTCCCGAAAAGACCCAGGTTCTGTATGGCTTTCGTCTGCAGTTCCGGACTTTCATTGCCCTGGGCAATGCGCACAAGTAACTGCTTCGCTCTTTCCGATCCGCTTTGGGCCAGGACGAACAGGGCCCGCTCCTTGATCTTGGTCGGCTGATTCGATCGCAGCACCTTTTCCAGCATGGGAACGGCACGCTCCGGGTCCGACATGAGCAGGCTATTGACGGCCATCAGCTTCAGATCTTCATCCGATTCTCCCTCGGGGAGCGGATTCTGTCCTGTGGACTGCCGCATCTCCGCTTCCAGCGCTTTGGCATCCCTTGTCCATTTACTGTCCGGATAGTTGGTAAACAGGGTCTTCAGGATGGAAAGCGCCTCCAGACGCCGGCCCATCTTGTTTTGGCAGTAGGCCTGCCAATACATCGCTCCATCTGTGCGCTGGTCTTTTCGCCGGATGGCCTCAGCGAAGAGTTCGATCGCCTGGTCCCAGGAACGATCATCCATGGCCTGAACCGCCCGATCATAGGCGTCCGGCTTACCGTCTTGTTTTTCCGCTTGTGCCCATGCCCTGGTTTCTTCCCCGGAAAGACCGGGAAGAAGGAAACCGCCCGATCCGGCGGCCACAGAGGATATCTCTATCGGCAACAGCAATGCCGCAAGAACAAGTCCGATACAACTCAAACTTCGATATATTCCATACATATTTCTTTCCTCCTAAGATGCTCTCCGGGACAGATCCCGTATCCGTATGTCTTCCTGCTCGTGCAGACGGGAGCGCATGATGTGTAATTTGAAAAGAATTCCCGCCGATTCCAGGCGTTTTTGCATCTCCAGCAATTCCGTGGAAGAGAGGATGGCCGGTCGATGGGAAAGCTGAAGAAAAAGATATTCCAATTCATCCAGAAGGTCCGTCAAGCCGGCCTGCCCGGACCGGGACGAAACCTGCCGATAGAGTCGATTCTCCGCCAGAAGGTCGCGAATGGAGTCCTGCTCTGTGAGGATATTGATGGAACCGTTTCCCCGTTGATGAGCCAGCTCCTGTAAAACCCGCTGGGAACGGTCCAGATGTTCCAGCAGCGAAACCTGTAGGATGCGTTGTCCAGAGTCCGTCAGAAGCGAAGGACCGGATTTCTCATTTTTGCCATACGGCCAGTAATACCCCAGGAAAAAGGCGCCAGCCAGCAGGAGGAGCATCGACATCGCCATGGCCCAGCGAGGGACCGGCCAAAACAGCCGGAAGCGGGGGGCCGCCTCGGCAGATGGTTGGAGGCGGTGTTGAATACGGCACCATACCTGTTCCCCGTACTGGTCCGATCTTTCCGGAATGGGCCATCGCTGCAGAGAGTCCAGAACGCTTGTCAGATCCCCATAGGCGGCTCGACACGAGGCGCATTCCGTCAAATGACGGGCATAATCATCAAGATCTTTCCCTTCCCTGTAGTGGTATAGAATGAACTGTTCTTCCGTCAGATGTTTCATAATGCCCTGCCTGCGAAGGGCGCCAATATGCGCCGCATTTTCCGTACCGCCCTAAAAATGCTGTTTTTGGCGGCTCCATTATGCAATCCTAAAACATCGGCAACCTCTTCGATCGGCTTCTCTTCAAAATGCCTGAGGATAAAAGCCGCCCGTTCCATGGGTGTTAAGACACCAAAGGCGGCTTTGACCTGTGACTGAACATCCAAGCGAAGGTGAATCTGGTTCTCGTTTCCATCGGGGAGGGTAAATCCGGCAGGGTTATTCCCTTTACCGGCCGGCATCTCTTCCTGGAGCGTTTCCCATGGCGGATGCTTATGGGTCCAATCGATCGCATTGTTTACGGCAATGCGGTAGAGCCAGGTAGAGAAGGCCGATCGATGATCAAATCCAGGCAAGTTCCGATAGGCTTTCACGAAAGTTTCCTGTACGATATCCTCGGCATCCTGTTCGTTGCCGCAGATGCGATACGCAACACGGAAGATGGCAAGGCTGTGCCGGTCCACCAGCCGTCGGAAGGAATCGTGGTTGCCTTTTTTTGCCTCAGCCACCAGAACTGTGTCGTTTGTATCCATCACCTACATTAGACACGGATTCGCAAAAAAAGTTAGCTGTCGATTCTGCCTGATGAGATAGTAAGAAAATCGTTACGGATTGAAAAGCAGATCGTGCTTGTTCCGCCTTCAGGCGCAGCCGTGTAGATACAGACATTCAAGGATCCATGGGATGCCGCGTAAACGCGGAACTACGAACCTCCTGATTTTTTGCGACGTCATCCTCCGTGATGTCATCGCAAAAAAATCGTGCTTATTCCATGTGGATTCGAAAGGGGATGCCGGCGCTTCCAGGGCTTTTCCCCGGATCATCCATGCTACTCGGCTTTTTCGGCAAGCAGCAGGCCGCGCACCTTCTGC
>CAZTVS010000151.1:0-11109 GCA_964617125.1 uncultured Acidobacteriota bacterium
ACTTTTTACCGCTTCGTCATGAATGGCCGTGGCGCTAATCGCAGCGCAGGGCCACGATCGGATCGATACGGGTGGCACGACGGGCCGGAATATATCCGGCCACCAGCGCCCCGGCTGCCAGGACCATCGCCAGAAGGGCGAAGAGGAAGAGATCCGGGGCGATTACACCATAGAGCATGCCCGACATCAGACGCGTTGCCAGATAGGCTGCCGGCAAGCCAATGATAAGCCCCGCCGCAGTCAAGCGTAAAGACCGGCCTATCATTAGGGACAATACGTTTCCCGGCCCGGCGCCCAACGCCATACGGACGCCGATCTCCTGCGTGCGCCGGGCAACGGAATAGGCCACGATGCCATAGATGCCGCTGACGGCCAGAAACATAGCAATGACGGCGAAAACGCTCATGGTGGCGGCGGAAAGGCGAACCCCCGCGGTCTGTTCGTCGAGAATCTGTTCCATACTCTTGATATCGTGCACGGGCTGGTTGCGGTCCACGTTTTTTATCTGCCGGCGGGCCGCCGGAATCACCTTCAGGGGATCGATCCTGGTCCGGACCATCAATCCCATGGACCACTGAGGCATATGGGCGTTGGCCAGGTAGACAGTCTCCTCAGCCTCGCCGGTAAACCAATCCTTTACATCACCTGCAACTCCGATCACTGTCATCGGTGGGAAGTCATAGCCGTCGATATGGATCATCGATCCGATCGCCTGGTCCGACGGATGCCAGAATCGACGGGCGACACTTTCGCTGATGACCACAACCCCTGCGGGCCGGGCACCGCTCTCCTGAGCCGTCGGCGCACGTCCGCGATGCAGGGGAATTCCCATGGCGGTAAAGTAATTGCCGCTGATGAACTGCAGACATGGTACTTCTTCACCGGGAAGACGTACCGGCTGCCCCTCTACCCGGAAATCTTTGGCCACCACCGAGGACCGGCTGTTGGCCGCACCCACCGCCTCCACCTCGGGCAATCGCTGCAACTGTGCGATGGCATCCTCGTAGAAAGCCCGGCTGAGGGCGGCCTCTCCATATCTGTCAGGTGGAAGCGATATCTGCATCGTCAGCAGGTTCTCGGGGCGGATGCCGATGTCGAAAGTCATCAGGCGTTGAAAGGTCCTGACCATCAAACCGGCCGATACCAGGAGAACCATGGCCAGTGCGACCTCGGCGACAATCAGGCCGTTGTGCACCAGGCGCGGGGCCTCTCTCGCTCCGCCATTGCGATTCCCTTCCTTCAGTGACTCGTTGAGATTGGTCCGGCGCAGGGCATACAGCGCCGGTGCCGTTCCGAAGAAGATACCGGTCGCCAGGGTGGCCGCGGCGGTGAAACCGAGAACTACGAGATCGATTTTCATGTTCCGCAGACCCGCTATCCATCGATAAGCCTGCGCGGGTATGCTCGCCTTTGCCAGATCGAGACCCCATAGAGCCAGCAGCAGTCCGAAAATCCCTCCTATCGCCGCCAGGACGATATTTTCCGCCAGCAATTGCCGGGCGATGCGCCAGGGGCGGGCTCCCAGGGCGGTGCGCAACGCCATCTCCCTCTCTCGGGATGTGATCTGGGCCAGCTGGATATTGGCCACATTGGCACAGGCCAGCAGCAGCACGAAAGCGGCAGCCAGCATGAGTATGGCGATAAAACGCTTGGCGGTATCTCCAATCCTGTCGGTCAGCCGATGCACGCGGACGCCGTGTCCTTCGTTGGTTTGGGGATATTGAGCGGATAGCCGTCCGGCGATGGTTTTCATTTCCGCCTCGGCCTGATCGAGACCGCTCCCGTTCTGCAGTCGGGCCAATACGAAAAGGGAACGGCCATTGCGGTCGCCGGGCTGGTCCGTTCGGAATGTAAGCGGCACCCACAAGTCCGTCCCCACCGGATAATCGAAATCGGCCGGCATGACCCCGGCCACCGTATAGCTGTGCCCGTTCAGCGCGAGTTGTTTGCCGACGATCTGGGGGTCGGCGGCAAAGCGGTGCTGCCATAAGCCATAATTCAAAAGTACCGTATGGTCGTTGCCCGCTTCTTCTTCCTGTGCGGTAAAGGTGCGGCCGAGCAGAGGCGGCATGCCCAGGGCCGTAAAAAACGAGGCCGACACCGCGTAACCCTGCAGCCTTTCCGGGTCCTCCACCCCGGTCAGGTTGACCGCCCGGTACTGGAAGGCGGACATATGCTGCAGCGTTTTGCACTGCCCCTTCCAGTCGCGAAAATCCGGCGCCGAGACCATGCTGTGTCCCCGGCCGTGTTTCAAATCCGTATCCCACACTCTTACCAGACGGTCGAGCTCCTCGAAGGGGAAGGGCTTGCGGATGACGGCATTCACCCAGGTGAAGATGCAGCTGACCGCACCGATGCCCAGCGCCAGGGCCAAGACGGCAACGACGGTAGCCGTGGGGTTATGCCATAGAACCCGCAGGGCGTAGCGGGTATCCTTGAGCGTCTCCTCAAGGATAGGAAGTCCCCGGCGATCGCGGTAGGATTCCATAGTCTGGCTGACGCCGCCAAACTGGCGCCGGGCCTCTGCCCGGGCGCTTGCCGGATTCATGCCCCGCAGGATGTTCTCCTGAGTCATGGCGTCCAGGTGGTAACGTATCTCCTCCTGGAGTTCCTCGTCCAGGCGGCGGCGGTGAAACAGGGAACAGAACCGCCGGCAGATGGTGTGCAGTCCGTCCATGGCAGGTCTCTATTCGGTGGCTTCCAGCAGTCGCCGTATGATGGACGACATGCGCAGCCAGTCTTCCGTTTCCCGATGCAGCCGGCGGCGTCCGGCGGGGGTCAGAGAATAGTACTTCGCCTTGCGATTGTTCTCGGAAACGCCCCACTGGGCGCGTATCCATCCGCGCTGTTCCAGGCGCAACAGCGCCGGATACAAGGTTCCCTGGTTGAGGTAGAGGGCTTCTTCCGAGACCTGCCGTATGCGCTGGGCGATGCCGTATCCGTGCATGGCTCCAAGCGTGTCCAGGGTCTTCAGTACCATCAGGTCCAGGGTCCCCTGCAGGACCTCCGATTTGGCAGTGTCCATCTTCGCTCCTGTAGAATATCTACATAAGCCTACCATCGCTCCTGTAGAATGTCAACAGAAAAAACCGCCCATCCAAGAATCCGTCAAGTCTGATGGCCTCGCAAAAAAAATCGTATCATAGAAAATATTATCAGCAGTCGTAAGGGCACGGCGTGCCGTGCCCTTAAAAAATTTTTGGATTCAGGTAAGAAACGCCCGAATATCGATACTGATAGAAAAACGGAATGTGTTTGTTCCGCCTTATAGGCGTTGCCGCCGTAACCGGAATGTTTTTTTTTTGAGTTTGTGCCGCGTAAACGCGGAACTACAAACCTCCTGATTTTTTGCGACTTTATCAAGTCTGGATCTGCCATACCGCCGTGCGGTATGTTAAGCGGCAAATCTGGGACTCCTGGGAAACTTGTAGTTATCAAAATGTTAATAATAGTTGACAAAAAATAAATAAAACATTACAATATGTAACGTCCAATTAACGCAAGAACGAACGGCTCACTATGATCAACCATCTGAGGAAATATCGGTTTCTCGCCGGAGAGTTGACCCAGCAGGAACTGGCCGACCGGGTGCAGGTCAGCCGGCAAACCATCCTGGCGATCGAAAAAGGATCGTTCAATCCTTCGGTCCGCCTGGCCTTGAAGCTGGCCCAGGTCGTAAAGGCCAGACCGGAAGAGATTTTCATCCTGGAGAAAGCGGATTGGGAGACATCATGAAGAATCTGACCAACTGGCTGCGGATCGCTTATTTGTTGGCCATCATCGTCGTCATCATGCTCGGTTTTTCCCGTGCGCTGCCTTTGCCGCTGCAGATTCTGGCAGCGGTCGTTTTGCTGGGAATACCTTTTGTCCGGGAGTTTCTTCCTCGCCGCGATGTGGATGAGCGGCAGCTGCAGATCAGCCATTTTTCCGGCAGTATGGCACTTTACGCCTATCTGGCCCTGCTGTTGACCGTTATCATCAAGGATTATCTGAGCCATAATCAGCCGCCGGGAGATGCCTTGCTGGCGCTGCTGATCATCCCCCTGGCGGTCAAGCTGTTCATCAGCCTCCTGCAGAATCTGGATCCGGTGCAGGCGGCGCGCTGTATCACCCTAATTTTTGCTGGCATGTGGCTGATCTTTGCCGTACTCTCCCACGATACCTCTATCATGATATTGGTGGAAATCGTGCCGTTTCTGGTCCTTATCGCCCTGGCGTTTGCGGTGCCGAGATGGCCGCGGGTCTGCGGCGTCCTGCTGATTGCGCTGGGGCTGGCTGCCGGTTTTACCTGGGTGTGGATGCAGAAGTCGTTCTATGGCGCATTGATGATGTTTACCTTCTCCTGTCTGCCGCTGATCCTGAGCGGTTCGGCGTTACTTTTCCCCAAAGAAAAAGAAGAATGATGGCATTGGGAAGAGCCTCCAGCTCTGGACTTTCCATGCCGGAGGATCTGATTACGACTTTCGGTCGGAGAGTCGCCGTATCTCGTTCGAATCCGCCTTGGTTATTTTCCTATTCTCCGGAGAGCAGGCGCATGGCTTTTCCCAGCCGTTTCATTCCTTCCTCGATCTCTTCCGGGGGGTGAACGACAAAATTGAGGCGCAGACAATCTTCTCCTCCCCTCCCATCCGCGAAAAAGCAGCTGCCGGGCATAAAATTCACACCCTCCCTGCAAGCCAGGGGCAGCAGCCTTTCCAAAGAGAAGCCGGGCGGCATCCGCAGCCAAAGGAACAGTCCTCCCTGCGGCGGGATGACCTGAAATCCGGCAGGCAAATGGAGTTTGATGGCCTGGAGCATGGCATCGCGACGTTTGTGGTACAGCCGGCAGGAATGGCGCAGGTGAGCCTGGTAGCGTCCGACCGTGACATAGGCTTCCAGGGCATGCTGAATCAGATTGGACGTCGCCAGATCGTTGACCCGCTTGAAATTCACCAGCGCTTCGGAAAAAGGCCCCTCGGCAACGACGAATCCCACTCGCAGCCCGGGCATCAGCATTTTGGAAAAAGTGCTGGTATAGATCACCCGGCCGCCGGGATCCAGTGCCTTGAGGGCCGGTTGGGCCCGCCCCTCATAACGCAAATCCCCGACAAAATCGTCTTCCAGAACCGGCACGTTGTAGCGGTCGACCAGGGTGATCAGGGAGCGTCGACGCTGTCCGCTCAAACAGGTCCCCGTCGGATTATGAAAATTGGGAATGGTATAGATCAGTTTGGGATGATGGAGCCGGAGAAGATCTTCCAGCTTTTCCACCTGCATGCCGTTTTCATCCATCGGGATACCGACGATTTTGAGTTGCAGGGCACGGAAGAGTTCCAAGGCGGTGCTGTAGGTTGGACTTTCCACCAGCACGACATCGCCCGCCTTTAACAGGACCTGGGAGATCAGGGCCAGGGCCTGTTGCGATCCGGCGGTGATCAGAACGTTCTCGGCAAAGACCTGTATGCCCTGGCTGGCCAGTACATGAGCGATGGTTCGGCGCAAGGGTGCATATCCGCCGAGTTCCCCGTATTGCAGAGCTTCGATGCCGTCCCGCCGTAAAACCGCCTGCATGACCTTGCGGAAATCCCTGGCGGGGTAAAGATGACAATCGCCGATACCTCCGGCAAAAGAAATGGGATGCGGATTTCCCGCAGCCTGCAGAATTTCCTCAGGCCGTAGGCCCGAAGGTCTCTGTCGGTTCTGCAGATCCTGCTGCCAGAGTGGCCACTCCGTCTCGCAAGTTAGCCTGGGGATCGGCGGGGGAACACCGGGCGCCAGGACATAGGTGCCGCTCCCCACTCGAGTGCATATCAGGCCTTCCGCCTCCAGCTCCGCATAGGCGGTTTCCACCGTGATACGGTTGACGCCCAGTGTCTGGGCCAGCCGGCGTGTGGCCGGCAATCGTGTCTCCGGGGCCAGGCTACCGGACACTATACCCCGGCGCAAGTAGGACCCGATCTGCCGATACAGGGGATCGGCACTCTTACGCTCCAATGGGATTCGCACAATGATCTCCTTTTAGCTGTGGTCTTTATAAAAATCACTGGAGTATTGAAAATATCTCATACTATAGATCCAATCCAGATTATATTTCAAGTTAAGGTCAATTGGATGTATCGATATTTATATGAATTGGACCTACAAATCAGGCCATTTCCTCTTTACAATTAGGTTTTCATTTTATCGATAACGATGCCTTTTGGCTCGATTCGTTTCTTTTGCAGAAACCATAGTAAGAGGTAGAGACATGGAAAAAGAAGTTGGTACGGTAGGAGTCAAACGTGGCCTGGCACAGATGCTCAAGGGTGGAGTGATCATGGATGTGGTTACGCCTGACCACGCCCGCATCGCCGAAGAAGCCGGCGCCTGTGCCGTGATGGCCCTGGAGCGGGTCCCAGCCGATATACGGGCCACCGGCGGGGTGGCGCGCATGAGCGATCCGTCCCTGATCCTGCAGATTATGGAAGCCGTCAGCATCCCGGTGATGGCCAAGTGCCGCATCGGACACTTCGTCGAGGCCCAGGTGCTGGAGGCGATCGGTGTGGATTACATCGACGAGTCGGAGGTGTTGACTCCGGCCGATGAGGCGCATCATATCAACAAGCACCCGTTCAAGGTCCCTTTTGTCTGCGGCTGCCGCAATCTGGGGGAGGCCTTGCGCCGTATCGGGGAAGGGGCCGCCATGATCCGCACCAAGGGAGAAGCCGGAACCGGAGATGTTGTCGAGGCCGTCCGCCACGGCCGTGCCGTTCTCGGGGAAATCCGCCGCCTGCAGACCATGGCCGAGGAAGAACTGATGGCGTATGCCAAGGAGATCGGGGCGCCCTATGAACTGGTTGTCGAAACCCGCGGCCTGGGACGTTTGCCGGTGGTCAATTTCGCCGCGGGTGGGATTGCCACCCCTGCCGATGCGGCCCTGATGATGCAGCTTGGTGTCGACGGGGTTTTTGTCGGCAGCGGGATCTTCAAATCCGGCGATCCGGCGCGGCGTGCCAAGGCCATTGTGGAGGCCACCACCCATTTTCGCGATCCGAAAATCATCGCCGAGGTGAGCAAGAACCTGGGAGAACCTATGGTCGGAAGGCAGATTTCCTCCATTCCCGAAGCGGAGTTGATCGCCCAGCGTGGCTGGTGATTAAGAAAAAGGAAATTACCAGGAATGAAAATCGGCGTATTGGCTCTCCAGGGGGCCTTCCTCGAACATGAACAGATCCTTCGCCGCCTGGGCGCGGAAGCGACGGAGGTCCGGCTTCCGCGGGACCTGGTCCATCTCGATGGCCTCATTCTACCGGGCGGCGAGAGTACCACCATCGGGAAATTGGCGGTTACATACGGACTCATCGAACCGATACGCGCCCTGGCAATGCAGGGGAAAGCTCTCTGGGGTACCTGCGCCGGGATGATACTCATGTCCAGGCAGGTGCAGAGCGACAAGCCCTGGTTGGGCTTGATGGATATCTCCGTCCGGCGCAATGCCTTCGGACGGCAGGTAGACAGTTTTACCATCGGACTGAAGATATCCGCTCTCCTGCCCGGTGAAAACGGCAGGCCCTTTCCTGCCGTTTTTATACGCGCACCGCTGATCGAGACGGTTCAACCGAATGTGGAGATTCTGGCCCGGCTCCCGGACGGCACAATCGTTGCCGCCAGGCAGGAAAACCTGCTGGTCACCTCCTTCCACCCTGAACTGGGGAGCGATGAGCGCTTCCACCAGTACTTCCTGAATCTGGCGTCAGAATACCGGCACAAGTAACGGACGGGCCGCCGGCCCTGCGCCGGAAGGGGATCGGTAACATTGGTCCGGAATTCCGGGATGGGGTACGAATGCTACTTATCGAATGTCAGGATAAAATCCTTGGGCAGAGACTTTTTAAAATGAAGATCATTCGATATCACCAGATCCACATGATGGAAAAGGCCGGAGGCAAGGATGAGGCTGTCTGCGGTCCTTAACCCGTTCCAGTCTATCCTGGGGCTTACGCCTAAATGTTGCAGGACATTCGTTGTGATTTCCTGGCATGTAGTATTGGGGAAGTTCAGGAGATAGTTTTGCACGTCCAGGGCCTTCTGTTTTAATCCTTTCCTGATAGGACCTTGCATGGTCTCTGCGATGGAAATAATGGAAAACACCCCGGTGGCTTCCCCTCTTTCCACGGCCTCAAAAAGACACTTGGATAGTAAATAGTAAGGTTCAATGGCATCTGTCAGATAGATAATGATATTCGTATCAATCAAGACGTGCTTGCCTGATACCGCCTTGATCAGTGTGGTCGTGGTGATCGAGTTCATCGATCTTCTCTTTCCCGGTCGATATATCGCTTTACCTGAGCGGCATCCTTCCCAAAACTGCCCGCTGTCAGTCCTGACAATCTTTCCGTGAAGGAGGAAACAGGCTGGAGAATAATCTGTTTTTCCTCCTTTTTCACCAGGATTTTCGTTCCGATCTTAAGATTCATTTCCTTGCGCAAATGCAGTGGGAGGACAATATACCCTCTTTTGGAAACGACTACACATTCCGCTTTCATGCTGCAATTCTCCTATAGGTTACTTATTATAAAATAGCTGCAATCAATAGAATCGTCAACTATCCTTGTAAGATAGTTGACATCGTTGTCTTGAACAACCATAATCATCGCATCTGACATTCATCCCCTAACGGCTGAGGAAGAGGCTGCTATGAAGATCGGATTTCACACGGATGCGTTCAACTCGGCTTACTGGTCCTTCGATCGGTGCCTGGAGTGGGCGGAAGAACACCATATCGGTTTCATCGAATGCGGACTGATCGACGGAGTCAGCTGGATACACGGACTCGGCTACCAGCCTCATATCGCGCTTTACCAGGACCCGGTCCTCCTGAAACAGAAAATGGACGACCATGGTGTACGCTTTTCTCAGGTCGATGCCGCCTTTCCTCTTAGCGGGGAAGAGGGACCTTTGCGAGGGGTGCCCTATGTGATGAAAGCGATCGCCTGGGCGGCGCAGGCCGGTTCGCCCTGCGTCGATACCACCGATGGGTTGCACGCTCCCGCAGGCCTGTCCGACCGGGAGGCCATGGATTCGATGCGCCGCAGCTATCGTCAGATTATTCGGGTGGCGGAGGCCCATCAAATCATCGTCAACATCGAACCGCACGGGTACTTCACCACCAAGCCGGACTTTCTGGAAGAAATGCTGGCCTTCACGGACAGTCCTCTCCTGCGGCTGAATTTCGATACCGGCAATACCTACATAGCCGGAAACGATCCGGCTGATTTTCTCCACCGTTTTCTCCCCAAAGTCAGTCACGTGCATATCAAGGACGTCTCTCCTTCTCTGGCAGCGGCAACCCGGGGGCAGCAGACCGGTATTGCCGTCAGCCATTGCGCCCTGGGAGACGGGGTGAATGCGGAAAACATTGTCCGGTGCCTGCAATTGCTCGCGAAAAACGGATACGAAGGCGTCGTCAGCCTGGAGTGCGAAGGAGACGCCGGTCCGATGATCGAGCGCTCGCTGCAATGGGTGCGCCAGGTGCTGCAGGATCTACCCGGGAAGGAAAGCTAAGAAAGGAAACGGATATGTCGAAAACCAAGCTGTCTGCGGATGTGAGGACGGGAGATCGTCGAACCTTTTTGCGGGCCTCCGCCGGATGGGCAGCCGCGACCGCGGCAGGACTGGAGATCGGTCGCAGCGCCTGGGCGGCCGGGAGCGATACCATCAAGATCGGATTGATCGGATGCGGCGGACGCGGGACTGGGGCGGCGATCGATGCCCTGGACGCCGATCCCGGTACCAGACTGGTGGCCATGGCCGATCTCTTCGCCGACAAGGTGGAGGCCTCTCTGGCCAAGATCAAGGAAAAACATGGCGAAAGGGCCCAGGTCGATGCCAACCATCGGCTGACGGGTTTCGAGGCCTACCGGCAGGTCATCGATGCCAGCGATGTGGTGCTCATCGCCTGTGCATCCAAATTCCATCCCTACTACCTGAGGGCCGCCGTCGATGCCGGCAAGCATGTCTTTGTGGAAAAGCCCCACGGGATCGATCCGGTAGGCATTCGGGCCACGCAGGAGGCCTGCGATCTGGCGAAAACGAAGAACCTGTGCGTGCTCTCCGGATTGCATAACCGTTATGACCCCGGGGTGCGCGAAACCATGCAGCGCATCCATGACGGGGCGATCGGCGAGATCGTAGCCATGGAGGTCAACTTTCTCAGGGCGCCCTATGTTATCGTGGAGCGTCAGTCCGGCTGGAGCGAACTCGAATACCAGTTCCGCAACTGGTATCACTTCTCCTGGTTGTCGGGAGACGATGTCATCCAATCGCTGGTTCACAGCGTTGACAAGGCTTGTTGGGCGATGCACGAGGAGCCTCCCTTGAAAGCCCACGGCCTGGCGGGGCGGTCCGCCTCCTTTGGTCCCCAGTATGGCGATATGTTCGATCATCACTCGGTGGTCTACGAATATGCCAATGGAGCCCGTTTGTACGCCCTCTGCCGGACGCAGAAAGGCTGTCATGAGGCGGTGTCCGATTACGTCTTCGGGACCAAGGGGAGGGCTTCTCTTCTCAATTATAAGATTGAGGGGGCCGTGAACTGGGATTATCCCGGGCCGTTTCCCAGCCCCTACAAAGAGGAACACAAGGCCCTGTTTGCCGCCATCCGCTCCGGAAAGCCCATCAACAGTGGATATCATATGGCCAACAGCACCATGGTCGCCGTCCTGGGACAGATCGTATGCTATACCGGCAGACAGCTGAACTGGAAGAAGGCGGTCAACTCCGACTTTGCCTTTGAACCCCGGCAATGCAACTGGCAAACCGATCCGCCCGTCAAACCCGGACCGGACGGGCAATATACGGTCGCCATCCCGGGAGTGACCAAGCTACTCCCCGGAACCTAGGAATTCTTTCACAAACCAGCAAATGACTATGGATGACGGTCCGGTAAAAAGTCCTGGGAGCGCCGGCGTCCCGCCGGCAAAAGAAATGGAATCAACATGATTTTTTCAAAAAGAAACGGAACAAAGACTTTTTACCGGGCCGTCATGGATGGGTCCGGAATGAAAAAACATTGGTTATTCGGCATATCGATTCTATTTTTTCTGTTTTGTATCATGGCGGAGGCGGAAGAAAAAGCGTCACGGCGCATCC
>CAZTVS010000152.1:0-10573 GCA_964617125.1 uncultured Acidobacteriota bacterium
GCCGCCGCACTCCAAATATTTCATAGGAGACACGGATCGCAATATTCTGAATTCTGAATTCTGGATTCTGACTCCTGGCTTCTGGCTTCCCGTCTTCACTGCTTTTGCGGTTCAGCCGGCTTTTTCTCTTCCTCTTTCTTGGGCAGGTCCGGCTTGGTGAAATCGGGCAGGGGGGCGCCAAACAGGTAATGATTGAACCAGTCCAGGTTGTGCTGCATCACCGCCCGCATCGATTTCGGTTTGGTGATGCCATGTCCGTACCCTTTGTAAACCACCATCTCGACCTTCACGTCGCGGTCTTCCAAGCCCTGTCGTAGTTCGTAGGCATTGGGGATCGGCACGCGCCGGTCCAATTCGCCATGTTGAATCAGGGTCGGCGTTTTGGCCTGTCTGATATAGGTCATGGGTGAGGTCTTGGCATAAATCGCCGGATCGTCGGCCGGATCGTCGCCCAAATACTGAATGGTGAAAGGAGTGATATCGGTATTGTAGTAATAGGTCGCCCAGTTGGAAATGCCCGCTCCGACCGAGATGGCGGCGAATCGATCGCTCGACGTAGTCAGAAAGGCCGAGATATAGCCGCCCTGGCTCCAACCCATGCAGCCGATTCGCTTGGCATCGACCCAGCCCTTGGCTATCAGAAAATCCACGCCGGAGAGGACGTCCCAGGCATCCCCGACTCCCAGATTGCCCACGTTCTTCTGGCGAAAGGCCTGACCATAACCGGCACTGCCGCGATAATTGACCTTCAGAACCAGCGCTCCATTGGCTGTCCACAGATCCACCGGATAATAGCGGGCGTCGGAGAAGGCGGGCAGGTCGATCCCTGTCGGCCCGCCATGTATGATGCAAAGCAGGGGATACTTCTTCGAGGGATCGAAATCGGCGGGCTTGATCAGAATGCCTTCGATCGTCAGCCCGTCTTTGCTCTGCCAGGAAATGACTTCCCGAATGGCCAACTTGTATCCGGCCACCTGGTCGGTCATCGAGGTCAACCGGCGTGGCTGAAAATTCTGTACCGAAGAGAGAAAGACCTCCCCGAGTGTGGTGGAAGTGTAAGCGGTGAAGGCCACCTGTTTGCCGTCTTGGCTCAGAGAAACGCCGCCGGCCATCAGATTGTCCGGCCGGCTCAGGCGTTCGATTCTCCCCGTCGCGGGATCGACACGAAACAGGTGGGAGGAGGTTTTCTGCCGGCCGAAGAAATAGATCCCATCCTCCTTCCATTCGATCAGCCCCGGGTTTTCGTCGAATCCCTCGGTCAGGGAACGTGGCGCTCCCCCCGCGACGGAAACCACTGCCAGGCGCGAATTGGCGTGAAAGTATTTCGGATTCCCCATGGCTGTGGAAAAGGCGATCTGCCTGCTGTCGGGAGACCATTGCGGATTGCTGTCGGGTCCGGGCTGATCGACCAGTTTTTTCTGCGACTTCGCCTGAAAATCATAGAGGTATAGGTCGGACGTACCCCCCTGGATGAGGTCCGGATTTTTCGTGGCGCTGAATGCCAGCCATTTCCCGTCGGGAGACCAAGAGAACGATCCGACGCTGAACTCTTTCCCCTGAGTCAAGGCTTCCCCGGCAACCGGGGCTTTACGTGCATCTTCCACCTTCAGCAGGCGAAGATGCATGTGGGCATACTCCCTGCGCACCACCTCGAAATCGCCCAGATGGTCTTTGCGGGCCTTGATCTGCTTTTCGTCGGCATCGCTGGAGGTGAAAACGATGCTCTTGCCGTCGGGAGACCAAGTCATACCTCCGACACCGTTTTCCGCCTTCGTCAACTGCACGGCCTCGCCGCCTTCCGGGGAGATGAGAAAGATCTGGCTCTTGTCTCCGACACGGTTGCTGGTGAAGGCCAACCATTCTCCGGTGGGGGACCAGGCGGCATTGTTGATGGATTTTTCCCCGCGCGTGAGCTGGAACGCCTTCCCGTCGGCGGTTCGGATAAGCCAAATATGCGTAATATAGGCATCCTTCTGCCAGTCGGTTTCGCTTACGCTATACGCAACGAAACGTCCGTCCGGAGACAGCAAAACTCCGCCGATGCTTTTCAGGTTGATCAGATCGTCGATCGAAGGCACCCGCTTATCCGGCACAGCAGCGGGAGTGGCCTCACGGGAAATTTCTTGATACGCCCACGAAGGGTTTTCAGCAGCTACGAGTATAAAAATTACCATCCACAGAATCATCCGAAACATGACGGGTCTCCTTTCCCAATTTCTTCTTTGACTGGATATTAGATAAAATAGTTGCCTGTGGAAACGACATATCGAAATTTTTTGCATACTTGGAGACCCATGCTAAAACAAATCCTGACCGTTACGCTCGTAATCCTGGCTGCCGCCAATGCGATCTGCCTTGCGGCACCGGCGGCTCCCAACCTTCCCATGACCCCCTTGCCCGAACATCCCCGGCCCGACTTCGAACGTGCCGACTGGCTGAACCTGAACGGAACCTGGCAATTCCGCTTCGACAAGGAAAATCTCGGCGAAGGCGCCAACTGGGCCGCGGACCAAACGGAATTTCCCGATCGGATCACCGTGCCGTTTCCCTGGGGCTCCAAGCTCTCCGGTCTGGAAAATAAGGCGGACATCGGCTGGTACCGGCGTTCCCTCAAGGTGCCCGAGGCATGGAAGGGGAAGCGTGTATTCCTGGTCGTAGGTGCGTGCGACTGGCTGACTAAAGGCTGGTTCGGCGGCCGAGCCCTGGGCACGCATCGGGGCGGCTACACCCCGTTCGAGTTCGAGCTGACATCAGGCATTCGCTGGGGCCAGGAGCAGACCATCGTCCTGCGCGTCGACGACAGCGCCCACGATTTCAAGCTCGAAGGCAAGCAGGGTTACGGTCAGGCCAAGGGAATCTGGCAAACCATCTACCTCGAAGCCCGGCCGGCCGTAAGCATGACATCGATCCATTACACGCCGGACATCGATGCCGGCAAAGTAAACGTAAAGGTGCTTCTGAGCGACCCGGCGCCATCGGGCACGAAACTGACTTTACACTTCAAAACCGGCGGACTGCCGGACACCGGCCAGACGGCAGCGAACGGCACAAAGGAAATCCGTTTCGATGTGCCCATAACCGGCGCCCATCTATGGTCTCTGGACGATCCCTTCCTGTATGAGGTGGATGCGATCTTGAGTGCGGCCGGCGCCGAGGACCGCGTCGGCACCTATTTCGGCATGCGCAAGATCGGCGTGGTCAACCTTCCCGGTACTGATTTGCCTTATGTCGCACTCAACCATAAGCCGGTCTACCTGCAGATGACCCTCGACCAGTCCTATCATCCCGACGGCTTCTACACCTTTCCCAGCGACGCCTTCATGCGCGACGAGATCCTGCGTTCCAAGCGGATCGGGCTGAACGCCAACCGTATTCATATCAAGGTGGAGGTTCCGCGCAAGCTCTACTGGGCCGACCGGTTGGGACTGCTGATCATGGCCGACGTACCCAATTCTTGGGGCAATCCCACGCCTGAAGCACGGAAGGAGAGCGAATTCGCGCTCCGGGGCATGCTGGCGCGGGATTTCAACCACCCCGCCATTTTCAGCTGGGTCACCTTCAACGAGACCTGGGGGCTTTTTACCAAGGAGGGCGAAAAGAAGCGTACCTATCTCCCAGAAACGCAGGAGTGGGTCATCTCCATGTATCGCCTGGCCAAGCAGCTCGATCCGACCCGTCTCGTCGAAGACAACTCCCCCTGTAATTACGATCATACCGAGACCGACCTCAACACCTGGCACGATTACCTGCCCGGTTACAAGTGGCGTGAACGCCTGGACCAGATCGTCCGCGACACCTACCCAGGCTCGGCTTGGAACTTCATCGGCGGCCGCAAGCAGGGCCGTCAGCCGTTGTTCAACAGCGAGTGCGGTAACGTATGGGGCTATGAAGGCAGCACCGGAGACGTGGACTGGACGTACGACTACCACATCATGATGAACGAATTCCGCCGCCGTCCGAAGATCGGCGGCTGGCTCTATACCGAACACCATGATGTCATCAACGAGTGGAACGGCTATTACCGTTATGATCGCTCGGACAAGATCACCGGCCTGGATTCGTTCGTTCCGGGCATGACCCTGAACGACCTGCACAGCCCGTTCTACCTTTCTACGGGCGACAAGCTCTGCCGCGACGTCAAACCTGGAGAGGCGGTCGAGGTGCCCCTCTTCGCCTCTTTCCTCACGGACCGGATGCCGGGCAAATCCCTCATCCTGCATTCCGAGCTCTACGGCTGGGACACTCTTGGCCGACGCGAAACCTACCGCAGTTCGTCACAACGGATACCCGTTGAGCCCTGGATGGCCAAAGACCTGGCCCCGATCCGGCTGACCATGCCGACGCATCCGGCGCTGGCCGTTCTGGCGCTGACACTGGAGAACGAAGCCGGGGTGACCCTGCAGCGCAATTTCACCACCTTCCTGGTCGGCGACGGTGCGACACCACGCACCGAAAGCATCGGCGGCAACCGTTACGTGGTGCGTTTTGCGCCGAACAGCTTCAAGGATGCGCAGTGGTCCCAGAAACAGTGGAACGTTCTCGACGGTCTCAAGGTCAACGGGACGGGCCATGGTTACTTCGAATACCGTATCGCCTGGCCGGAAGGCATGGATGCCGGGAAATTGGCCGGCGTCTCCCTCCTCCTGGAAGCATCCGCCAAGCAGCTTTTCGGCAAGGACCGCGAAGGGGCCAAGGCCGCGGACGGCGATTTTATGCTCGGCCGGGGCACGCACGATCCCGGCAGGCTGCCGAACTCCTATCCGATGACCGATACCGTTACCTTTCCAAGCAAGGTGCGGATACGCGTGAATGGGACCGTGGCAGGCACCTTTGACCTGCCTGACGATCCGGCAGACCATCGCGGCATCCTCTCCTGGCATGCACAGCCGCAGGACAAGAAGCTGCGCGAAGCGGGATCCTACGGCTATCTCCTCCAGGCCGCCCTGCCCCAAGAGGCATGGAAGAAAGCGGCCGAGACGAAAGAGCTGGTGATCCGGCTGGAAGTCGACTCCGCCCTGCCCTGTGGGCTGGCCATCTACGGCGAACGCTTCGGACGCTATCCGCTGGACCCAACCCTGGTATTTCTTCAAGAAGGGAGTCCCAGCGCCCCTTGACACTTTCGCCCCTGAGGAAGGATAGGATTCCGGTTACGCAGACGGCAGCGGATCTTCCCGATTCTGTCGGGTACGCTGTTTCCGCCTGACGGATTCCCAGAGCAGGGTTCCGCAAAAGGTCCCGGCGGTGTTGAGAAGCAGATCGATGAGATCGGAGCTGCGCGACGGAATCCAGGCCTGTGCGATCTCAATCCCCAGGCTTAGAAGAAAACCGCTGCCGACGGCAGCCAGGAGCACCATTGCCGGCGACAGGCCCAGGCTCCTGGCGAGGACGGCCGAGCAGACAAAACCGAAAGGAATGAATCCAATCCAGTTGACGAGGATATCTGCGGCAGCTCCGGCACTGAACTTCAGCTCATCAAAGGAGCTGTTGAGAAAATTCTTCTTCAATACGGTGACCCGTTCCGGTATGGTCAAGTTCACTCCGCCTCGTCCATGGTCCGGTATCTCTCGGCCTTTTGCATCAAAGGTATAAAGCAACCAGGGCTTCTCTCCGTCCGGCAATCGATACGCGCCCTGCGTTACCCACTCTCTGTAATGAAACTCGATCTGTTCCGCCGTCAAAGCCATACGGTAGACGGACAGTCCCTTCACGGCCCCTGTCCAGGGGTGCTTCCCGTACACGGAATTTCCCAGGACCAGGCGGGTTCCGCCTTCTCCCGACGGCATCTCCGGCTTCCAATTCCTTTGTACCTTAACCGGCTGCCCGTTCACGAAAATCATAGTCGCGGCGGCATTCGACGTCAACGTCAGCAACAGATCCTTCGCAACCAGCCCGGCGGCATCCAGCCACATCTTTTTTTCCCGCCGTTTGTTGGCATAATCGTCCCCCTTCATGAACACCAGGGAGTCCTGCCATTGTCCCAGCATCATCTGTGCGCTATCCGTCCCGTCATGGAAAACCAGAAGATGCTGGAATCCTTTCCCATTGCCGGGTTCCAGGCGAATCACCATCTCGATGGTAAAGTCTGCGGCCGTATCCTTACCGATTGGTATCGGCTCCGAATAGGCGATGCCGTACTTCTGAAAAGCTATACCGGGACCACGGTCCATCCATTGCGCGTGATTGCGGAGATCATATTCCTTGGGAAAGAGCCCGAACAGCAGGGTAATCCCGAGAACCGTAAACAGCAGGACAATCCAGGTACGATGGCGTATAGTTAAAAGCGATCTCATGCGCAGTGCCGGCGTTTCATTGTAAAAACAGAATTCTATACGATATTCGGGTGGATCAGGCTATTTATTTTTGGCATCCGGCTATCCGAACGGCACTCCAGGACATCCATATCTCAGGTGGGCGTCAGGACACCCCAACATCACATCCTGCCCAAGGCTTGTTTGGCCAGCTTTTCGGCAGCCGTCCGATCGGCCTGTTCGTTGCCGAGGGCCGCATCGATGGAGAAATAGACATCGCCCTTGAGTACATGCAACCCCGCACCGGCCTTGAGACCACTGCCTCCCCAGAAGGCCTTGTCGCCGAATCCGGTCAAATTCTGAGCCGAAGTTCCCAGAAGCCGGAGAGAATTTTCAAACAGCTTGGGGGCCGACATCCCATTCCTGGTCATCCTGGCCGGCATTGCGGCCGTTTGACTTACCGAAATCTGCACATAACGGACCTTGGTCCCCTGGGCCGCCGGTGTGTAATGGAGGATCTTCTGACCCATCGGATTGGTGGTGACTTCGGGAACCTTGACCGGCGCCCCCAGCGCCGCTTCGGCATCCGCCCTGGTGAGAAGCACCGCGGGATCCACCAGGGCACCTGCACCGTCAGTCGTCGCGATCGTCAGGGTTAAAAGAATGATGGTAACGATTACGTATCCGTTCTTTCTCATAATCGACTCCTTTCCGCCTGTTACCTCTTACGAATACAGAGTTTTTTCTAAACTATATCATTCTTGACGCCTTCAGGCAGTCTGGATAAACTTTTTCCCATAGGCCTTATGGCAATGAATAAAGTAAACCCTGCCACAAATTACTTTTATACTCTTTGCCTATGGTTTCTGCTGGATTTCATCCTTCTAAGCCCGCTTGTGTTTGCCCAGGAAGGAACGCCTCGTCCTTTAGAAAATACCGGTGTTGTATTGTGCGGATCGGTTGTGGATGCCGCAACCGGAGAACCGATCGGCCGGGCTCGCATCGCCGTTCTCCTTCCCAAAGCCGATACCGTCAGCGGCCCGGACGGGAGATTTCGCCTGGTTCTCCCCTTCGCGGAGGAGGTGGAGCTTCAGGCCGGAACCGTCGGCTATGCCATGGTCAGGCAAAGGGTGCAACTCCTCGCCGGACAGGAGACGGAAGTCAGAATCCGATTGAGTCCGGAAGCCTCTCTGGGCCGATCGGATCAGGTGACGGTAATCGCCGCCCCCTTCGAACCGGTGGAAAGCGGATCGGTCCTGGAACGGACCCTTAATTACAGCGAACTGAAAAACATGGCCAGTGTCCTGGTCGACGACCCGATACGGTCCGTACAAGGCCTTCCGGGTGTGGCTACCGGAGATGATTTTAACGCCCAGTTCAGCGTCCGGGGAGCGTCCTTCCGCAATATCGGCCTCTATCTGGATGGTGTTTTAACCTACTTCCCTTTTCATTCGGTGCACAATATACCGGACGGAGGCTCCCTTACCATTCTCAACGGCGATCTGGTGGAAAGCGTTTCCTTATTGAGCAGCGCCGCTCCGGCCCGCTTCGGAGACCGAACCTCTTCCGTACTGAGCGTCTATACCCGCACGGGAAGCGCCGATCGCCGGCTGAATCGGGTTGCGGCCGGAATCACCGGCGTATCCTATACCGGCGAGGGTCCTTTGCTGAAGAACCGAAAGCTCAGCGGATGGATCTCCGCCCGCAAGAGTTATACCGATTATATCGTGAACCGAATTGCCGACGACATCAACTATGTCATCGGCCTATGGGATGTGCAGGGTAAACTCTCCTGGCAACCCCACCGTGACCACCAGTTCTTCCTGAGCGCCCTTTGGGGTAACTCCGGCCTGAACCGGGACCGCTGGATCGAACGAATGGGGATGAATTCCCTGCTGCGCGGCGAAAATCGAAGCGGTATCGGGAACCTGCAATGGAACTGGACGCCCCGGAATAACCTGGTCCTTCAGACCCAGACCTATCTGACCTCGGACCAGGGTGAAAACCGGAATCGCCGGCAGGAATGGCTGTATCGGAACTCCCAACGCCAGTGGGCCGCCGGTTCCGACCTGGCCTGGGAGTGGGGCGAGGGACGACGTTTCGAGATCGGTTTTCAGGACCGGCGGATTCGGGAGAGCGGCGCGGAACGTGTCTATGACTCTGGCGCAGCGAGTTACCTGAAAAAATCCGATTACTACGGCCGGGGATGGCAACCCTCCGTTTACGGACAGAACAGCTGGACTTTCCACCAGAGAAAATGGCAGATGACCCTGGGTCTCCGCCTCGATCATTTCGGCTACACCGGAGAAACCAGCCTGCTTCCCCGGGCCGGTCTGCGGCTGGCGCTGCACCGCTGTCTGAGCCTTTCCGCAGGATACGGGCGATATGCCCAGTATCCGTCCTGGGGCTTTCTCCTGGGCGAATTCCGCAACCCCGGCCTGAAAGCGGAGAGGTCGGATCACTACGTTGCCGGTCTGGAGTTGCAGCTCGGCGCCAGAACCCGGTTCCTGATCGAAGGCTACGAGCTGCGCGAGCGGCAGGGAATCTTTACCCCTGAGGCCGAGTACCGCCTGCTGGCAGGAAAGGTGCGCGCCCCGCAAGCGGGAGCCGCATGGCAAAATTCCCTGCGTGGCCGGTCCCGGGGTATCGAGTTCACGCTGCAGCGGCGGAGCGTCAACCGCCTGTCCGGCTGGTTGTCCTACTCTTACGGGAAAGCCCGCATGCACGACGAGCGGGACCGCCTCTCCTTCCCCATGGATTTCGATCAGCGGCATACACTCAATCTCTACGGCAGCTACCGCTTGCGCCAGACGGTGAACCTCAGCTGGAAGTATCGCTACGGCAGCAACTTTCCCATCCCCGGTTTTTTCCGCACCCAGGGGGATAGCTTCTACCTGGCGGAAAGCCGCAACCTGTTGCGTACGCCCGATTACAGCCGATTAGACCTGCGTGTCAACAAGGCCTTTTTCTATCGGGCCTGGAAACTGACGCTGTATTTCGAAGTGGTCAATCTCCTGAACCGCGAAAATATACGCTACACAGGCATCGACCGGGTTTATGGCAGTACCGGCCGGATAACCCTGCAGAAAAACACCCTGTTTCCCATCCTGCCCACAGCCGGTCTCCTTTTCGAGTTCTGAGACCCGTATTCAGGGAAAAACGGACCTCCGACTGGAAAAGCCCAAAGCCCAACATCGAAGAAAAACGGTTCCGGAATAGTCCTTGGGACCGGTCACTTCTTTACCATTCGCTCGAAGACCAGCGGGTCGTAGCAGGAATCGATCTGTAGACCGTCCACACCCCAATCCAGCATCCTGCGAATGTCTTCCAGTCCCTGTTTCAGGGGATCGACTTTTTTTCCCCGGTAATGATCGACATTGACGCTGGCGATCACCTTGAGTCCCAATCGGTGAAAACCGTCGATTTCCTCCCGGGTCAAATCCACGGGGGAATTGAATACATAGTTGTATCGGGCCGGCTCCGGCACATGGGGCAGCCTGATTTTCGTGCGTTGCAGATCTTCCCGCCAGGAAACCCTGGCCCGCCCCAAAAACCAGGAAACTACCTTCTCCTGATTGCCCACCGGGAACTGGTTGATGAGAAAGAGGGTGTTTTCCAGTAATCCATAGCGACGCAGCACCTCGTCTATCTGCCTGGTGTAGGCCTCGATCCAGCGATCGCTGACGCCTTTGATGTCCACCATCAGGTTGATCCTTCCCTTACAACGGGCACAGTACTCATCGAAGGTGGGGATGTGTTCCTGGCTGCGGGTCAATACGATCTTCCGGACCTCTTCCAGAGTCAGATCGCTCAGGTTGGCGTCCAGACCGGCTTCGCTCTTCATGTTGTTCTCATGGAAGCAGACGACATGACCGTCCTTGGTGCAGCGTGCATCCACTTCGACATGGGTGTAGCCGCGCCGTATGGCTTCTTCCATGGCCTTCAGGCTGTTTTCCGAATGGTCCTTATCGACGACCCCGCCGCGATGGGCAATGAGCATGAATGCCTTATCTGCAGGAGTCCCTTCGACAGGGGGAAGGAAAAAGAAAAAACCCATCACACAACAGATACCTGTCAAGATCTTTCGTTTCATCGTATGAGTCCTCCTCGCCTATCGGCAATCGCTTGCCGGCGTATCATCCGATATTCACTTCCGTATGAGATCGACACCATGGAAATTAAAGATTGTAAGCCGCTCTCAGTAATGACGAAGCGGTAAAAAGTCGAAAATCATACTGTGTAGTTTTTCCAGATGCCCAATGGACGCACGTTTCAGTCACAGACAAGAATGTCTGTGCCACTTTTTACCGCTTCGTCAGTAATGA
>CAZTVS010000153.1:0-10497 GCA_964617125.1 uncultured Acidobacteriota bacterium
TGGGCATCTGGGAAAACTACACAGTATGATTTATCACTTTTTACCGCTTCGTCAGGAGTGATGAAGCCGCAAAAAGTTGGTTTTCCCTTTTTGAATCCCGAAGGGATTCCGTAACATAGCCCGGGGTTGCGCCATAAGCGCTACCCCGGGTTGTAGGCGCAAACCCACACCAACCCTGTAAGGGTTGCGTAAAGGCTTGGCACACGTGATTTTGACGCAACCCCTTCAGGGTTGACCTCTTCTGACGACGTTACCCGGGGTAGGCGCTGCGCGCCAACCCCGGGCTGTATGACGCTTCCCCTTCGGGGAAGATGATTCTTTACGACTTCAGCAGGCGTAATAGTCACGGAACCAGGCGACAAACCGCGGGATTCCGGTCTCGATGGCGGTTTCCGGACGGAAACCGGTATCGCGCATGAGATCTCCGATGTCGGCACAGGTTTCCTCGACGTCGCCCGGCTGTATGGGTAGGAATATCTTTTCCGCCCGGCATCCCCAGGCTTTTTCCAGCAGATCGACCACGTACAGCATCTCCACCGGTTGGTGATTTCCGATGTTGTAAATGCGGTAAGGGGCACTGCTCGTGGCGGCGTCCGGCGAAGCGGGGTTCCAGGTCGGATCGCCCTGGGGCGGACGCCGCAGGATGTGCACGACTCCTTCGACGATATCGTCGATGTAGGTGAAGTCCCGGCGGTGTTTTCCCTGGTGAAACAAACGGATCGGTTTCCCTTCCATGATGGCTTTGGAAAAGAGAAACAAAGCCATATCGGGGCGATACCAGGGACCGTAGGCGGTGAAGAAGCGCAGGCCGGTGCAGGGGATTCCGAAGAGGTGAGCATAGCTGTGAGCCATCAGTTCGTTGGCCTTCTTGCTGGCGGCATACAGAGAGATGGGATGATCGACCGGGTCGTGTTCGGAGAAGGGGACCTTGCCGTTGGATCCGTATACCGAACTGCTGGAGGCGAAGACAAGATGTCGTACCCCGCTTTGACGGCATCCTTCCAGGACATTGAGGAAACCCGACATATTGGATTGCACATAGGTCTCCGGATAATCCAGAGAATAACGGACCCCTGCCTGGGCGGCCAGATTCACCACCGTTTCGAAGGCATGATCGGCAAAGAGCCGCTTCATCTGCGGGGCGTCGTCGATATCCATCCGCATCAGGGTGAAAGCGTCGTAATCGTGGAGCCGCTCCAGTCGCGCCTCTTTCAGCCGGACATCGTAGTAATCGTTCATGTTGTCCAGACCGACAACCGTGTGACCTTCCTGCAGCAGACGTCCGGCCAGGTGGAAGCCGATGAACCCGGCAGCGCCGGTGATCAGAATCTTCATTGCACTCCTTCCTTCATTCTCCCCACATATCTCCATGAGACGAATGGCTTTATTACCCTTACCCTCTGTCGTAAGGGCAGGGACGGCTCCGTTTTCTGAGGGTCAATACCATATTTTATCATGAAGGGACTTGGAATCGGCAGAGGGATCGGGTATGATTCTTGCCCGACTGTCTATAGAAGTTGGGATCGGTCAGACTACGATCAGGAAGCCGAAGAAAATGGGAAATCATCCTAAAACCCTGGCGGATAAAATACGCCGGCAAACGGGATTGGACGTTGCCAAGTGTTATCAGTGCGGCAAATGCTCCGCCGGATGCCCAATGGCCGGCGAGATGCATCTGCGAACCCACCAAATCATCCGTTTGGCTCAGATCGACATGGAACCCGCGCTCTTCAATGACGAATCCATTTGGTGCTGCCTGACTTGCGAGACCTGCACCGTGCGCTGTCCCAACGGATTCGATCCCGCCCGGCTGATCGACGGCTTGCGGGAAATGAGCCTGCAGCAGGGAAAAGTTGGCCCCCGCCGTATCGATGCCTTCCACCGCGCCTTCCTGGACCAGATCCGCCTGTTCGGGCGGGTTTTCGAATTCGGATTGGTCGCCGATTACAAATTGAGAAGCGGCGCCTTTTTGGACGATGTGACCGCCGCTCCGGGGATGATCAGCAAAGGCAAGCTGCCGTTCGCCCCCCATCGTATCAAGGGAACCGATCAGGTAAAGCGCATTTTCGAACGCTGCGAGGCCGCCGGGAGAAAGAAGAAACGATGACGCGACTGGGTTATTATCCGGGATGCAGCCTCGGCGGAACGGCCAAAGAATACGATGTCAGCACCAGGGCCATCGCCTCCCGGCTCGATGTCTTTCTGGAGGAAATTCAGGATTGGAACTGCTGCGGAGCCACCTCCGCCCATGCCACCAACCATCTGCTGAGCGTGGCCCTGCCGGCGCGTTCCCTGGCGATTGCCGAATCCCAGGGGCTGCAACGCATCCTGACTCCCTGTGCCGCATGTTTCAACCGCCTGGCCATGGCGGGAAAACAGGTGCGGGAGGATAAGGATCTGGCGGCCGAGGTGTGCGAGATCATCGAAAGACCTTTGAAGCATCCGCCCCAGATTCTCAGTATGATGGAATTTCTGCAGGAATCCCTTCCCACTTTACGCTCCAAGATTACCAAACCGCTCCAGGGCATGAAGATCGCCTGCTATTACGGGTGTCTGCTGTTGCGGCCCGCCGAGATCTGCACCTTCGACGATCCGGAAGCACCTTCCTCGATGGAAGAGATCGTCCGGGCCACAGGGGCTGAGCCGGTTGACTGGCCGATGCGGACCGAATGTTGCGGGGGAGGATTCTCCCTGTCGCGCACCGCCTCGGTGGTTCGTCTGGGACGGACCATACTCGAATCTGCACAAAAGGCCGGGGCCCAGGCCCTGGTGCTGGCCTGTCCGATGTGCCAGTCCAATCTGGATTTCCGGCAACAGGCCATCGCCGCCGCCATGAAGAAGCCGCTGTCTCTGCCTATCATCTACATTACCCAGCTCATCGGTGTGGCGCTGGGACTGAGCGGCGCGGAGCTGGGCTTCGCCAAACACTATGTAAGTCCGGCGGCGCTCTTCGATCGCCTGCCCTCCGGGACATCCGCTGCGGTCAAGGAGGCGGTCTGACATGGCGCGTATCGGCGTATTCATCTGCCATTGCGGCGAGAACATCGGACGCACCGTCGATTGTGCCCGGGTGGCCGAAGCGCTGTCCGAGATCCCGGGGGTGGCGCATAGCCAGGACTACAAATATATGTGCTCCGATCCGGGGCAAAACCTCATCAAGCAGGCCATCGCCGAAAAGAAGCTCGACGGGGTGGTGGTCGCCGCCTGCTCTCCGCACATGCACGAGAAGACATTCCGCCGTGCCGTTGCCTCCATGGGATTGAATCCCTATCTTTGCGAGATGGCCAACATACGGGAGCAGTGCTCCTGGATCCATGAAGACCGGGAAGCGGCCACGGCGAAAGCGATCGATCTGGGGAAGATGCTGATCGAGAAAATCAAGCAGAATCTACCGCTGCAGACTATACGAATTCCTATTGAGCGGCGCGCCCTGGTGATCGGCGGCGGCATTGCCGGTATCCAGGCGGCCCTG
The DNA here is from genome assembly GCA_964617125.1 of uncultured Acidobacteriota bacterium. Taxonomy (GTDB): domain Bacteria; phylum Acidobacteriota; class UBA6911; order CAINFC01; family CAINFC01; genus CAZTVS01. Next base: position 3,473 of record CAZTVS010000153.1, read on the forward strand.
GACATCGCCGACGGCGGCCGGGAGGTGATCCTGGTGGAAAAGGAACCCTCCATCGGCGGTCACATGAGTCAGCTTTCGGAAACATTTCCGACCCTGGATTGCAGCCAGTGCATCCTGACGCCGCGCATGGTGGAGGCCTACCAGCATCCGCGCATCAAGCTTTACACCTACAGCGAGATCGAATCGGTCTCCGGCTATATCGGCAACTTCGAGGTTGCCATCCGCAAGAAGGCCCGCAGCATCCGGGAGGAGCAGTGCAGCGGATGCGGCGACTGCACCAAGGCCTGCCCGGCGCGGAAGAATCCCAGCGAATTCGATTGCGGATTGGGCAACCGCGGGGCGATCTATGTGCCCTTCCCGCAAGCCGTGCCCAACCTGCCGGTCATCGACCGCAAAGCATGTACCTTATTCAAAGCCCGGGCCAAAGGGATCGCCAAGAAGGTCTGCGGCAAGTGTGCCGAGGTTTGTACCCGTGAGGCCGTCGACTACGATCAGCAGGATAGCATCGTCGAGGAAAAGGTGGGTGCCATCGTTGTGGCCACCGGCTATCAGCTGTATCAGATCGGCAAGGAGCAGGCATCTGCGGACATCAAGGGTTACGGGGAATACGGCTACGGAAAGATCCCCGATGTGATCGACGGTCTGCAGTTCGAGCGTCTGGCTTCCGCTTCCGGTCCGACCAGCGGAAAGATCCTTCGTCCTTCCGACGGCAAGGAACCCAAGACGGTCGTTTTTCTGCAATGCGTCGGCTCGCGCGATCCGGCGAAAGGAATCGACTATTGCTCCAAGATCTGCTGCATGTACGTGGCCAAACACACCATGCTGTATCATCACAAGGTCCACGATGGCAAAGCCGTCGTTTTCTATATGGACATACGTGCCGCCGGCAAGGGGTACGATGAATTCACCCGCCGGGCGATTGAAGAGAACGGGGCTCTCTACTTACGGGGGCGCGTATCGCGCATGTATCGCGAGGGCGAGGTGATCAAGGTATTCGGCATGGATACACTCTCCGGGCAGCCGATCGAGATCGATGCCGATATGGTTGTCCTGGCCACCGCCATGCGGCCCCAGCCGGAGATGAAGGAGCTGGCGCAAAAACTCTCGGTCTCCTACGATCAGCACGGATTCGTCAATGAAGCCCATCCCAAGTTGCGGCCGGTGGAGACCAACACCGCCGGGATTTACGTGGCCGGGGCCTGCCAGTCCCCGCGGGACATTCCCGATTCGGTGGCCATGGCCAGTGCTGCCGCTTCCAAGATTTTGGGCCTGTTCAGTCAGGAACAGCTGGAGCGGGAACCGGTGGTGGCCCGAGTGGATGAATCCATCTGTAGCGGTTGTTTCCATTGTGAACGGGTTTGTCCCTATGGAGCCGTGATGCATCATGAGATACGTAACCGTAAAGGCGAGCTGATCAAGATCGTGGCCCAGGTAAACGAAGGGGTATGCCAGGGTTGCGGCACCTGCCAGGCGACCTGTCCCTCGAAGGCGGTGGAGCTCGACGGATTCCGGGACACTCAGATCTGGGCGGCCATCAATGCCCTCGAGTTATAGCGGATAGAAACGAGAATGAGCACCGAAACCAAAACAGCCTCTGCCGGTTTTCAACCCAAGATCGTGGCTTTCGTCTGCAATTGGTGTACTTACACCGGGGCCGATCTGGCCGGAACCAGCCGCATCCCCATGGATCCGCAGGTGCGCATCATCCGCCTGCCCTGCACCGGGCGCATCGATCCCCTTTTTATCCTGAAAGCCTTTGAGCGCGGCGCTGACGGGGTGATCGTCAGCGGCTGCCATCCGGGTGACTGTCATTATTCTCTGGGAAATTATCATGCCCGCCGCCGCTTTGCCGTCTTTCGCGAGCTGTCGCAATTTCTGGGCATCGATCCCCGGCGCATGACGTTCTCCTGGGTGTCGGCCTCGGAAGGGCGCAAGTGGTCGGAGGTCGTCAACGAAACCACCCAGCGCATACGCGAACTGGGGGCCTTTCAGACCTATCCGCGAAGGGCGGGAAAGTAAACCGAGATGAAAGAGCTGCAAGAACTGGCTGCCAGGCTGCTGTCGGAAGGAACGGTTCAGGTCGTGATCGGCTGGGAACAGGGGCCGCGGGGCGTACGCCCGGCCTTCATCACCCAGGCCGACCAGGCCCGGCGCCTGCTATTCGATAGCCGCTGCGTGCACAACCTGGTGTCCTACCTCTCGCCGAGGCGCATCCACCTGACGGCGATGGGCAAAAAGGCCGTCGTGGTCAAGGGCTGCGATGCCAGGGCCCTGGCCGGATTGATACGGGAAGAACAGATCAAGCGCGAGGACCTGGTGATCATCGGTGTCCGCTGCGGCGGAGTCGCGCAATCCCCCGAAGATGCGGAACCCTTGAGCCAGAAGAATGTCGCCCCCCGCTGTGCCGCATGCCCCTGTCGCGAGCCGCACCTGGCCGATCACCTGGTCGGCGCCCTGCCGCCGGAACCGCCGCTCAACGGCCGGCGCGCGGAAGAGATCGCCCGGCTGGAGAAGATGACTGCTGAAGAACGCTTTGCCTATTGGAAAGAAGCCTTTTCTCTCTGCTTGCGATGCCATGCCTGCCGGGAGGTGTGTCCGATGTGCTATTGCGAGCGCTGCATCGCCGATAAAACCCGTCCCCAGTGGATCGAGAGCACACCCCATCTGCGCGGCAATCTCGCCTGGAACACCATTCGCGCCCTGCATCTGGCCGGACGCTGTTCCGATTGCGGCGAATGCGAACGTGTATGCCCGGCCGGAATCCCTCTCTCTTTAATCAATCGGAAAGCGGCCATGATCGTCGAGGAGCGTTTCCAATACAAAGCCGTAGACGATCCCAGTGTCCCGGCCCCCATCGGGGCCTACCGGCAGGACGACCTGCAGGAGTTCATCCTTTGAGTGCCCACGATTTAAAAAGAATAAGCGGAGAAAAACTCGCCTCCCTGGTGAAGCAGCTCGTTACCGAAGGGACGGAGGTCATCGCCCCTGCCCTGCAGCCGGGTATCAAGGCCACTCTGGCCTATCGCCCGATTCAGGATGTGCAGGAGGTGCACGTCGATCCCTCTCTGCCCTCTCGTTCCCTCAAGGAGTATTTTTTCCCGGTCTGTGAGGACCTGTTCCGCTTCTGCCGGAAAAAGAATGATGTGACTCTGGAAGAGGTGCCTCCCGACAACCGCCCGCGCCTCATCCTCTTCGCCCGCCCGTGTGACACCGCGGCCCTGAAGGTACTGGACCAGGTGATGGATTGGGAATACCGCGACGAATTCTGGTTCGCCCGAAGGCAGGCGGCGGTGGTGATCGGCCTGGCCTGTGACGGCGGAGACGATTCCTGTTTCTGCACCGCCGTCGGACTGGCTCCCGACAGTGGGAGCGGTGCCGATCTGCTGGCGGTTCCCGCCGGCAAGGATTATCTGATCGAACCCCAGTCGGAAAAAGGGGCCACCTTTCTACGGCAACGGGCGGAATTCTTTCAGGACACGGCTGCGGATCCTGAAGCCGATGCCTATCGCCAGGCAGCCGCCCAACGGGCGGCCTCAAGACAGAATCCCCATAAGGAAAGATTGCAATCCTGGCTGGACGGGCATTTCCAGGATGAAGCCTGGAAGGGGATTGCGCAAAAATGCCATGGTTGCGGCGCCTGTGCCTTTGTCTGCCCAACCTGTCACTGTTTCGATATCGTGGACGAGATGGAAGGCCTGACTCAGGGTGTGCGCCGCCGCCATTGGGACACCTGCCAGACCTGTAAATTCACCGTTCATGCCTCCGGACACAACCCGCGGCACGACCAGAACGCACGCATACGCCAGCGGGTCATGCATAAGTTTTATATCTATCCCAGCCGTTTCGGCGAAATCCTCTGCACCGGCTGCGGCCGCTGTTCCCGCGCCTGTCCGGGCGGTATGGATCTGCTGGAAATCCTTCATGCGATCGAAGAAAAGGCCGAAACGGCCGGCATCCCGGAGAAGTCTCTGTGAGTATCTACACCCCGCATCTGATGCGTATCGAGTCGATCATCGACGAGACCGTCGATACCCGTACCCTGCGCCTTCGTTTTCAGGATGAAGTCACGGCCGCCGGATTTCAGTTTCTGGCCGGACAGTTCGGCGAGTATTCCGCCTTCGGTGCCGGGGAGAGCACCTTCTGCATCGCTTCCTCTCCAACCCGTCGCGGCTACATCGAATGCAGCTTCAAGACGGTGGGCAAGGTGACCGGAGCCCTGCACAGCCTGGAGATCGGGGACACGGTCGGTTTCCGCGGACCCTACGGTAACCATTTTCCTTTGCATCAGATGCAGGGCAAGGATGTCGTCTTCATCGCCGGCGGGATCGGACTGGCACCGGTACGCTGCGTCATCTGGAACGTTCTGGACGAGCGCGACAAGTACCGTAACGTCACCATCATCTACGGGGCCCGTTCGGTAGGCGACCTGGTCTACAAACGGGAGCTGGAGGAATGGGCCAATCGCAGCGATGTACGCCTCTGGCAGACGGTGGATCCCGGCGGTGAAACCCCGGAATGGAAAGGGGAGATCGGTTTCGTGCCCACCATCGTGGAAAAGGCTGCACCATCGGCCACCGATGCCTATGCCATCATCTGCGGACCGCCGATCATGATCAAATTCACCCTACCGGTGATGGAGAAGCTGGGCTTTTCCGACGAGCGCATCTACACCACCCTGGAAAACCGCATGAAATGCGGTATCGGCAAGTGCGGCCGCTGCAACATCGGCCAGGTCTACGTTTGCAAGGACGGTCCGGTCTTCACCGCCGCCCAGCTCAAAGCCCTGCCTCCCGAGTACTGACCCCAAAAGAGTGACACAGACACTCCTGTCTGTGACAATCTGCGACAAATCCAAGGCAGCGGTGCATCCGCTGCCGCCCCCACCCGCAGCAAAAAATATTTCTACATAAGAAAACTGCCGACATCCCCTTTCGATTCCAGACCGAATCAATATGAAAATTTTTCCGACGTCATCCGAAAAGACGAAGCGGTAAAAAGTGGCACAGACATTCTTGTCTGTGACTGGAACGTGCGCCCAATGGGCATCCGGGAAAACTACACAGTATGATTTATGGCTTTTTGCCGCTTCGTCAGAAAAGACGAGGACGCAATAAATCGGGAGGTTCGTAGTTCCGCGTCTACGTGGTATCCCATGGATCCGTGAAAGCCGATATTTACGCGGCACCGCCTGAGGCCGGGACAACTCTGCGAGGCAATGCCATCCTGTTTTATGGAGTGCGGTGCCTTGGCACCGCCTTGTGCAGCGAGCCTCGGCTCGCGGGGGCCGGGCCGCCGAGGTGGCCCGGAGAAAAGCGGCGTCGAGCCGCCGCACTCCAAATACGTCGCCCGTTGCATCAAGATTGCCGCCCCGGCATAGGATCTGAAATGGGATGCCGCGTAAACACGGAATAAACACGATCCGTTTTTCTATCGAGATCGATTTTTACCACTCTGTCAGGGGTGGGCGCCTTTTGCGGTCACCTTGGCCAGTTCCTGCAGTCGGCTGCGGACGATGTCCGCATTGGGACCGGAGGAAACACGTTTAAGATAGAGGTGAAGTTGCTCCTTCTCCCCGGCGTAATCCTGTTTGGCCTGCATGATACCGGCCAGAATAAGGTATGCCTGCGGGAAACGGCCGGAGGAATCCAGCCTTCGTGCTTTGATGACCGATTTCTCCGCCGGCTCCAGGTCGTTCAGATTCATGTGCGCCGTGGCTTTCATGATATGGCATTCCGGGAAATCCAGTGAATCCAGATCCAGGGCGCGATCAGTCCAGGTGACGACCTCCTCCCATTTCTTTTCCATGGCGGCGATACGGGCCATCTCGATGTTGGGCTGTACATACAGTGGATCGGCTTCCAGAGCTTTGGCGAGGGCTTTTCGTGCCTCCTCCAGTCGGTTGAGCTCCAGGAGGCATTGTCCCGTGGACAACCAGGCCAAAGCGTATTGGGGGTAGATGGTTAGGGCGGACTGAAACGACTCCAGGGCCTCCTCGAACCGCTTTTTACGAAAGGCCTTGTCTCCCCTCTCCCATGCCTTATTGGCCTCTTTGCCGGCTTGAAGGTTGGTAACGCTGACCAGTATTCCAGGAATTTTGGCGACCGGTGACAACACCAGAGTTCCGGCGTGGACGATATTGCCGGTGGCCATGCGGGTATTCAGAAGGATCGAGCTGGAGCGATATCCGTTGAGTTGCACGATCAGTTCGCACCCATTCCAGCCTTCCCTGCTGCCTGCGTTGATCTGGATGCTGAAAGAACCGCTGCCGGTCACCGGAGTGGCCCGTAACAGCTGCCCGTGATTGATGAGTCCTACCACGCATCCCGCAGGCGGCGGACTTCCGTCTTCCATGACTACTGAACCGCTAATGATGGTGGGTGCCGCCTGGATGCCGGGGCGCATATCGGGGCCCCCCATTCTTTGCCCCCACGCCGGGCGGAAGAACATCAAAAGCAGGGGCAATAATAAACTCACACGGGAAGGTTTATGTAGAGAATACATAAGGCGGCACCATTACACAGGAAAAAGGGTTAATGCGTTTCCGCATGGCTTAGTATTTAGCAAGTATAGGCCGGGTGGCACCGAAAAGCAAGCGATTCGAATTCGATGGAAGCCTGCCGTCGATCGATTGCCTGCAGGGCGTTGATTCCGCTCCGATCCATGAGTTGGGCCATGGAATAATCGTCGCAGGTCAGCACGGTTTGTTACAGGCCTCTGGCTTTGGCCTCCTTAAAGATAGACGTAGTGTTTTTCAAAACGAGTTCCTCTGATGCAAAAGTTCTTCGAAAGACAATCATCTTGTCCGTAGTCGTTCGAATTGGTAATACCAAATCGGAAGAAGAGGTGAAAAGTGGCACAGACATTCCTGTCTGTGACTGAAACGTGCGTCCAACGGGCATCCGGAAAAACTACACAGTATGGTTTTCGTCTTTTTGCCGCGGTGCCAAATCTGATGAAGCCGCAAAAAATCATACTATAGAAAAATGCATAAGCTGTTGTAGGGGCACGGCGTGCCGTGCCCAAAG
>CAZTVS010000154.1:0-10445 GCA_964617125.1 uncultured Acidobacteriota bacterium
GGGCCAACGGCCCGGCGGCATATCAGCCTGGGGCGGAGCGCAGCGCAGCCCCAGGATAGCATTTCCCCACAAGCCAAGGGCTGAAGGCCCGTGACATCGCCGCTTTGACGGGGAGGATGTTGCGGGCCTTCAGCCCTTCTTCTATTTGCACATCCTACCCAGGGCGTCGCTTCGCTTTGCCCTGGGCTGGTATACCTTCGGGCCGTTGGCCCTCTTTGATGTGCCTCAACCTTCCTGTTCGATCTCTGCCGGAACAGCAAGAGTGCCGCTATTTCAAAGATTTGGGATACATACAATAATGGTATTTCAAACTCTTGTTTGGCGAACGTTTCAGGCACAGACAAGAATGTCTGTGCCACTATTTCCTGTACAGGCAATCGTTGCCGGATGGGCTCCGGCGTCAATGGGGTGGCTCCCCCTTTCTTGCGGGCCGGATTTCTCATCCCGGTAGACGTCCGGGAAGGTCGGCTCCGGATCTTCCCAGAAGCCGGACGGAGGTTAAAGTACTGGGGATCGTCCGGATATGTTATCGAGAATGAACAGTGCCATCCCAATATCGGACATAGGCCGACGGGAATTTATCCTGCGATTGGTACGATTCTTGACGGATAATTTGACCTGACCATCGATACGAGTAAGCTGTCCGCCTGATTCTCGATGTCCCCTTTTTTCGGAACGATAGGAATATAAGAGTGGGATGTCTCGGCATACATTTTGCATACAGTCGATTGTCTGCCGATGCACGATGAGAAGGATTACTTGTGTGCGAGTGAGACTCGCTGTGAAGAGGGCTGAACCATGAACCGATGCAACGCATTATGCACCATGTTTGAAATGTCGCATTGCCGATTCGCTTCCTGCCGAACACTATTCAGGGTTGTGTTCCTCGTTCTGACTGTGCCCTTGCTTTTCCAGATGCCGATGCCCGTCTGTGCCGATGGGGTAGACGATCTCCTCTCGGCCGAGATTCTGGAAGGCCATATCCCCGGCCTTTCGGTAGCGGTGGTGCGCGATGGTCGGATCGTCAAGACCGGCGCTTACGGACTTGCCGATCTGGAACTGGGGGTTCAGACCACGCCAAGAACCGTGTTCCAGATACAGTCCATCACCAAAACATTCACCTCGGCAGCGATCCTCCTCCTGGCGGACGAGGGGAAGTTATCCCTGGAGGACCCCGTCGCCAAACACCTAGAGGGCACGCCGCATTCCTGGAAAGACATCACGATCCGGCACCTTCTGAACCACACCTCGGGGATCAAGGACTTCATCAACGAACCCACCGCCAGCCTCCGCATCGACGTGACCGAGATGGAGGTTCTGTATGCCGTGGCCACCCGGCCGCTCAATTTTTCCCCTGGGGAGCGATGGGCCTACAGCAACACGAACTATCATCTTCTTGCTATGGTCATCCGTAAGCTTACGGGAAAATGGTACGCCGATTTTCTCCGCGAGAGGATCTTCCTCCCTCTGGGAATGAGGGATACTCGTCCTGTCAGTCTCTCAGACATTATCCCCAACCGGGCCTCCGGTTATTCCTGGACCGGTGAGGCGTACCGCAAAGGAAATTTCATCGCCGAGTCCATCTTGTCATACGGGGGTGGCGGCATACTGTCCACTGCTACGGACATGGCGCTCTGGGCGCAGGCCATGATGTCCGGACGGCTCCTGAAACCGGAGAATATCTCTCAGGCCTGGACCCCGGCCCGCCTCAAGAATGGACAGGGCGCGGGTTATGGGCTTGGGTGGGGGATCGGGAGTGTCGAGGGGCATCGCGAGGTGAACCATGGCGGTGGCCACGCTACAGGATTCACCAGTTTTCTGGCTATCTATCCGGAAGACCGCCTGGCGGTGGTGTTGCTCCTGAACCGCAGCCGGGCCAACGCGGGCGACATCACCCGTCGCGTGGCTGGTATCTACCTCCCCGGACTGGCCCCAAAGACCGAGAAACCAATTGCCTACAAGGCGTCGGAAACCGATTCGGCCCAAAAAAGGATGTGAACATGTTCGCTGATTGGAAGTATGCCGTTCGAATGTTGCGAAAGAATCCGGGTTTCACGGCGGTAGCGGTGCTGTCTCTGGCCTTGGGGATCGGGGCCGGCACAGCCGTTTTCTCCCTGGTCAACGCCATCTTATTGCGTTCGCTGCCCGTACCTGATCCCCAGGAGTTACGCGTGTTGCAGTGGTCCGGGATCGAACCCCGAGTGCCGTCTCATAGCGGGAAAGCCGAGCGAATGGGCAAGCGTCTGGTTGCCAGTTCCGTTTCCCACCCCATGTTCCTTCATCTGCGCCAGCAAGGTGCCGAACAGGCGGATCTTTTCGGATTCTGCCCTCTGAAAGAAATGGTCGCTCGCGGGCGGAACGAGGCTTTCCTGGCCGATGGCATGATGGTCTCGGACAATTTTTTTTCCACTCTCGGCGTACGACCTCTGATTGGCCGGGTGTTGAACAGGGGCGAAGATTATACCGGGGCCGCAAGCGGTGTCGTTATCAGCCATGATTGGTGGGAGCGGCATTTCGCCTCCGATTCCGGTGTGCTCGGTCAGGCAGTCACGCTGAACGGTTCCCGATTCATGGTCGTGGGTGTCCTTCCACGCGGGTTCACCGGGATTCAACCAGGCGAGCCGAGTGATGTTTACATACCCATGTCGGCCGCCTCGCCGTTCTTATGGAAGCCCCTCGCCGATACCAATAACTGGTTTGTACGCCTGATGGCCCGGCTCAAGCCCGGTGCCAGCGACCGGCAGCTCCAAGCCATGCTTGATGTCGCTTTTACCCGTGAAGTCGGTATCCTCATGAAAGAACCGAGGATGTCGGTGGAACCGGGCCGCGGTGGCCTGGCTTACGATCGCAACCGGTATCGCCGGCCGCTTCTCTTGATGTTGAGCGTCGTTGCCCTGGTCTTGTTGGTGGCCTGTGCCAACATCGCCGGACTGTCGTCGGCGCGCGGAGCGGTCAGGCAACACGAACTGGTCGTGCGTGCCGCTCTTGGAGCCAGCCGTTGGCGGCTTATCCGTCAATCGATCGCCGAGAACCTGTTGCTTGCGGCGGTCGGTGGAGGTCTGGGCATTCTCCTGGCTGCCTGGGGCAAGACGATCCTCTCTCGGCTACTGGCCGGATCGACGGATGGTCTGCACTACGATTTTTCTCTCGACCTCACCGTGCTAGGTTTTAGTCTGGCTGTGGCGATGGTTGCCGCTCTTCTGTCGGGTTCGTTGCCGGCGTTTCGCGCCGGTCGAGCGGATCCGGTCGACGGACTCAAGAGTCGTGGTATTCTCGGCGTACCACGGTTGAGAAGCGGCAAAGTCCTCGTCTCCGTGCAGTTTTGTCTGTCGCTGCTGTTGCTTGCCGGGGCAGGACTCTATGTCCGTACGCTGATGAACCTGGGACAGATTGAAGCCGGTTTCAACGAGGAAAAGCTTCTCCTTTTTCAGCTCAATCCGGGCAGCACCGGTTACCAAGGGGCGCAAATCACCGCCTTCTACGAGCGCATGCAAAACTCGCTTGCTGCCCTTCCGGGGGTGAAGGGAGTCGCTCTTCTCCACAATCCGCTGATTGCCGACCGGTACGATTACGGAAAACTGACCTTTCTCAACCAGCCTGCGGGTTCCCTGGAAAATACGGCCTATCGGCTGATCGTCAGCGAGAACTTCTTCGCGACCATGGGAATTCCTGTATTAAATGGACGCGGTTTGACGGCTTCCGATTCCCAAGGTGCCCCTCATGCCGTCGTGGTCAATGAGGCCTTTGTACGGAAATACATGCCGCACGAGAATCCGATCGGCCGGAGCGTGAACTTCTGGGGCGCCGACAGGCGTATTGTAGGGGTATCCGGCAATGCCAAGTATAAGAGCCTCAAGGAGCCGGTACCGCCGACCGTGTATCTCTCTTTCCGACAACAGGCACGTAGCGATAGTTATTTTGCCGTACGTACCGTAATGCCGCCGACGACTCAGATAACAGCCGTCCGCAAGGCCATAGCCGCGATCGATCCCAATATCCCACTTGCCAATATCACCACCCAGGAAGCGGTACGCGATAAAGCCGTCAGTCAGGAACGAATCCAGGCTTGGCTGTGCGGTGTGCTTGCCGGACTGGCCCTGCTGCTTTCCTGCATCGGCCTATACAGCCTGATGGCATACCATGTCGCTCGTCGGACCGGTGAGATCGCCGTCCGCATGGCCCTTGGGGCCACACGCCGACATATCGCCGGTCCGATTCTGCGCGAGGCCCTGTTTCTGGCCAGTATTGGAATCGGCATCGGACTACCTGTGGTGTTTGCCCTGACCAAGCTCGTCAAGAATCAACTTTACGGGGTCGAGCCGAACGATCCGTTCATTCTGGCGGCGGCGGTCATGATCCTCATGGCGGTGGTGATGATAGCCGCATGGATTCCTACCCGACGGGCAACACGGATTGATCCGATGAAGGCACTGCGCTGTGAATAAAAAGGGTTGCTCAGGCGCTGATTACTTGCCGGTCAGTGCCAAATGCGAGGGATAAAACGGCCGGTACGTTTGGCGTAAGCCAGATAAGTCTCACCGAATTGGGCGATCATGCCTTTTTCCTCAAATGCGATGACCAGATGCCAGACGAGATGAAGGGCTACGAGCCAGAAGAGTCCGACCCAATGATTGAGGAAAACGGCGTAACCGGGCGCGCCGATGGAAACGAAGGAGGCGTAGAGCGGGTGCCGCACCCAGCGATAGGCTCCCTGCGTGCATAATCCCCGGCCGCGCTGCGAAACAGGGAGAGACAGGAAAGACCAGACAGCTCCGACCAGATTGCCCAGACACGCAAGAAGGAGGACAAGGTAGCGGACGAAGGGGGAAAACCCCAGAGTGCCCGAAGGATAATGTCCTTGCAACCACCATGCGAGTCCGATCAGACCGAGAGTGAGGAGAACCCCGAGAGGGCCGGATCCGAATAGGCGGAATAAGTTGTTCATAGGTCCCCATCTGTTATGGTGATGATAGGGAATGTACTCCAGCACTCCGATATTTGCAAAGCTCTGCCGATTCCGCTCCCGAGAGGCGTACATTTCCTGCGGGGGAAGAACCGATAGGGGAAGTATTCTTTTCTTTGTCACCGATCCGATATCGCATCCCAACCAGATACCTTTGGGGGAGTCAACTTCTCACTTTACTTAGGAGTCTTCCGGAGACCGGTCTTGGCATGTCCGGAATCGATCAACCCAATCCCAGATCCGAACATATCGTCCGCCTGTGGCCAGTGCCAGCCGGCGAAATCCATTCCAGAAGCCAGAAGGAGTCTACGAATACACAACCGGTCTTATGCTCTCCACCCAGGAACTTGGAAATGCACACGGGCAATCCATCCACGCCTGTCCGGTTGTTTGTCTTACTTACCGATAGATCGCAGCAGATGTTTTCCCTGGATCTATTCCGATAGGAATTTAGCCGGGACTTCTTCTTTGGTATGAAGCGTGCAATGATATTCCCTGAAAGGCAGGATGATAAACCTTCATGGGGACAAAGAACGATCGGCACACCTTCTGGACCGGGTGGGGAAAGGACTTATCTTACGGGTGCCGGAATATGCTTCGCAGCCCTGGCTTCACGGTCACGGCGGTCCTGACCCTGTCCTTGGGTATCGGAGCGATTGCCGTCATGTTCAGTGTCGTCAACGCCGTACTTCTGCATCCGCTGCCCTATCCGCAATCCGATCGAATCCTGTCTGTCGCCGGACGATGTACCGGTATCGGGATCCAGGATGACCGCAATCGATTATCCGCTCCGGAGTTTATGGATTTACGTCGTTTTTCTTCCGCCTTCTCCGATCTATCGGCCATACAGCCCATCAGTTACAGCATCCGGGTTGCCGAACTGCCCGAGCGGATCAGCGGCGCGGTAGTCTCAAGCAACTTTTTCCGATTGATGGGTGTGAGCCCGACGGTCGGAAGGGCTTTCCTTCCCGAGGAGGAGCGGGCAGGATCCGATGCAGTGGTCATGTTAAGTTACGGTCTCTGGCGGCGCAGGTTTGGGGCGGATAGGGACGTGCTCGGACGAACCGTTGAAGTCAGCGGGCGTGCCTGTACCGTGATCGGTGTGATGCCCGCCGGATTCGATTATCCTTTTCAGACGGAGATGTGGACTCCCATGGTCTTTCCTGAGGCCCAGCTCCGTCCCGAGGCGCGAGGCAATCACAGCTGGATCGGTCTGGCGCGTCTCAAACCCGGCCTGACATTCGAACAGGCGGACGCGGACATGGACCGTGTCACGCAGCAGATCATGGAGTCTGCCCCCGAATTCCCTTATCGAAGGGCAAATTTTCGCATCCTGATCCGGCCGATCCTCGAAGATTTTGTGGGGGCAGTTCGGCCGACCATCGCGATGTTGATGGGGGCAGTGGTGATGGTGTTGCTGATTGCCTGTGTCAACGCTGCCAATCTCCTGATGGTACGTGCTTCCGCTCGCGAACGTGAAATCGGAATCCGTGCCGCTTTGGGGGCTTCGAGAGGACGCCTGATCCGCCAACTTCTTCTGGAAAGCCTGGTCCTTTCCTTTGCTGCCACTGCCATCGGGGTAGTCCTGGCTTGGGCCGGGATTACGCTGATCGTGGCTACATGCAGTCAGGCCTTGCCTCGCCTGGCCCTCGCCCGGATGGATTGGGCGACTCTGCTGTTTACGATCCTGGTTTCCGGGGCTACAGGAATTCTCTTCGGGCTTGCACCGGCATGGCAGACGACTCACAGTTGCACATGGAAATCCTTGAAAGAAGGTGGTCGGGGTTCTACGGCTGGCCTCAATCCTCAACGATTGCGACGTTTCCTGGTTACCATCGAAGTGGCGCTGTCCCTGACCTTGCTGATCGGCACCGGTCTTTTGATTCAAAGCCTTCTGCGGCTCCAGGAGGTCCGGCCGGGATTCGCAGCCGAGAACGTCCTGACCATGCGGGTGGTATTGCCTCGGGCCCGGTACGGACAACCGGAAATGCTGCGCACCTTCTATCGCCGTCTGGCGGAGCGCATTTCCCAGATACCCGGGATCGAATCATTCGGGGCGATCAATTCGCTTCCTCTCAGCGGACAGGGCGGGTCGGGCACGGTCCTCGTGGATACCTCCGCCGTGCCACCGGAGAAAGTCACCCCGGAGGCTGATCAGCGCATCGTTTTGCCGGGATTTTTCCAGACCATGAAGACGTCTCTGATTGCCGGCCGCTTTTTCGACGAACGGGACAACGAGACCAATCTTCCCGTGGCCATTATTGATAAGACCCTGGCCGATAGCTATTGGCCGGGGGAAACGGCGGTCGGGAAGAGAATCAAGCGAGGCGGCAAGGTATCGGTCGATCCGTGGCTGACCATCGTCGGAGTGGTCGAGCCTATTCGCTACGATTCTCTGGAGCGTTCTCCCCGAGTACAGCTTTATACGCCTCATGCCCAAACTCCTGCCACCGGTATGAGCCTGGTGATACGGACTAAGGCGGCCGCGACGGCAATAGGGGAGAGCGTACAAAAAGCGGTAATGACCCTGGATCCGGATCGGCCGGTCTATGCGGTGCGCACCATGGATGAATGGCTGCGGGAATCCATAATGACACGTCACGTGATGACTCATCTGCTGGGCCTTTTTGCCGGTCTGGCACTTCTGTTGGTGAGTCTCGGGATTTACGGTGTCATATCCTCTTGGGTCAGCCAACGAACACAGGAGATCGGCATCCGAATGACCTTGGGCGCTTCTCGAGCCTGCATCCTGCAAATGGTTATGAGGCACGTCGTTACGGTTATGATCGCCGGATCTGTCCTGGGCCTGATGGGGGCATTGGGGTTGAGCCGGATACTGGCGGCCTTGCTGTACGATGTCGAGGCCACAGATCCCTGGACCTATGCCGTCTACGGGCTGGTCCTTCTGGGAGTGGGAGCACTGGCCGGCCTGGTCCCCGCGATTCGCGCCACTCTGGTCAATCCCCTGCGCACTTTGCGGCAGGAATAATCGCGGCTGCCGGCACTCGACCGGTGGCCGGGATTCTCGTCCATCCTCATCTCCATAAAGTCCTGCCATCGGTACCCGATCTCGTCGTCGACGGACATAGGATATTGACATCCAAGATACCGGTTGAATAGAATTACCCCGCTGCCTGCCATACGGCTCCAGGAAAGCCGACGGATGGAAGCCGCAAAAGCATTTTGGAATCTTTAATTCCAGCGCCATGGATCAAGGGACGAAGGATGAGTAGAAGAGACTGGTCCTATACCGCATCACGGAACCGTTCCTCTAAAAAAACGGATTTTTGGTTGACGATGGCAGGGTCCGTGGATTAGAGATACAGGTATAGGAAAAATCCATTCTCCGTTCCTAAAACCGTTCGGCAGGAGGTAGGCGATGATGAAAAAAACAATTCGGTTTTCGCTCAACGGGAAAAAGACCACCATAACCGTCGATCCCGCGCGAACCCTGCTCTGGGTGCTGAGAAACGATTTGGGATTGACAGGGACCAAGTATGGCTGCGGCGAGGGTGTCTGCGGCGCCTGCACCGTGCTGATCGACAACGAGCCGGCGAGGTCCTGTACCCTGTCGGTCGGCGAGATCGCCGGGAAAAAGATCGTCACCATCGAAGGGCTGGAAAAGAAGGGGAAACTCCATCCGGTGCAGCAGGCCTTTCTGGAACACGATGCCCTGCAGTGCGGCTTCTGTACGCCGGGAATGATCCTCTCTGCAGTCGGACTGCTGCTGAAGAATCCATCCCCCACGCGGCAGGAGATCCAGGATGGACTGGAAGAGAATCTATGCCGCTGCGGTGCGCATGTCAGGATTCTTGCCGCCGTGGAAGCGGCCGCCAAGGCCATGAAAGGAGGCAGATAACCATGAGCGAAAAGGGCTTGAGGGAAACCACTCCGATCCTGGAAGAACCGGAGATGAAAAGAAGGAGTTTCCTGCAGCTGCTTGGCGGCGGGATTTTCCTTTTCTTCCGCACCTGGAGTACTTTCGATGTTCCGGAGGTTGCGGCGCAACAGGCGCGCCGCCTGACCAAGGATTATAATGCCTTTCTTCATATCGCCGCCGACGGAACCGTCACCTGCTATACCGGCAAGATTGAAATGGGGCAGGGAATCATCACCTCACTTCCGATCATGATGGCCGAGGAACTGAATGTTCCGCCGGAGCGTATGAAGATCGTGATGGGCGATACCGATCTGTGCCCTTATGATGCCGGAACCTGGGGGTCGCAATCGACCCAGAATTTCGGGCAGAGCATGCGGGCGGCGGCGGCGGAAGCCAAAGGGGTACTCGTCGGCATGGCCTCCGACCGGCTGAGCGTGCCTGCCTCCCGGCTTGACGTCAAGGACGGCGTTGTCTTTGACACCACGCATCCCGGCAACAAAATCTCTTATGGACAATTGTCCCAAGGCAGGAAACTGGAAAAATATCTCGACGATAAGCCGGCCGTCGAGGATTCCGCCAGGTTCTCCCTGGTGGGTAAATCCTACAAGCGCAGCGACGGCTATGAAAAAGTGACCGGGAGGGCCAAATTCACGGGAGATCACAAGTTGCCGGGCATGCTGTTTGCCCGCATACAGCGGCCTCCGGCCCATGGGGCCAGGCTGGTCTCGGTGGACGTATCGGATGCGGAAAAGGTGGAAGGGGTGAGTGTTGTCCGCGACGGAGAGCTGATCGCCGCGGTCAGCGAGAACTTCGATCAGGCGGAGAAAGCCATCGGCAAGGTCAAAGCCGAGTATTCCCAGGCAGAGCTCCAGCTGAACCAGGATACCATTTTTCATGCCATGCTGCAGGCGGATACGACCGCCAATGTCGTGCGCAGCGCGGGCGAGCAGGAGACGGGGAGAAGGCTTTGCCGGCACGTCTTCGAATCGGAATACCATGACGGCTTTCTGGCCCATGCACCCATCGAAACCCATACGGCCCTGGCCCATATCGACAAGGGTAAGCTCACCGTGTGGGCTTCGACGCAGACCCCCTTTCCTCTCCAGGACCGGCTGGTATCGGAGCTGGGAATGACGCGAGAAACGGTTCGGGTGGTCACTCCCTTTGTGGGTGGAGGTTTCGGAGGGAAGACTTTGGTGGAACAGGCCGTGGAAGCGGCCAAACTGGCGAGGCTCACGGGAAGGCCGGTCATGGTCGTATGGACACGTGAGGAGGAGTTTTATTACGACAATTTCCATACGGCCAATGTCATCCGGATTACCTCAGGCATAGACGCATCGGGGATGATACAGCTTTGGGATTACCACGTCTGGTTCGGCGGAACACGCGGGGCGGATACGATTTATCATGTTCCCCATGCCCGCACGACCAGCTATTCGCTGCGCAAGAATGCCAAACCGGTCCATCCCTTCGCCACCGGTCCGTGGCGGGCGCCCAATGCTAATTCCAACACCTTTGCCCGCGAAACCCAGATCGATATCATGGCATGCAAGGCGGGGATGGATCCGCTGGACTTCCGGCTGAAAAACCTGAAAGACGAAA
>CAZTVS010000155.1:0-10400 GCA_964617125.1 uncultured Acidobacteriota bacterium
CGGCGTAACGTATCACTAGTCTTATACCAGCGGATATAACATCCGAAAAAAATCAGGAGAAAAAATGAGTTCTCATCAAGAATCCAACACCGACCGCCGCGAGTTTTTCAAAATAGCCGGACTGGGGGTCGTCGCCGCCGGAACCCTCACAGGCACAACTTCCGTGGCCGAAGCCTCTTCCGTCATGCGGCAACTGACCGAGAAGGAAAAGTTATCCCGCATCGCCTCCAGCTGCTGGCCTCCGCGTTTTCTATTTACAGCCTATACCGTGGGTAGAGATACTCCGGACCCGGAGACCATCGCGATGCGAAAGAAGTATGGCGAGATCACCATGCTCGATTTTCCGCAATGGACAAAAGACACCTATCCCGGTGTCTATCATTTGGATCTGTGGTCCTCCGTTTTCGGGGATGTCACCGAAGATTCCCAATGGCAGAAAAGCTCCTTTGACCGGGGTGGCCGTACCCGAACCATGTATCAATGGGACCCCTCCACCCCCTCCTCGAAAAAATGGCTGGAGAAGCTGCGCAACAACATGGAAAAAACCGGAACCGTCTGCCAGCACATCTCCAACAACGCCCCGCAAAACCTCGCCGACCCCGATGAGGAAAAGCGCAAAGAAGGGATACGTGTGGCCAAGATCTGGATGGATGCTGCCGCGATGCTGAACACCAAGACCATGCGTGCCAACACCGGCGTAACCGGAACCCGCGTCATGCCGGAGGCCTCGGCCCAAGGGATCGGCGGCTACCCGCAGAACGACAAGATCGTAATCTATTTGAAAAAGTGTATCGAATCCTTCAAGGAACTGGCCGAATATGGGGAGAAGGTCGGCGTCAAGATCACCATTGAAAACCACTGGGGACTCTGCGCCAATCCGATGAATATTCGGATCATCATGGACGAGGTGAACCATCCCTATTGCGAATGCACACCCGATTTCTGCAATTGGGAGAACGAGTACCATCTTTTCCACGGCCTGGAAGCGGTCATGCCCTATACCCATACGCACGTTCACGCCAAGTATTGGGACCGCTGGGTAACCCCGGAGAAGGACTGGAACGATGTGGCCCGCAATGTCGCCATTCTGAATGCCCATCGTTTCAAGGGAACCATCTGCCTGGAGTACGAACACGGCCCGGTAGACGGCATCGAGGGCTCCAAGCAGCTGTTGAAGGATGTCCTCGCCGCATTGTAACCGTGGAATCGGGGTAACCTAAAGACGGCGCGCCAAGGCACGGTGCGCCGTGCCCCTGTGGCGTTTTTTTCGTACGGAACAAAGGCAAGCCCCCCCAAGTTCCGGAAATGACTGCCATGGCCATACGTCGCTACCAATGGGAGATTCTGCAGCCAGGAGGACTCCCTCTCCGCCCCAACCATCAGGTGGATGCCAGGGCCATCCATATCTGTACCTCGTTGTTGTTGTGGGGTGAAAACGAGATGCAGACTCCGACGAACACCCTGATTACCGACCCCTGTTTTCTCGGGCCCCATGTCCCGGACCTGGTGCGACGCTTGAAAAGCATTGGTATGACGTTGCCGGACATCGGACACTTTTTCGTAACCCACCCGCACCACGATCACATGCCGCAGATGAACATGCTTCTCCGTCTCACCGGTACGGCCTTTCAGCCGGATCTGCCCGGCTTTGCAGACCTGCACAAGGTTGCCTGCCCCGGCCACGACCGACACCTCCAGGCTTTGACCTTTCGGGACACCCAGGACCAGGAGATATGGATCGTCGGCGATGCCATCCTGGACCAGGACTGGCTGCTGCAATGGCAATATTATTATCCTAACAGGTACGAGCGGGAGGCCATCATCGAAACCTGGCGCAGCGTGGCAAAAATCTGTGCCTCCGCCGACAGAATCATACCGGGACACGGCGGCATCATCGAAGTATCCGAAGTCCTGATTCGCTGCCTTCTCGACCGTTTCCCGCAGGCACAATACGCCAAGGATTGTCCGGAGGTGGCAGAAATCCTGAAAACACGCCTGGAACACGGAAAAAGATTTTAGGGCGGTAGGAATCCGGTTTTTCTGGCCTCCCGCTCCCGAGTAAGTTACAATGGGATACGATTCAATATTCCTGCAAAGAATGAAGGAGAACAGATATGGCTTTGGTTCGCCCTTTCCCGGCCTTGCGGCCCTTGCCTGCGAAGGTCGCCGAAATCGCCAGTGTGCCTTATGATGTCGTCAATACCGAGGAAGCCAGAGCGCTGGTCCGAGACCACCCGTGGAGTTTTCTCCACATCGGCAGGGCGGAGATCGATCTGCCGGCAGATACCGATGTACATAGCGATGCCGTTTACCGGCAAGCCGCCGACAATTTCAACCACTGGCGTCGCAAATGTCCCTTGATCCAGGAGGAGACCGCCAGTTTCTACCTCTATCGGCTGCAGATGGGCGATCACTGTCAGACAGGCCTGGTGGCCTGCTTTTCCATCGACGAGTACGAACAGGACATCATACGGAAACACGAGCGGACCCGGCTGGACAAGGAACAGGACCGGACCCGTCACATCCTTGCCTTGCGTGCCCAGACCGGACCCGTTTTTTTGACCTGCATCCGGCCCGCACCCTGGGAAGAACTGGTCAGAGAGGTCTGCCTCGAACCCGCTCTTTTCGATTTCACTGCCTCCGACGACATTCGCCACACGGTTTGGAAGATACCGCACGTAAAAAACGAAGCCTGGTCGCAGGCTTTCCAGGCAACGCCCTATTTTTACATCGCCGACGGACATCATCGCGCCGCCGCCGCCTGCCGCGCCCGCAGAGAATTGGCCCAGGCCAATCCGAGCCATTGTGGGAACGAGGAATATAATTTCTTTCAGGCGGTCCTCTTCCCTGCCGATCAGCTGCGGATCCTGCCCTACAACCGGGCGGTACGACAGCTTGGAAATCTCAGCACCGGGACTTTCCTCGACACTCTGCGCGGATCGTTTCAGATTCAGGAGCATGTCTTCCCCAACCCGAAAAAGGGGGAATTTTCCATGTACCTGAACGGTATCTGGTATGGACTCAAACCCACTCTGGGACCGAAGTCCGCCAATCCCATAGACAATCTCGACGTCAGCATTCTGCAAGATCGTCTTTTGGCGCCCATCTTGGGGATCCAGGATCCCCGCACAGACCAGAACATCGAATTTATCGGCGGAATCCGCGGCACTGCCGAACTGGAACGTCTGGTCGGTTCCGGAAAAGCGGCCGTTGCCTTTTCCCTTCATCCAACAACGGTGGCCGATCTGATGGCCATCTCCGATGCCGGGCAGATCATGCCGCCGAAATCGACCTGGTTCGAGCCCAAGCTGCGTGACGGCCTGCTGAGCCACTTGATCTGAGTTCGGCATGAAACTTCATTACCATACATTCGATTGGGAGGAATGATCATCATTATGAAAGTACTTATCGCAGACAAATTCGAAGAGAGCGGCCGCCAGGGTCTGCTGCAGCTCGGTTGCGAACTGGTTTACGAACCCGAACTCAACGGCGATACCCTGACCGAAGCCATCCGCCAGAGCGGAGCTCAGGTCCTGATTGTCCGCTCCACCCAGGTCACCGCCCCCATGCTGGAAGCAGGCAATCTGTCCCTGGTCGTGCGTGCCGGTGCGGGATACAACACCATCGACGTAAAAGCGGCCAGCGCCAGAGGCATCCATGTCTCCAATTGCCCCGGCAAGAACTCCATCGCTGTCGCCGAATTGGCATTTGGACTGATTCTGGCCCTGGACCGTCGGATTGCCGACAATGTCCAGCAGCTGCGGGAGGGAAAATGGAATAAAAAGGAGTTCAGCAAGGCCCGCGGAGTATACGGCAAAACGTTAGGGCTGATCGGTGTCGGCAACATCGGCCAACACATGATCACCCGCGCCAAGGCTTTCGGTATGGAGGTGGCCGCCTGCGATCTGGTGTTGACTCCGGAAAATGCACAGAAAATGGGTATCCGCTTCTGTTCCAGCCCGGAAGAGGTGGCCGCCCAGAGCGACATACTGTCGGTCCATGTGGCCCTCAACAGTTCCACACGAGGTCTGATCGGAACCAAGGTCTTCGATGCCATGAAGCCCGGTGCCTATTTCATTAATACCTCCCGGGGAGAGGTCGTCGATCAGGCGGCCCTCAAGGATGCCATCGAGAAGAAGGGACTGCGGGTCGGTCTGGATGTTTATGCGGTGGAGCCGACAGCGGCTGTCGGCCCGTTCGAGGACCCGATCGTACAGATGCCCAACGTCTACGGCACGCACCACATCGGGGCTTCCACCGATCAGGCCCAGGAGGCCATCGCCGAAGAGACGGTGCGTATCATACGCTCCTTCCGGGAATCAGGCACCGTCCCCAATCTGGTGAATCCGGCAAAATAAAGTCCGGAACCGGTCCACCACCGGATCCTCCTGCCCCGATAAACCTGTCTGGAACATCTTCCGGCGATGACGAATATCTATCCGTCATCGCCGGACATATCTCATTTGTTACTTTTGGCACAAAGCGTGCTTTTATTCTTGGATGGAACTACAATGAAAGCAAGGATCCTATGATTCGACTGACTCGCCTGAACCATCAGGAAATTACTATCAATGCCGATCTGATCGAGCATTTGGAGAGCACTCCCGATACCTTGATCAAAATGGTCAACGGTCAAACCATTATGGTCCGAGAGAGCATCGACGAAGTAGTCGAGCGTATCGTGCATTATAAAAGGCAGGTATTGGGTCTGGTCGAAAATCTTTCCCGGGAAACGGTCCAAACCAAATCCAACGATACGGATTGATACGACAGGGTACAGCGCACGTGAAAATCGACAAGGCATCTCTTTTCGGACTGATCTTGGGTGTAGTCGCGATCCTGGGAGGGAATTATCTGGAAGGAGGCCGGCTCAGCACCCTATTCCAGTTCACCGCCGCTCTGATCGTTCTCGGCGGTACCATCGGCGCCACGTTGCTCAACTACCCGATTTCCGTTTTAAAGGCAGCCATTCTTTCCTTGAAGAAGGTGTTCTCCGGAAAACAGCCCGATCTGAACCTCAAGATTAAAACCCTGGTCATTTTTGCCCAGCAGGCACGACGGGAAGGAATCGGTTCCCTGCAGCCTTTTGCCGATGACATGGCGGACCCCTTCCTCCGTAAAGGGCTGCAAATGGCCGTAGACGGAGTCGATCAGGAACTGTTGAAGAGCAGCCTGGAACTGGACCTGGACAATTTTGAACAACAGGAAGAGATGCATGCCAAGGTTTTCGAATCGGCAGGAGGATATTCTCCCACGCTGGGAATCCTGGGGGCGGTCCTCGGATTGATCCAGGTGATGAACAATCTGACCGATCCGGCCAAACTGGGCGCAGGTATCGCGGTTGCCTTCGTTGCTACGATTTATGGCGTCGGATTCGCCAATCTGATCTATCTCCCCATTGCCGGAAAATTGAAGAACATATTGTTGAAGGAAATCCTGGAAAAGGAAATCGTAGTGGAAGGGATCCTGGCTATTCAGCGCGGGGAAAATCCCCGGTTGATCGAACAGAAACTGATGGGATTTCTGAACGGGGAACAGCGTTCCGTTTACCGCAGTGTGATTCCCAAACTGCCCTCCGGCCGTTACGCCGCTTGACATCATGAGAAGAACTCATCGATCCAAAAAAAAGCCGGAACATCCGACCACCGATCGCTGGATGGTCTCCTATGCGGACTTCATCACCCTGTTGTTCGCCTTTTTTACCACCCTCTATGCCATCTCCAACATGGATGCGCAAAAGATGGGCCGCATCGTGCTGGCCATGAAATCGGCCTTCGATCAGGAGGTGTTACCGGACTCCCATGGAGCCGGCATCGTCCCGGCCCCATTGCAGGGTAATGCCCTGGACGCCGGCGGATCCATTCTTCCACATATTGTCACCCCCGGATCCCAGACCAGCCAGCTGCCTAAAACCAGACCGAAACCATTGAAAGATGTAAAGGACCAGCTGGACAAGATGGTAACGGAAGAAAACCTGGCATCCAAAATCAAAGTAAGCCTGGATCGCCGCGGTCTGGTCCTGCGCCTGGGAGAGTTGAATTTTTTCGATTCCGGGTCTTCCGTCATCAAGCCGAGCGCACGCGCCCTGCTAGACCGGTTGGCCGCCATTCTTTTCCAGAGCGATTCCAAAATCAGGGTGGAAGGACATACCGACAACGTTCCCATCAGTACATCCCGTTATCCATCGAATTGGGAGCTGTCTACCGCCCGGGCCACCAGTCTCGTCCTCTATCTGATCGAAAACCATGGATTCGATCCGCAAAAACTGTCCGCTTCCGGCTATGGCGAATTCCGACCTCTGGCCGCTAACGACACCGATGAGAACCGGGCCCAGAACCGTCGGGTGGATCTGGTCGTCCTGAACGAAGAATCGACGGCCCAGG
The DNA here is from genome assembly GCA_964617125.1 of uncultured Acidobacteriota bacterium. Lineage (GTDB taxonomy): Bacteria > Acidobacteriota > UBA6911 > CAINFC01 > CAINFC01 > CAZTVS01. The sequence continues at coordinate 6,384 of CAZTVS010000155.1, forward strand.
AGCCCACAAGGGAATGGCTGCAGAAGATGGTCAGCACCACCCTGCCTGCCAGCGCCCTTTCCGGCACACCCACAGCTCCCTCCGAAACACCTCGGTAGAGCAACCCGGCAAATGGAATAAAAAAAGGGTCTGTTCCCTACCGGTCCTTTTCCTTGCGCACCTTCTGCTGCAGGCGCTTCCATTCCTCTTCTATATTCGCCGGTATGGCTTTCGTATGCATGGCCATGCGGACATTTTTATGGAGTGCGATGCCTCGGCACCGCCTTGTGTAGCGAGCCTGGGCTCGCGGGGACCGGGCCGCCGAGGTGGCCCGGAAAAAAGCGGCGTCGAGCCGCCGCACTCCAAATAGGTCGTACGTTGCAAATAGAACTACCTGAGCCCTACTCTTAAAAAAATGAGATTATACTGATAACATTGCTGCAGAGATTCATCCAATACGATGGATTTCATGCAACATCAATTTGGGAGGGATCATGAAGAAAACGTCGTTTTATATTTTCCTTTTACTGATTACCTTGACCGGTATCGTCGGCTGCACACAAAAACCGGGAGATGACGCCATCGCCACCGACATCAAGGCAAAAATGTTCTCCGATCCGGAGCTGAAAACACTGCCGATCACCCTGACCGTAAAGAATGGCGAGGTGACTTTGACCGGTGAAGCCCCCAGCCCCGAACTGCAACAGAGGGCATCGCGACTGGCTGCGTCAGCCGCCGGAGTGACCAATGTCGTTGACCTGATCAAGGTACAGGAAGCACAAATCGCCGAACGGGAGCCGGTCAGGGCTCAGGAAGCGGCCGAAGCGCCCCCTGCCGCACAAGCAGAGGTACAACCTCCGCCCACGACTGCGAGTATAGGGAGAACACGCGAGAAGGCGGAGAAAAGGGTCCCGATAGAAAAACCGGAAAAAACCACTCCTGAACCGCCGGTAACGGCAGATTCCATCCAGACCAAGCAGGCAGAAAGCCCCAAGGGAGCGGATATTGCGGAAGCAAAAAGAGTCGATGCAGAAAGAACGGCCGCTCTTCCGGAGAAGGTGAAACCTTCCCTGCCCAAAACGGTGAATGTGGAGATACCGGCCGGTTATACGATGAAGATCCGCATGGTTGACCCCATCGATTCCGCCAGCCACAGTGCCGGCGAAGCGTTTCGTGCCACACTGGAAGATCCCATCGTGATTGACGGGAAGGAATTGGTACCTGAGAAGACTGTCGTCTTCATCGAACTGGTCAAGGCCGTAAGTGCCGGCAGGATGACCGGCCGAAGTGAACTGGAACTCGCCCTGCATAGCATGGAGATAAATGGAAAAACCTACAGGTTGTCCAGCGATACATACCAGCAGGTCGGAAAATCGCGGGGTAAAGACACGGCCTTGAAGGTGGGTGTGGCCACAGGCATCGGTACGGCCATCGGGGCCATCGCCGGCGGGAAGAAAGGCGCAGCCATCGGGGCGGCCGTCGGTGGAGGTTCCGGAGTTGCCGTGCAGGCGGTGACGCGTGGGCAGCAGGTGAAGGTACCGACGGAGACCGAATTGGAATTCCGGTTGAAAGATCCCGTGACCGTTCCCTATACCTCTGTAAAGTGATCGAAGCCTTTGGCGGGCAGGGGCCCTCGCTTCCCTTTTCGCAGGATCGAGGGCCCTCCCGTTTGGGAGGTGATCGTCCCGATAACCGTCACTTCGACCCCTGTCGACTCGCCCAATCCCGGTAAAACCGCAGAGGCCTTTGCCGCCGGCAAGGTGAACAACAGCTCATAATCCTCCCCGCCATGGAGCAGGCAATGTTCCTGTTTTTCCTCAGACAGCAGAGACTGGGGACATCCGGGGATCCTCTCGAACTCTATGTCCGCGCCCACTCCACTGGCTTCGCACAAGCGGGACAGATCGAGGGAGAGTCCGTCGCTGATGTCCATCATGGCGGTAGGAAGCCCTTTCCGGCCCAGCATTTCCGCCATCTGCATCTTCGGCTGGGGCATCAGATGTGCCTGCAGGCAGGAACGAATCCATTGCGATCTCGTCCGTGACGGAACGCCTTTCTCTCTAATCGCCCTTGGGGAAAGACGGCAGCCTTGTTGCAGGAGATGCAGCCCGATGGCGGAAAGGCCCAGACGGCCGGTGACACAAATCAGATCTCCGGGCCGGGCACCGCTTCGAAGAATCGGACGCGCGCCCCAGGCTTCTCCGATCATGGCAATGCTCAGGCAGATTCCGTGAGGGCTTCGGGACAAGTCTCCTCCCGCCAGCGCCCCGCCGGACCGGCGGGCAGCTTCGTCCATCCCTCGATAAAAGTCCCGGAGAAAATTCTCCGGCACATCCTTTGGCAGCGAGAGACTGACGGTAAAGATCAACGGACGACCGCCCATGGCGGCGATATCGCTCTGGTTGACAGCCAGCGATTTGTATCCCAGAAGGAAGGGAGAAATCCACTCGCGGCGAAAGTGGATCTCTTCGTTGAGAATGTCGGTGGTCAAGAGGAGGGGACGTTTTCGTTCCGGCAGGCGAAGGACGGCACAATCGTCCCCGATGCCGGTTTCCAGCAGAGGATTGCCGACGGTAATCGTCTCGGTAATGAGCGACAACATTTCCTTTTCCGACCAGGCCTTCTTCATACATGAACCTCCGGCAGCTTATGGTAGCACGGATAGACGCAATTTCCGGCATTCGGACAAAAGGAAGTGATATATTCTTTCCGTAGAAAAATCCGATACATTCTTTTTACAGATTACCACGGAGTAGTATCATTCTCATGATTCCTTACAACCTCATTCGAAACCTGCCCAAGTTGGCGTCGATCGCCTTTCTTTCCCTAACCCTTTCCCTGCCGGTCCCGGCGGCCGAGCCGACGGATGCTCTGCTTCTGCAAAAAGGGCAATCGTACCTGGAAGAGGCCATACGCATACGGCGTATCCTGCATCAATGCCCCGAGCCCTGTTACCAGGAAACAAAGACCAGCGAATTTCTGGCGGAGTATCTGAAACAAATGGGATTGGAGGTACAGACCGGCATCGCCGGAACCGGAATGAAGGTCGTTCTCCGCGGCAAGGCGGCACGCCCGGTCATCGGAATCCGGGCCGACATGGATGCCCTGCCTATCACCGAGCAGACCGGCCTCCCATTTTCATCCCGTAATGACGGTTTCATGCACGCCTGCGGTCACGATGTGCATATGACCAATGGCCTGATCGCCGCCCGAATCCTGTCGGACATCAAAGACCGTATCCCCGGAACGGTTGTCTTCTTCTTTCAACCTTGCGAGGAGGGATCGCTCCAGGGGATGTCTTCCGGTGCGCAGCGCATGATGGAAGCCGGGGCATTGGAAAATCCGAAAGTAGAAGCCATGGTGGGGCTTCACGTCCTGCCCGCTATTCCTGTCGGTTCGGTGGCCTTGCGCGAGGGGCCCATCATGGCCAGTGTCGATTCGCTCTCCATCACCTTAAAAGGAAAAGCGAGTCATGGGGCCTTCCCCCATGAAGGGATCGATGCCATTTATGCCGCCGCCACGGCGATTCAACAGTTCCAATCCCTGATCAGCCGCTTTAAAAATCCCAAGGAATCGGCCGTCCTCACCATCGGCACGATCCAGGGGGGTGTCCGAAGGAATGTTCTGGCGGAAACCGTGCACATGGAAGGAACGGTGAGGACCTTCTCCGCCGACACCCAGGAGAAGATCAAAGAAGGAATGGCCAGAATTCTCAAGGGCCTGGACGTATCCATGGGGACCTCTCACGATTTCCAGTATCACATGGGACACCGGTTCGTGAAGAACGATACGGATCTGACCCGCCGTGTCACCGGCGCCTTCCGCAGATTGCTGGGAGAAACCCATGTCCTTCCGACGGATCCGCTGACCATCGGCGAAGATTTTTCCGAATATTCCCATTCGATCCCCTCCTGCTTCTTCTTTCTGGGTACGGGTAAAGCAGAGGCTCTGCACTCCTCTACTTTTTCCGTAGAGGAAGAAATGCTTCGCTATGGCCCAGTCACGCTTGCCGCTGCCGCCCTGGAAGCCATGGAACAG
>CAZTVS010000156.1:0-4469 GCA_964617125.1 uncultured Acidobacteriota bacterium
CTCAATATAAATATGAATGAAGACTTTTCCCACGGATCCTTTTTCGAAAGGCTTTTCCGGGATGCCACTGAAGCGATGGTCCTGCTGGATGATCCGGACACCATCCTGGATCTGAATCAAGCGTTTACCGCCCTGTTCGGGTACTGCGCAGCGGAATCGCTGGGGAAATCGCTTGCCGTGCTGCTGGCCGGGATAGAGAAGATTGCCGAATCGGGCGAATGGACGGAGTCGCTCTGCCGGGGAGAACCGTTGCATACCCTCGCCGCATGCCGTCATAGAGACGGGAGGAGTATTCAAGTACATATACGCGGCCACCGTTTCCAGCATCCTTCCGAGTATCTCTGCCTGTTCCGGCCACTCGAGCGGATGGAGACTTCCAACACGGAAACCGCCATATCGGAACCGGAGTTTTCCGACACAACCCATCCTCTGGCCAACATCAACCGGGCATTGCGTGCACCGATGAACAGCATCCTCGGATTCAGCGAATTGATCCTGGCCTCCTCTCCCCGGAACAAGTGTCATACCTACGCCGGCATGATCCTTTCGGAGGCAGGTTGTCTCCTGGGCTTGATCGATGATTTGACGGACCTGAAACATCTGGAATCGGGCGATGTGGAGTTGAATACTCTCCCCTTCGATCTCTCCGGTCTGCTGCAAAATGTGGCCGCATCTGTGGCCCGGCAGGCAGAGGTAACGCAAACGTCTTTTCGGACCGTCATCGATCCTGGAGTACCGACTCGGCTGGTTGGCGATGCGGTCCGTCTGCGCCAGGTCCTGGTTCATCTGACCCATCACGCCATCCGGCAAACGAATCAAACCTCTTTTTCTTGGACTGTGAAAACGACCGAGAAGCCTAACGGCAGGGTAGTGCTCCGATTTCTCCTGGAATGCTCCGGCACCGATTCCTCGGTGGATCCCTCCCGGGATCTTTTTCGCCGGCTGCAGCGAATCTCTTCTCTGAAAAGGAATCCGCCGGATGGCTCCGATTACCGATTTGCCGTCATTCACCGTCTGATCGAGATGATGGAAGGCGATTACGGACTGGAAAACCGACCGGGAAAAGGCCGCCGGTTCTGGTTCCAGGCCCTTTTTGCCGATAGGTATAGAAAAGAAGACGGGCAAGAAGACCTTACACTGAGCCAGCCTCGTATAGAGCAGGTGGAAACAGAGGAACCGCCGGCGATCCCGCCGAAAAAGATCCTGCTGGTGGAAGACTACCCCGCCAATCAGGTACTGGCCCGGGAACATCTCCAGAATGCCGGCTATGAAGTCCGGCTGGCGGAAAACGGCCTGCAGGCGTTGCAGGCATTGCGGGAAACCACATTCGATTTAATCATCATGGATGTCGAGATGCCGGAAATGGACGGATTGACCGCCGCCCGGCGTATACGCAGCGAATTCACGGAATGCGCCCACCTTCCGATACTGGGAATGAGTGCCGATGCCTATGCCCACAGTCTCGGAGCCTGTCTGCAGGCAGGCATGGTCGATGTCGTCAGCAAGCCCTTCTCCAGAAAGATATTCCTATCCCAGGTGCGAAAATGCCTGGCCGATTTCCCCTCCTCCGCCGCCGGAGGAAAGATCGGGTCGGACTATCCGCCCCATCTTTCCTCCATCAATGACCCTGAAGAGCAACCTATCGATTACCGGCAGGCACTGGAAGAATTCGGCGGTAACCGTCCTCTTCTGGACGGCACCCTGGAGCAGTTCGTGCTGCGCCTGGGCCGGCAGATAACGGATATGCATACCTCTTTGCAGGGATACAATTCGGAACGTCTGCGCCGTGAAGCCCACAGTATCAAAGGCGGAGCCGCCAATCTCTCGGCCCGTCCACTGGCCCGGGCCGCCTCGGCCCTGGAAGATCTGGTCAGGAAGGAAGCGAGCGAAGCGGAAATCTTTCTGGCCTTACAAAAGATCATTCGGGAAAGCCAAAGACTACGTAATTATTTGCCTGCGATCTCGTCCTCTGCCGAATCCTAGAAGAGAAATCCGGGCCAGGGCGAGAAGGAACCGAACATGCGCATTCTGATCGTAGACGACGATATCGTCAGCCTTAACAAACTCAACCAGATATTGAGTTCCTACGGGAATTGCGAGACCGTGGGGAGCGGCACGCTGGCACTTTCCTTTTTTTCCCTGGCCCTGAAGGAAAACCGTCCCTATGGACTCGTCAGCCTGGACATAGAACTCCCCGATATCAGCGGCAGCGAACTGCTGATCCGATTCCGGGAGATGGAGGCGGGGCATACGGACATCAATTCCGGCCAGGGTATTTTCATCATCATGGTCACCTCCCGCGTCGACCATGAAACCGTTCTTTCCTCAATCCGACAGAAGTGTAACGGTTATGTGACCAAACCGTTTCAACGGGAAAGTCTGGACAAGGTTCTCCTTCCGCTGGGTCTCTCCTGCCTGGAATCGTCCGGCGAGGAAGGGATTGCCCCCTTGCCTTTCCTTGCCGACCGTACCCGGCAGATCCTCGACAAAGGTACGACTATGGAGGAAGGAGAGTTTACCTTGCTGTTGCGCCATCTGCTGGACGAGCCGGGCGAGGGGGTAGAACAGGTCCTGATCGAATATATACAGGGAGCCCAGATCGGAGACCATCTCCTCGGCCCCATTGTCAACATCATGGGAATCCGCCCCCGCGATTCTTTTCTTCCCGTACTGCAGGACCTGGTGCAGCATGCCTCCAATTTCAACGTCCGCAAACAGGCCATCGCCGCCATCACGCAGCGCAATGACGAACCGGCCTACAACATCCTGATTACTTTACAAAAAACGGTTACCAATTCTTTTTTGCAAAAAATTGTGCAGTCGGGTCTGGAAACCATACGGCAGACACATCCCTATCTTGGCCTGATTCCGCAGTTTCTCGACGGCGGCCAGGACGTGAAAACCTTTCAGAGCGTAAGGAAGATTTTAAAGAGAATTCTCCAACCTCAAGACCTGAAATCCTTCCTCCCCTTTCTGCAGAGAGAGGATCCCCTGGTCCGTCTGGGAACCCTGGAACTGCTTTGCGATAGGGGAGGACAGGCGGAAGAAGAGTCGATCACCGCCTTCGTGCGCCGGGAGTTGAATCGCACCCTTTCCGGCTCGGTGGAAAATGACGATTATCTTTACCAAATTCTCTTTTATGCGGAAAGGTACCTGCTGCAGGATCCGGCACGGATTGCCGGCCTGTTCGATGATTTGCAGCAGCTGTTCCATCGGAGCACCGATGCCCGCACCCGGGAAATCCTGCTGAATTTATTGCTGCAGTGCCCGGGAAAGGATTTTTCCCGGGAAGCCCTGGAGCTCTATCGTCAGAAGGAAGAGCTCAGGCCCATGCTGTTGCCGAGCCTGGCCATGAGTGAAGCCGGGGCCGAATTTCTGTTTTCCGAAATCGAAGCCGGGCATCCCTTGCAGAGCAAGATCCTGCCAGCATTGCTGCAGAACCCCAACACCGCCGACTACTTCCTGCGCAATGCCCCCCGTATGGACCGGCAGACACGGCTCAACCTGTTGCAGAACATACCCGCCAGCCACTATGATCTTTTCCGGGACCTGGTTATCGACCAGCTGGGCTCGGAAGACGAGGAGATCGTTTTGGCGGCCATGGAAAAGATCCGGGATCATTTCGACTTCAGCGCCGAGTCGGTTCTGATGGAACCTTCTTTTTTGCAGAATCGGCTGCAGAAAATACCCCATTCCTTACATGTACTCGCCGGGCTTTTTCCGATACAGATCCTGCAGGATTCCTTACAGCAAACCTCTCCCATCGATTGTCCCATCATCACTCTGCAGACCAGTCTGGAGGCACTGCATAGGATTATGGAATACAAACCGGTTTTAAAACTTTCCCCGGCCGGGCACACCGGCCTGCAAAACCATATTCTCCAGTGGCTGCAAATCCATTCTTCGGGTGATCGATCCGGGTTGCTCCGGGGGCTGCATAAACTGTATTGCTACGACATGGAAACGTTGGACATCTTTCAGGACGCTCTGGCCTTCTATCTGGAAAAAGGGGGAAGAGACCTGACTCTGGATGAGAACCAGGAGGTGAAAAGATGCCGGGACCAATTCGGTTCCCTGTATACGGAAATCAAACGGACCCAGATAGGATGCCGGGAATTGAAGACCTGGCTGGAAATACCCACCGTCGATTTCGACGTACTGGAAACAACCATTCTTTCCTATCCGATTGCTTTTTCCTTGCTCCGCCAGGAAGTGATCCGGAAGGTGTTTGAGGCCCTCCATTCCCCGTTCAGTCCCATTCCCGACGGATGGTCAAGAATCTGCAAAAGATTTCCCATGTGGAAACTCCTGGTACAGACAAAAACGAAAACCCAGCGGTCCTTCTGCATCCATTTCCGATCCAGAGAAGTCTTTGCGCTTCTGCGGGACCAGCTGCGGCAATACTTCCCGGAATGGGCGATTCGGGAGAAAGGCCGGCCGGAGCCTCCTGATTTTCTCATCGCCGACTG
>CAZTVS010000156.1:4569-10245 GCA_964617125.1 uncultured Acidobacteriota bacterium
ATCTTCTGATAATCGGCGGGTGACAACAGCGGCTTGCGGCGATCGACACTCAAGAGATTTCCATCCAAGGAAGCGGTGGAGAGATCGACGGGTTCCTGGGGCATCGGTAAAGGGTTCAGAAAATAATCCGTAATGGGTATGACCACCGGCCCGTTGCTGTCCATGACATAGGCCAGCTGGCCGTTGCACAGATGGACAACACTCCCGGGAGGATAGATGCCCACCACCTTGACGAAAGTCGCCAGGATCAGCTGCAGCAAGGGGTCCTTGTTGGAATACCGACGAACGACCTCCGTGACTACGGAAACCGGGTTGACCGCCTCTTTATAGGACCGATTTGAGGTCATGGCACAGAACATATCGGCCAACCGGCAAATTTTCACGTAAGCAGGGATTTCCATGGGGGAGATATCCGTCGGATAGGACCGATCTTCATGGGGATATAAGGGGGCATGGTGGTAACAGACCACATTGTTCAGCAGGGCGCCTGTCAGGTTGTTCTTTTGCAGAATCCGATGTCCTTGTTGGTAGGAATGGGATTTGATCAGTTCGTATTCTTCATCGTTCAGCGCTCCTTTTTTAAAAAGGATGTTCTGTGGCAGAATGAAATTTCCGATATCGCGCAGCAGAAAACCCAAAACGATTTCCTGCATCTCGCTGTTCTGATAGAGGAGGAAAGAGGCCGGAACGGATTCCGATTCCGTGCCATCCCCGAAAGCCCGCAGGCTGCCGTTGACGATCTGTCCGAACTGCTCCTGAAACTTCTTCAGCACCGATGTGCCGATGGCACATACATCGATCGAATGAGAGATGAGAAAGTCCGCCTGGTTCGATTCTATTTCGGAGGAGAGAAAAGAAAAGGTGTTTTCGTTCTTGTCCGTCAGATAGAGAATTTCTTTGACGATATCGACCAACGGCTGCACATCGAATTTGTCCTCGCCGGTCTTCAGTTCGGCCACCACCCGCTTCATCTGTTCCCTGGCCCGGGATTGAAGCTGCATGGCGATCTCCCGCATCTCGCGAATTTCCCTGACCTGCGCTTCCATATTGGACAAGGAAAGCGACGGTCGGCTCGGAGAAGAGATTTGAACGATTTCCGAATCTTTCTGGAAATCGATCTCCTCCCCCGAGCTGTCCCACATGGTCCCTCCCGACAAACGATGGATGGAGATCCTGGAAACCCCAAGTCGTTTCAGACGATAGAGAACGGAGAAACGGTTTACCAGCGTATCTTTGCCTAAAAGCAGGTCTCCTTGGTTGTCGGAGATCTCCACTCCCGTCTTGAAGGCTCCTCCCTTGCGGACCACTTCCATCGCTTCTTCTATATTCAGATGAATGATCTCTCGCATCCGACCATAACCTCTTGACTTGTTGAGGACGACATTGGGATTACGAATGGTTATGGTATGACGTAATTCTCCGGGGAGTCAAGTCCTTTCCTTTTTTCCAATGTTGTCTCCCTTTCGCTTAGGTCGATGAGAGAGAACCCCACCAGCCATCGATACCACGGTACAGTTTTTCCTTGATCATTCCTCCTTCATCAACCGCGGGACACCCAGCGAACAATCTCGGAAAAGCTGGGTATCTTTCCCTGGGCCACGATCCCAAACCGGAAAATTCTACCGCCTGCCCACACACAGACGATGGTTGCGAGGACAACTCCCAGGAGCCCCAGCCAGGGCTGCCATACGGGGATCGACTCCATCGTGGCCATCCGCAGCGGCATCAGGATCGGAGCGAACAGCGGGATGAGGGAAGCGACGGTGGAAAACGTGCTCAGCGGCTGTTGGGCTACCGGAAACCATATGAACATCGGTATCATGGCGGGCAGAAGGGCCGGAAAGGTCAGATTCTGAGCATCTTTGATGTCGGTGCACAAAGAACCCAAAGCGGCCATGATCGATCCGTACATACAGATGTTCAGGACGAGATAAACAAATAGCCAGGGAATCAGAAAGTAAGGCATGTTCCAGGTGATGGGCATATTCCCCAGGGCCATGATTCCCAGAACCAGATAAACGGCCAGACCGGTCAGGGAAATCCCTACCGCACCCAGCACTTTCCCCATCATCCAGGGAAAGGGTTTGACGGAACCCAGGACCACCTCGGCTATGCGCTGGTTTTTTTCCTCCATCACCGCGTTGAGCAGAGGGGAGGCACCCATCATCAGCAGCATGAAGGAAAGAAACATGACGGCCATCGGCATCCCGATGGCTTCCAGCTCTCCCCGGCGTTCGGCCTTCTGGATGGATCCGTCTTTGGCGTCTCTGGAGAGCAATCCCATGCCGTCGATCGGCCTCCAGAGGAAAAGGTCTTGAATCCGGGAGGAGTCGATACCTGCCTCGGCCAAACGCAATCGCCGCAGCTGATCGTTGACCGGATTTCCCAGCCAGCGCCGCATATCGTCCAAACCAGGATTTTTAGCATGGTAGGCAATCGCGGCTCCGGTACTTTTCTCCTTGGGGTGAAGCACATCCGATCCGATCTCCAGAAAGGCATGCAACTCCCCTTTTCGGACGCGGTCCGAAAGAGTCAGACGCTGTTGATCCAGATTTTCCATATCCGGATGGATCTTTTCCAGAAGATAGGCCGGGCGGACCTTCTTCTTGGTTTTCCCATCGTAGACCTCCTTGGCATTCCTTTCTTCGGCGGAAACCAATAGAGAATCGGCCACCTGGCCGGTATGATCGAGGATCACCAGCTTCTTGTCTTTCGTATCTACCTGGTTCCGAAGTGCGTAGATGGCTATGATTCCCCCGCTCATCAGCAGAGGCAGAAGCACAAGGCCGATGAGAAATCCTTTTGTTTTCACCGAAGCGAGATACTCTCTGCGGGCAACGATCCATAATTTATACATATTCATTTTCTCCTGCCTGGGGACCGGCGATCCTCATGAAAATATCGTGCAGCGATGGTTTGGTCAGTTCGTAACGGCGCACACGATTGGCTTCCAGAGCGGTTTTCAGAACCTTTTGGGGATCTCCGCCCCGCTTCAGCCGGATCTCCTGGATCTGACCGAGATCGTTAATGCTCTGAATTTCCTCCATGTCCGGCAGCAGTGTCCTACCTCCCTCCACCTGCATCCGTATGGTATCTTCCCCGTACCGATCCTGGATCGCATCCAAAGTTCCATCCAGAACCTTTTTCCCCTTGAAGATCATGAAGATGTAATCGCATAAGGTTTCGGCCACAGACATATCGTGAGTGCTCAGAATGACGGTTACCCCCTGAGAGCGCAGGTCCAGGATGGCCGATTTGATCGTCTCCGCATTCACCGGATCGAGCCCGCTGAAGGGCTCGTCGAGAATCAGCAGACGGGGTTTGAAGATTACGGCGGCAATGAATTGCACCTTCTGGCTCATACCTTTGCTTAGGGTTTCCACCTTCTTGTCGATCCGATCCAGGAGGTCGAACCTTTGCAGCCACTTGCGGATTTCGCTGCGTACCTCACGACCATTTTTCAGTCGGGCATAAAAATCAAGGACCTCGCCCACCTTCATCTTTTTGTAAAGCCCGCGCTCCTCGGGGAGATAGCCTACCTGCTCCAGGCAAGGGCCGTCGTTCTCCTGTCCGAAGAGGTAAATCCGGCCTGTATCCGGATAAAAGATGTTCATAATCATACGTAGAGTGGTCGTCTTTCCCGAACCGTTTGGGCCGATAAAACCGTAAATACTGCCCTCCGGCACCTTCAGGGAAAGATCATTCACCGCCACCAGCCTTTGGAAATTTTTCGTTACCTGCTGCAATTCGACCGCCGAATTCATCATTCCACTCTCTCTTTCATGTTTCTGGCATAAAAACCGCCCGGGCTTCCTTTTCCCGAAAGAATACGGCGGTTTTCCAAGAATACCTTTCAGCTTTGATGATTATTCAAGGAAAATAATAGGGTACGGCAGCCTCGGAACTGCCCTTTAATCCGGCTTGTGCCAGAAGGTTTCGATCGCTTCCAGGCTCTTCCCTTTCGTTTCCGGGACTCTCCGCCATACGAAAAGGACATTGACAAGACACATGGCAGCGTAAATCCAGAAAGCCCCCGCCGCCCCGATGGACTTGACCAGGGAAAGAAAGGTGACCGAGATGAGCAGACAGGCGATCCAGAGACTGACGGTACAGACCGCCATGGCCCTGGCCCGCACCTTGGTAGGAAAGATTTCCGAAAGAAGGACCCATACGGTAGGACCCTGGCCCACGGCAAAAAAGGCGACATAAAACAGGATGAGCATCAGAATCAGCCAGGCGGCATTCGAGGAAAGAAAGAAGGCCGCCCCCAGAGTGAAAAGGGAGAATCCCATGCCGGAACAGGCGATTATCAGGAGCGCCTTACGACCAAGACGATCGATGACCATCACCGCCAGGACGGTGAAGATCAGGTTGATCGTTCCGATCCATACATTGGCCCACAGGGCCGCGGATGCGCTCTCCGTGCCGGCCACCTGTTCCGTAAAGAGGATGGAGCCATAATACAGAATCGTATTGATCCCGGTCACCTGCTGCAATACCGCCAGGACGATACCGATGGTCAAAGGTCGTCGGAGTCCGGCAGCGAAGAGATCCCGCCATTCGCCGCTCTCCTCGGAGATGGTCCGCCGGATCTCGACCATGTGAAGCTCGGCTTGTCGGGAACTCTCCAGGCGCGAAAGCAGACGGAAGGCTTCCTCATGGCGACCCTCCTTGACCAGCCAACGCGGGCTCTCGGGAACGGCCAGCAGTGCAAATACGAACAGCAGCGAGGGGACAGCGGCCGAGGCGAACATCCATCGCCAGGAATCTTCACCCAGGAAGGAGAACATCCATCCGGACAGATAGCTGACCAGAATGCCTCCGACAATGGCAAATTGATTCATACCCACCAGCCGTCCGCGTATGGCGGCCGGAGAGACTTCGGCGATATAGAGCGGCGAGAGGATCGATGCCATACCGATGGCCAGACCGGCGAAGAAACGGAAAAGGCAAAGTTGTTCCAGGTTTTGCGGAAGGGCGGTAGCCAGAGAGGAAAAGGCAAAGAGCAGCCCTGAGATCTGCAGCATCCGCCGGCGGGCCAGGCGGTCTCCCAGAATCCCCGCCAGTGCCGTACCGAAGACACAACCGAGCAGAAGAGATCCGGTAGCCAGTTCCGTCTGCCATTCGCTCCATCCGAACTGACGCTTCAGGAAAAGGATGGCCCCATTGATGATGGCGGTGTCGTAACCGAAAAGGAATCCGCCGAGCGTGGCCACCAGGGCTATGCACCAGGTATAGACGCGATTGTATTCACAGGTGGGAGAGGAAAAATTTTTCATATTCGCATGAACTCAGAATTTTGACTTGGGTTGTTGCCTGCATACGGACACTCGGGAGTATAATACTATGATTCACTGAGATTTGGATGTTTTCTGAAGATCGGGAAATGCGCAGAAGAAAGCTGTTATGAATATTCAGGCAACCGCCCTCGCAAACAATCTTGCCTTATGGACCGGCGGCTCACAGAAGAGCGCCGCCGCTGCCGGTTCCTCGAGTTCGGCAAGCAGTGCCAATTACGATGTCAGGGATCTGAACCAGGACGGTTATGTGTCCCCTCAGGAAGAACTCCTTTACTCCTTGCAACATCCGGCGGCCTCGAGTTCCCGGAATTTCCTGACGCAATATACATCGGAAGGTAAAGTCACCACCTCCGGGAACCGGACATCTCAATTCCTG
>CAZTVS010000157.1:0-10240 GCA_964617125.1 uncultured Acidobacteriota bacterium
CCGAAGGAAGGACGAGCAGCCGCTTGAGGTGTATGCTCATTTTCAACTAAAAAAGAGCTTGACCCCTAAACCGGTACGGAAAACATGCGAGCAATTTATCGTATCAGGAGAGAATCGATATGACTTGGAATTTTGCGGTAGGAGAAGAGGCAATGTAAGACCGGCGAGTGTATCTCGACCTGCTCCGTAAATACTCGGAACAACACGCGATGGATGTCCTCGCGTATTGCCCGGCGGCGCATTGCGGCCTCAGATGCGAACCGTGGCTGGACGACATCCCGGCACTGTCGGAACAATTTGACGATTGGCCGGCGTGGCTACGCGGCGTTGCGCCGACACACCTCCACGGGCCGTCCGTTAGGAAGCGCGACGTTCCTGAACCTCCTGGAATCCATGTTGGGCCGTACCGTGCGCCCACACAAGGCCGGCCGCCCCAAGAAACCCGCCAAAGGAGCGTGAAATATGGGTAGCGTCCCTATTTCCCCGCCCTTTTATCGATGTGACGCCATATACTCGGTAACAGCCTGAGTCAGAAGCCCCGACCTTGTTTCCCCATGCTTTTTTGCATAATAGTCTAATGAATTAAGCAATCGTTGCGGCATGGTTATATTAATCCTTTTTGATTTAAGCGACAATCTGCTAAGGTCCACTTCAACAAGTGCCCATATACCATCCTTAAAGTCGGGACTATCCTTGTGCCTTTCGATAGATGTGGCGACAGGAAAGGGCTCGGAATCCAGCAAGATACCTTCAATGTGACATTCTGCTGATTCCTGAGCATTCGCCAGGGCCTCTTCAATAGTTTCACCGGCTGAAAAACAACCCGGCAAATCGGGAAATGTGACACCATAATCTGATTTTTCATCTTTATGGATTACAACCGGATATTTCATTGCTTTACCTCCATTGCCAACCAGCCTGCCGATAAATATTTCGAAGAGTGCCGACAGGCAAATCTTTTTTGGGATGGGGGACAGTGACTTTCCCGGGCTTTTCAGGATGTTTGAATTGGCGGTGGTCTCCTTTTGTATGATGGAGAATCCAACCCTCCTTCTTAAGCCTTTGTATGATTTCCCCACTTTCCATGATGTGTATCATACACACTAATAGGTCGGTGGTCAATAATACTATGAAGGCATGGATAGCAGGTAAATGGTTTTTCTTCTATCTACCATTTTGTGTACAACATGCTGTGTACAAATTCCAAGATCCCTGAGATAAAGCAAAAGCTGCGCTTCTCCTCGTCTCGTAGTGATTCGAAATAGCTTGCCGGCGGGACGCCGGCGCTCCCAGGATTGCAGGAGTCTTCAGGCAGGAAACAACGAGCGCAGATAGCCGAGGTTATGGCGGTAGCATTCGACCAGCGGTTTTTCCTTGACCAGCGCTCCTTCCAGGACCAGCCAGCCGCCCCACCCCATGTCGTCGAGGACAGCCTGGAACCGTTTCCAATCCAGGCGTCCCTGACCCAGGAGGTATCCGTTTTCCTTGATGTGGATCTCGGCAATCCGGTCCTTGCCCAGTCGCCGCATATCCTGGAAAATGTCGTAGCCCTGCTCGGCCATATTGCAGGGATCGTAATAAACCCGGATTGCCGGAGATCCGATCGCATCCAGCAGACGCAGATGGTCCTCGGCCGGCAGCCAGGATTCGATCGCCAGGATAACTCCGGCCTTCTCCGCCAGAGGGGCCACCTTTTTCAACCGGCGGACGACCTCCGCCTGTTCCCTGGGCTTATCCTTCAGATCGCCCTTACCGAAAAAAGCCAGCAGTACGACCTTCTGCTTCATAGCCACCATAACCTGGATACACTCCGCGACCCAGGATTCGCTTTCGGCATCGGAGGCATACGGTTTTTCGTTGAGAATTCCCATGGCCAGAGAGGCGATGGCCACCTGGCATTTTTGCGCGGTCTCCCGGTATAGCCTGCGGTTTTCCTCCCGGCGAAGATCATAAGGAACGTCCCTTTTCCCGAAACTCACCTGCACCCCGTCCAGTCCTATCTCCCGGGCAACGGCCAGTGCCTCCGGAAGGTATTGCTGCCGCAGGGACCAGTCGCAGGCCCCGAAAGAAAAGGCGCGTTTCCTGTCGGCGGCCAGGGAAAGAAGTGGATGAAAGAGGCAGGAAGCTCCTGCCAACAGTACTTTTCTACGCCCCTCATTGCCTGTCATATCGCATTCTCCTATCTCTGCCCATCGTCAGAGCAAACAAACTTTTTTCCTCTCGCTACTTGCCTGTTCCCTTCTGCATAAGGGACTTCAACTCCTCCAGGTGATGGTCGTAGATACCCCGCGGATAGGTATGGTGCTTCCGGCAAAGGAAGGCGGCCATGCCCACCACCTCGCCCATCATCCCCGTGGTCCGCATGACGCGCACCGTCCCCAGGGCGACATGGGTTACACTGATGTTGCGTCCGGCCATGAAAAGATTTTCTACATTCCGCGAATAGAAGCAGCGATAGGGAACGGCGTAAGGTTCCTTCTTTCCGTTTTTGGCGATCGTGCGGAACTCCTGCCCCGGAAACTGCTCGCTGTTCCTGGGAGCCGGATAATGCAAATCGATGGACCAGGTGGCGGTCACTGCGGCATCCGGAAAGAGGCGTTTGCCGGTGATGTCCTGCTCCTTGAGGATGATGTCGCCCAGCAATCGACGCGATTCCCGTTTACCGGCGATATAGGCCACCCAGGCCAGCTGCTTCCTGGCATACTTGTGTTTGTTTTGGGCATGGTTTTTCTGAAAGGACCAGTTGCCGTAGACCGCACGCAAACCATGATCGCGTATAGCCTCGAAATCGTTGATCTGGTCCTTATCGAGACCGGTCTCCCAGTCCCAGTCTCCGCGATCGACATTTTGTACCGTGGTATCGTTGAACGGCAGCGCCCAGGGAGTATCCGGAAAAGATGTTTCCCGGTCCGTCTCTTCAGAATACCACATCACCGAGGCCCCCATCACCAGTCGATCGGCCGCTTCCGGGGCCGTCGGCTCGCCGTACTCACTGCGCGCCTCGCGTCCGTAACGATAATCGGCTCCGGCCAGGAATCCCACTGTACCGTCTCCCGTGCAATCGGCAAAAAGGGTCGACCGGATGGCAAGTTCCCTTCCGGTTAAGACCTCCCGGGCCAGGACGGCGGTGATCCGGTTCTGTTTTTTCACGACGCCCGTCACGCTGGTATTTAGGAATAACCGTATGTTCTTCTCTGCCCGGACAACGGCCAGCTTCTTCTCGTCATCATAATTTCCCGCCGGTCTGGCATTGCCTTGCTTGCCGGAATCCAGTACCTTGACGATGTCGCCCAATGCCTTATAGGGTGGCAGATTGATTTCTCCGCCTAGATGCACTCGCACTTCGGAACTGTTGTTTCCTCCAAGCAAGGGACGGTCCTGGATAAGGGCGGTCTTCAATCCCAGCCGGGCGGCAGAGATGGCGGCGGCTGTCCCTGCCATTCCTCCGCCGACCACAACCAGATCGTAGGCACCGGCATCGGCAGGCCTGTTGGGAAAACCCATCCACTTGCGCCGCATATGCTCCAGGGAGACTCCCTCGTCGGGCGGATGCATTTTCGTATCGCTGGTCAGCAGGATGGCGTCGCAGCGGCCGTCGAAACCGGTCAAATCGTGAAGGTTCAGTTGCACCGGCCCGCGCTGGAGCGCGATGGTGCCACCATCCTGCCAGTGCCATCTCGCCCCTTCCGTACCGAAGGTCACACCCAGCGGTTTATGGTCGATCAGCAGGGTAAATTGGCCCGGCGCCCCTTCAGCCCGGAAATTGGCTACCCAATCCCTGGTTCGAACCCACACCCGATATGTACCTTGCACAGGCACCTGCACCGAGGTAACGGCATCGGCCACCGGTTGTCCCAATCCGTGTGCCAGCAAAAAGGGCGATCCCATGCGGTGCAGAAACTGGGTATCGACTACCCATCCCCCTGTCTGGCGGAAGCTCTCTGCCTCGACAAGGACCGTCACCGGGCGGGCTGCGGCAGCAACCGATAAGACAGTCAGCAATGCAGCATAGACGAACAGATGTGGTTTCCTCATGTACCTGTCTCCTTTAGCGAATTCTCCGCTAATATTACCGCCGATCGCGGATAAAGTGACACAGACATTTCTGACTGGCAATCCTTCCGGCATGCGATGTTCCCCTGTTTGCCGATTGCTGCAAGACGTTTTATAATGACCGTGGGAGATACGGCTGTCCTCAGGCACCCGGCGCTAAATAGGGGTGGCAGGCGAATGGCGGCAGCCGTGAAGATTAGAATATGCGCAGATACCCAACTGTTATCCTGGTACTGCTGTTAAGCCTTGGCCTGGTCGGACCGGCGGCGGGAAAGGATATTCCTGCCGACCGCTCGGCGGTCGGCGATTGTATCGGCAACTTCGAACAGGTCGATGCCACACTCTATCGTGGCGCCCAACCGAAGGAGAACTGCTTTGCCAGGCTCAAGGCTATGGGCATTCGCACTGTGGTCAATTTCCGCCGAGAGAAAAAGGCCATAGAAAAGGAACGGCAGCTGGTCGAATCGCTGGGCATGCGATATGTTTCCATACCGTGGCACATCACGCGGCGTCCCAAAGACGAGATCTATCGTAAGTTTTTCGCCGTCACCGACGATCCCAAGGCGCAACCGGTGTTTTATCACTGCATGCGCGGAGTTGAACGGACTGGCACCATGACCGCCGCCTACAAGAAACGGGCCTTTTCTTTTTCGGCCGATTCGGCCCTTCGCGACATAAAGCGTTTCTGTATTCGTTGGTATTGGTACCCGTTTGTCCGATCGCATGTCCGGGCTTTCGATCCGGCACAATTTCCCAAGCCGGCGAATGCAAAGGAGCAGGCGGAAGACAAACCCTGAGCGCCTCCCAACGTATCGAAAAGGTGGGGATTCATGAACCAAAATCTCAGACTGATCGGCAATGTCCGCCGGCGGGAGTGGCCGGTTACCCTGCTGTTGTTCCTTTTCTTTTTCCTGGTGATCGCCGTCTTCCAGGTTTTAAAACCGTTGAAAAGCGGACTTTTCCTGGAACAGTACGGGGCCGACCTGGAACTCTATGCCAAGCTGGCCAACATCGCCGTGGCCGGTCTGGGAGCACTGGGGTTCAGCCTGCTCTTCAAGCACCTGCGCCGGCAGCACCTGATTGTTTTATTGTGCGCCTTTTTCCTGGGATGCTTCCTGATCCTGACCGTCTGGCTGCGAAGCCCTAGCGCTCTGGCCATATGGGGGTTCTATTTCCTGGGCGACCTGGAATCCACTCTGATGGTAACCGCCTTCTGGGCCTACGCCACCGATCTCACCCGACCGGAGCAGGCCAAGCGCCTCTTCGGTTTTATGGGGGCAGGGAGCGTGATCGGCGGATGGGTCGGGGCCGCCTTTGCCAAAGGGCTCCTGGCCAAGATCGGTATGAGCGGGCTGCTCCTGCTCGCCTCCGTTGCCATGGTCGCCATTGCCGCCCTTGCCCTGGCGGTAGAGTCTCTGGTTCGACGGGATGAAACCTTTCTACCACAGGATACCGGCCCGGCAACCGGCACCGGTATGGAGGGGAAATCCTCCTGGCGCGAATCCCTACAGGGGGCCAGACTGGTCTGGAACTCCCGGTACCTGCTGGCCATCGTCGGCATCATGGCTTGTTACGAAGCCGTCTCCCAGATCATGGATTACCAGTTCAAGAGACAGGCCGAGCTGCTGAGCGGAGTCGTCACCACCCAGGCGTTTATCGCCAATGTCTACTTTTATGCCAATGCCATCTCCGTATTGGTGCAGCTCTTCCTGGTAAGTTTCCTCCTGCAGAAGTTCGGAGTGAAAACGGCCCTGATGGTCCTGCCCCTGGCCATGCTGGGCAGTTCGGCGGCGTTCCTGGCGGTCCCGACCCTGTTCGTTTCCAGCCTGCTGGTCATATCCGACAACGGCCTGAATTACTCGATCCAGCAGACGGCACGCGAATCGCTGTTCCTGGTGACTTCCCGGGAAGAAAAATATAGGGCGCGGGCCTTTACGAATATGTTTATCCAGCGCCTGGCCAAAGGGCTCAGCATCCTGGGGATCCTGTTGCTTGGACTCTGGCATCTGGAGGTCCGCTGGTTGAGTCTGGGCAGCATGGCCATCCTGGCCATTATGATTGCCTGCAGCTTATACGCCGGCAGAAGGTTTCAGGAAAAACAGTAAGATCCCCATCTAAGCTTTCTAGCGGGACGATTACCGATCTTCGGGCGGCGTTTGTCGGCCGCGCTCCCATGACGGCACCAATCATCCGCATCGATACCAACCATTTTTATACGGACAACGATTCCTCGAAAGATCCCAAGGTGTATGCTCGGGGGCTGAAGGAAAAATCCTGGGACCATCTGTGGAGTTGATGCCGGAGGCCAGGATCCAGGGAATTTTCCTATGGATTTCCGGCATCCAGGAGCGCACGTACCGTCTGGGTGAGCATTATCGGTTTGTACGGCTTGGGAAGATAACGGTCCTGGGCCGCAGGGCCGGAATTGTCTTCCAGAGTTTCCGGGCTGTAACCGCTGGAATAGATTACCTTGAGATCCGGCCGGATTGCCCGCAGTTGGTCCGCCAAATCCCTTCCGCTCATCCCGCCGGGCATAACCATGTCCGTGAGCAATAAATCCGCCTGGCCATCTGTTTCCTTCCAGAGACGCAACGCCTCCGGCCCGCTCTTCGCTTCCAGAACACGATAGCCGCAGCGTTGCAGGCAGGTCTTGGCAAGGGCGAGCACAGAGGGATCGTCTTCCACTAAAAGGATGGTTTCCTTCCCGCATCCCGGATCTCTCGGAGACTCGGCGGAGGAGATACCTATCGAGGTTTTGGTCTGCATGGCCGGCAGGTAGATGATAAAGGTGGTGCCATGATCCAACCGGCTGGCGACTTCGATCCAGCCTTGGTGTTGTTTGATGATGCCGTAACTGGTAGCCAGGCCCAAGCCCGTACCTTTGCCGATTTCTTTTGTGGTAAAGAACGGTTCGAAGATCCGAGGCAGTAGTTGGGGATCGATTCCGCTTCCTGTATCGGTCACCGTAAGCACAACGAACCTGCCGGAACGGGCTTCGGGATTACGTTGCAGGTCGTCTGCCTCAAGATTCTCGCAATGTGTCGCAAGGAGCAAGCTTCCTCCTTTCGGCATGGCGTCCCTTGCGTTGACGGCAAGATTGACGATGACCTGTTCCAGCATACCGGCATTGGCGGCAATGTGGGGCAGGTCGGGTTCGTAGTTGCAGCGGAGGGTAATATGTTCCCCCAGAACCCGGTGCAGCATGGAATAGATGTTGCGAAGCACTTCATTCAGATCGAGAGGCTCAACCTCCATGACTCGCTTGCGGCTGAAGGTAAGCAGTTGGCGGGTCAGATTGATGGCTCGTTTGGTGGCGGCTTGAATCTGTTCCACCATGCCTTGCGACTCGGCGGAAAGACCAGGATCCTCGGCGAGCAGGTCGGAGTTGCCGATGATGACGGTAATAAGGTTGTTAAAATCATGGGCCACACCTCCGGCCAACTGGCCCACGGCCTCCATCTTTTGCATATGGCGCAATTGGGTTTCCAGCCGGGTGTGAGCTGCTTCGATTAGTTTTCGCTCGGTTATATCCTGAATGGTTCCAAACATCCGGATCGCTTTTCCATTCTTGTCAAATTCCAGTTCTCCGAGCCCGTGCACCCATCGCTCCTGGAAATCGCTCTGTCGGATAATCCGATACTCTTTATTGAACCGGTGTTTTTCTGTCAGGACATCCTTCTGCAGGTGCAGCAGCATTTCTTGCTGCTGATCCGGATGAATCAAACGGATCCAGCCGTCCACATCCTTCAGATACTCTTTGCCGATGCCGAAGATTTCATCCATCACATCCGAGCTGACCCATCGTCCGGATAGAGTGTCGAGATCGTAGGAGCCGAGTCGAGCCACGGCCTGGGACTTCCTTAAAAAGAATTCACTTTTCTTGAGGGCCTCTTCCGCCTGCTGGTGTTCGGCCCGCGATCGCAGTGTCGCTATGCCGAATGCCAGATCCATGGCCAGTTCCTGTAACAGTACCACTTCGGCGGTATCAAACGCATTGGTGGTCGAAGCAAAGATGACCATGCCCCCCAGGATCCGTTCGTCAAACACCAGAGGTAACCCTATCATGGCAACATAATCGAACCGAACCGCTTCCTCCTGCCAGGAAGCGAAACGAGGATCCTCCCTGATATCATGAGCCACGAAGAGTTGTCCGTTTGCCAGGGAAATTCCCACCGGATTTCGGCTTGGATCCACTGCATCCCAGGAAATTTCCCGATCGGTGGAATCACCGGCTTTCTGACCGGCACGGGCAGCAGGTCGAAATGTACAATTGGAATCATTTTCCACCAGTCCTACCCATGCCAGGCGATAGCCTCCATACTCGACAATGTTTCGACAGATTTGCCGGAGAAGCTCCTCCTCTTTGACCGCACGCACCAAGGCCTGATTGCACTCGCTGATGGTCCGTAAAGCCCGATTGGCTCGTCTAAGCTCGGTCTCGGCTTGCTTGCGATCGGAAATGTCTCGGGCAATCCCCTGTATCTGCGGCTGATGGTTCCGTCTGTTCACCAGACGCGTATTGACTTCCAGAGCCAGGCGCCGGCCGGTTTTTGTCAGCACTTCCAGTTCGTAAGTGGTGCCGGTGTCGCGATCCAGTTTCTCCTTCATCTGTTCGCGAACTCGCTCCAGATATTCCGGGGCGACGATTTGCGTGAAATTGAGTCCGATCGCTTCCTGGTAGCTGTATCCGAGCATCTGTTCTGCCGCCGGATTGATCCAGGTGAAATTGCCTTCCAAATCGTGGGTATAGACGATGTCCAAGGCGTTTTCCACCAGTTCTCGGTATTGCCGCTCCAGGGAAGCCTCCCGTTCCACTTGTCGGCGAATCTGATCGGATTGCCGCGCAACCTGACGCCGCAAGGAATAGTTCCAGACGGCAAACAATGCCAGACATAACGGCAATACCAAAGCGCTTTTCCAAACCCAGCCAGGCAGTTGCCAGGCTTGAGTGCCGGCCGGATTCCCGGTCCATCGATTTAGGATAGCCCTCCGTTCCGCTGCCGTGATGCTGTCCAGCCCCTTCTGCAGAATCGTCCGCAGGATCTGATTATGTTTGGCTACCGCCATGTGGTTCGGAATGGTATAGAGAACCTCAGGCAGGGCGTGAAGTTGGGAGAGGGAATTCTCCTCGATCAAGTATTGACCTACCTGCAGAGTGTCGAACATTGCTTCCAGTCGACCCAGGGCCAGCATTAAAAGGCCTTCGCGTGTCGTGTTCACCGGAACGATGGCAACTTCGGGATGATGGGAGGTGAGCCAGGCAGATTCTGCGTAGCCCCTTACCGCCCCCACTCTTTTTCCCGCCAAGTCGCCGATTCTTGCGAGGTCGGGAGTGGATCTGGAAACAAACAGAACGTTTTGCACATCCAGGTAGGGACGGCTGAAAAGAAGAAATTGTTCTCTTTCCGGGGTCAGCCGGATCAGTCCTAAAAAGTCGGCCTTGCCGTCTCTTACGCTTTCGACGGCCTCGGTCCAGATTTCATAACGGATCGGCCTGATTTCAACTTTCAGGTTACGGGCTACTACCGACAGGAATTCCGGAACGATTCCTGCGGCCAGGCCATCCTTCTGGAAATATTCGAACGGGGGCGTTTCTACATGGGGTGCATATCGCAGAGGTCCATGGGCCCGGATCCAGGCCTGTTCCTCCGCGTTCAACAGCTCTGCGTCCCCTCGGCAAAGGCCGCAGAAGCATATCAGTATCAGGATGGTTGCCCGATAAAACGTAGAATAAGAAGTAAGAGGATAAGGAAAATGCTGATATCTCGTTGCCAGCATGTTCTGATTTTACCGACCCCTGGAAGGTGTGTCAATCACTGGTCTCTTCTGTCGGCAGGTAAGGAGCACGGAGTGTCCTGTCTCCCTTCCAGCGATCTGTCGGCCGCCACTGTCCTAAGGGGCAACCCTGGCGGAGCCGATACAAAATCATCTGTAAATCGACTCTTCACAAGGCTATCTTTTAAAGGCCTCCGATCGTTCGCCAGGTAGCGGACTGATTTCTGGACGGTGGCGACCTGCGCGGCGGATTCGCCCGTATCCGCTGTGAAAACCCGGACTGCCGCCCCGCCCTGGTTCTGACCTGGGCCAAGATACGGCAGCACACCCATATTCATCTGGTCAGTGACGGCATTCCCAGGGAAGATGCCCGCTCCCCGGGTCTTCAACCCTTCGAGATGGCTTCCGCTGC
>CAZTVS010000158.1:0-10236 GCA_964617125.1 uncultured Acidobacteriota bacterium
TTCAAAACTCGAGGTCACAGCCTCTTCGGCCGTAGGGGCACGGCGTGCCGTGCCCCTACAAAAAAACATCAATTTCTGGAGTTTTGAAACTACCTCGGTTGTAGTCTTTTGGCAAACGATCGACGGGACAAGAAGGGTATCCGCCATTCTTCGAACTATTGGGTTTCGGAAGACATGCGCGAGGAGGAAGAAATATGGAACAGGAAAAGGGTTGTGATTTCAAGATTGCCGACAAACGGGGAAGGGTGGAAGAAAGCGAACCGGAGAAGACCGCTGCCGCAGTGCCGGAAGAGCCACGGAATCCGACGGGCTCGGGAAGCGGCAACGAGCCGGAGGGCAAGGAAATCGATTTCGTCACTTTCTTGCTTTCTCTTTATTCTTCGGCCATGGCCGCCTTCGGTATGTTGCCCACCTCGGAGGAAGGAAATCGGGAAGAGAACGTAGAGGCAGGCAAGGAGATGATCGACATCCTCGGACTATTACAGACAAAAACCAAGGGTAACCTCAATGCCGAAGAAACCCGGCTGTTGGAAAATATGCTCTACGAGCTGCGCATGCTGTACCTGGAAAAACGACGTCTGGTGAGCTTGTGAAGATCACATTCTGGGGAACAGGCACCTCCATGGGCGTACCGATGATCGGCTGTGTCTGCCCGGTGTGCCTTTCCACTGACCCCAAAAACAAAAGGTTACGCCCCTCCTTATTGTTGCAGTACGAAGACAGAAACGTTTTGATCGACATTACCCCGGATTTCCGTCAGCAGGCCCTTCACTATGGACTGACCCGGTTGGACGCCATCCTGATCACCCATCCCCATGCCGATCACATCCTCGGACTCGACGACGTCCGCCCGCTGAACCACGGCCATAAACACCCCATCCCCTGTTACGGCAGCCGGGAGTGCATCGAGGAAATCAGCATTACCTTCCGCTACATCTTCAAGAAGAACCATTACAGCGATCTGCCCCGAATCGACCTGCGCGTCATCGAGGAAGCCTTTGCAATTTTCGACAGGACCATCCTGCCCATCCCCGTGATGCATGCCGGCAATCCCATTTTCGGGTACCGGGTGAACGACTTCGCCTATCTGACCGACGTCAGTTTTATTCCGGAAACATCGTATCCCCTGTTGACCGGGCTGAAGGTCCTGGTCCTGGGCGCCTTGCGCCACAAGCCTCATGCCGGCCACTTCACCCTGGAGCAGGCTGTTCACACCGCCCGGAGAATCGGGGCCGGAGCCACCTATTTCACCCATATGTGTCACCATCTGGATCACGAGGAAACCAACGCCAGCCTGCCCGAGGGCATACAACTTTCTTACGACGGACTTGCTCTCGAGCTATGAGAATCATCGTCGGCACCCACCCGTTCGCAAATGTATTTCCCCGGCCGGTTCTGGTCATCGGCACTCTGGACGGGGTGCATCTCGGGCACCGTTCCGTTCTGCAAAAGGCGCGACAGATCGCCGACGCGAACGGCGGCACCCTGGTGGTCATGACCTTTCATCCTCACCCGATGCAGGTGGTGTCCGCCGAGCATGCCCCTCCCATGCTGCAGACCTTCGGACAACGTTGTGCCGCGCTGCAATCGGCAGGCGTCGATGTTCTCTGGGTGTTACCTTTTCAGCGGGAACTGGCCGAGATGAATCCCCGGGATTTTGCCCGCATTTTTCTCTATGAACGATTGCAGGTCTGGCACATCTGCGTCGGCCATCGTTTCCACTTCGGACAAGACCGCAAAGGGAACATCGCCTTCCTCCAGCGTTTCGGTTCGGAACACGGCTTTACCGTGGAAGAAGTAGACGAAATTTGCTATCGGAGCCTGCCGATACGCAGCACCGGGATCCGCCGGCTGCTGCGCCAGGGACAGGTACGCCTGGCCACCAAACTGCTGGGACGCCCGCCGTCCCTGATCGGCCGGATCGTGACCGGCCAGCAATTGGGCGCCCGGCTCGGTTTTCCGACCGCCAACCTGGATCCGTACAACGAACTTCTGCCGAAGAATGGGGTTTATCTGACGTCCACCCTTATTCAGGGAAAACACTATCCGGGGATCACCAACATCGGTTTACGCCCCACCATTGCCGACACCTCCGTCGCCGCTCACTTGCTCAAAGTGGAGACTCATCTACTCGATTTCTCCCAAGACATCTACGGGGTGTTTATAGAACTTTATTTTCTCGCCCGTCTTCGCCATGAGAAAAAATTCGCCGGCCTGGACCTTCTGGTGCAGCAGATAAGGCGCGATTGCGCCCGCGCCCGCCGCTACTTTCAGTCGGCGTCCGACCCGTTTGCCTGTGATCAACCAACCTTGTCCCCGCCGCAACCGCCGGGGACAGGACAGCCGGAGTAAAGCATGAACTGGAAAAAAATCGGGATGACGATCCTCTGGATGTCGATCGCGATCGCCGGAGCGGTCAGCCTCTCCGGGATCGCCGTACTGCGTCAGGAGCGAATCAACAGCCTGTGGATCATCACCGCCGCCGTTTGTACCTTTCTGGTGGCCTTTCGTTTTTATGGACGATTCATCGCCGCCCGGGTTATGGCCCTGGACGACATGCGGGCGACCCCGGCGGAGCGTTTCCGTAACGGACACGATTTCGAACCCACCAATAAATGGATCCTGTTCGGTCACCACTTCGCCGCCATAGCCGGTCCCGGCCCGCTGGTAGGCCCGGTGCTGGCGGCCCAGTTCGGCTACCTGCCGGGTACCCTGTGGATCATTCTGGGAGCGGTACTGGCCGGTGCGGTGCAGGATTTTCTCATCCTGTTCGCCTCCCTGCGCCGCGACGGCAAATCCCTGGCCCAGATCGCCCGCGAGGAGATCGGCCGGACCGGCGGGATCATAGCCCTGCTTACCGTTCTTTTCATCATGGTGATTTTATTGGGTGTCGTCGCCCTGGTGGTCGTCAATGCCCTCAAAGGAAGCCCCTGGGGTACTTTTACCATTGCCGCTACCATGCCCATCGCCATTTTGATGGGGCTTTATCTGCGTTTCTGGCGCCCGGGGAAGGTCCTGGAGTGCTCCCTCATCGGATTTGCCCTGGTAATACTCAGCATCTTCGGCGGACAATGGGTCGCCCATTCCTCCTGGGCCTCCGCCTTTACCTTATCCTCACTGACGCTGGCTTTTCTCATCATCCTGTACGGATTCTGGGCCAGTGCCCTACCGGTCTGGCTGCTGCTGGCCCCGCGCGATTACCTGAGCACCTTCGTCAAGCTGGGGGTCGTTCTCATGCTGGGGGTGGGTGTTTTTCTGATACGGCCCGACCTGGAATTGCCTGCTCTCACCCGTTTCATCGACGGCAGCGGGCCGATTTTCGCGGGCAAGATCTTTCCTTTCTGTTTCATCACCATCGCCTGCGGGGCCGTCTCCGGTTTCCACTCCCTGATCTCCTCCGGAACCACGCCCAAGATGATGGCCCGAGAGAGACATGCGTTACCGATAGGCTATGGCGCCATGCTGTTGGAGGGCTTCGTAGCCATCATGGCCATGGTAGCGGCCTGCTCCCTGGAACCGGGAGTTTACTTCGCCGTGAACTCGCCCGCCGGCATCGTCGGAGCGGCACCGGAGGCGGCCTCGACCGTCATCCAGTCGTGGGGATTTCCGGTGACGGCGCAACACATGCGGGAACTGGCGGAAAACGTCGGCGAACAGACCCTCTTTTCCCGGACTGGCGGCGCCCCTTCCTTTGCCCTGGGCATGGCGAACATTTTCGCCCGCTGGGGAGGAGGACAGACGGTTCTGGGCTTCTGGTACCACTTTGCCATCATGTTCGAGGCCCTGTTTATCCTGACTGTCATTGACGCCGGGACCCGAGTGGGACGTTTTATGATGCAGGACCTATTGGGAAACATCAAGGCCTCCTGGGGACGCACCGGATGGCTGCCGGGGGTTTACCTGACCAGTTTTTTCATGGTGGCCGCCTGGGGATATTTTCTCTACCAGGGAGTCATCGACCCCCTAGGCGGGATCAACTCGCTCTGGCCCCTGTTCGGAATCGCCAATCAGCTGCTGGCCGCCATCGCCCTGTGCGTCGCCACCACCATCCTGCTCAAGATGCACCGTTGGAAATTCGCCTGGATCAGCTTTATACCGCTTCTTTGGCTGGTGACGATCACTTACACCGCCGGCATCCAGAAAATCCTGTCGCCCGATCCCCGCATCGGCTTCCTGGCCCAGGCGAGTCAGCTGCAAGATCTGCTGGCACAGAACGCCGCTGCGGCCGACACGTCCCGGCTCTCCACCCTGATTTTCAACGCCCGCATGGATGCCGCGGTCTGCGCCCTGCTGCTGGGACTGGTATCGGTCATTCTCGTCCAGTCCGTATGGGAATGGATGAGAATTGCATGGGGAAACAAACCGGTCGTGATGCGGGAATCGCCGTTTGTCGCCACCCAACTGGTGGAGGAAGATTTATGAAACGGATCCTCTACGTTCTCCACATCCTGAAACGCGTATTGCAGGAACTGGCGGACGAATCTCCTTACCGGCGCCATCTGGCGGCTCACCACCGGGAAGACACCCCGGAGGAATGGCAACGTTTTCTGGATGAGCATCTGACCAGAAAATACAAACGTCCGAAGTGTTGTTGACGGATCGACACAATGCAATTCCGAGACTTGACCATGGCGGATCGTGAGCTTTTCGACTCCTATCTTCGTCCCTATCCGTTTGCCACCCATGAATACTGCTTTACCAATCTGTATTTATGGAAAAACTACTGCCGGATTCAATACGCCGTCACCGACCGCACTCTGATCCTGAAAAAAAGGGATTATCTGGAAGACGACTTCTTTTTCATGCAGCCGCTGGGATATCGCCGGGAGGACTTGCCTCATCTCATCGAGGTGCTGGCCGAATATGCCGACCGTCACGGCCATACAGCTCTCTTTCGCTATGCCGAACAACCGTTTGTCGGCCACCTTACGGAACTGTATCCCGATCGGTTCCTGATCTCCTCCGACCCCGACAGCTCCGATTATCTGTATGAGACCGACACCTTTCTGCAGCTTCCCGGCGATCATTTCCGGGCGCAAAAAAACCACATACGGCACTTTCTGAAACATAATCGATTCACCCTGGTACCATTGACCGCCGACCGTATCGGAGAATGTCTCCGGTTCGCCGCGCAATGGTGCCAAGCCAGGCAAGCCTCCGGGTCCCTCCTGGCGGAAAGCCGGTCCCTGGGCGATCTGCTGGCCCACATGGAAGAGCTTGGCTTCGTCGGAATGCTGATCTATCTGGACGAGAAGCTGTCCGCTTTCATCCTGGGGGAACGGCTCAACGACTCCACCTGCGTGATTCATGTGGAAAAAGCGGACAGTCGCATCAAGGGTTTGTACAACTTTCTGAAAAAGTCGTTCGTGGAAAGATATTTTGCCGATACACGTTATGTTAACTGGGAACAGGACCTGGGGATCGAAGGTCTGCGCCAGGCCAAGATGAGCTATAAACCCTGTCGCCTGGAAAAGAAATACTCCATCCTGGAGAAAAAATGGTAATCGAGGCTCCGGGGCCTTGGTTCCACGATAAGAAGGCGACCGCAAGCCCCAATGTGTGAATTGCAGAGGGCGACCGCAAGGGTCGCCCCTACGGACCCATATTCTCGTTCGGGTTTCTATTCGGCCCGTTCGAGTCCGTCAGGAAACGGAAATCGCCTTTTCTATGCGCTCCAGGGCCCAATCGACGATCTCCCGGGTGATCACCAGCGGAGGCGCGAATCGTATGATGCTCCCATGCGTGTCTTTGCAGAGCAATCCCAGTTCCTTCAGCCGGTCGCAGTAACGACGGGCTCCACCGGCTTCGGGAAACAGCTCCATCCCGATCAGCAGTCCCTTCCCCCTCACCTCTTTTATGTTCCGGTGGGATATTTTTTTCAGACCATCCAGGAAATACGATCCCATATGGGCCGCGTTTTCTATCATTCCTTCCTCGATTAAAACCTTGAGGGACATGCGGGCCACGGCGCAGGCCAGCGGATTTCCGCCGAAGGTGCTGCCGTGTTCTCCCGGATGCAGGACGTCCATCACCTCGGTATTGGAGAGCACCGCCGAAACGGGCAGAAAACCGCCGGACAGGGCTTTACCGATCAGCGACAAGTCGGCCTCGATACCCTCATGTTCTTCCGCCAGAAGCTTGCCGGTGCGGCCCAGACCGGTTTGGATCTCGTCCAGAATCAGGACCACTCTGTTCTCCGTGCATATCTCCCGGACCTTCTTCAGATAACCCGCAGGAGGCAGGATCACCCCTGCCTCTCCCTGGATAGGCTCCACCAGGAAGCCGACCGTGTTCGGAGTGATGGCTTGCCTGAGGGCATCGGCATCGCCGAAAGGAATGATCTTGAATCCGGGGGTGAACGGTCCGAAGCCCGAGCGCGAGGTCTCATCGGTACTGAAGCCGACAATCGTAATGGTACGGCCGTGGAAATTATTCTCACAAACGATAATTTCCGCCTTTCCCTCCGGAACCCCTTTGTTCAGGTATCCCCATTTGCGGACCGTTTTGATGACCGTTTCCACGGCCTCGGCTCCGCTGTTCATGGGCAGAATCTTATGGGAATGGGTCAGATCGCATATCTCCCGGTAGAAAAGGCCCAGCTGGTCATTGCGAAAAGCCCTGGATGTCAGGGTGAGACGCCCGGCCTGATCGATCATGGCCTGGCGAATACGCGGATGACAATGTCCCTGATTGACAGCCGAGTAAGCGGACAGACAATCCAGGTAGCGATTGCCTTCCACGTCCCAGACATACACCCCTTCCCCCCGGGTCAAAACGACATCCAGGGGCATGTAGTTATGTGCCCCATACTGTTCTTCGAGTCGAATGTAATCCTGCGATTTCATGGGAAAGCTCCTTTCCGTTTCCGGGAGACGGGGTCACCAAATCGTTTTGATCTCCTTGATGGCCTGCAACCTGGTATCAGCAGTCAGCAAATGTAGTTTGTGATGCAGGGCTGTGGCGACAATTATCCTATCGGCGGGATCGCCGTGGGTAAAGCCAGAATGAAAAGCGGCATGCCATGCAATTTCCGGGGTAATCGGCAATACGCAAAGTCGGTTGGCAGCAATGACATCGGTTAGAAAATCCTTTGGCGGCATGGCCGGATTGACTCTCCCTTTGCTGATGAGCATGCCGATTTCCCAGAGCGATATGTCACTGCACGACAGATTGCCGTTGGCTCTTCCTGCATCCAACTCCGCTTTTGCCCGGCGGCTGAGCCGTTCCGGTTTCAGTGCGTCGAAGATGAGAATGCAAGTATCAAGCAGTATCACCTTCTGCCTCCCAGACTTCGCCTGTTGGAGAGATGACGTCTCCAACCCAACCG
Source organism: uncultured Acidobacteriota bacterium (assembly GCA_964617125.1). Lineage (GTDB taxonomy): Bacteria > Acidobacteriota > UBA6911 > CAINFC01 > CAINFC01 > CAZTVS01. The sequence continues at coordinate 7,328 of CAZTVS010000158.1, forward strand.
GCCTTACGGGCCACCTCCAATCGACGGCGGGCAGCGTTGCATTCATCTTTACTCGGCACCAGCCTGGCTACTACTTTTCCTCTGGAAGTCACCGCCACTTCTTCGCCTGCTTTCACCCTGCCGAGGTAGGCAGGAAGGCGCTGTCGGAGCTCGGTGACGTTTACGTGAATCATGGGTCTTCTCCTCGTCAATTGTACTTTTCAACTGTACATATAACCACCTCTGGTGTCAATACTGTCATAAGGGATGTTGCAAAAATCGTGGAGGGCTTCCGATCCGGTATGAAAAGCCTTCCGTATCACCTTGGGGGGAGAGTATAGTACTATGCATGAAAAACGGCAGCCCTACAAGGATGACGAAGCGGTAAAAAGTCGATGATGATAGAAAAACGGATCATATTTGTAGTTCCACCTTCAGGCGGTGCCGCGTACATACAGGCTTTCACGGATCCATGGGATGCCGCGTAAACGCGGAACTACGAACCTTTGATTTATTGCGACTTCAACAAGGATGGAGGATCATGAAAACAATCCGAATGTCCCTCTTCACGCTTTTTTTGATGGTTTGTCTGCATGCCCTTTCCCAGGCAAAGGACAGAAACCTGCTCACCTCCCGGTATGATAAGGCGTTTCTGGCCGATGTTCTGGACGAAGGCAGCGATTGGGTCCCCTATCCCCCCTATGCCGACCGCAAGGCGTGGGGCGCCCTGTCCGACGATTTACGGAACGCCTATATCCAGGAGGGGGAGAAACAGCTCCACCGCAAATGGGTATCGGTTTCGGCCACGGCGTATCTCGAATTTCTCCGTTCCGGCAACCGTCGCCTGCAGGAAGGTCTGCTGGCCGACATTACCGGTCCGATGAAGGATCTGTTTCTGGCGGAAATGGTGGAGGGGAAAGGCAGATTTCTCGACAGCCTGATCGACGGCATATGGGCCCTGTGCGAAAGCTCCTTCTGGGGCTCCACCGCTCACCTGTATCTACAGAAAAACGGCCGCGGATTGCCCAATGTGAAAGAGCCGCCCATCGATCTGGGCGCTTCCAACAACGCCCAGTTCCTCTCCTGGATCCACTATTTCCTGCACGAAGAATTCGACAAGATCAATCCGCTGATTTCCGAGCGCATCGAGTACGAACTGCAGCGACGCATCCTGGAGCCCTTCTACTCGCGCGATGACTTCTGGTGGATGGGATTGGCGGCGGGCCGAAAGGTGAACAACTGGAACCCGTACTGCAACGGAAATCTCCTGCCGGTGCTGATGCTGATGGAAAAAGACCGCCGGAAACGGATCGAGGGGATCTATAAAATCATGACCTCTCTCGACCAATTCACCAACGGCTACGGTGACGACGGCGGCTGCGACGAGGGACCGTCGTACTGGGGCATGGCCGGTGCCAGCCAGTTCGAATGCCTGGATTTTTTAAAAACCATCACTCGCGGGAGGGTGGATATCTTCGACCATCCGCTGATCAAGAATATGGCGCGCTACATCTATTGGGTCGATATCTGCTACCCCTACTTTATCAATTTCGCCGACGCCTCCGCTAGGGTCCAACCGAATCCCTATCTGGTATGGAAATACGGGGACCGCATCCACGACCCTCTGATGAAAGGATTCGGTGCCTTCCTGGCGCAAAAACAGGGGTTCGGGACCAGGCGTTTCTCCGGAACGGCTTACGTTGTCTTGCAGAGCCTGTTCTTCGGAGGAGAGATATCCACTACCGATCCCATAGAACCGCTGCCGGGCGATTTCTGGCTGTCCGATCTGCAGGTCATGGGGGCCCGCAGCCGGCCGGGTAACTGCCAGGCTTTTTTCCTGGCAGCCAAAGGCGGACACAATGACGAAAGCCATAATCACAACGATATCGGCACCTTTGTTCTTTACTATGACGGAGCCCCGGTCTTCATCGATGCCGGTGTCGGAACCTACACGGCTCAAACCTTCAGCAATAAACGCTATGAGCTGTGGACCATGCAATCGGCTTTTCACAACACGCCTGCCATCAACGGCACACAGCAGTCTCCGGGAAAAGACTTCCGGGCCGAACAAGTTGCCTACGAAGCCAAATCCGACCAGGTCACCTTTGCCCTGGACCTGGCAGCGGCTTATCCCCAGGAGGCAGCCGTCGAACAATGGAGGCGGACCTATCAGTTCTTCCGCAACCCGAAATCGGAAAAGTTCGGATTGGAAATCCGCGACCAGTATCGACTGAAGAGCCTGGGCCCCCAGCCCACACAACTTTCTCTGATGACTCTGCCGGCACCGCTGATCCAGGAAGCGGGCCGCATCCTGCTGACCGTCGGACCGGAGCGAAAGCTGGTCCTCGAGTACGATCCCCAACAATGGACGGCGGTCGTGGAAAGGCTGGAGATGACGGATAGCCGCCTGCAGCAGATCTGGGGAGATTCTTTATACCGGATCCTGTTGCAACAAAACGGTTCGTCTCTGAAAAACGATTCCATTCTCACCATCCGTCCGGCTCCATAGAGGAGTATGCCGTTCGACTCCCGGATCGAAATGGTTTCTGCAGAATCAGGAAGAATGGCGAAGCTGCACATAATTATCATTTTCAGGCGTTTCTTAACCTACTCCAAAAATTTTGGAGTCGGGGCACGGCGCGCCGTGCCCTGCCCGCCCCTTCCTTTTTTCGTCCCTACGCGCCCGCTGCCACCCTTACCCTTCACTCTTGCCAAACAGGTGCTTCCGTGCGAAAGTACAAATGGTAAGGAAATACCCGCCGCAGTACGTGTAATCGCATTGCGGCAAACGAACGGAACGACGCCGATGAATATCGTCTTCAGCGGATGGAACCGAATTTGGCATTACATTTCCTCGATGCATGACCCTTCGTGCCTGCTGGCGATATATCGGGTTTTCGTGGCAGGGCACGGCGCGCCGTGCCCCTACA
>CAZTVS010000159.1:0-10226 GCA_964617125.1 uncultured Acidobacteriota bacterium
TGGAAGAGCCAGGTTTCCGGTGCCCCTTCGATTTCGATCAGGCGGCGGGTGAGCTCCTGATAATCGGCTTTTTCCGCGCGGGCGATCCAGAGCTTGTGCCGGCTGTGGCGCAGCATGGGGTGATCGCCGGGGCTGTCGCCCACGGCCAGAAACGGGATCCTGCCGATGAAATCCAGGATGCAGGCGACTTTCCCGGTGTAGGTGGGAACGGGGAAATTGATCTTGGCCGTCAGGAGCAGCCCGGAGATCGCCCCTTCCTCCAGGGCGGCATAATCCGGACGGGTGCGGATCAGGAGATGGTCCTTATAGAGGTATTTTTGTTCATCCTGGAGAAGAGTGGATACACCGAACACCTTATCCAGTGCGATACCCTTGCCGCGAAGCAGCGGATTGAGCCGGTTCTTCACCATCCAACGCACCGTCCAGACATTCGTCGCGGAAATGATCCAGACCTCGAATTCATGGTCGATCAGCGCATTCAGAAGTTCGATGATTTCCGGGTAAAAAAAGGGTATGGGATAGGAGGTCTTCCCCTCGGTCACCGTGATGCGTTTCTCCCGGAGCGGTTCGCTCTCCCGCATGGCCGTCTCGGTGGCCGCGAGCACCTGGGCAACGCTCAGGCCCTGCATGATTTCCACCGCCCAGACATAGCCCGAGGACAAAGGATTCGGGTCCTTCTGATGACCGGACGAGGCCAGCAAGGATTCATAGTAGGCCGTGATATCCTCACACTCGCGCAGAGAAGTCGTGCTGCCGTCGGCTCCGATAAAATCGGGACAGAGTACCGCCGGAATGGATTCTTTTTCGAGGATACGGTCGCGAGTCATCACGGCCAGTGTCGCCTCGCCGATATCGCCGCAGACAATGGTATTGTCGAAATCGAATACGGCGGCATGCGATTTGCCTGCACCCTCCGCGATCAGTCGTTCCAGGGACAGTCTGGTCTTTTCATTCCAGGTCGGCGACGGCAGAAACGACATCACTTGGCTCCTTTGGGTTTGGCATTCCAGATTAAAACCATGAGCAGGGCCGAAAGAATCGAAAGGCCCGTAAGGACGAAAAAGATAAGGGACCATTGCCCGGCGGCGGTATCTTTCAGCCACCCGATCCCCGCACCGGAAAAGATGGCACCGGAAGCGCCCAGACACATGGTCAATCCGGTGGCGATGGAGGCTGCTTTGGGATGACTGACATCGATCGTAGCTGCCCCGCTCATGAGCATATCGGGCCCATACATCATAAAGCCTGCCAATCCCAGCAGGACGGTGGCCCACAGCCATTGCCCCTGCGGGATATAAACGAATGCGGTGCAGATGGAGGCCAGACAAACCAGCATGATGGCACAGACCGGGGCCCGGCGTTTTCCGAAGATGGTGTCGGAGGCCCAGCCCGCGGAGATGGCCCCCAGGGACCCGATGAGCGGGAGAGCGATGGCGATGAAGGCGCTCCCCTTGATCGAGCGCCCGTGAAAATCGGCCATATACTGCACCGTCCAGTTCATAAAGGTGTAGCGGACCGAATTCATGCAGAAAAAGCCGATGCTCAGGATCCAAAGAACCTTATTGGTAAGGGTGAGTTTCAGGATGTCGGATGTGGTGAGCGCGGCCGCCCGGGCCTTTTCTTCCGAGGTATGGGCAACATCGTCGCGCACATGCGGCAGGCCCACCTCTTCCGGATGATCCTTGAGGAAGAAAAAGACGGCCGCCGCCATGGGAATGAGTATGAGGCTGGGAACCCAGAAAGAAGCCCGCCATCCCATGGAATCGACCAGCATTCCCGCCAGCAGCCAGGAAAGGACGTTTCCCACCTGATAGCATGTCGATAGGAAAGCGACCACGGTGCCACGCCTTCTGGAGGTCGTCCAGTTGGACAGAGTCTGAATGATCAAGGACCATCCCGCCGACTGCGCATAGCCATTCACCGCCCATAGAACCAACATGACCGAATACGACGAGGTGAAGGAGAAGCAAAGGTTGGTCAGCGATGCCATGAGAATGGCAAAGGTGATCATGACCCGGGAGCCGAGTTTCTGCCCCAGAGTGCCGTTGATCACCTGCCCAATGGCGTAGAAGATGGCATAGATGGAAGGGATGGTCCCGATCTGGGCGCTGGTCCAGAGAGGAAACTCCTTGAGGATGGCCGGCTGGGCGACGGCAAAGTTCACCCGGCAAAGGTAGTAGGAGGCATACCCGCTCCACAACAGCCAGAAGATCCTGACCTGCCACCTCTTCAGATCGTTTTCCGCAGAGGTCATAGTCTCTCTTTCAGCAGTGCCTTTTTCAGCAACGCCTTCACCACCTGGACCTTGTATTTATTTTTCGCCAGCGGCAGAACATTCCTCACGGCGAGGTCGCCCGCAGCGCTGGTCGTGGCTTCATCGGCCGGTTTTCCCTCCAGGTAGGCTTCGACCTCCTTCATGCGGAGGGGCACAGGGGCCACCGCCCCGAGGGCAATTTTCGTATTTTTAAGCCTGCCCCGGTTTTCCTGGTACAGGCACGCAAGGCTGACAATGGGGAAATCGATGGCATTTCTGATTCGGAACTTGAGATAGGCCTGGCGGCTCTCCGGTTTGGGTGCCGGTATCACCACCTCGGTAACGATCTCATCCGGATCCAGGACCGTCGATTGAAACGGCAGGGCGGCAAAGAACTCCTCGGCCTCCAAGGTCCTCTTGGTGGTTTTCATTTTTGCCTCCAGAGCCACCAGCACCGGAGCGATATCGGAGGCATTGACGGCAATACAGCCGCAGTTGGCACAGCGCATGGCCTCCTCCTGGACATCCCCGGCCCGCTGGGATTTGCTCTGACAACCGATATGCATCTCCAGCGAATCGCCACACGCCGTCGCGGCTTTGGGCTTGATCCCGGCAATGGCATAAGCCGCTTGGCGGCCTGCGGCAATGGCGTGAATCACCGAGGCCGGCCCGCTGGTCACATCGCCGCCCGCGGAAACGCCTTCGATACTCGTGGCCAGATCGTCTGCGACAACAATCAATCCGCGCTCGGTTTTCAGCGCCTTGTCGGCATAAGAGAGGTCCGTCGACTGTCCAATGGCCAGGATGATCTGGTCGGCATGGAGGGTTTTCTTTTGCCGAGGATCGAAGCTGGGGCTGAACCGCCCCACCTCATCGAACACCGAAGTGCAGCGAACGAGTTCCAGGCCGGCGATCGCTCCATCCTTTTCTAGGATCCTGCTCGGTCCCCACGAAGGCAGCAGCGTCACACCCTCTTCCAGCGCCTGAGCGATTTCTTCCTGGAAAGCAGGCATGATGTCGCGGGCTTCGAGACAAACCATGGTTACCTGCCGGGCCCCCTGGCGGCGGGCGCTGATGGCCACATCGACGGCGACATTGCCGCCACCGATGACCAGGATTTTCTTGCCGAGTTTCGGCGGATTCCCCTGCGCAATCCCGATCAGAAAATCGATACCGGACAGGAGTCGTTCCGCTTTTTCCAGCGGCAGCGTTTTCTGGCGCCAGGCACCCGTAGCCAGAAACACATGATCGAATTTTTTCCGCATAGCCTTGAGGGTCAGCCCTTTGCCGCCGATCTCGGCGTTCAGGCAGAACACGATGCCCATCGCTTGCAGAGCGGCGATCTGCCTTTGCACGACCTCTTTCGGGAGCCGGTAGGAGGGGATGCAATAGGTGAGCATGCCGCCGGCCTCGGGCATCCGGTCGAAAACCGTCACGCGGTATCCCGCCCGGCGCAGGTAAAAGGCGGCGGAGAGGCCTGCCGGGCCGGAACCGACTACAGCCACGCTTTTAGAGAGCTCTTTTCTGGGCGCCTTCATGAAGCGGGCGGCATTTTCCAGGATGTAGTCGCCTACCGACCGCTCCACACACCGTATGGATACCGCTTCGTCAAATTCGGTTCGATTGCATTCGGATTCGCAAAAATGAGGACACACACGACCGGTAATGGCCGGAATCGGATTGTTTTCCAGGATCAGGCCGGCAGCCGCATCCCGATCGTTTCCCCGCAAATGGCTCATGTAGGAGGGGATTTCGACGTGCCCGGGGCAGGCCGTTGCGCAAGCCGGCTGGGCCATGCGCACACTGCCGAAAATGGAGTGGTACCTGTTTTCTCCGAGCAGGGCGCCGCACTTGGTGCCCCCCTTACGCAGGCAATGAAATTGATTGTCGGGTACGCGATAGTACCAGCAGCGCGGTTCCTGACAGATGTTGCCCCCGATGGTCCCCATATTTCTGATCTGAGGAGAAGCCACGGTGCGTGCCGCCTCGGCCAATACCGGGAATTTTTTCTTCACGAGGGGATGACGCACGATATCGGTCAGGGTCGTGAGCGCGCCGATACGGAGACCCTTCCGATCCTCCTCCACGTAATTGAGTCGGGGAATCGTTTTCAGATCGATCACCATCTCGGGCGTTTGCGGATGGATCTGATGCTTGAGGGTACCAAGAAGATCGGTGCCTCCGGCGATCATCGTCGCTTTGCCTTTGGCTTTGGCCAGGAGTTTGGTCGCTTCTGCCAGCGAGGAGGCGGAGACGTGTTGGAACTTTCTGAGTGTCATGATGCACCTCAAGCCTTTCCCAAGGCCCGAAGAACCTTTTCGGGCTTGATCGGGATATCGTTGATGCGAACGCCGATGGCATTATAAATTGCATTGAGAACCGCCCGGGGGGTACAAGTCAAGGTCCCTTCGCCGATGCCGCAGGCACCAAACTCCCCGGCTCCCTTCCATACCTCGAGAAGAATCGGATCGATGTCGGGCATGTCTACCATCGTCGGGATCTTGTAATCGATCCAGTTGAAGTTGAGAGGTATACCTGTGGATTCATCGTAGATGATCTCTTCCGTAAGGGCTTCTCCCATGCCCATCACCTGGCCGCCGACCTGCTGCGCCTCGGCACCGGAAGCGAACATCACGGTTCCGCAATCGTTGATGACCACCAGCTTCAAGACCTGGGTTTTCCCCGTATCGGTATCGACCTCAACCTCGGCGAAGTTGGCGATGTAAGGCACGCCGGTTCTTTCCTCACTCGGGATGCGACCGGCATGAACCACTACCGGGGCGAGGTCTCCCTGGAAAAACACGTCCTTGAGAAGAGTTTTTTTTCTGGGTGCGGTTTTAAGGAAAACGTACCCCTTATCGATGTCCAGTCCTTCCGGCGCAACTTTCAGAATGGAGGCCGCCTTCTCCAGAACCTTTTGCTTGACCTCGTCGGCGGCATAGGCCATCACTTCCGACTGAAGGAACGATACGGCGCTGTCGGTTTGCACACAATCCCTGAGACTGGTATCCGTGTTGACCACATGTGGCCAGAGGATGTCTTCCGGTCCGACCGCCAGAAAGCTCAAGGCCTCGGCGCATCCCAGCACATTGCAGGTATTGGATCCGGTACCCGTTTCCACCGTCGGGGCTTCGAGAATCACCGTGCAGTCGGGGTTGACGGTGATTCCAATCTGTATGAGACCACGACGTGTCTCCTGCCATTCGGCGTGCCAGGCGGGGTGAAAGGAAAAACCGACCCCGCGCTTTTTCGATCCGTCGAAGATGGGGCCTTGTCCCGGCTTGTGGCGTTTTTCCTTCCAGCCGATATTTTCCGCACCTGCCTTGAAAACCTCGCAAAGACTCTTGTCCGGGCGGGTTCCCCATTCGTGTCCGAAGTTTTTAAGCGCCAGATCCATCGGATCCATATCGAGCTTTTCCGCCAGCATATCGACCATGTGCCCGAAGATGAGGTTGAACTGCGAGTTCCCCACTCCGCGCATCATGCAGGCCGGCAGTTTGTTGGTATAAACGCCATACGACTCCATCCTGATGTTGGGGATGTGGGCCAGGGCCACCTCGGCGATCTCGGTGGGTGCGAATTTCAGAGCGAAGACGGTGTGATCGGCATAGGCCCCGGAATTGCCGATCGACTTGAAATACATGGAGGTGATGGTCCCGTCTTTTTTGGCTCCGACCTTGCCCAGATAAATGGCGGGCTGGCGGGAGTCGTGGAAACTCTCGCGCCGCGTGTGCCTGAACTTCACCGGATGTCCCGTTTTTTTGGACAGAAGCGCAGTGAAGAGAAAGAAGGGTTGCTCGCCCGTGTCCCCCCGGCCGAACTGTCCTCCTACATAGGAGCTGATAACGCATACCTTGTGCATGGGCAGATCGAGCATCTGGCTGATATGCATCCGTGTCTGATCGGCCTCGTAGGAGTTGGAGAGTACGGTGAGCTTGTCCTCTTTCCAATCCACCAGACAGCACCAGTTATCGAGGGTGGCCTGGGTCGCGTTGTGGTGAACGGAGGTGTCCTCTACGATCACGTCGGCTTCGGCAAAACCCCGGTCCACGTCCCCTTTGTCGACAAAGACATCCGCTCCGCCCACGGGTTCCTTCGGCAGGATGTTGTTCGGAGAAATTTCCGGATGGACCAGAGGGGCACCCGGTTTCATGGCCTCCTGGGGATCGAGGACAAAGGGGAGCACCTCCCAGGTGACAACGATCTGCTTGAGCGCCTCTTCGGCAATCTCTTCGCTTTCGGCAGCGACCACGGCCCCCACCTCGTCCGTCGCCCAGCAGGCATAATCGCCCAGCACGCGGCGATCGCGATAGTGTCCCCACATCATGCGTTTATAGGAAACGGTATCGACCCCGTCGGTCCAGCCGGCATTAGTAGGCTTCATCGCGGCCAGCTCCGGATCCTTATAGGTCATCACCGCCTTCACTCCCGGCAGCTTCTCCGCCTGGCTCACATCGATGGTCTTGATGCGAGCATGGGCGTAGGGGCTGCGCAGGACCCTGGCATAAAGCAGATCGGGAAACCGGCTTTTCAGGGTGAGGTCATCGGCGAACTGGACCTTGCCGCCGGCCTTTTCCCGGGCGTCGATACGCGGACGGTAACCGCCGATGAATCGGCGGGGGGTACGTTGCTTATAGGGTTTTTTCATGATGCCGCTCCTCTCGCCGCGATCTTTTCCGCCGCATGCATTACCGCCTGGGCAATGCCCGCATAACACCCGCAACGACATAGGTTGCCGGAGAGGGCCTCTTTGACCTCCTCCAGCGTCGGGTTGGGATTTTCATTGAGGAAGGCCCGCGCCGTCATGACGAATCCGGGGGTGCAAATACCGCACTGCATCGCGGTGCCGTACCCCGGCTCACACTGTTCGGCGAAGGCTTGCACGACGGGATCGTTGTCCGGAAGTCCTTCGATGGTCAGAATGTCGTGACCGTCGGCTTCCACCGCCAGCAGCATGCAGGATAAAACCGCCCGACCATCCAGGATGATGGTGCAGGCGCCACAGGCCCCCTCGTCACAGGCGACCTTAAGCCCGGTGTAACCAAGTTTTTCTCTTAAAAAATAGGACAGCGTCATCGTGGGCGTGACATCGCGACCGACCTCGAACTCATGCCACGTGCCGTTCACTTTGATTTGGATGACGGTTTTTGTCATACGCCCTCCTTGAGGATCAGGCGGCTCGGAAATAGTAATTGTTTTTTTAGGGTTTGCACACATGGGGCAATTCTATAGTGAAAGTATGGTTGGAACAAGAAGGGGGCAAGGTGGGCGTCAAGCGAGCTCCAGTTTCCCGATGCCATCGACCTCGGTGAGGGAAAGGAGTGCGCGATTGCACGCGGATTTGCCTTTGGAACGAATGGAGAAGGCCAGAAGGCAGCGGTGCGAATCCCGGTCGATGGAATACCGAATCTCCTGGATATGGATATGCTCGGCTTTCAGCACATCGCGGCATGCATCCTCAATCTCGGCCCGTCTTTCCAACATGGTGCCGACCGTGAGAGTACGGTATATATTGCGGCGGATCCGCCGCTCGACGGAGTGCAGTCCGACAAGGATGACGAGGGCCAGACCGGCCGCCACTCCCGCCAGGACGTAGGCACCGATGCCGATGGCGATCCCGATGGAAGCGATAAACCAGATTTCGGCCGCCGTGGTGAGGCCGCGAATGAGGGTGTCTTTGAGCCGCATGATGGCCCCGGCACCAAGGAATCCGATTCCCGTAACGATACCCGCCGCCATGCGCGACGGATCGACATTCAACTGAAAGTGCGCATTCGCCGGCAGCCCGCTCATGGCGGCACCGCGCGACACGACGATGAGAAGGGCGGATGCCATGCAAACCAGGGCGTTGGTCCGCAGACCGGCGGCCCGACCGCGCATGTGCCTCTCCAGACCCAGTATCGCTCCGACCATGCCTGCGGCCATCACGCGCAGAATCGGTTCATAATCGAACAACTGTTCCATCTATGGATACCCTTCGCAATCGAATTCCTTAAGGATCAGCGGGCAATCGCTTATACGGCTCGTACAACTCAGGCAATTGTATTGTGAAATCAAGGTCGAATCAAGTACGAAAAAACAGAAAATTACCTGTCGAATCCTGCCATAGGTTACAATGAGGAGCCATGCGGTGGCCAGAGAAAACACCTCTACCAACAAACTCGCAGTGCCCTCTCCATGGGAGATCAGCCTTGGGAAAACCTGAAGACGGAAAGAATCGAAGGAAGTTCATACAGGAGGCCGCCTCTTCCGCCGCAGGACTCGCAGCATACCGTAACACGGCAGAAAACGCCGCCTTGGCCGGTCCGGCCCATGGTTCGGAAAACCTCATGGACGAGGTGCGAAAATACCGGAAAATCGATGCCCATGAGCATGTCGGTCTCGGCGGCACCCTGGAGGACCAGCTGAAAATGGCCGATAAACTAGGCATCGAAACCCTGGTGATCTCCCGGCCGATCGTCGTTCAGACCGAAGCGGAAACCACTCCGGAAAAATTCAGGCAAGTCAACGATCTGGTAGGAAAATCCATCCGACAATACCCCAACAGGTACCTGGGACTTTTTTACGTCAATCCGATTTATGGAAAAGAGTCTTTGCAAGAGATCCGGAGATGCGTCGATCTGGGGATGGTCGGACTCAAGGTGTACAACCAGGTAAAGATCAACAATCCATTGTTCTATCCGATCATCGAGAGGCTCATCGATCTGCGGATGGTCATCCTGGTACACTCCCATTGCGGAATCGGGGTCGGAGGAAAACGGACCAAATACGGGAACATCCAGCCGAATGTCTCGGTCCCGGAGGATCTTGTCGAGATCGCCATACGCTATCCGCAGGCCATGTTTCTCTATGCCCACCTCGGCGGCGGAGGAGACTGGGAGTATGCCTGCAAGGCCATGGCCGATTATCCGAACATCTACGCAGATACCTCCGGAAGCAACAACGAAGCGGGTCTGGTCGATTACGCGGTCCGGTATCTCGGAGCGGACCGGCTCGTTTTCGGCACCGATGGGTCCTATTACCAGGGAGTCGGAACGATGCTGGCTTCCCGCCTGAACGAGGCGGAGAGAAAGAAAGTATTTTTCGAGAATTTCAACCGTATCCTCAGGAAATCGGGCAACCATGTTCATTGATATCAATGCCAGTGTCGGACATTGGCCCTTCCGGCAAACCCCGGGCAACACCTGTGAAGCCCTGCTGCAAAGGATGGATCAGTACCGGATCGACCTGTCGGTGGTGAGTAACCTCCATGGCATTTTCTATAAGGATACTCAGGCGGCAAACGAGGAGCTGCATGAGCAGATACAGTCACACCGCCGTTTCGGCGACCGCCTGGCCCTTTTCGCCGTGATCAATCCTCTCTATGCCGGCTGGAAGCGGGATCTGAAAATCTGTAGAACCAGATTCGGCGCCGGCGGGATCCGTCTCTATCCTGCCTACCATGATTATGGACTCTGCGACCCCTGCTGCCTGGAATTGGTCCGAACGGCCCGGGACCTTGGGATGCCGGTCGCCTTCCCTCTGCGTATGGTTGACAGCAGAGCCCGTTCCTGGATGGATGTCTCCAAGGAGTGGAACCTGAAAGAATTCATCCCTTTGATACGGGAAGTCCCTGATGCCAGGTTTCTCCTGTTGAATGTACCTGCCGGCTTTCCCCTGAAGGAGGAAGAAGAGAAAGTACTTCGGGAACACCAGGTCCTGCTGGACACCTCGGGGAGAAACATTTCCGATCTGGGAGGCTTGATCCAGAAACTGGGAAAGGAAAAGTTCGCCCTGGGCACCCATTCCCCGCTCCTGGACTATGTCACCGGCCTTCTCCGCATCGAATCCCTGCGCCCGGATGAAGCCGATGAAACCGTCAGGCAACTGCTGCGATCAGGCAATGCGAAACGGTTCCTCGGCCTATAAGAGCTGATGAGGTCGGAAAAATATCATTTTCAGGTACTCCTCAACTGACTCCAAGAAATTTAGA
>CAZTVS010000160.1:0-1922 GCA_964617125.1 uncultured Acidobacteriota bacterium
TTGCTCGAATTCCGATTTATTGCGGCTTCATCATCCGTAATCCGGGTATACTATTTATTTGTTCTATGACGCTTGGATCGGGTCGAGTCGATTTCCTGTTTTCGGGCCGATCCCCCTGTTTTCGGCTGTAAAGAATGGAGAGGTGTGTTCGTCATCGGATCCGGTATGTATTCGGGAATTTTTAAAAACATGTTCGTCGTCCTCAGCCTCCAGCCGTTTGTCCTGACGACCGATGATCGGAACGACGATTCGATACAGTTTCTCCCAAATGCTGCAGGAACGTTATGGCTTGTCTGATGATCCGCAACGGATCGCTTCAGGGCAGTAATTTCGCCGTTTCCAGCGATAACATTTCTATCGGCAGAAATTCTAAAAATTTTATCGTTATTCCCGATGCCTCCATCTCCCGCTTTCACGCTCAGATCCGCACCTCGGAAAATCGACATTTTCTCAGGGATCTGAACAGTACCTATGGATCCTTCGTCAACGGCTGTCGCTGCCATCCGGAGCTGCCCATTGCCGACGGGGACTCCATACGCTTGGGTAGAATAGAATCCGTTTTCTCCACAAAACCCACCGATGGGTCCAAAGCCCGGTCCCCGCAACCACCGAGAAAAGAAATTTCCACTTTCAAGAAATGCGGAGAGACCATTTCCTACCTCATCCCCGCCTTCAAGGATACGATTCAAGCGAACCTAAGCAGTCAGAACACTTTGCTCATAGCACGCTTGGCCGAATCCATGCAATCGGTCATCGATCTTGACGAACGTCTTCAGGTTCTGATGGATATCCTTTTCGATGTGTTCCTGCCGGACCGCGGAGCCCTTCTCTTACGCCGCAGGGAAGACCTCTCCCTGGAAATCAAGCTTCACCGACCGGATCGCAAAGATCTTCCCATCAGCAATACGATTTTGGAACATGCTTTAAACCAGCAAAGCGCTCTATTCATCCTCGACACCGCCACCGACGATCGATTCCGCAAGGCGGAAAGCGTTCTGGCGATGAACATCCGCTCGGCCATCTGCGCGCCTATGATCTCCCACAATAAAGTGTTCGGCGCCATCTACCTCGATTCCCACTCTCGATCTTTCACCTTTCAAAAAGAAGATCTGTCTCTCTTGAACCTTCTGGCCGTTAATGCCGCCATTTCCATTGAAAATGCCGTTTTGATCAGTGAAAAACTTGAGGCCGAACGTCTGGCGGCCATCGGGCTGGCCATTACCGGCATCTCCCACTTTGCCAAGAACATATTGACCGGGATGACAGGGGCCTCGAATCTGATCGATCTGGCATTGAAAAAGGGGGACATGCCCATGCTTGCCCGAGTATGGCCTTTACTGCAACAATCCACCGACACTCTGGGCACTCTGGTACAGGACATGCTGACCTTTTCCAAACAGCGCACTCCGGATTTTCAGGATGCCAACCTCAACGAAGTGGTCCGGGAGATATACAATCAACAATCGTCCTATGCTCTGGAAAAAGGAGTACGTCTACTGCTGGAGCCGGATACTCATTTACCCAACAGTCGGTTCGATAAAAAGTCGATTCATGACACCCTGTTAAACGTCGTTATGAACGCCGTGGAGGCATGCCAGGGCCGGAAGGAAGCCCTGGTACGCATTCATACCCGCTTTCTCCAAGAGGAAGAACTGATTTGCATCGATATCTGCGACAACGGCCCGGGAATCGCGGAAGAAATCCAAAAAAAGATCTTCGAACCCTTCTTCAGCACCAAAGGTTCCAAGGGGACCGGCTTAGGTTTGGCCGTATCTCGGCAGATTGTCCTGGAGCACGGCGGTTTCATCGCTTTAGAGAGCGAGCCGGAGAAAGGAGCTCGCTTCTGTATATGCCTGCCGAGAAAGTCTTCGTTTCCTGAGAATGGGGAACGATGCGAAAATCTCTAGGCTGCTTTCCGGTCC
>CAZTVS010000160.1:2022-8776 GCA_964617125.1 uncultured Acidobacteriota bacterium
CGCCGTGCCCCTACAACTGCCGATGCATTTTTCTATCGCATGATTTATTGCGAATTCATCACCTATTGCCGGCTCATCTTTCGATCCACCTGCCAATCCAGGGCATCAGCAGCAGGAGGAGCGACAGGACAATCAACACCGACACGGTCGTCCAGCCGATCATATTCTGCCAACGGCTGTTCACATAGGGTCCCATGATCTTCTTTTTATTGACCAGCACGATCATACATACCAGGACGACCGGAAGGAGAATTCCGTTCAGTACCTGCGACCAGAGGGTGATCTTGATCAGCGGGGCGTCCGGCAGGAGAATGATGGCCATCGCCAGGATCAGTATGGAAGTATAGAGGACATAGAATTCGGGGGCTTCTTCCCATTTTTTGTCGATGCCCGCTTCGAATCCGAAGGCCTCGCTGATATAGAAGGCGGATGCCAGCGGCAGGATGGTGGCGGAAAAGATGGAAGCGACAAAGAGGCCGAAGGCAAAAAGATGGGCGGAGAAGACCCCAGCCAAAGGCTCCAGGGCCATGGCGGCGTGTTTGGCCTCTGTGATCTTGATTCCGTTGACATGCAGCGTGGAGGCGCAGGCCACGATGATGAAAAACGCTACGGTCACGGTCGCCGTACAGCCGATGATTATGTCCCAGACAGTATACTTATAATCCTTGATCTTCAACCCTTTCTCGATTACCGAGGACTGCATATAAAACTGCATCCAGGGCGCGATGGTGGTCCCGATGATACCCAGGACGATGGTAAAGTAGCCGGCAGTAAATTCCATATGGGGTCGAAGAACGGCTTCTCCGATCTCTCCCCAATGGGGTTTTCCCATAACGGCAGAGACCACGTACGTCAATAAAGCGAAGCTGAAGACGAGAAAGATCCTTTCGGCGATGCGATAGGTGCCCTTCACCACCAGCAACCACACGGCAATGCCGACGATCGGCACCGAGAGGTATTTGCTGATGCCGAACACCTCCATACTCCCGGCCACCCCGGCAAATTCCGTCGTGGTATTTCCGATATCCGCGATCAACAGACCGACAAAGATAAAAAAGGTGGTGCGGACCCCGGCATTTTCCCGGATCAGGTCGGCCAGCCCTTTGCCGGTCACGATCCCCATACGGGCATTCATCTCCTGAATGACGATCAGTACCAGGAAGGCGGGGATCAGCGTCCATATGAGCTGATAGCCGTATTCGGCGCCGGCCACGGAATAGGTGGTGATCCCGCCGGCATCGTTGTCCACGCTCCCGGTGATGATCCCCGGCCCCAGGATGGCCAGAAAGATCGCGATCCGGCGCCACAGCGACCTTCTTCTTGAAAGTAATTTTTTTAATATCATACGGGATTATAGGGGCCGCCGTGCTCCGTGCCGTGGCAACAGAATCAAATCCTCGGTTTCACCTTTTTCACCAGATCGGTGACGATATCGTCGATGACGACCACGCCCTCCATCTTCTTTTCCTGGTTGACGACCGGTATGGCCAGCAGATCATACTTTTCAATGATTTCCGCCAGGGAATCGATATCGTCATCATCGCAAACGGTGATGGTCTTCTCGTTCATGATTTGGGACAACAGGGTTCCCGGTTCCGATATGACCAGATCCCGCAAGGAGACGGTGGCCGTCAGCTGGTCCTGACTGTTGACCACAAAAAGAGAATAGATCTGGTCGGTCTCCGGTTTTTGCTGCCGCAGGATCTCGATCGTCTCCTCGGTGGTCAGGGTCTCGGAAAAAGTAAGAAAATCGGTAGTCATGATACTGCCCACCGTCTTCTTCGGATACTCCATCAGCTCCCGGACGTCGTCGGAAGATTCCTTCTCCATCTCGTTCAACAATTCTTCCGCTTTCTCGTCCGTGAGTTCGTCCAGGATATCGGCCACCTCATCCGCCGGCATCTTTTCCAAAACATCGGCCACCTTCTCCGTGGGCAGACTTTCCACCAGGTGGACCTGGGCATGCGGCTCCAGTTCTTCGAGAACGTCGGCGGCCTTCTCCTCATCCAGGGCTGCGAACACCGAGGTCCGGGTCGGCTTGTCCAGGTCTTCCATGATATCGGCCAGGTCCGAGGGATGCAGTGTATGCAGCTTGGAATAGGGCTGCGACAACTTGATATTGCGGTTGGAGGTATCGATGGCCTGCACGTCTTCCCAGAGGATAAACTTGCTGGGAATATGGATGCGCAGATTCCCCATGTACTTCTTCAACTTGCGCGAGAGGCCTATGCGCCGCATCAGTCCTTCGATGCCCACATCGACGGCCACGGCAAAGGTTCCTGAAGGGACGATGGCCAGGCGGACGTCATTCACCCTTACCAATTTCCTTCCATTGATATCGACGATCTGCTTGTCCATCACGCTTTCCACCAGATAGAGGCAATTCGGCAGACCCGACAGATCGATCTCCCGCACCTCCTTGCAGCGCAGGACGAATTCGTCGCCTTTGAAGATCTCGATCTGTTCGTAATCGACGAGAAGATCCTTCCTGTGGACTTGCAGCTGAACCGCCACCACCCGCGGGCGGTGATCCCCGACATCCAGGATCATGTCCTTCAGCTTTCCGATGGTTTCTCCGTTGATGGAAAAAACCTTCTTTCCAAGGATACGGCTCAGATAAAAGGTCATCAAGGAAGTCATACCGATCGTCCTTCCTGGCAAAGAGTGAAAACCGCAGACATGGGTCGAGTCAGGCCCCGCCCTCTTCCCCTGATCATTTTACATATTCGGCGGCAAAGTATTTCGCAGTCAAAGTCTCGCCGGTCGCCTGTTTCATCAGGTCGTCCCATCGCCATCCGGCCCCCGGAGCAAACACCCTGATTTTCAGGTAGGCACCCACGGCCTCCTTACCGGCAAAGGAGACGGCGCCGGACGATTCCAGCTTCAGTATATTCTTTACGATATAGTTTTGCAACTGGGAGGCGGCCAATTCCCCAAGCTGATAGTTATGATAATAGGCCGGATATTGGGCCAGATGGATCTTGGCGGCCCAATCGGGGGCCTGCCGTCCTTCCGGCGGCGTGATCCCCTGATAGCGTTTGACCAGATCCCACCAGAGACGATTGAGATCCTGGTCCGGGTTTTCATACAGGCCCTTTTCGAAGCGCATCATCACCTGTTCCCAGCGGCTGAAGATCAATGCCTTGCGTCGCAGATTCTCCTGGCCATAGGACCGTATGGCCTCCTTTTCTTTGGCGTCGATTCCGACCATGGTCTGCAGCCAGTCGGCATTGCTGGCCTGTCTCTCCATCAGCATGGCGATCGCTTCCGTCAGGAAGGTGTGGGCCTCGGAACGAAGCAGGAACGGCAGGTTGCGGTCCACATTCTTGCTGTAGACACAATGCCCCAGCTCGTGCAGCATGGTTCCGGCCCAGTAATAGTCATCGGTGATGCTGAGCATGGTGCGGACATCACCCAGCCGATCGATGTCGGTGGCGAATGCATGCTGGTATTTTCCCGCGCGTCCGTAGATGTCGCTTCGTTTCAGGATATCGTCGACCGGCAGTCCGATCCCGGCGTAGAAGGCACGCCCCAGCTCATCCACTTTTTTCCCGCGATAATAAGTATCCAGGTCGATGGAACCGATCTGAGGCGGTTCCTGGAAGAACGGATCCTGATAGTGCCAGGGTCTCATCTGCTCCGTCGGGATCGTGTATTTCTTTGCCAGTTCGGTGTCGATTTCCTTCTTCAGCTTCTGGAAAGGTCCGGCGGTCAAACGGTCCAGTTCGTCGAACAGGGCCGTGATCTCTCCGACACTCTGTTCGTTGGCGGTCAGCGACATCTCATAGTAATTCCGAAATCCAAGCTTCACCGCCGCCTGGTTGCGAAGTTTCACCAGTTCGATGACCAGGGCCGATACGGCCTTACCCACTTCCTTGCCGGCCTCCCAGGCCTTGCGGCGCTTACCGGAATCGACTTCGTCCTTGAGAATGACCTTAATCTCGTTCTCGCTCACCTGCCTGCCGTCCAGATTCGGACGAAAGGTATTGAATTTGCCGGCGATCTCGGTGCCTTTATCCACAATCTTCTTCGTCAGCTCGACATCGATCTGATTGACCAGATAGCTGTTGTAGAGCAAGACCACCTGACGCCGGAGGAGCGGATCGGCAATGGCCCCGGGCACAATCCATTTTTTGAGCAGATCGTACTCCTGCTTATTGGAATAGATCTTCCGTATCTCCAGTTCCAGGCCGGCTTTCTCTTCATAATGCTTTTTCTCCCCGGTGGCATTGGCATTCCAGTCCGCCAGCGCCATGGCTTTCAGTTTGGGTTCGACCTGCCGTACATGGTCCGCCAGAAAGGCCTGGACCTGTTTCACGTCCGCAGTTTCGGACCCTCCCTGAGACGGCACACACATCATCAGGAAAACGGCTAAAAGAAAGAAAGAAAGTAAAAAGGTCATTTTCATATCCCAGACTCCTTTGGAATGTCTTTTCGTCAGTGCAAATGTTCTCGACCCATCAGGCGCTTGATCCTGGCCGAATTCAAGGTCACGTCACCGATCCTTGGCGGACCGTTCCAGTCCTCGAGTCTCGATTTGGTGAAGAGCAGATCCGGAGGATAGCTACCTCGCCGAATCACATATTGTCCCACCTCATGTAAAGACCAGGGGCGATCGCCTCCGAGATGATACAGCCCGGTCTGTTCGGTCCGCAACAGTTCGAGAACGATATCGGCAATCGTGCCGCAATCGATGCAGGAACGCAGCTCATCGTAAAAAAGGGTAAGGGGCAGATTCCGGCGGAATCGATGGTCGATGAAGTCGACGGCCCCCTTGGTCGAGGTGATGGAATCGCCCAGAGGCAGACCCAGACGGACGATACAGCAGCGCTCGACGTTTTCCAATTCCTTTTCCCCCTGGGCATACGTGCTTCCGGCCATACTGATCGGATCGGGAAGGTGCTCTTCGGCATATCCCCCTGCGGGAGGACAATTCCCGGAAAAAACCAGGTCGCTGCTGCAAAAGATGATATAACAGGACGTTCCAAAGACCTGGGCCAGTCGGCGCGGGCCCAGGACGTTGATGGATTGGGCCAGTGTCGGGTGTTGTTCGCAGGCGTCGAGATCGCACACCCCGCTGCAACAGATGACATGCGTCGGCTGAAATTCGTCCTGGATCCTTTCCAGGCCGGTCCGGTCGGTCACACACAGCGAGACCACATTCGGCCCCTGAGGTATCTCCATCTTCGGCGAACGAATCCCGAACAGAGAGTCGGAGCCCTCCTCCTGGCAAAGCCTGCGCCAGATCGGCCATCCATGGATGGAGGTGATTCCGGTCATCAATATCCTTCGGCCCGTCATAATGAGTATTCCTGTCGGATAGCGCCTAAAAAGAAAAAATACGAGTCAGTTTCAGGATCAACGCCCTGTCCAGCAACGAACCGTCGGAAAGACGCCGTTCGTTGAAAACCAGGTAACAATCGTTCGTCGGTGAATGAAACAGGTTCAGACGAATATTGCCGGCCGTTTCTCTGGTGGTGCTGTTGTATTGGATCAGGGCATTGAAGTAGTGGGAAGTGCTGAAGGCATATCCCAATCGTGCACCCAAAACATTGGTGGTAAAGCTGCCGGTCGGCAGATCGACATCGTTGTGTCCCCAGGAGAGGCCGGCCCGAAACTGATAGCCGGGCTGGAAATCGCCGCTCAGGGTATAGGTATTGCGGTCCCCGTTATAAAAGCTGCCCGATCCGATGCGAACCGATCCCATGAAGAGTCCTTTGCGGTCGCTGACAAAGGAGACGTAGTTCTCGTCGAAGCGGTAATCGCCGGGGGAGATGGCCTGGGTCGGGTGTACCTGGAAGGGTTTCACCAGGCGTTCAAAGTAGGAGATACGCCCGCCCTGGATCTCGCTGCCGCTGCGAAGCATAACCGTCCAGTAGGCCATGGCGCTTTTGCTCTCCGGATTTCCCTCCGGATCGGTAATGTAATCGGCCGAGAAGACGGGTCCGAAGTAGCGTATCCATGGGGCCTTCTGGCGCGGACGGAAGGTAAGACCGAAATCGCCGCTGGTCTTGCGTATGGCGGTTCGCGCCACATACCCCATCTGCGGATCGAAGTTTTCGTCGACGGTGAGATGACGGGCGGCGATATCGAGAAGATCGTCCTTCCATCCGACCTCAACGTAAGAGGACAGGTCCTTGCCGCCGGCACCGGGTCCGTCGGTTTTGAAAAGAAAGGCCGAGATATCGAGAAATTTAAAAAAATTGAAGTTGGCATCCGTTCCGATCAGCCGGTTGAATTCCCCGTCCTTGGAAACCTTGTTGGTAAAAAAGGCCCCGATATCCGACTTCTTGAACAGATCGCGGCGCGCCCGGACCAGGGTGTAGTTGGTAAGGTCGACTCCGGAAATATCGTCCGTTTCCATGTTGAGAAGACTGAAGGTGTATTTGCCGGTCCGGCCGGTAAGACGTGCCCCTCCCAGGATGGGGATCAGTCCGCCGGAGTCGGAAATGCCGATCCGCCGGGTAAAGAAGGGCATGACGTCCGGACGCGAGCTCGAACTGACACCGGCCTTGGTTCGGCCCACTTTGAACAGACTGGCTCCTTCGAGAAAAAAATCGCGTTTTTCCGGAAAGAACAGGCTGTAACGCGACAGGTTGACCTGCTCCTCATCCGCCTCCACCTGGGCAAAATCCGTGTTGACGGTCAAATCCAGGGTCCACTGGGAACTCAGCCCGTATTTCAGGTCCAGACCGGCCTCCGGCTTCAGACTGACCCCACCGGTGTAGGACCGGGAAAAGGGGGTGGCCACATA
>CAZTVS010000160.1:8876-10119 GCA_964617125.1 uncultured Acidobacteriota bacterium
CCGTTCCAGGCGGTGTTGGAGGCACTGCCGTCGGAGCCGATCTGCATATCGAACCTTCCGGCAGCGGGATTGGTACCGAAGAGAAAGCAATTGCGATCGTCATCGAAGGTATCGAAAACCACCTGAAAGCCATCGCTGTCCAGGGTGTAGAAATCGGGGCGAATGTCCTTGACGGTGATCCCCTTCTCGCCCAGGGAATCGAAGCAGTGGACCCCCATATAGAGATTTTCATCGTCATAGAGGAGAAAGACCTCCGTACGTTCGCTGGCCGGCTTGCCCGTGAAAGGCAGACGTTGTATGAAGTCGGTTGCCGGTTCCGCGTATTTCCACTCCTTTTCATCCAGGTTTCCGTCCAGGACGATTTTCCCCGGTTCGATGAAGACAGCCGTCATCTTTCGATTTTGAGGATTTTTATACAGATCGTCGTTTACCTGGGCCCGCATCTCCTCGAATACAAACAGGAACAGCGGGAGAAAAAACAGAGCCAACCTACGGAAAAACAAAAAGGGTGTATCTGTCGCATGGTCCGGCCTGAAATCGGTTGGAACCCTCTCTGGTATGATCAATGTCTTATCCTATCTCTTGATTTTCTGAAAAATGGTCGAAGTGGATTTTGTCGCCTCTACCGGGGAAAGTCAACCGGGATTTCCAGCCGGTAAGCGGAAGGAAACAAATGCCTTTTGCTTTCCGGAATTTGCTCAATGTACAATGCCTCCGATGACTCTGTCGGATGGAACATGAAGGATACCATCGGAAAAAATTACAAGTGGGAACTGCTGGCCCTCTTCTGGATGGCCAATTTTTTAAACCAGGGCGACCGGCAGATCTTCAACTCGATCCTGCCCCTCATACGGGACGGACTGGGCGCCACCGACGTCCAGATGGGACTGGTGGCCACCCTGTTTTCCCTGGCCTTCGGACTCCTGATCCCTTTGGCCGGCTGGCTGGGCGATCGTCTGAGCCGCAAATGGATCGTCTGCCTCAGCCTGTTCACCTTCAGCATCGGAACGCTGTGTACCGGCCTCAGCGGAGGTCTGCTCACCCTGATCCTGTTTCGCAGTATCGCCACCGGTGCCGGCGAAAGTTTCTACACCCCGTCCGCGCTCTCTCTCCTTGGCCAATATCATAAGGAGACGCGCGGATTGGCCATGTCCATCAATCAGACCGCCCTGTATGTGGGCATTGTCTGCAGCAGCTGGATCGCCGCCTTTATCGGAGAACGCTACGGATGGCGCTTCTCCTT
>CAZTVS010000161.1:0-9996 GCA_964617125.1 uncultured Acidobacteriota bacterium
GTGGCCCTGCGCTGCGATTAGCGCCACGGCCATTCATGACGAAGCGGTAAAAAGTGATAAATCATACTGTGTAGTTTTCCCAGATGCCCATTGGGCGCACGTTTCAGTCACAGACAAGAATGACGGTCCGGTAAAAAGTCCTGGGAGCGCTGGCGTCCCGCCGGCAAAAGCAATGGAATCAATACGGAATTTACGAAAAGAAACGGAATAAAGACTTTTTACCGGACCGTCAAGAATGTCTGTGCCACTTTTTACCGCTTCGTCATTCACAGGAGGATCAGAGACTGCTGGGCATCGGAGAGATATCGTGCACCATCCGGCGTTACCAGGACCATTTCCTCCAGGGTCACCACACCGTGTCCCGGCACCTTCAGCCGGGGTTCAATGGTAAACACCATCCCCTCTTCCAGCTGTTCGTAAGGTTTCCGGGAATACTTGGGCCAGGCGGGTCCCAGCAAGGCCGTGCCGTCATGAGCGAAGCGGCCGACCTGGTGGCCGAGGGCATGAGGAAACTCCTCGTATCCCTGGGACACAATCCAGTCGCGGGCAATGGCATCGATCGCAATTCCCTGCACTCCTGGGAGCATGGCCAGGCGTGCGGACTCGACTGCCTGCAGCAGGATGTCGAATCCCCGCTGCACCTCCGGGGGCGCTGCAGTCTGCCCTTTGTCGAGGATATAAAAGGTCCTCTGCAGATCGGATACATAATCCTCGCAGCGCACGCCAAAATCTATGTTCAATAGATGTCCCGGCTCCACCACTCGTTCCGTGGGCCGGTAGTGCGCCTCGGCCGTTGCCGGCCCGGTGAAAACCGCGGGACAGTGAGAACCCCAGGCCGGCTGCAGCCCTCGCCGGCGGACCTCGGCGAGCATGAACTCAGCGATTCCCTGCTCGGTCACACCGGGTCGGATGAATCCGCCTGCCAGGCGGAATATGGCCTCGGTGTGGTCGATGGCCTTTTGCATGCGGGCGATCTCGTCCGGCGTCTTGCGGGCTTTCAGACTGGAGCAGACCTTTTCCGCGGAGACAAGCCGGTCTTCCATGCCCGCCTCGCGGAGCCAATCGAACAGCATCAGATACATCCCATGGGTGAGCCCGTCACAGACCTCGCTGCCCCGGGAATAGTTGACGGCGATCGTGCGCGGCCGTATTTCTTCCAGTATTCGGAGCAGTGGTTCCTTCATCCCCTCGACGTATCCCTGCAGCTGCCGGTACACGCCCAGATCCTCGATCGATCGCAGGTCCATCTGTCCGACTAAAGCGCAGGTAGCGCCATCGCGGGTAACGAGAAAGGCCGAGGGCCAGGTGACGGGAGAGGCAATGAGATAATCCAGCATCGGATCGTGCAGCATATCGCTTTCGCGAACGAAGGTCAGCCAGCAATCGATGTCATGCTCGTTTAAAAGCCGTATGGCCTGGGCCACCTTTTCCTGAATCAGCATAATGCACCTGCCAGGTTATTTTTCCTGCTCCTTGAATTCGCCCGCCGTCCGTGTAAACAGCATCAGGGCCAGCAACCCGATCAGAGTGTGGCCCCCCAGCGTGTACCAGGTGTATTCGGGATGGCCGGAATCGCTGAAGTATCCGTCGAGAGCGGTATAGGTCACCCCGCTCAGGGTGCCGCCGATCATGATCGCCAGAAAATTCATACCCATATACAATCCAGCCTTCTCTTTGGGTGCAATCCAGGTGATGTATTCCTGTATCCGCGGAGAGGATACCATCTCGCCACAGGCGAAGAGAAAGATGCCCAAAAAGACCATGGCCGGCACGCTCACGGCAGCATAGCCGATGAGGAAGAAACCGGCGGCCGCGATGGCCAATCCGAGGAGAAAGGTGGGGATGGCCCTTCTTCGCTCGAAAGTACGGGATACCAGGAACTGGAAAATCATGATGATATAACCGGTGTGGGATATGGTCTCGCCGAGGACGCGGCGGACGCCGTCCGGTCCCGGGCTGGAAAAAAGTGCGGCCAGGGACGGGCCCATGACCGCCTCGATAGTGCGGTAGAGGCCGGCGGTATCGAGGTTGGAATCGATATAGAGCGCACACAGGTTGAAGAAGGCCCAGAAAGGCAGCCAGAAGAAGAGGCCCAGCAACACCAGAAAAAAGGTGAACTTGAGATCGGCAAGAGCGGTTCCGATCTCCTTCATCTTTTGCCCGAGAGGAATGCCCTCGATCTCCCGCTCCGGTTCCCGGTAAAAAAAGATGGTAATCAGCAGCATCAGGGTGATGCACACCGCACCGGCGATGAAGGCGTAGTTCCAGGAGATGGCCCGCAGATTTCCCATCAGCATCGGACCGAAGGATCCGCCGATGTTGACCATCTGGTAGAAGATGCCAAACCCCAGCGATTTGTTGCTCCCATCGGTCACGGCCCGCACCGTACCGGCGATCAGAGGCTTGAAGATGCCGGCGGCCAGACCGATGGAAAGCATGGTCAGAGCAATGCCCGAGAACGATTTGGTCACGATCAGCAGCAGGATCGACGGCAGGTACGCCAGGTAGGAGACAATCAACACCTTCTTGAAGCCGAAGCGGTCGGCAAAGGTTCCGGAGATCACGGGAATGCCATAGGAAAGCAGTAGAAATATACTCTGGATCACACCGAGCTGGGCGCGGCTGAAGCCCAGCGAAGCCATATAGATGCCAAATCCGAAGTAGATGCCATAGTAGGCGAAACGCTCCAGGATCTCGATGGTGTTGGCAACCCAGAATACGCGGGGAAAGGGTGTTCTTTCAGGCATGGTTATCTCCGATCTTAGCGGGTCGATGGGCATTGTATCTTGGCGGAAAAGGAAGGGCCGTGTCTTTCCGCGGCCACGGTTTTACGGCTATACCTTCGTTCTTCCGGATTGAGAGCATGAAGCCAGTTTACAATGTCTTTTTCAGGGAAAACAAGCCCGTTCGCAAGAATCCACCGGAAGGATTTCTTTCAAGGGGATTTCGTTGTTCTGCCGGGTAATTTCATCCAGTGTCCGATCCGGATCGATGATCACCTTGCATCTCTTCAGATCTGTGCCATCGGCAACAACGAGGGTGACATCGACGGTTTTCGGGAACAGATCCAGAGGGGCCGGCAATGACAAAACCCTGGCGGTAGCGATCGATTTTCCGTCCTGTACCAGGGACACCGTAGTCGCCGGGGCTGCAGCGGAACCCAGGCTATGCATACGAATGCGTATTGTTTTTTCCTGAAGCACAATATCTTCTTTACCGATTCCCCAATCCGGACGAGGCGCAGAAGAAGCCGGCCCCGGCTGACGCCTCAATTCCAGGACAACGGTCTTCCGGGACGGAAACTCCCGCAAGATAGAACAGCTCGGCCGTAGATGAACCTTTTCTTGGCCGGAATTCCCATCCGCAGAATCATCACTGTCGATCTCGGTCTGCTGACGTATTTGCCACTCTCCGGGAAGAATGTTCCAGAGGGTGAGGTTTGCCCTTACCGGCTCCGATTTCAGGTTGTAGGCAAGGATCCGGATCGATTCCGGAGTCGCTCGTGGTATCAGAATGGCAACATCGTCCGCTTTGGCCGGAGAGTGGAATTGCCAGCTTACGGCGTGTCCGGAGCAGTTGACACCGCGCACCAGGGCAATGCCACCCAGGCGCGATCTCTGCAGTTCACGAGTGGGGACATAAACCCGATCGGTCCAGAGGGAACCTTCCGTATTGATGAACTCCCGCAAAGAGGACCATTCGATCTGATCGGCATAGTAGTTTTCGAGAAAGGTCTGATCGCCTGTCATCTGCCAGGCGATATGACGATAGAAAGGATTGGCGTCGCCCGGCCGGATTTTTTCAACAATCCGCCTTCCAAAACTCTCGCGCAGGCCAGCGATATCCAGGGCGTTTTCCGCAATCGAACCCAGGACTCCTTCTCCCATATCCAGCAAAGGTTGCAGGTACTTCCGGTCTCCGGTCATGCGATAGACAGCCCACAGAAGTTGGAGGCCGGAAGAGGAAGTGTTCAAAGAACCTTCGCTGCCCATCGAGGAGGCCAATACGGACGGAGAACCCAAAGGCGAAGGGCGGGAGACATCGGTGGAAAAATGGATCTCGCTATCGATCAGGATTCTCCCCCGATCGTCCCGCCGCGAGTGAGCCAGAAGTCCATCGGCGGTTTCAATGGCCAGCTGGCAGGCGCGCGGATTTCCGTTGAACCGGACCAGGGTAAGAATCGGCTGCATCAACAGAAAGACCTGGGCCTGCGGCCACTCCCAAACCCCTTCCGCTGCGATCTTGCTGCCGCTGAAATAGTTGGAACGAAAATGGCGGTGGCCGGCCGGATTCTTCACCAGGATACGGTCTTCCAAGGCGCGAACCGTCTCCATCATGCGTTCCACCACCTTGGGATTTCCCCACTGGACCAGCATGGTCTGCCCCTGGGTTTCGATTCCCTCTTCGTGGGCATGCAGCCCATCCGTCTGAATCGTCGAAAGCCCGTTGGTGAACATCCTCTGCTGGTAGAAGGCATCGGACAAGCGCATCAGGGAATCGGTGATTTTTTCCGGTGCGCAACCCATCAGGGCGGCGGCGGGCCATATGTTGGTCAGATCGTCATCATCGGATAACCCCCCGCCGAATTCCCCATTCTCGATCTGGCGATGATCGATCCACCAGAGGATGAATCGCTCGACGGCACGCAGGGCCTCCGTTTGGCGAAAGGCCCAGAGGGGAACCCCCGGCGGAGCCGGCGGCTGCAGGAATGGCGGCTTTTCCTGCCTGGGATCCAGGTCATAACGGTATTGGCGCCCCGGATAGTGATTGGGATCAACGCGAAGGAGGTCGCCCAGATCGGCCATCAGCCGGTTGTACAGCCGGAAACGCGCATCCCTCGGTCGTTCTTCCACCCAGTGGGCATAATTATCCCGAACCTGGGTGAAGCGGTCCTGAAGATGCTCCGGCCTGGCTTCTTCTTTGGTTTTGAAAACCAGCCGAATGCCGGCCTTTCGCAGTGACTCAGCACAAAAGCCCCCACCGGCGGCAGAAAGAGTCAGGCATAGGGATTTTTTATCCGGAAGGATCCGGTCCCGTAGGTCCAGCCACAAGGTATAGGGACGGTTGGGACGTAGGGAGAAACTGAAGTCGATCATGCGGCGCATGGGCCAGAGAGGATCCAGGACCTGCAGGTTCATAGGCAGGAATTCCCCATGTGTCGGTTCCATCTTCATCGGAGGCAGATCAATGGCAATGCCGTCCAGACCGCCGCCGATCTTCTCCCAGGAATAGGACGAATCAACCTCTTTATCTTCGATCGGCATGCATTCATAAGGAATCAGCAGGTGGACCACCGGCAGCAGCTCTACCTTTTCCTTTTTCTCTGCGATCGAAGAAATCCTCATGCCTCTCGGCCTGGCAATCAGGATTTGTCTCTCATCCGGCAGATATCGTCCGGTCAGAAAGGTCAAGAGGGGCTGCAGCGCCTCTCCGGCCGGGTCCGCCGGATCGGCCAGCGAATAACTGAGGCTGCGAATCCCGACCGGCTCCTTCCCCTCTGCCACATGGTAAACGGACAGTTCCTCGATCGGGGTCTCCTGTTCGCGGTTGGTAAATCGAATTTTCCGCCCGGTGATCGCCTCCGGGATCCGATGAACCGTTTTTTCCCGACCTGCCGGTCGTTGAAACAGCACTCTCGCTGCATCCATTTTCGTATGGTCCTGCGGATCGACCAAGGACATCTCGCCCCAGGCAGGGCCGGATATTTCCACATGGTTCCATCGTTCCTCCGGCAGAAGGAAGGTGATGGATTTCCCCGAAAGAGAGTAACAGTCCCAATCCGGCAGCTGAAAATAATCGTTCCTCCCCGGCAACCGAGAACGGTTGTAAACGCCCGGCCAGGTAGTCTCCCGTATGCCGTCGGTCGCCTTCCACCACCAGCGTTTCAGATCATAGGCATTCTGGATTTCCACCTTCCGCACCTTTACCCGTTGAGTTTCCAGGCAGGGCGGAATCTCCGCTGGATGGTTCCAGCCATAACGTCCCCACCATTCTTGGCGCCAACGGGGGTCACGCAGGTCCCGTTTCAGGGAAGGGAGCGTCCCGGGGCCATGCCCCTGAGACAACTCTGTGATGGCCTCGTCCGTGAGCATGCGATCATAGATGCGCAGTTCATCCAAATCGCCGCCACGTACATAATTGTATGCACTTTGCACCTGGAATGGGCTGATGATGCGCGAATGGGGACCAAACTGATCGAGAGCGGCAAAGAGGACCGCCTGCTTGTTTTCCTGAGCCACCTTGTTCCCATTCAAATAAAATCGAATACCTACGGTTTCGTCCCAGGTAAGTGCCAGATGAATCCATTCCTTCGGTCCCGGGAAGGGATCCAACGTAAAAGAAACCCGTATGCGGGCAAGGCCGCTGTCGGTCACGAAAGCGTCAAAGCCATGTCCATTGTAGTCGATCCGCAGCCAGACCATATCCCAGCTGGAATGATCGGCATAGGCCACGCGGAACAGGGGAAATTCGGTTTTGCCCACCGCTTCGCGTGCGCGCCAGAAGAAGCTCAAGGTGCCCCGTTCGGCATAGATGTTTCCCGGCGCCCAATAGGACAGAAGCTGCTTATGGCCACACTCGATACCTGGCCCCACGGCACCATCGGCGATAATCCGGACGTTTTCTTGAAAATTGGGTCTCGGCTCCCCACCGGCGGCATAATCGGCCTGAAAGGCATGATCCCCGGAAAGGTAGAAAAGGAGCCCCGGCTCCCGAACCTGGGAAGGTTCAGCCGCGAAAAGGGGCACACTTACGCAAATAAACACCAGTAAGAAGAGAATCATGGCTTACGGCTTCACTTTTTTCATGGCGGTCCAGGTCACCGGACCCAGCAATCCGGAGGGACGCGGAGTCAATCGGTCGGCATGGAACAATCCATCCGTCCCTCGATTCGCCGGAAGGCGCGCCGGAAAATTGATGTTGTAGAAGATACGATACTCCTGCCGGTTCCGGTCCATGCCTATGATCCGGTTCAGCATGGAATTGGATACCTTGACCGTCAGCGTATTTTGCTTTTTCAGCTGTCCGGTGGGAAGGACCAGGCGATAAGGGGCAGAGAACAGGGTGCCCACCCAGGTATCGTTCAGGTATACCGAAGCGCTTTCGCCTACCGCGCCCAGATCGAGCCTCCAGGCGTCGGCGGTCCCTTGCGGGCGGGTAAACCGAAGAGAATAGATGCCGGTTCCGGAGAAGAAGGGATGAGCGTCCGTCCAGGAACTCAGGCCGGCAAGAGCAGTGGCAGGCGGCAAATCGGGTCCACCGGAGGCGAAAGACAAATCCCAGGAACCGTCCACGGCCATGGGGGCGGATTGCGGTTCATAATAACGAAAAGGAGTTCCTTTGCGGACGGTAAGATAGGTCTCCACGACCACGGTTTCCCCCGGCAGCAGCTGCAGATAGATTTCCCGGGGACCGCTCCTCCGGACCGCGGCATACCCTTTTTGCTCGCTCATCGGATCGAACAGGGCCGCCGATCGGAATCCGCCGGCCAGCTGGATCCACCCCTTCACCGCCTCGGCGCCGGCATTCTTGATAAAGTAGACGGTGCCGCGGTCGGTACGGCGGCGGATGCACTGCATTCCCCGATCGTACATGGTCTCGCGCCGCACCCCGGCTGCGGCCATTAGGGCATGAATATCGTCGCCCAGGAGGATTCGTCCCTTCCCCACTTCGGCCTGCCTGACCTCCGGCGTAACGGATTGGAACAATAACTTATCTTTCCGTAGGCGATACCCGGCTTCCTGGGCCTGCCAATCGCGAAAACCGGCCATCTGTGCGGGCAATGCCTTATGCACAACGATGGTGGCGCCCTGTTCGGCCAGGCTGATCAACCTGGCAAAGGTTTCCGCAGGCATATACCGGCATTCGGGGAGATACAGTACACGATAGGCAACACCGCTGCCGGTCAGCAGTTCTCCATCCCGCACGGTGAGACGGGAGATCATGGCATCGGAGATGTAGTCCCAGGCATAGCCCGATTTCAGGAGCGTTTCCGCGCTTATCCTCGTGGAGGTCCCGTTGAAACGCACATTCAGCCCGTCAAAGTGTTCCAGCAGGGCTTTGCCCGGTGTGGACCATACATCGCTCGCCGGGAAATACAGCAGGATATCGTTGTCCGGTGTGCCGGCCTGCAGGAAGGACTGGCAGCGCATGAGATACCGATTGAATTGGGCAAAGTCGTTCCATAAGGGATTGTGGGGGGTAAAATGCACGGCCGCATAGAAAAGCCAGCCGGGAAAGGGGGCGTCCTCCGGAGAAAAATTCGTGCCGTGATAGAACATGTGATTGACGCCTCCCAACAGGAAGATCTCCATGGCGCTCTTCACATCGCCCAGCGAGGAATGGAAGTGCTCCCCAAGCCAGGTTGCCGATTCCGAAGAGGTGAGTCGCTTTCCGGTTACGTGGGATGCAGAGGAGGCCATTTTGATTCGCAGCAGATCGGCCCCCTCGATCTCCGGCACATCGCTGACGGCGTAGACGTCCAGGATATTGGCGGGAGAGCCATGTGCCTGATTGCGAATTCCCTTCCCCTGGGCCGCCGCCCAGCCTTGCCATCCTTTGGAGTATTCTTCGATCAGCAAGTCAGAGATGGTGCGGCGGTAATCGTGCAGTATCCGTGCGTTCTTCTCCGCCGTATCGCGGGCCCAGAGAGCAGGCAGATGGGAGCGAAGGTCATACCCACGCCTCTTTTGAAACTCCTGGAAAAGCCCCGGGGTCCAGTTGGATTCCCCCTGGGCATCGTCCACTTCATAGGAATCGTTGAAATAGTAGCGCAGGTAACTCAGATCGTATCCACGGAAGGCCCGATCGAAAGGGGCCAGGTAGTTGCGAATGGCAGCGGCGGAAAAATGATCGATGACATCTCCTTCTCCTCCGGGCGCCGCCCTCTCGACCAGCTTCCCGTGCCAACCCATAAACAGGGCATACAGATTCCATTCGCCGGCAGGAGCTGTCCAGGAGAGCATCCCCCTGGCGTCCACTTTCGCAGTCAGGTCGATACCGTTCCCGGTCGCATCGTAGGCCATCAGGGCCTGCAGCGGCAGTTCCCGGGAGAAGCGCACCTGTTCGAAAGCGATCTCCTGCAGGTTTCCATTGGCGGACAGGGGTTCTCGCAGGTCGACGGGCTGAATCCTCCGTCCCAGGCTTCGGGACAGAGGCGACTGCAGATAGAAGATCCTTTCCTTCAGCGACTCCCCTGTCTTCAGGGTATACACCTTATAGGAAATATTTTTACAGGCATCCTCCAGCGTGACCCATGGCCCGCCGAAGGGCCAGCCGGAGGCATTGGCCAGATCGATGCCCAGGTCCAGCTTTTTGGCCTCCTGCAGCGTATATTGCAGCATCTCCACCCATCGGGGGGAGAGATAAGGGATAAATCGGTCCTCATGACCCTTGACCCCGTAGATGGGGGTGATCTCCAGACCTCCGAGATTGGCTTTCTGGAATCGCGCCAGCGAGGCCGACAAATCGGAAGGACGCACCGCACTCCCCTGCCACCACCATCGGGCCCAGGGTTTTGCCTCTCTGGTAATAGCCGGCCATTGCGGTTCGCGGACCGGCTGTCCGGAAACCGGTAACGCCGAAAAGGAGAAAATTCCTAGGATACAAAGAAGCGTTCTGATGAATACCGACATGGCCTATACTCCTCATCCGGGACCGCCGCACCCCAGTGCGGCAGAAGACACAACACCAAAAAGTCATCACCTCTGATTGCTAAAGTCGCAAATAAGCAGGAGGTTTGTAGTTCCGCGTTTACGCGGCACCGCCTGAAGGCGGAACTACAAACTCGATCCGTTTTTCTATCAGGATCGACTCTTTTGCACGTTCCTCTTGAATAGGGATCTCTGGTGCAATCTATATGCCACCCTACCCATTCTGACTTCTGACTCCTGACTCCTGACTTCTGTCTTATGCGGCACCGCCTGAAGGCGGAACTACAAACACGATCCGTTTTTCTATCAGGATCGACTCTTTTGCACGTTCCTCTTGAATAGGGAT
>CAZTVS010000162.1:0-9872 GCA_964617125.1 uncultured Acidobacteriota bacterium
TCGATGAAGATCAGGTTGACCATCAGCCGGATGACCTCGCGCGGCGTGAAGTGCTCTCCGGCAGTCTCGTTGGAAAGCTCGGCGAACTTGCGGATCAGATCTTCGAAAACCAGGCCCATCTGGGCGTTGCTCACCGTGTCGGGGTGCAGATCGATCGCGGCAAACTTCTCGGCGATCAGGTAGAGGAGCCCGGCCTTAGCCAGGTGGTCGATCTGGGTGTGGAAGTCGAAGCTCTCGAAGATATCGCGCACGGCCGGAGAAAAGGCATGCAGATAAGCCCGGAATTTTCGCCGATGTGGTCCGGATCGCCCATCAGCCGCTTCAGATCGAGTGGAGAGGTGTTGTAAAAAAGCTGTCCGGCCTTACGGAGCAGGAAGGGCTCCGGATTAAGTCCGGCCTTTTGGCGCGACTCCTTCTCTTTGAGCACGGCGGCCTTAGTGGGCTCCAGGACGCAGTCCAGGCGCCGCAGCACGGTGAAGGGCAAGATCACCTTGCCGTATTCCGACTGCTTGTAATCACCGCGCAGCAGATCGGCCACGGACCAGATAAAAGAGGAGAGGTTGAGATCAGCCATGTCGTTTCCCGGTATATATCCATGCCGGCGGATGTCCGTCGGCATTCCTTTTTGTTATTTCGATAGTTCTTCGTCTTTTCCGATAGGCAGCAATTCTACCGGTTTGCATTATCGCGGTCAACACGACACGTGGAACCTATCAATTATAAAGAGATGGGAAAAAGGGAAAGGAAACAGATTTCTCGACCGTAGGTCGCGGGTTCAAGTCCTGCCAGGCGCACTCTCCCCTCCCACCAAAGGGTGACACAGGCATTCCTGCCTGTGAAGTGAAACAAACTCCAAAGGGGCATCGTAAACAAAGAAACACGCTTTTGAGTGGAAAAACCAAGATAAAGGTGAACCGCCGATCATGATCGTGACATTCCCCATTCTCTCTTTTAGTCACAGACAAGAATGTCTGTGTCACTTTTTGCCGCTCAGGAACGCTGGCGCTCCCGGCATTTTTTGCATAGTATAATCGGATATTCCCATTCCGGACGTGTGAAGGGATGCCGGGACCGGAGAACGATTACATAATGGTACAGCGATATTGTGAATGCCTGTCAGACGGGCCAATGGTTCGGGCGGAAATCGGGGCCGTGGTGGCGGCAGCCGGCCTGTCGTCGCGGATGCAGGCCTTCAAGCCCATGCTGCCGCTGGGTGATTCGACCATCATACGGACTCTCATCGCCGGCCTCCGGGCGGCTGGTGTCTCGGCCATCACGGTGGTGACCGGACACAACGCCGACCGACTGCAGGAGCACCTCTCCGGATTGGATATCGCATTCGCCGACAATAAGGATTACGCGACAACCGACATGCTATGCTCCGCCGGCATCGGCCTTTCGTTCATGCAAGAGAAGGCATCTCGTCTCTATTTTCTGCCGGGCGACATCCCGCTCTTTTCACCCTCCAGCCTGTGCCTGATGACGAAGACCATGGACAAGTCCGGTTCCCGACTGGTACTTCCGGCGTACAACGGCCGAAAAGGGCATCCGATCCTCATCGACAGCCGCGCCATTCCCGATCTGCTGGCTTACCGTGGCGGTATGGGACTGAAAGGGGCCATCGCGGCGTTGGGAGAATCGGTAGAGGTTCTGGAGGTTGGCGATCCGGGTATTCTCCTGGATGCCGACCAACCGGAAGATTATCGCCGGCTTCTTCAGTATGCGGCGGAAATCGGATGGCCGGCTCCCCCGGGTCGCTGAAGCGAGAGCCACTCCCGCACCCAATACAACATCGTTTCTTCTGTCATGTCGGATAGATCGATGGTCACCGAATCCTGAAGGGCCCAATGCTCCCGCACCTGTTCGGCCATGTCGGAGCGGACCACCCAAATCATGGGGATCGAAGTCTCCAGTGTCAGGGCATAGATCCATGCAGCCCAACCCTGATGGCACAGCTCCCATGGTCCCACCTCATCTACCACGACTACGTCCGCTGCCGCAGCGGCTGACAACGACAGGGCCGCCTGACCTGCACGTATCCCTTCCGGTTTGAAGATGAAATTGCCGACACTGGAGTGACCGACCGTATCCGGTTCTCCAACCAGGCGGGAGAGTTCGGTCCGAACTCCGGTCGCTACATCGACCAGGTCGTAGCCAATGGGGCTCCCATCCCTCTGAACCGAAGGAGAAAGGATGCCTGCTACCCGCCGGCCGTCCGCACGAAGTCCTTCGACCAGTGACCGCAGGGCGTTCGATTTGCCTTCGCCGACGTGTCCGCACAATAGAAGGATACCGGTTCGTCGCACCTGCCTGAGGGTGAGATGCTTGAGCCATAAGTCGGTCTGAGCCACCCCACGATGAAAGACGGTAATCGGACGATGCAACACCTCCACCGGGTTCGACAGATTGGCCATGAACCAGGGGAGTGTTCCGACGGCTGCCTCCAGCGCCACCGGTACCTGGCGGAACCGTCGCGGGGAGAGTCCCCATCCGATCCGCGGTGAACGCAGTTCCATACCCAACGCGGAAAAACCGACCACCAGGACGGCCGCCCGGAAATTCACAGCTAGTCCGATACCGATTCCGATCAGGAGACCATTCCAGCCGCTCTCGATAATAGAGAGCAAGGCCCCGGAAAACCCGGTTATCAAAACGAACCAGGCCCAGAATTCCAGTCGCAACAAGGGCCGAACCACATCCCCATAGCGCCATGTCCAAACCACTATGGCTGTCAGACCGGCCGGAAGCCAAATAAACCATTTGGCGAATCCCACCAGAACCAGGGCAACCGTCAGCATGACCATGTTAGCCAACAGCCAACCAAGCGAATAAGGAAAAGGCCGGACCCACCGTCCGAAGCGTATGTTCATCACCTGGGACGTGGTAAGACTGCTCATCACCGGCGGTTCTCCGACAGTGCGGCGGCCGAGGTAAATCCCCAGCATTCCTGCTCCCAAACCGAAGGTCAGTTGCCCTGCCAGGATCAAGGAAATGGGTTGCCAGGGCTGTTCCGACGGCAGAGAGAACATTTTCGGGTTCCAGCGGATCCAGGCCCCATTGAGATCGATGGCTCCGCTTTCAGCGGTGAGTAGATGGCCGAGAAGAATCGGGACGATGTTCCCCAACATAGCAAGCATGGATCCCAGGAGAAAAGCCATTGTGTTTCTCCGAAAGATTCGTAGCGACAGCTCCATCAGGCAGGCCTGGCAGACGATGGCCATCCCAGGACCAAAGAGGGGCGCACCGGACACCGGCGCCGTCATCAGGGCGCATACCAGTCCGGCCCGCCAGAAAAGGCCGCGCAACGGCCATAGATGACCGACGGCGATCATCAGCACAATGCCGATGCCGGTCATGATATTCCCGGCCATGGGGACACGCAGGCCATGGAGAAACCCGCGCAGGAGAATCTCTGCGCCGGCCCAGAGGCAACCCAACGCCGCCGCTTTCAGCCAGGTGTCGTCTGGGCGGCTGACCGGCATGGCCCTCGTCCCCGGAGTTGGCACGGAAAACGATGGATCGTCACTCATAGGGAAACCGGATCTTTTCCATGCATGTGTAGATTTTTCAGAATACCGGGGTGCTGGCAAAAAAGGAGACATTGGGATCAAATCGCAGGGTCGCTCCCAGGAGAAATCCTTCCAAAGACTGTACCTGAACGGACCCGATAAAATTCTGCCATATGTCGGCGGAAACCTCCGGAAAGAGTTGGTTTTCCAACATGGCGACCTGGTGCCATGCTCCCAGATTCAGACTACTTTGGTTAACGGATCGTCCATGATCGTCCAGCAAGGTAAGTTTCGCCTGTATCTCTACTCCGTTGGGATTGGCGATAGCCAGGCCATGATGGAAGCCGTTACAGGTATCGATCGACAAACGGAATTGATTGGTTGGGAAGGAAGGATTGATGCCGGCTTCCGAGATTTTTTGCCCCTGATGGGCATAGATAACCGAACCGGTCAGCGGTCCGTTACTGCGCACGACCCGGGCCCAGCCGGAAACCGTTTGCGGAGACAGATTGGAGGATTCATACACGGAGAGCCCATGGGCAGGAATGCTGACCGTCCGCAGTTCAGCGGCGGTTCCATTGAGTGTGAGCGGCCAGGGAGTGCCGTCCGGTTGCATGATTTCCAGATCGGCAACGAGCGGGGAATCGCCGGCGTTCAACAGCAGGATCGTGGTTTTGTATCCGCCGCCGTCGGCTATATGAGCGAAGTAGAGGTCGGACGGTCCATAGCCGGTGTGGTTCACTGGTATGCTGGAAAAGGCGCTCAGATCCGGGCCATAGCGCAAGGTAGTAGCCGCAACCGGGCCCCCGATCGTATTGACCGACAGGGTTCCCAGAAAATCGCTGCCGATCTGAGGGAAAAGCTCCTCGATTTGCCTGGCCAGGCGGTTTCGGCCCTCCAGGCTCCAGAGTCTCCCCTGTTTTCGATTCCCGTTTGTGTCGTAAAGAGACATAAGCAGATCTACCTTGCTATCGCCGGGATTCGCAATGGCAACGCCCACCAGAAGTCGGTTCCGAGTATCCACGGCCATGTGGAAATTTTCCAGAGGAACGGCAGGATCGATTCCAGCCTCTTCTCCCGTCCGGCTTCCGCCATGAGCGCTGTAAAGGATGGCGCCTTGGATCCTTCGCCGGCTGGTGACCCGAATCCAGCCGGTCAGCAGATCCCTGAGGTTTGGAATGTTCGGTAAAGAGGATGGCAAGGAAACCGTTCCAAAGGGCCATACGGGAATATAAAAAATACTTCGGTTCTGCTCCCCCAAAGGGAACGGAAGCGGAGCCCCATCCGCCTGGAAAACTTCCATCGTAGCCGAAACGATTGTGTTATCCGGATTTACCAGGGTGATGGTGGTTTCATATCCACCGCCAGCGGCAACCTGGGGAAAATAGAATTCAGAATAATCGATCTGTTCCAGGGAGGTGGAATAAATTCCGAAGCGGCTGGTACCGGCATAAACGTTCGCGGAGGTTTGGGGATCGACAGCCAATGCGGTGATCGATGCGGAAGGAAGTCCGGAACCGAATCGAACCCAGTTCTTTCCGCCGTTTAAGGTTCGATAGACCCCCCGGTGGCTGGTTCCTGCATAAAGCACATCGGGAAGATTCGGATCGCAAAGCAGTACCGTAAGATCCGGGGGCAATCCGATGCCTGCGGGAAGCCAGTCTTTCCCGACGTTGATGCTCTTATATACGTTTCTCTGAACCACAGCGTAGAGGATGCGGGGTTGGGTCCGGTCCAAAACCACCCGGGACACCTGCGCACGAGGCAGGCCGGAATTCGCCTCCGCCCATTCCTGTCCTCCGTTGTGGGACCGCAGGACACTCTCCTGAGCGGAGATGTATAGATTTTGCGTATTCTCAGGATCCACCACAATCTGATTTACGTTGTAGAGATCGGATCGTCCCCGGAGCAGATCCCTCCAGGTCAGGCCGCCGTCAGTACTTTTCATGGCGCCATTCGCCGTGCCGGAACAACCTATATAGAGGGTTTGGGAACGGATTGGGTCGTGGGTCAGCGCCGTAACCTGGGCACAGCTGACAGAATACAAGCTGGTCCGGAGTGAAGTCCAGCTTTGTCCTCCATCCTGGGTCACATAGAGAGGTACTTCACCTGAAGCATCGGCATATAGGATATTCGGATGGATCGGATCGATGGCCAGATCGTCGATATCGAGGCCTCTCAATCCATGATTGGAAGCGGTCCAGGTCCGTCCTCCATCGGTGCTCTTCTGAATCCCTTCGCCAAAGGTGGCAGCATAAAGCACTTTGCTATCGGAAGGATCGATGACCAGTTTCCGTACATACGTTCCTGCCGGTCCCAAAGAGTCCCATGAATCCTTGCCGGCACCGGAAATACCAACGGCAGAGAAACAAAACAGAATGAATGTATTTACTATTTTACTTCCGCCTGCTCCCGGGCGGAACCATGATATTTGCATAGAAAAAACTCGGGCCACAGTTGCCGGAAACCAATCTTCTTATT
The DNA here is from genome assembly GCA_964617125.1 of uncultured Acidobacteriota bacterium. Lineage (GTDB taxonomy): Bacteria > Acidobacteriota > UBA6911 > CAINFC01 > CAINFC01 > CAZTVS01. Next base: position 5,991 of record CAZTVS010000162.1, read on the forward strand.
TTCAAAAAAGGACAGACCTTCCCAGTTTACTAAAATCCTTACCAGATACCCGGCAACAGCCGGTGAGGGACACGATCTGCATAGGCGCGGTAGCCTTGCAGTTCCGCTTGCAGGAACCTGTCTTCCAGAGCGGTGCGGATGAAGATAATGCCGAAAAGAAGAACTGCCGGCACCAGAGCCCAGAGCGAATTCAGAAAGAAAGGTATCGCCAGGTAAACCCACAATACCGCTGCATAACCGGGATGCCGTACCCAGCGGTAAGGACCTCCCGATACGACCTGATGGCCCCGATCGGACTGAATACGCACCACTCCGGAAAAAAAACGGTTCTCTATCATCGCCCAGGTCCCCAGAGCAGATCCGGCCAGGATAATCAGAAGTGCGGCCAGCTGCAACGGAAGAGTGAAGGCTGGAGACGAGTCAAATCGTACATTCACTCCGGCGACCGTCGATATCAGCACGCCGCCGAATGCCATCAAGGGGGCGAGGACCTTGTCCCATGGCTTGGTGTTCTCGTGCTGCAGGGACCGCTCCCTCTCCAGAACCAGGTCCGGATTGAGCCATGCCAGCAGTGCCCGGCTGATCACGAAGTTACCGAGGAAAATAAAAGCAAAGGCCCACCCCTCCCACCAGTTCCATCGCCAGGAAACGAGTAGAGGCAGAAAGGATAGCAGACCGGCACCGATCAACAACCGTAGCATCGAACCCAGGGAGATTTTCTTAGTTTGTACTTTCATTTTCAACTCGCCTGTTCTTCCTAGAGATATTACCCGAACGTAGCCGTAAAACCGGCATCCACTGCGCCCTGCCGCTCACCGTCGGCGAGGAAATCCACAAATCAACCAGGCATAGAGTGCCACTACGGCCGCCCTATGAGGAAAAGGATGATATAAATTACTCATGAAAACCGCATATAAAAATGTACGGCGCCTAAAGGGCGGATTCTTCCTCCACATTATCTTGGCCTGCCTCTGCCTTTCTTGCATTGCGGTGGATGCCGGAGTGGTCACCGGCGGAAAAAATACACAGCCAGGTTTCAAAGAAATCCTGCAGACCATGCAAAGGGCCACACGCTTCATGATGGAAAAAGTCAGTCACCAGGGCGGATTCGTCTGGTCATACCTGCCTGATTTATCCCGCCGCTGGGGAGAGATGGAGGCATATCCAACCATGTATTGGATTCAGCCGCCGGGAACGGGAACGGTCGGCCACCTGATGCTGGACGCATACCATATAACCCTTGATGAATACTACTATCGAATGGCCGATCGCATTGCCGAGGCGTTGATACGGGGCCAGCACCCTTCCGGGGGCTGGAACTATATGGTGGATACCGCGGGCGCGGAATCACTGCAACGCTGGTACCGGACCATCGGGAAGAGCGGCTGGCGACTGGAGGAGTTTCACCATTACTACGGCAACGCCACCTTCGATGACGGCGGCACCTCGGAAGCCTCTCAATTTCTGCTGCGCATGTATCTGGAAAAGGGTCAATCCAAATTCAAGGCCCCTCTCGAACGGGCGATCCGTTTCGTTCTTGAGAGCCAGTACCCCTCCGGGGGATGGCCGCAACGATTCCCTCACCCTTCCCCTTCGGAGCAGAAGGGCAAACCCGATTACCCTTCCTACATCACCCTCAACGACAATGTGGCTTCGGAGAACATCAAATTCCTCATCCTCTGCCGGCAGTCACTTGGAGAACACCGATTGCTCGAACCGATCCATCGCGGAATGGAGGCATACCTCAAGCTTCAGCAACCCGCACCTCAGAGCGGATGGGCATTGCAATACACTCCCCGCGATCTGCAACCGGCGGCAGGGCGAAGCTATGAGCCGAAATCTCTCGCGCCGCAAGCCTCTGCTTCAGCCATGGAAAATCTCTTGAACTTTTATCAAATCACAGGAGAAAGCAAATATCTACGGAGAATTCCGGAAGCATTGGCCTGGCTGGAAGCGACCCGGCGGCATCGCTCCCTTCTTCCCGAATGGGCCCTGCAGCAAAACCGTACGCATGCCACCTATGTGGAAATCGGCACCGATCGGCCGCTGTTTGCCCATCGCCGCGGATCCAACAGCTATAACGGCAGCTATTATATCGATTACCTGCCGGAAAATGTGCTCCGGCACAACATTCCATTCAAACAAATCGACATAGCCGGGATGCGACAGAGATACGAACAACTCAAAACCATTCCCCCGGAAGAACTGCAGAAGAACTCGCTTCTGGCAACCGGCAAAAAATCACCCTTGCCCATCTATTTCACACTGACTCCGATTCTGACCTCCGATCTGAATGTTGGTACCATCGGCATCGGCAATCGCGAGATCAGCGAAGATCTGGTCGTAAAACTAATTTCCGATCTGAACCCGGAAGGTTACTGGCCGACTCCCTTGCGGGCCACCAGTCATCCGTATCGTAAGCCGGCCGCCTCTCAGCCGGTAACTCCGGGGAATTATTCGCCTTCCATGGTAGGTGACGAGTACGACACCTCGCCTTATACCGCCGACCAACCTGTTCTGGGCATTTCCACGGCCGCTTTCGTGAAGAACATGTCCACCCTCATCGGATACCTGGCCCAGAATCCAAAGGAAGAATAGGCGGTCTAGGTAGCATGGAAACGACGGCGTATGGCGGCGGCGCGGTCGAAGATCTCCTCGCGAGCGATCCCGGCCGCATGGTACATAGCCAGTATATTCTCCACCGGAGTTTCGGGAGAAACCGCATGGGAAGCAGCCAGAATATAACCGCCTCCGTCTATGGTCATTCCTTCCACCAGTCGCCTGGTAGCCCGGTAGACATCTTCGCGACTCCCTTGAGGCAGGAGCTGCTGCGTGTCCACTCCTCCCATGAAAGACAGTGTCGTACCATATTCTTTTTTCAAATCCAGAGGATCCATACCCGGACAGTTGCATTGAATCGGATTCAACACATCCAGTCCGATTTCGATCAGGTCGGGGATGATGGGACGTAAAGCGCCGCAACAGTGATAGGCCACCCACAACCCTCTGGATTTCCCCACCTGAAAGATAGAGGCCAGATGGGGGCGGATCATGGAACGCCAGCAGCGAGGGCTCATGATCATTCCCTGTTGACCGGCGACATCGTCTCCGGTCCAGAGCCAATCGATGGAAAACCGTTCGCAGGCGGCTTGCGCCAGTCGAACGGCAAAGGCGCCGGCTCGCTCCAGCATGGCCTGTGCCACTTCGGGAGACGCCGCCAAATCCATAGAGGCGGCTTCCATACCCCGTATCCGGCATACCATCTCATACAGACAGGGAGACACATCGCATCCGATGAAAAATTCGCGGCTGGAGGCCATGACCGGTTCCATATTGGCAAGCAATTCCGGAATGCGCTCATACGGATACCGGTAAGCCATGATTTCGCCTTCGTCGGCATCCTGCAAGGGAGAACGCCTGATCTGATTGAACGGTCCCTCCTTGATCCATTCGACCCCCCAGAAATCGGTGTGGGTTTCTCCCTGGAATTCGTGCACGATCCCTTCCATGGCGTAATTGTTGCTGACCCACGTCTGGCGGATGTCGTCGCCTAAGGCCAAGGCAACCTGCGAGGGCGGAATTTCCAATAACTCGCCGAGTTGCCGCGCGGTATCCGGATGAAACCACATCCAGACAGGAACACGGTCGACCGGCTCACGCCGCAAAGCGGCATGAACACGCATTTTTGCCTTCATCATTGCCAATGCTTCCTCTATCTGTAAAAGCGGCGTGGAGGGGAGTGCCTATGCGACTTGGCTGTTGCCACAACCGTATCCCCGGCTTCCAATACGGATGAAATCGCAAAAATTCCCATATTCATCCATTTCTGACGAAGCGGTAAAAAGTGATAAATCATACTGTGTAGTTTTCCCAGATGCCCAT
>CAZTVS010000163.1:0-9728 GCA_964617125.1 uncultured Acidobacteriota bacterium
GGTTCCGGGAGGGGTTCTGCTGCCGGGAGCGAAGAACAGAGCGCGGCCGCGGCCTTCTTTCGCAGGCCCCTGCTTTTATTGGAGTACCAGCCCAGGTAACGGATGAGTTGTTGGCCGGCATTGGGAACATGATCGGTAATCGAAGCGAGAACTTCCAAAGGATTCCGGTGGGGGACATCGACGCTGAGCAGAGGGTGGCCAGGCGAGGACTTGCATCGATACGATACCGTACCATTGGCACCATCGTAGGAAAGGCGGTTGAGGGATAGGGGAGGATGCAAAATATAAACGGCCAGCTTTTCGCGGGCTACGGTATCGCCGGGCAGGACCGGCCGGCCTTGGAAAGCGGAGAAACCGGTATGGCGGAAACGATCGAGGATTTCGATAGTCGCCGGATGGATTTTCTCCAGACACAAAAGTTCCTGCAGCAGCCGATGACGGAAGAGGAGCGTGAGTGGTTGGGGATCGAGGGGAGGCAAAGGTTGGAAAGAACCGTCAGGCCGGAAAACGCCGGGATTGCGGGGGGGGAAGATAGACGCCGGTGATTCTGGTGATTTTTTCGGTCACATCCCAGGAAACGGAAAGAAGACCGCTTTTGCGAGTCGAAAAACACCAAAACTCCGACTGCCGATCGTGAAAGGGGGGGGCAAACCGGAACACGAATGAGACCACACAAAGGATTCGATGCCGGTTCGTCCGGCGTCCTATGTGCCCCAGGATGGGGCGCTCCGGAACAGGCCGATTTCCCTCGGCTGATGAGCTGGACCGAACACGCCGAAGAGGGCATCCGGCATTACTCCGGAGCTGCCGTATATAGGACGACTTTTGATCTTCCGTCGAACCTGCTTGCCAACAGCCAGCATTTGGAGCTCGATCTAAGAAGATTGTTTCGTTTTGCTGCTTGAACTTTTTATAGAACGTAGACTAATAAAATTACTTCCAAATCCAACGTATGCGGCGGCAGGCCATGCATTCGCGACACCCGCATCGAGATCGCGGTAATTCTGGACGGCCTCGCCGAAGGCATGACGGAACCTGATATCATCGGACATTATCCGCAACTGACGAAAGACGACATTCACGCTCGTCTTGCCTATGCCGCAGATCTGGCTCATGAGAGCGTCTGGAAGACGGGCACTCTCCAATGAAGCTTAAGCTGGATGAAAATCTCTCCTGCCATCTTAAACCGGCATGGGTTGAATTGGGCCACGATGTCCTAACCGCTGCCGACGAGAGTCTTCTCTCCCATCCAGATACCGAGATCGCCAAAGCGGCTAAAGAACGACGTGCAAATTAGTCCGATAATCGTGGACCTTGCGGATGTAAACCGATCCCAGGTTATACCCCAACTCTCGCGACTTCGGAGAAACCTCCGCATGAACTGTTTGACTCGTTACTCTCCTTTTTGCAAAAACATGATAATGCTCGGCAAGTATAAAAAATTCCCGCTGAAAAATTCATAGGCGCCGATATCGAATGCCGTGCCCGACGGCCTGGGATTTCCCTCCAGGTCCTGGGTAACTTCCAAAAGTGCGAATCCATGATCGATTGCCGGACTGCCGGATAGCAGGTGGTAGTCGGCAGTGGTTGGATTGAAAAACAACTGGAGCGGTGTGGCAAGGATCGAATGGATGTCGTATCCCAAGGCCTGCCAAGCGGAAAGGGAAATTCGCGTGTCACCGCCATCCGTGCTGAAGCGGTCCATCACCACATTGTAATCGCTTTGAAAGCCGGCCGGCGTTGGGGAGGCAATTAAGATGCTTCCCCGATAGCTGTGAGCAGTATAAAGAATATTGTTGACCAGACGGTTATTGGTGTCTACCGTGTCGGTGATGTTGATCGCCCATCGACCATCGGAGGCAATAAGGATTGTGTTGTTCAACACCTGGTTATGGTGCGATCCGCTGCCGCCGTCGATCTGGTAGATCGAAATCCCGCTGGCGTGATTGCTGTAGAGCAGGTTATTGCGGATCATCGTGTGGGTTACCCCATCCATATTGATGGCTGAACCACCTCCGCTTCCATTTTCGTAAATGATATTAGCCTCAACAACACCATAGGAGATAATCCCATCCCCTCCCATGCTGATATCGCCGTTCATGTGCAAGCCACAGCTATGATTGTGATGTAAATGGTTACCGCGGATGGTCGGGTAATCGCTGGAATTGCTGATGTAAATTCCATGCTCCAGAACGGCGCCATAAGACTCACAATGTTCAACCATGGTGTAGTCGCTAAAATCGGTGAAGAGTCCCCAACGCCCATTGTTTGCGAAAATGCAATTGCGTACGGTTATGTGATTGGAGAGGGAAATACGCAACCCGGCGCGTGTGGCGTTCCGGATCGTCAAGCCGTCCACGACCACGAAGTGGCTTGCTTCGATGTAAAAGGCGTCCCGCTCTCCGCCGCTCCCCTCGATGATGACGCCCGAACCGTTCGCCTGAAAGGTGACCGGTGCCATGGCGCTGCCGCCCGTGCCAAGGTAGACACCACCCGCATAGGTACCGGGATTGATCAACACAGTGTCGCCTGCGCTTATCCGTGTGGCCGCAAATACGATGCTGGCCCAAGGTTTAGAGAGGCTGCCGTCTCCTTTGGTGTCCGAGCCGGAGGGATCCACGTGATAGGTTTTCCCTTTGGCCGCAACTGGAACGGCGCTTATTGCGAAAACCAGTAATAGCAATGCCTGAGATATCTTTATCATAGCTACTATTTTAACAGGAAAACAGCAGGTTCATGCGACATGTTCAGCAGCTATTTCATACACCAACAATACATAAAGTACGTGGGTATATGCACCTGTATCTTTTGCATGCTCCAGGCTTCCAGAATTTTCTGGTGCATCCCGGATCCATATCGCAGGGGTACAACGAAGACGGTGATGGATAGCAGGTAAAGGAGCTGCCCGCAGCCGGCTTTGCGTGACCAAGAGGCGAGGAAGCGAGTTCGGCAGGTGTCTTTTAGGCTAAGGAAAGACGCGCCTCCCCTAAGGGTCATCATGGGGACCGCGAAAATATGCAGCGTGGCGATCTGAAATATCGGTAGTTTCCCAGGCGAGAAAATATAAATGGCCAGCTTTTCGCGGGCAGCGTCATAGGAGCAGGAACTCAATAAACCCAGGAGTTGGCGGTCGAAGCGGAAGTGTTGTCGTAATAGCTTTAGAATGGTAAACACGAGCTGTCGGCGGGGGACATCCGCCAGGACTTCGGCGGCCAGCAAGTCGGCGAAAGCGGCTACCCGCTTGGCGTGGCACGACGGGCAAAAATATCGACCATGAAATACGCGGGCTTATGTCTTGATGATGGAAGAATATCTGCAACGATATCTGACAAATAAAAGCCGTTGGGGTCGCATTATCGCGGCCCATGCACATGCCGAGTCTGTAAGCTATGCGGCCAGTAAACGTGCCATCGAATCCTACAGCCGATCGGCTGCCCTGGAAATGGCCAAGTATGGGATCACGGTGAATGTAGTCGCTCCCGGACCGATTCAAACCGGCTGGCTGACTCCGAACCAGGAGAAACAGATCGCCTCCACTACACCTCTGGGTCGTGTAGGTCAGCCGAAGGATGTGGCCGATGTTATTGTTTTTCTGGCTTCAGAACAGACTCATTGGCTGACGGGACTACTACTTTATGTGGGCGGCGGATGGAGGATGCCTCAATGAAGCCAATGAACACTTGTATGCTATTTCTCCGCTGAAAAAACTCGGTAGGCGCCTCCCCTGAGCGGGATCTCGTAGACGATTCGTTCACCTCTGGCCTGACCTTGAAGAGTCATTCCGGTTTGCAGGTCTCGAAGCTGTGCGATTCCCTTATGGGCCACCAGGCGGACCAAGGTCATGGAATCACGAAAGGACTCGACGATGCATTTGTCGTTGTCGTAGACAAAGAGACTTACTTGAGCCGGCGCCTCCAGACGGACAGGGAGATCGACAGCCACGACCCCCCGGATGGCGTTTAGAGTCTCTGCCGGGAGACTGTAAAGATCGCCTGTCGCTTGGGGAATAGTCAAGACGTACAGGCGGCTGTTAGAGTACTTGGCTTCGAGCAGCAACGGCGTACCCGTGGTGCGACTGGGCGAGGTGAAGGCGCTGATGATTTCCCAGGCATCATTGGTGGCAAAGCGTATCTCTGGCAGAAGGATGTCTGTATCGGATCGGGCACTAAAGCCACGACCGAAGAATTCGCGGGTGGAGACCGTGCGGCCGGTGTACTCCAGTTCGACGATATCCTCAATCCCTTTATTCTGTAAGGCCTTCAGCAGACCTGAGGTGATGATGACTGCCTTCCCTGCCGCCAGCTGGGCTTTGATTTTGGTGACGGTCGCCGGATCGAAACGGGCGCTTTCAGTCAACAACACGGTTTTGGCCTCAACGGGAAACTCGGAGACAATATCCATGGGAATACCGATCATGCCGAGGTAGCTGGCCAGGTGATCTTCTCCATCGGAATGGAATGGACGGTAGGTTTTTATACCCATCGGCTTGCCGAGTTTTCCCAGAAATCCGTCGACCTGTTCAAAGACATAGCCGGCCGTTCGCAAGACCTGAGAGTCGGCCACCAGAGATCCGTCTTCTTTGCGTATGGGCTGAAAAACCTGACGGATATCAAACAGGGTGATCTCTGGGGCCTTGGCGAAGAGCGTCAGCCAGAGTTGCTCGGCATAGCGGTCCAGATAACGCATACCCCCGGTATCCACCCAACCTCCGGCGTTGGCCCCAGGTTTGAGGTTGTCGAAGTAACGCACGATCGAGTAGCCATGATACGGTTGCAGATGCTGGTTGCTGTACACCGCATCGCGCGTTTCCGTGCCGGTATAAATCTTGTCAAAATACCTGGGCTGGGTCTCCAGGTTAAAACCCAGGTGTTGAAAATGTTCATACCAATTAGGATACTTAATGGTCACCGTGACTCGCGGATTAACAGCCTTAGCCGGGCCCATGACCAGGCTGTGTCCGGCTTCATCCATGAGGCCCAGGCGGAATTCAGTCCAGCTTTTGCTGCCCTTGGCCCGGATGCAGGAATCGCACTTGCAGCTGGTGAAGAAAAAATCATCGAGAATAATCTCGTCGAAGTTCCGGGCGGTGAATTCAATCACCTCCTTCAACTTCTGACGATGCACCGGATTGGTATAGCAGTAAGTTTCAAACTGGTTGCGCTCGTTGACCGTGATGGTGATACCGCCGGCCACCTTGAGACCCTTGTTGATGAAGAATTTTTTTGCCAGATCGAGGGTCGCCTGTTCGATGACGATCATGTCACGGTGTGTCTCCAGATAGATCTTATCCACCTTGACATTGCGGGAGATGGCGTCCCAGCGGCTTTCGAGCCAGGCGGGGTCCTTCATTTCGCGTACTTCATAGACGCGGCAATAGACGGCCACATCAAAATTTTTGTAGTTATTGCCTCCGGCCTGAACGGACGCGGCCATTAGGAGCAGTACCACCATGAGTCGGGCGTTGTTGTTCATTGGGAATCTCCGATCCTGAAAGTGATGGATAATGGATAAGCAAATGCTTTTTCCCTCTATCTACCATTTTGCGATTATAAAGGGGGGCTGCACCCCAGTCAAGAGAGATCCAAGATTCCAGAGACGGAAAAAGGGTCCTGGGATGACAGCGGATGGGTAAAGGAGCTGCCCGCAGCCGGCTTTTCGTGACCAAGGGGGGAGGAAGCGAGTTCGGCAGGTGTCTTTTAGGCTAAGGAAAGACGCGCCTCCTCTAAGGGTCACCATGGGGACCGCGAAACGATTCCGCGTGGAGATCCGATAGAGCGGTAGTTTCCCAGGCGAGAAAAGCAAGGATCGTGGCCGCCGAGAAATTGGAGATCGTCTCTCAGGCATACACCGACCAGCTGGAGATTATGGAGGCGGCCAACGCCTTGGGGGCGAAAGACGTGGACGTCATCCTGATCAATCCGAACCTCTATCAGAATATCACAACCCCTTTTCTGGCCAAGGTCGCCGATCGACGGAAGATCCCCTTGATCGCCGTTCTCCTGGACAAGGTGGAGAAAAACATCGCCACCATTGCCTACGGTGTGGATCAGAAGGCGGCCGCCGAAAAATTCGGCGACATCCTGGCTCGGGTCATTCAGGGCGAGTCCCCCGGAAACATACCCTTTTTCAACGGTCGCAATCTGCCCTACCGGCTGCTGATCCACAAAACCAAAGCGGAACAGCTGGGCATGACCCTGCCGGCATCCGTTCTACAACAGGCCGACAGGCTTTACTGATTTTTTTCGTTCGACTTGGGTTGAGGGCCACAGGTTTTAAAACCAGATGGAATGGAGTTCGTGAACCTCCAGGCTCTGGATTTTCACAGCGGATCCGTTTTTGTCGAAGGAAAGTCCTTCCTGACTTTTGGCCGCTTTCAGCGGAGCAATGAGGCTGAACTTCCCTCGATCGGCAAAGATCTCCACCGAGGTACGATCGAGCAGCAGCTCCAGACTCATCGTCAATCGATCGAGCCGATCGCCTCCGTAGAAAACGCCGTTGAGCCGGTTGGAATTCAGATCGTAGTCGGCCAGAAGGTTTCCTTTCCAGGATAAGGCGAAACGTGTTCCGGAGACGAATTGCACCGTCAGGCATACATGGAACAGATCTCCCTGTACCGTTTTCAGTTTCTCGTTGGCTTCCGCAATGGTGAGATCGTGCCAGGCGTGGCTTTTTTTGTGCAGCTGCCTGATTTCATGTATGGGCTCGGAGAACAGACGGATCCCTTCACCAGTGGAACGCAAGGAGAGTTCGGTGGGAAAAGTCATCATCTGATTAAAAGGCATGTCCGTCTGTTCGATGCGTCCCCAGCCGATCTGTATGCGCCGACCGTTGGAAGCCGGTATGTTGTTGAAGGTTTGGGCGGCGTACATACTGCCGGAAAAGTAGGCCAGCTTGTTCGTTTCCGGTCGGAACGTATGCCCGTCAAAAGCACCGATCAGATAAGTCCCGGAGGCACCGGACATCACCCACTTGCAATTCGATGCCTTGCCGTCCACCGGCAGCGAGAATAGTTCGGGGCATTCCCAAAACCCATCCGTATGACTTTGGTAGGTCCACGTCTTCAGATCGTTGGAGGTGTAAATGGAATGGCCGAGCTTCTCGAAAAGCGTCATCACCCAGTGTCCGGACTTCTCGTACCAGAAAACTTTAGGATCGCGGGTGTCTCTGGAATTCCATCGGGCCTTGCTGTCCAGTACCGGATTCCCTTCGTATTTGGTAAAGGTACGCCCGCGATCGTTGCTGTAGGCAATGCATTGCACTTCCCGGTCGGGGCCGTCGGCGGTATAAATGACGATCAGCGCCTTTTCCTTACCGCTTTGAAAACCGGAAGTGTTGTCCGAGTCGATGACGGCCGAACCGGAAAACATCATCCCCAGCGCATCGGGATACAGAACATCGGACAGTTCTTCCCAGTGCAGCAGATCTCTACTGACGGCATGCCCCCAGTGCATGTTCTGCCACTGCGTTTCATACGGATTGTGCTGATAAAAAAGATGGTATTCGTCCCGGTAAAAGACCAGACCGTTGGGATCGTTGTTCCATCCACGGCGGGTGGTGAAGTGAAACTGGGGACGGGCGTTCTCCCGATACAGATTGTCGGCACCGGCTATCTTGTCCGCAACATGGATCGCCTCCCATCCTTTTCCCTCCCGGGTATAACGGACGATCATCGTTTTCCCTGTCCAGGCGGAGACATCGGTAAAAACCCAATAATCGGGATCTTTGTCGCTCAAGCGGATGACGAATTCCCGAACCTTGGTTCCTTCAACCTCCAGCGTCATACGCTGTCGTTCCGAAGTAGTGGAAACCGGGAGGTTCAGATACTTGCCGGTGACCGCTATCTCCCGCTGGATCTCTTCCGCTGGAAGCGGGCAAACCAGTAACAACCAAAGGACTATTCGCGGGAATCGCATAGGTCTCTTTAAGCCTCGCGGACTCGTGTGATCTCGAACACCACCGGATTGGAGGCGTCGGGACAGGCATGGGTCTTTTTATCGGGGTTGGCCGTCAACCAGGGAAAACGCGCTTCGTACAACATGGCAAAGGCCGCCGGCAGAAGGCTGTAGAGGGCATGGATACAAATCTTGCCCTCAATCCCCTGTTCGGTGATCTTGGCCAAATCTCCAACCATATGGACTCCGCATTTTCCCTTGGCCACTTTGACTTCGACATATTGGATTTTCTTTTCCATCTTCTCCTCCATGGACGGGTCTTTTCCTGTGGATGGGTTCAGGGCGACGGTCATCGTTTCAGGGTCGGACTGTTTTGTGTGAGCCGATAAGTATTGGCAGCTCATGGTTCCGGCTACCGTAACCGGAAAGGCTCCCATGAACTTTCGGCGTTTGATCTTCGTATCCATTCTTCTTTCTCCTCTCCTCGTCGGGATAAAGAATAGTGACAAAGGAATCCGCCTTTGTAAAGCAGATGCTTTGAATAGAATATTGCCGATACGGGTATTCCTATCGATGCTCTGCTTTTTGTTTATCTGAAAGGATGGCCAATATGAATAAGCTGGCTATTTTGCTGACTCTGGGCTGGATACTTGCGTTCTGCCATTGCATGCATTCGACCTCCTCCGAACGAACCATCGATTTAGGATCGCATCGTCTTCAATGCCGTTCGGCGGGGACAGGTACTCCGGTGGTGGTTATTGATGCCGGTCTGGCGGATTCTTTGGACAAATTCAAACCACTACAGGAACGCCTGGCCAGTGCGACACAGGTCATTACGTACAACCGGGCCGGCTACGGACAGAGCGAACCCGGTCCTCTGCCCCGTCACAGCGGACGTGAAGCCGAGGAACTCAAGGCAATGCTGGAGAAGGCATCCATTCCCGGCCCCTATGTGCTGGTCGGTCATTCATTGGGGGCTCTGAACATGCAGGTGTTTGCCTCCAAGTACGCCAAGGATGTGGTCGGAATCCTGCTGTTGGATCCGCCTCCGCTCTCCTTCCTGCTGGGGCGGGAATACAAGGAACTCGCGGGGATGGCCGAAAAGATGACTGCGGAATGGCAGGCCATTGCCGATGCGGCCGGGAAATCCGACGACAGTCCAGAGAAGGCAAAATCCGCCTTCTTCCGAGCCATTGCCTCCGAGCACCGGGAGATGTTCGGCGAAACCGCAAGGCTTGTCAGCGGAATCAACGGCTTTGGCGACACACCGCTGATCGTAATGGCAGCAGGAAAACCGAATCCGGCCTTCGGCGATTTGGCCGAAAAATTCCAAAATTACTGGATCGAACAGAGCCGTATTCAAAGTGAAAAATCCCGAAGGGGAAAATTTCTGTTGATGAGAGAATCCTCCCATTTCCTCTATGTGGATGCCCTGGAACCGGTTTTGGAGACAATCCTGTCCCTTGTACACCAGGCCCGGCGAAAGTAACCGGTAACGATCCGACTGGAGGCCATGGGTTTCTGAAGAAGCAGGAATGCAATTTTGGATAGGTAAATGGTTTTTTCCTCTATCTACCATTTCGCAGTTGTAGAGGGTGGTTGTGTCGAAGTCAAGAGAAAATTCTGATTCCTGGAGGGGAAAGGTGGTCACAAAACGGCTGCCACAGGGTAAACGAGCTGGCTAAGGCGAGCTTCTCTTTCCAAGGCGGGGATGAACGGTTTCAGGAGGGCTTTTTAAGGCCAAAAAAGAGCGCACCTCTCCTGATGGTCACCTAGGTGACCGCGAAAATTTTCACCGTAGAAATATGGAATGACGGTAGTTCCCGGGGGAAGAAG
>CAZTVS010000164.1:0-9706 GCA_964617125.1 uncultured Acidobacteriota bacterium
AGAGAGCGTTGATCCTCTCCCGTTCCGAATCGATAGGGATCGAGGATCTGACCTTACCCGGGAAAATGGGGACCGGCCCTGAACCGACCCTACCTGACGCCGGTCCCAAGAAGCTTGCCGAGGTAGAAAAAGAGACGATTCTCAAGGCCCTGAAGGCCAACGGCGACCACCGCGGCAAGACAGCGGAGGCGCTGGGCATCAGCCTGCGCACCTTACAGTATAAGTTGAAAGAATACGGCAGCGAATGATTACGACCGGCCTGGTCGCATCATTCCCACTTGAGTTCTTTCAGTTTTTGTAATACGTCCTCTGCTGCCGTCGCCGCCTTCACCTTGGTGTCGATATGAACAATGATTCCCTGCTTATCGATATAGAAGGTCCACCGTTCAGGAACAAGACGAATGCCATGGACAACGCCATAGGCTCTGGCGACCGATTTTTCCGGATCGCTGAGAATTGGATAATCCAGCTCCAGGGATTCGGCGAAACGTTTGTTGGTATCGATGGAATCGGTGCCGGCGGTAAAATAGGCGACAGAAGTCTTTTTCAACAGGGTGCCATTCTCACGGAATGACTTGCATTCCATGCTTCACCCGGAGGTGAAGGCCTTGGGAAACCAGGCCAGGACCACCGGTTTCTTTCCGAGGTAATCGGCCAGGCGGTAGGTTTTCCCATCGGATCCCGGCAGCTTGAAATCGGGCGCCTTGTCCCCCACCTTCAAATCCTGCGCACCGGCAACGGCGGAAAAGACAGCCCACATGGTCATCAGAATCGATAATACTCGCATGTTTTTTGTCCCCTTTTACGGTTTATTGTATCTGAAAATCAGGGGAAAAAACATGTCGGGCATAAAAATAAAAGGCGGTACGACTAACCAAATCGTTTTTAGCGAAAGCGTCTACTCTGGTCAAGCTGTGGTTTTAACGGCGTACCCCATGTAGGAGGTTTTAAGATCATCGCTTTCGTGAAAGTCCAGGCGCTGACCCAACTCCCGATAGGTAATCTTACCCTGGGCACGACGATGCAAATGGAACCATATCGCCAGGGGATTGGGCCGAGGGGCGAGGCCACGTATTTCCTGATTCTCTAAAGAACGACTCCTTAATAGATCGGTCAATTCCTCCGGCTTGATAAACTGCCGCCAGACATGACAATTGGGCTCGACAAAGGCGGTCGAAGGCCATTCCTGCATGATCTTGATCACCCCAATCTTGCTGGCCAGGGTCCGGTTGATGGTATCGTAGAGGAATAATCCGCCCGGTTTCAGAACCCGCGATGATTCGGCGATTACCTCGCCTACATTGTCGACATGTTCCAGAACATCGCAGCAGACCACAATATCGAACCGGTCCGAAGTAAAGGGCAAATATTCTCCAATCCCGACATGGTAGGAGATATTCAGATGGGAATCGGCGGCATGCTTGCGTGCCGTCTCGATCGACTCGATACTCGGATCGATGCCCGTCACCTGAAATCCCGCCCGGGCGAATTCTTCCGCCAGTAAGCCGCCGCCGCAACCGATATCCAGAAGTTTGTATGCCGCCGGACCCGCCGGCAGGCGGCAGGCCAGCAGACGGGAGAAATAGCCGAAGCGGACCGGATTGATGAAGTAACGGATGGAGGCGAAGGCGCCTTCCTGATCATCCCACCAGGTATGCCCCAGACGGCTGTATATTTCCGAATTGGTTTCGCTTGCCATCCGAAGGATCCGAGGAAAATGTTAAACGAATAGTTTTACCAGCAGTACAAAGGGCAGTGCCAGCAACCCAAGTACGGCGGCGATGAGAACCACGGGGAGCGCCAGAATCGCCACCGGCAGCAATGCCAGCAAGGCAATTCCCCCTAAAAGCGTAAAGACCACGCCGAGTATCACCTTGCCGACCCAAAGGCCCAGCGTGATCGGAAGTACAAGCAACTTAAAGAACAGCTTGGCCACAAGGAAAATCGCTCCAAAGGCCAGAAAAAGAAAAACCAGACCTGTGAATCCCAACATGGTAACCTCCCATCCCAATCTCAAATCGTATCATGGAACATTCGCTCCATTGCAACATACGAAATCCGGCCGGAAAATGTTCATCCCATTTCCGAATGTCCCTTAGATTTGCTTGACCCATGCGGAGAGAACCCTTACAATCGATCCCGGGACAGCCGCCCCCGAGTGCGGTAAATGACAAGGCAATAGAAGCGACAAAAGGCACAACCTAAGCCGCGGCCAAAGCAAACCGTCTTTTCTTGAGGAATCGATCTATGAAATCGTCATTCGCTTGCTCTTTTCTTTTCCTATCTCTCCTGCTGCTGGGCAACCTGTATGCCCAGCCTTTTCAACCCACATGGGACTCCATCGACAAACGGCCGATGCCCGCCTGGTTCGCCGAGGCCAAATTCGGCATATTCATCCACTGGGGTGTCTACTCGGTGCCCGCCTATGCCCCGGTTATCCCTGGCAAGCTCGCCTATTCCGAATGGTACTGGAATGCCTTGACCAAAGGAAAGGAACCCGGGGCCAATCCCATACAGGCCGGCACCTGGGCCTATCACCAAAAGCAGTATGGGGCCGATTTCCCTTACCAGAATTTCGCCCCTCAGTTCCGGGCCGAACTGTTCGATCCCGACCATTGGGCAGACGTCTTCGCCCGTTCCGGGGCCAAATATGTCGCCTTGACCTCGAAGCATCACGACGGTTTTGCCCTGTGGCCAAGCCGGGAGGCCTCCTCTACATGGGGCAGGCCGTGGAACGCGGTTGATATTGGTCCCAGACGCGACATTCTGGGCGATCTGACAAGCGCGGTACGCAGGAAGGGGCTGCGTATGGGTTATTACTATTCCCTATACGAATGGTATAACCCTGTCTGGCTGTCCGACAAACCCCGCTATATCAAGGAACACATGGTTCCCCAGTTCAAGGACCTGGTAACGCGTTATCAGCCCGCCATCATCTTCAGCGACGGGGAGTGGGACCTTTCCTCTTCCGAATGGAACACGCCCGAACTGCTCGCCTGGCTATTCAACCAAACCGCGGTAAAGGAAGAGGTGGTCATCAATGACCGCTGGGGAAAAGATTCC
Source organism: uncultured Acidobacteriota bacterium (assembly GCA_964617125.1). GTDB lineage: Bacteria > Acidobacteriota > UBA6911 > CAINFC01 > CAINFC01 > CAZTVS01. Next base: position 3,064 of record CAZTVS010000164.1, read on the forward strand.
CGTCATAAGCACGGCGGCTATTGGACCACCGAATACACCCCCGGCATGAGCGACGCCTCTCATGCCTGGGAGGAGAACCGTGGCATGGGGTTCAGCTACGGCTACAACCGAGCCGAGCGCCTGGAGCATTACCACACCGGCCGGCAGCTCGTCATCATGCTGGTGGATCTGGTCAGCCGCGGAGGAAATTTCCTGCTCGATATCGGCCCCGATGCCGACGGTACCATCCCGGTAGTGATGGAAGACCGCCTGATCCAGATCGGCGACTGGCTGAAGATCAACGGGGAAGCGATCTATGGCACCAAACCGTGGAAGACGACACGCCAGTGGAGTGCCGGAGAGCAGCCGAAGGTGGAATACGATAAGGAGTACTCGACGATCTACGATGTCACCAAGCTCACAGAAAAGCCGGCGGCGGGCAAGGCCGGCATCGAGGCCTTTTTCACCTCCAAGGGAAATGACGTGTTCGCCATCCTGCCCCGTTGGCCCGGTCGCCATATCGTACTCAAGGATCTGGGCGGGATTAAATCGGCGAGACTGCTGGGTATGACGGAGGGATTGAAATTCCAGACAGTCAAAGATGGGGTCAGCATCGAGTTGCCGGATATGCCCGACGAACTGCTGCGTCAGCCCGCGTGGGTAGTAAAGATCAGTCGATAATACGACTGACGGAGCGGCAAAAAGTGGCACAGACATTCCTGTCTGTGCAGGAAACGTGCGTCCAATAGGCGTCTGAGAAAACTACACAGTATGATTTATGACTATTTGCCGCTTCGTCATGACTGCAAGGAGTAAACTCGCAATAAGCCCGGTACCCGACCCGATCCATCAGGCGCCGGCATGATAAACGGAAACTTTCAGCCATCCGTACGCCCTTACCCGATTACCACATTTTTCTGAATGTTTCACGTAGGGGCACGGCGGGCCGTGCCCCAGTGTCGGCCTCCATCGTTTTACCACCTATTCGGAGTCTCGTATGCGCTCTTCGGCGGCATCCCGGGCATTCGCTCCAGGGCACGACACGCCGTGCCCCGTCCAAGGAAAACTCGTCAGGGCACTTTGATCTGTTCGTGCCAGCGGGAGCGATCCGGTGGGGTTGGGGCCTTCCCTTTCTTCACGGGGGTTGGCGGAAGTTGCTGCAGCAGTACCTCTACGGCCTTTTCGATGCAGGCATCGGTACCCTTGGCCATCTGCTCCGGACGGTCTACCACCTCGATATCGGGAGAGACACCGATCCCTTCGATGATCCATTGTTCTTTTTCATCGTAGATACCGAACCGCGGCACGGAAATATAGCCGCCATCGACCAGGGCGGCATTCCCCGATATACCCACCAGTCCTCCCCACGTGCGCGTACCGATCAGTTTCCCCAAACCCTTTTTGCGAAAATAGTAAGGAAAGGCATCTCCACCGGAGGAGGAGTACCCGTTGGTCAACATCACCTTGGGGCCGTCATGGGCTATGCCGGGGGTTTTCATGGGGGCCAGCCCGTTGCGCTGCCAGTAACTGAGGGTTTTCCGATCGAGCAGATCGGCCATCACATCCGGGATAAACCCTCCACCGTTGTACCGGTCATCGATGATCAGGGCCTCCTTTTCGTGATAGGTATACAGTCCGCGATGCAGTTCCCGATTCCCTTCCACAGCCGTGTCGGGCACGTGAATATAACCGATCCTTCCGCCAGACAGCCGATCCACCATGGCCCGGCGCTCGTTCACCCAGTTCAGATAAAACAACTCCAGCTCGCTTGCAATCGGACGAACGGTGTAGGTCCTGGCTCCGGCAGTCTCCGACTTGGAATGTACGGTTATTTCCACCGCTTTTCCGGCCTTGTTTTCCAGGAGTTCGTAGGGATTTCGGGCCAGATCCAGATCGATGCCATCGATCGCCAGAAGATAATCCCCTTCCTTGACCTGGACTCCCTGCTCGGTGAGCGGCGATCGCCGGCTCTCCTCCCAGTTCTCTCCGGGATAAATCCTGGTAATGCGGTATCTTCCCGATGTCGTATCGGCCACCAGATCCGCACCCAGCAGGCCGGTATCCAGGCGTTTCACCCGTTCGAAATCTCCCCAATTGACATAGGCGTGGCCGGTGTTGGTTTCCGCTATGATCTCTCCCAGGATGTAATCCAGATCGGCGCGATGTCCGATATGCGGTACCAGAGGACTGTATCGTTCCTGGATCCCTTTCCAGTCCACCCCATGGAGATTGGCGACATAAAAATAGTCGCGGAAGATGCGCCAGCCGTCGGTATAGATCTGGGCCCACTCCTTCCTGGGATCGATCTTCATGACCATGTCGTCCAGTTTGAGTTTGCCGGCCCCCGCTTTTTGCCCGGGAGTCAGTTTGGTGATACCGAAATCTTTTCCCGAGCGATACAGCATCATCTTGCCGTCGGCGCTCAGAACGGCCTGCGCCACCTTATCCATGATCTCCTCATCTTTGCGCTCCTCGATCGAGTACTTCCGCAGCGAACCTTCGCTGATATACAGGATGGCACCGCTGACAGCCAGCAAATTGCCGTAGTTACCCGGTTTGAGCGGGAATGCCGTTATCCGCGCATTCGCTCCCTCCCAGTCGACCTCGACCCGAGCCGGTTCTGCAGAGGGAGATTTTTCTTCGGCCTTGTCTTTGCCGTCCTTTTTTCCATTTTCCTTATCCTTGGCTTTTTCCGGCTCCTTCACCGTTTCCAGATCGTTCTTTTCCGGAAAGAGCTTCGGCGTGTCAGCCTTGAGGGCCAGGGCATAAATACGCGTCGATTTGTTGTAGAGGTAGTTGAATTCAAAGCTGGAGAAACTGAGATTGAAATCCCGATCGGAAAGGAAATAAATATATTTACCATCGGTGGAGAAAACCGGGGAACCGTCCTGAAAAGAAGCATCGGTCAGTTGTCGGTTCTGCGCCGTTTCCAGATGGTATAGCCATATGGCGCCTAATCCGTTCGCCCCCTCTTTTTCGTAGGCGACCCATTTCGAGTCGGGAGAGAAGGAATAAGAGCGGATCTCGTCCCGATCGGCATGGGTAATAATCGTCCCTTTTCCCGATTCCACCTCCACCATTTGCAGCTGCAGGGTACGATCGAAAAAGAGCAGATACTTACCGTCGGGCGACCACTCTGGATCGTATTTCCAGGCGGTCGAGCCGCCGGTGAGACGCCGGGGTGCCGATCCTTGTTTATTCTCCCGTAAATAAATTTCGTATTCGCCGGATTCATCGGAGATGTAAGAGATAAACCTGCCGTCCGGCGACCAGCGGGGAAAGATTTCACGGGTCCCCTGACTGGCGGTCAGGTTGTAGATCGGGCCGTTCTCCGCCGGAACGGAGAAGATGTCACCCCGGGCGGAAATCAAAGCCCTTTTGGCTGTCGGCGAGAGATCGAAACTCTGCACGAAATCCTGCACATTCTTATAATACGGAATGGTATTCGGATTATCGAAACGGATCGATACCGGCACTTTTTCTTCCTTGCCGCTCTGCAGGTTCAGTTTGTACAGGTAGCCGCCGTTTTCATAGACGATCTGTCCGTTCTTTCCCGAAGGCCACATGCAGTCGAAATCGGCATGCCGGGTAAGCTGCTTCAGTGCCTTGTTTTTAAGGCTGTATTGATAGATGTTCAGTTTCAAGTCGCGATCGGAGGCAAAATAGACATGGTCACCGAACCAGGTCGGCAGATGGTCGGTGCCGGGAAAATCGGTCAGCCGCTCTGAGCTGTTCCTGTCCAGATCGTATATCCATAAATCGGTGGCCCGTCCTCCCTTGTATCGTTTCCAGGTACGGAATTCCCGATCGACGGGAGTGAAGCAGAGCTTGCGGTTGTCTGGCGAGAAGACGGCGAAACCTCCGTTGACGATGGGCAACGGCTTTTCCAGCCCGCCCTCCAGACTCACCAGGAAATACTTGCCGTTGCGATCGCCGAAGGGGGTGCGCGCCGCGCGTATGAGAATGCTTTTGCTGTCCGCTGTCCAGTCGAGGACCACATGATCGAAACCTCCGCGGGGAGGCATCACCCCGACCGAGTTGTAGAAGGTCAGCTGGCGTGGATTCCCCCCGCCGGAAGGGATGACGAAGATCTGGCGGTTTCCGCAATATTCTCCCGAGAAGGCGATCCATCGGCCATCGGGTGAGATCTTGGGGAAGATCTCCATTCCGGAATGCGAGGTCAGACGCCGGGCCTCACCGCCGCCGGCATCCACCGACCATATATCGCCGGCATAGACAAAGACAATCAGGTCCTTGTTGATGTCAGGGAAACGCATCAGCCGGGCTTCACCTGACTGGGCATAAGCCGACGGCAGGAGAACCAGGACGGCTACGATCCGCAACAGCATTTTTATCGTCGATGTTTTCATAGGGTACGATCCATTCCTTTTGTTAGATACGGGTCAAGGACACGTGAGGATTGTATAAGCCACCCGGAAGCCTCGTCAAGGATGGACTCTCTCCCCGATCGATATCGAGGAGGAAGCTGCAAAAAGTCGATTATAATAGAAATACGGATCATGTTTGTAACTCGGCCTTCAGACGGTACCGCGTAAATACAGGCTTTCATGGATCCATGGGATGCCGCATAAACGCGGAACTACAAACCTCCTGATTTTGCGTTATTCTGTGTTTATTGCGTATTGATGCAAAAGATTTAGACGGCGGGACGCAGGCGCTCCCAGGTTTATTTACAACTTTATCATTGGTGGGTCTTCGAGTTATCCTTTTCCGGAGATTCTACGTTCTGTCTCGATGAGTGAAGCTAAATATCGGATCAAGAAAGGGACGAATCGATGAAGAAAGAGATGATGCACGATGACAAACCCTGCCGGAGTACCAGTGTCCGGCGCGAATTTTTACGCGACTCCACCATCACTCTGATGGGGGCATCTCTGGGACCATGGAACCATATTCTGGCCCAAGGGCCAAAGGAAATGCTTCCGGAGATAAAACCCTGCGGCCCCGCTTCCACTTATATTCCTAAGGTCAGGGCCGCCTTTGTGCGACGCCAGGGCGATTACGGAATTTTATGGCCGGGAGCGATCTATGACGGAGAAGCGGCCCGTCGCATGTACACGGAGAAAATTACGGCTGCGGCCAAAGCCATGAATGTCCGACTGGAACTGAAAGACCTGCCCATCTACTCGTTGGAAGAGGCCAAGGCCTGGATACAGAGCGCGCAGGCGGATTCCGTCGACGGGCTTCTCGTCATGGTTTTGGACCGTCAACAACATGCCTGGCCGACCGCCCGGTTGGCTGCCGAGAGCGGATTGCCCACAGTTATCTACTCACCACTGGGAACATCCTTCACTACCAATACAGGTCCGCTGGCCGATCTGCCGCGGTGCGTCATCTATTCGACCAACGACTTTCGCCAGGCAATCTTCGGCCTGAAGATGCTCAAGGCCGGATCACGTCTGAAGCGGAGCCGTGCTCTGGTGATCGCCGGAGAGGTGAGAAACCAGGTCACCCTGGCCGATACCGGGATCACATTACAGTACATCCCGGCCGGCCGGTTTCTGGAAGAGTATCGGAAGATGCCCGTTACCTCCGAAGTCACCGCCATGGCCGAAGAGTATGTGTCATCGGCGCGGGAACAGAGAGGAGCTACACGGCAGGATGTCATTCATGGGATCAAAAGCTATCTGGTAGCGGGTCGTTTTCTCCAGGAAGAGAAGGCGGACGCAATTACCATGGACTGCCTGGGGGCCCTGGGCAAAACGGAGGTCAGTCTGCCCTGTATCGCCTGGAGCAGGATGAACGATGTCGGTATACCTGCGGCCTGCGAGGCCGATCTGGGCGCCCTGGCCACGCATATGATCGTCCAGTATCTCTTCGACCGGCCGGGATTTCAGCAGGACCCGGTTGCCGATACCTCCGACGATACCTTGATAGGCGCCCATTGTTCCAGCCCAACCCGTCTGAACGGCATACAGCTTCCCCCGGAGCCGTTCCACCTGGTCCACCACCACGGCAACCGGGATGCGGTCCCTCGCACCCTATGGAAAATCGGACAAAGGATCACCTGTCTGATCCTGCAGCCGGCCGACATGAAGAAACAAATCCAATCGAAGATACTGATCTCCGTCGGTTCGGTCATGGAGAACATGGAAGCCCCCCCTTCCGGAGGTTGCGTGGTCTCGGTCAAGGTGAAGATGGATGGAAAACAGCGTGTTCTGGACTTCCCCGGCTTTCACCAGCTCTTCTTCTATGGAGATTACCAGCGCGAGATGGTCGATTTTTGCCGTCTGCAAAATTTTCAGGCCCAGATCGTCTGAGGCCGTCGAAATGGTAGTGACATATAGAAAGTAGTGTCAGCTGTTATGGGGCACGGCGTGCCGTGCCCTATCGCGAAAACCCGACATATCGCCGGCATACTGTTGAATCCGGTCAGATGGGAATCGGAAAAGGATAGGATAGAGGCGCCCTCCCGTAAAGGTGGGGGTGAGGGTAGCAGGGGGCGTGTATGGGCGATAATATGAAGGGGCCGGCAGGGCACGGCACGCCGTGCCCCTACGCGATTCATTTGTGTGGAACGAAAGACTGAGGTAGGGGATATCGAGTGGTAGGAAAAGCACTTTCCAACCCGTATGACATGTGAGTCATGTAGGGGCACGGCGTGCCGTGCCCTGGCGACCATAGGATGGGGGCTCCCTTTGGG
>CAZTVS010000165.1:0-9675 GCA_964617125.1 uncultured Acidobacteriota bacterium
AATCGATGGTCTATCTTGAGGACGTGTTTTCCTGAAGATATCATGGGTGGTACATCGAACCGGAGAGCGGATTATGAACAGCAAACGAATGCTATGTTGTATACGACGGTTGCTTGTGACGGGGGCCTTCCTTGCCTCCCTGCAGGCCGGCGGGGCTCTCAGCGGGGAGCGTTTTCGCGTGCTCGTTTCCACGGACATAGGAGGTACCGATCCGGACGATTTTCAATCCATGGTGCACCTTCTCCTCTATGCCGACGTGTTCGATATCGAAGGACTCGTTTCCTCTCCTTATGGACCGGGCCGGAGCCGGCACATCCTGCAGGTGATCGATCGTTACGAAAAGGATTATGCGAATCTGAAGACCTATTCCGAAAGGTATCCGGCTCCCGACAGCTTACGGGCCATTACGCGCCAGGGGGCTACGGAGGTTTCCGGACCTACCGGGTTCGGATTGCCGACGGAAGGCTCCAGGTGGATCGTCCATTGTGCCCGGCGTAAAGACGCCCGGCCCCTCTATGTGCTGGTTTGGGGAGGCATGGAGGATCTGGCCCAGGCGTTGCACGATGCCCCCGATATCCTGCCTCGACTCCGTGTTTATTATATCGGCGGTCCGAATAAGATGTGGGGTGTCCATGCCTACAACTACATCGAGGAGAACCATCCCAAGCTTTGGATGATCGAGGCGAACTCGACCTATCGCGGCTGGTTTGTCGGCGGTAACCAGACAGGTGCATGGGAAAATACGGACTTTGTAACCACCCATGTGGCCGGGAAAGGGGCCCTGGGCGATTTCTTCGCCACTCAATTGCAGGGAAGGATCAAGATGGGAGACAGCCCGTCCGTAGGCTACCTGCTTCGCGGAACACCGGAGAATCCCTCCCTTCCAGGCTGGGGGGGGCAATTCGCCCGTATATGGGATGGAAGAAAGACGGTCTTTCACCGGCTGACGGACGAATCGGATCAGGCGGAAGCCTTTGGTGTCGTCGAGTTCGTCCTGCCCCTACCTGCCGGTATGACCGTAAAGAATGTCATACAAATGCTTTTCGATGGACGCATCGCTGCCGTTGCCGACAACGACGGCCATTGGCTTCGATTCCGCTTTTCTCCGCGGGATGCCAAGATTTGGCCTTATACCATTCAGGCCGACGGTAAAGAACTCGACGGTAAGACCGGAAAGTTCACCGCCGTACCCCCACCGGTGGAAAAAACCGGGAAGCCTTCCGCTTCACATCCAAACTGGTGGATCGACGATACGGATCCTTCGCTGGCGGAAGGCATTCATGCCGGTGCCCGGAGCGTAAACCGCCACCGTGAGGAATACCTCCGAGACTTTGCCGCGCGCCTGCTCCGCTGTAAAACCCCCGCCCTCCGGTAAAAAACCGGGGCTGAATCTATTGCCAGAGAGCCGTGGGGTAGAGCCCGTTTTTGACCAATTCCCGGATCCGGGCGGTGGTGGTCGGCTTGTCCTCGCGATAGGTGACGCCGAACCAGTGGTCTTCGGTATTCAGCACCTGAACGGTGGCTTTCCCTTCCTCCACCAGACGGCCGACCCGGTTGGGAATGAAATACTCTGCCTTGGGGTGGGAAGCCTGTGCTTGCAGGAAATCGACGAACCCGTTCTGCAGGGGTTCGATAAATTCCGGTGTGAATCCCCAGCAATTCATGGAGACTACGGTATCGTCGGGGAGCGGATGCCACAGGTTGTGTTCGTCGCAGTAGGCGATGTGTTCTTCCTTACGGCAGATGGAGGTCCGCTCCACAACCGTCCGCAGGAAGCCCTGGCCGTCGACATCGCACACGCCACGGCTTACGGTGCCGTGTTCCGAAAGGGTATTGGCCAGTCGAAATCCTACCATGCAGTATGCGGTCGCCTGTCCGGATTGACGGGCAAAAAACTCCGCCAGCAGCCGGTATGCGGTCATGCCGTAAAAATCGTCGGCATTGATGGCGGCGAAGGGGGCATCGATCTGATGGCGGGCGGCGAGGACGGCATGTCCCGTGCCCCACGGTTTGAGGCGATCGGGCGGGACGGCAAAACCCGCTGGGAGGTCGCCGAGTTCCTGAAAGGCATACTCCACGGCGATCCGGTCCTGTAGCTTTTCCTGGAAGATGGTCCGGAAGTCGTCTTCCAGTTTGCGGTTGATGACGAAGATCACCTTGCCGAAGCCGGCGCGAATGGCGTCATAGATGGAATATTCCATGATGCTCTCGCCGGAAGGCCCGACCTGATCCAGCTGCTTGATCCCGCCATAGCGGCTGCCGATGCCTGCCGCCAGGATTAACAAAATTGGTTTCATGACAATCTTTCCCGTTATGGTTGAGCCGCCCCGCGCATGTCCCGGTGGGGAATGAGGTTCCCGTCCGTCTTCTTGAAGCTGACTGCATACCGGCTGAGGGTATGTTCGCCCGGAACGTATATGAAGGAGAAGTCGGAGGTGGACTGGGGAGTGAGGCGAGAATTTTTCAGGGGAGCGGCCACGGTGTCCATCAGCGAGCCGTCTTCTCCGTAGATCTTCAATACGACCTGGGCGTCATCCAGCTGCTCCTGGCCGACATAGCGCACGGTGCCGTAGATACGGAACTGACCGGGAAGACGTTCGTCGGCCAGTTTTTCCAGCCAGAAGGGTTCGTCGGTTTCCGTTTGGCCGGTTACGAACCTCTGCATCCTGGTGTAACAGCCTGCGGGCATAAAGACGATGACCAGAAGCAAAAGCGAAATTGCGGCCGCAATCATGACCAGAGAGCGCAGGATAGGAGGAATGGCAAAGGAATCGCCGCCGCTCCTTCGGATAGGCCCGGGCCTGGGGGTGATGTCCGGCAGCGGCGCGGAGGCGGAGGGAGTCCCGGATATGCTCGATCGGGGTGCAAACGTAGACGACGGCGATCCGGCCTTTTTGGGCGAAGCCTGCCGCCGCATCTCTCTCCTTTTACGCATGGCTCCGTAGATGGCGGCGATGCCGAAACAGAGGACCAGGAACAGAAAGAAACCGACAATGGTTGGAGAAAAGGGATCCATCATGATTTTTCTTGCTGGCAAAACGGGACGAGGAGGCTAGGCTCCTCGATCCCTGGATCTGCCGAATTGACCGGGTGAATCATCAGGGGCGCCGATCGGGTTTTGGCATGGTATCGGGACCGGTTTTCTGCCCCGGTACGTAAGTGGGGGATTTATCCCAGAAGTCTTCTTTTTCGGAAGGTTTGTATTTGGTACCCATGAGCTTGCTGCCGATCCTGGAATAGACACGTCTTTCCAGTCCACCGTTGGAGGGGCAATCGACCCAGGTTTCCTTCAAGTCAAAGCCTCGTTTCAAACCGCCGATCGTTGCATTGATGGTGACCTGGATTTCATTCCCCTCCAGCCGTTCGATGATCGATTCCACTTCATAGCGGGCTTTGGCCCAGGTGCCGTCGGTGAGATTGGGTGCGGTGCAGAATTTGGCCAGATCTCCGGCGGCCAACGTCGGATTGGAAAACTCGTAGATATGGGTACCAATCTTGCCACCGCTGCGGTCTTCCAGGCGGATATCCATCTTCAGCTCCTCCAGAGTCACGCGAACGGCATCCCATACGGTTTCGTACTTGGCGAATATGCGGAACGGATCGGGAATTTTCGCCTGGCCGAAGGCCTGCAGAGGCAACAAAAATATAAGTAAGGACAAACCCATCGCAATTTTATTCTTTTTCATAGCTTCCTTTCATCGGATTTTCTAAAATTAGCATCTGCGGCATAAGCCGTCAAGATGTTTCCGGATAAGAGGTGCATAGAAGTAGTCGTCCGATCCGGTCAAAAAGTTCACCGAATTTTCCTGAGGGTCCCTAGATGATGATGAATCGAGTCCGTGGCCGTTTCTGCCAGATGGCGATCGTCTTTCTCCTGTATCCGGCATTTCACGCCATGGTAGTTGCCGATTCGGCGGACCCTGCCGGTCAACCGTCCTCCGATGGAAGAAATCCCGGATATGTTGCCCGGACGGTCACCCTGGCCCGACACTCCTTCCTTCAGGGATTGAAAGATGTGCGACGCCGGCAAGGCGATCGCCGGGAATTTCTTTCGGAAACCACCGCCGATCAGGATGTGAATCATATTGCCGTGATAGAAGACGACGGGAGCATCATCGGCGATCCGAATCCGCTGGACCTCAAGGACCGGACCATCCGCTTTGAGCCGGCGACCTCAACCAGCTATAAAGTTTCCGTAGTGACCGCCGCTATGGAAACGGACCTGGGGACAGTGGTATCGGAAGGCATAGACAGCAAGACAGTGCTTTTTCCCGGCAGTTTTCGATTCCCCTTTTACGGCACCGTTTACGATCGCGTTTATGTCAATGCCAACGGAAATCTGACCTTTTCCCGGGAGGACATCACCGGAGGGAACAACCTCGGTATCAAAGGCTGGAATCTATACGACTTTCTCAACGGACCGCCACGCATCGCTCCGTTGCTCTGTAACCTGTATCCGGCGGCTTCGTCCGGTATTTATATGAATTCGAAGTCGGCAGACCGTATCGTTTTTACCTGGAACGGGGTTGCCCAGTATGATCTCGGAGGGAAAAACTACTTTCAAATCGTACTCTTTGCCGACGGCAAACTGGATTGCCGCTACGGATCTGTGGTGGATGCCGAGGAGGCCATCGCCGGTATCTCCCCGGGAGATGGGGCCGTTCTGAGTGTGGCCGATCTTTCCCGAGGCACTTCCGCGCCCCTTCCAGGGGCCATAGGGGAGTGGTACCATCCCGATACCGAAGTGGACGTCCTGGCTGCAGGCAAGAAATTCTATCGCAGTCACCCCGATCGATTCTTCTACCTTACTCTCTTCAGCAACTTCCCGCATGCGATGAACGGAGTGTTTTCCTATTCGCTGAATATTAAGAACGTGGTCTCCGGCCTGGGCGATATCCTGGAAAACGGTCCCGGCCTGGATCTTTTCGATGATTCCAGCCTCTTCGGGAGTTACGGGGTACTGGAGCACTTCATTCACATGGGAGAACTGGGCAAGTACCCGGACGATCCCACGCAAACGGCCACCGGGACCTATTCTACGCTGGATTTGCTAACGCGGCATTCCGGGCACCGCTGGATGGCCTATGCTGGAGCCACCCTCGACGGCGTTCCGTCCAGCCGCCTGGTGGGGAACCGGAACTTTCGCTGGAGTTTTTTTCTGCATACCGAAGGTTCCGTCATGGGCGGAAACAACATCACCGATAAGGGGAACGGGAGCTTTCTCACCGGAGAGGTACTCAAGCGTTTCAGCGGACTGGATCAATATCTGATGGGTTTGCGCTGGTCGGATGAAGTCTCTCCCTTTTTCCTGGTGAACAACCCCACGGGATTGACTCAGGATGCGAACAGTGCCGCCGTCAAAGGGATTCCTTTCCAGGGGACCCGGGTCAACGTCGGAATTCAGAATGTTATCCAGGCAGAGGGCTTGAGGCAGCCGACACCGGCCTCGGCCACAAAGATTTTCCCCAATGCCTTCCTTCTGCTGACACGCAAAGGCACGTCTCCGACACCGGCCGAGCTGAACAAGATCCAGGACATCCGCAGAGGCCTGGAAGCCCGCTTTGCCCAGTCTACCGAACAGAGGGGATTTCAGGACACCCGTCTGTCGGTCCCGGACACACCCTATGTCGCCTATGTTCCCATCCTGGAAGGAGACAGTTCCAACTATACGGCGTTGGCAGTGGCCAACCGTGCCGGTTACCCGGCCAGGATCCGGGTGACCGCTTATGGCAACGACGGAAAGCTGTTGAGCCTGACGGGAATGGCCAATCCTTCCGAATTGGCGGTCGGGCCGGGAGGGCAGCGTGCCCTGATCGATTTTCAGTGGTTTCATTTCGGAAGTGCGGAGAACAGACAGGGATGGATACTTTTAGAGAGCTCCACCGATCAGGTGGGAGCCTTTTTCCTGACCGGCGATTCCTCCCAGACCCGACTCGACGGGGGACTGGCCCAGCGGCAAACTGCCAACCGGCTCATCTTTACCCGCGTCTTTGAAGGTCTGGGGGCGTTTTCCGGACAGACAGCCGCCACCCTCTTCAGCGTGATCAATCCAGGTTCCGAAGCCGCCACCCTGCAATTCGTATTCTGGAGCTCGGACGGTAGAGAGATCGCCAGATCGCAGGTCTCGGTCCCTGCCAAGGGACGTATGCGCCAGAGTGTTGCCCAACTCTTTCCCACCGTTACCCTGCCGGTGAATTCGGGATGGGTGGAGCTGCAATCCGATAAACCGGTGGCCGGCTTCGAGCTGATTCGGGCCGGGGCATCCCTGTTCGGGCTGCCGGGTCAATTGGCCCCCACAGCGAGCAAACTCTATTCGGCACAGTTTGCCAGCGGTGGGGCCGCCGTATACACATCTCCTTATTTTACCGATCTTTGTCTGGTAAACACGGGGATCACCGCAGCCGGAATCACCGCCAGGGTAGTGGCGGAAAACGGATCGATCCTCCAGGTGCTCGGCGCCTCGAATCCTCTGCAGCGCACGATTCCGGCGAAAGGTACGCTTTGCGGACGCGCTGCAGTGATGTTCGGTTTCCCCAACGACATCACCGACAGCCAGGCCCGTGTCGGATCGGTCATCGTGGAAGCCGACAGCAGCACCATCGCCGGCGATGTGGTTTTCGGCGATGCCCCCAAAGGCAACACCGTCGCCGGTTTGCCCCTGCAGGCCGATCTGGTTACCGATCTGCTCTTTTCTCAGGTGGCCGAAGGGCAGAGCGGCAACCCGCCGGTCGGATATTTTACCGGTATAGCTGCGTTGAATCCCAATCCTCAGGAGGTGCAACTGAATATCGAGGTGTTTTCCGAAGAGGGCAAAGCGACCGGGACGAAAACCATGACCATGCCCGCCGGCAGCCGTTTCTCCCAAACCCTGGGACAGCTGGTACCGGCGGCAACAGGGCAGATGCGCGGATTTATCCGCATCCGTTCCACCGGCGGCGGGATCGCCGTCTTCGAGCTCTTCGGCGATACGAATCTCAGCTCTTTTCTTTCGGCGGTTCCGCCACAACCCCTGGCTCTTGTCCCATAGTCAAAGGCGTTATGTTCCATAAAGAAGACAAGAAGGTGATCGCGGCCCTTTCCATAGGCCATTTCGTCAACGACTCCTATTCCAATATGCTTGGTCCCCTTTTACCCCTGTTGATGACCAAACTGGATTTTTCCATGAGCCAGGCGGGGATCCTGGGGAGTCTGCTGGTCTTCTCCTCCAGCCTGACGCAGCCGATTTACGGTTACCTGGGTGACCGCTATATCCATCGCGCCTTCGCCGTGTTTGGTCCCATGCTGACGGCGCTGTTCCTGTCGATGATCGGCCTGGCACCCAGTTACGGCTGGCTGGCACTGCTGCTCCTGCTCGGCGGAGTGGGCATCGCCTCCTTCCATCCTCAGGGTGCGTCCCTGGTCAGTGCCGCGGGTCGGGAACACAAGGGCCTGAGCATGTCGATCTTCGTTACCTCGGGCAGCCTCGGCTATGCCATCGGGCCTACCCTGGCGACGCTGACCATCCTCTACTGCGGCCTGGAGTACTCCTTTGTTACGGCCTTGCCGGGCATCCTGGTCGTCTTTCTCCTGATGCGTATGGTTCCCTCCGGGCTTTCCAGCGTGAAAACCGCGGAACAGCGACAGGATGGACCTTCCCTGCGCAGCATGTGGAAACCATTGACCATCCTCTACCTGCTGGTAGTCATACGCTCGGCGGTGCAATCGGGCTTGAGCCAGTTTCTGCCGCTCTACTACAATCAGAGGGGATTTTCTCTCCGGGAAGGGGCCTTCTTCCTGACCCTTTTCCTGGTCAGTGGCGGAATCGGCGGTTTCTTCGGCGGGCATCTCGCCGATCGCTTCGGTGGCAAGCGGGTCATCGTGATTTCCATGCTGGCCACGGCTCCCCTGCTTCTAGGCTTTCTTTTTCTCCCCGGCATTCTTTCCGTCTTCGCCCTGATGCTGACCGGTCTTTTCCTGCTGTCCACCATACCGATCAATGTGGTCATTGCTCAGCAGATGGCGCCGCACCACTCCTCCACCATCTCCGCCATGATGATGGGTTTTGCTTGGGGCGCCGGCGGGATCTTCTTTCTTCCCATTACCGGATTTTTGGCCGATCATTATGGTTTTACGCTTACCTACGCCCTGACCGCCGTGTTGCCGTTGATCGGATTTCTCCTCTCTTTGAGCCTGCCGGCAAACCTGGACATGAAATCGATTCATACCGGAACGGCTCCCTCTGCCGTTGCGGAAACAGAAGAGGTACTTTTCGAATGATCTGCATGAACGGCAAGATAGTTCTCATCACCGGCGCCTCGCGTGGTATCGGTGCCGCCTGTGCCCGGCTTTTCGCCGCCGCCGGCGCCTCGGTCATCATCCATTATTTCCACTCAGAGAAGGAGGCACAAAGGCTGTTGGCCTCCCTTTCGGGCAACGGCCGGCACATGCTGGCGCAGGCGGATGTTTCGTCCGCAGCGGAAGTGGAGGCCTTGTTTGCCGGCATCGAGGCCGCTTACGGGCGGCTGGATGTATTGGTGGCCAATGCCGGCATATGGGAAGGGCAGGCAATCGGGCGGTTGACCGAAGCCGACTGGGACCGCACCATGAACATCAACCTGAAATCCGTTTTTCTATGTTGCCGGCAGGCCGTGCGGATCATGGAGAAAGCGGGGAGTGGTAATATCATTACCGTCAGTTCTACAGCGGGACAGCGCGGAGAGGCTTATCACTCCGATTATGCCGCCAGCAAGGGGGGCATCATCAGCTTCAGTAAAAGTCTTGCTGCCGAACTGGGGCCGCTGGGCATACGCGTCAATTGCGTGGCCCCCGGCTGGGTGGATACCGAGATGTCCGCTTCCGCCCTGCGGCCGGGCTCTAAAAGCCGCAGAGCCATCGAGGAGTCCGTTCCCTTGAGGCGTGTCGCTACAGCCGAAGACATCGCCGGGCCGGTTCTCTTTCTGGCCTCCGGCCTGGCCCGCCACGTTCAGGGGGAAATTCTGAACGTCAACGGCGGGGCGGTCCTTTGCGGTTGAGCCACGGAATGGGAGATCTCTTGGACAGACAAATAACCGGCAAGGATGCAAAGCGATCCTTGGGAAAGATATAGATTTCTATGCACGAACAAATGCCCGTATCGGACGAAATGCTGCAATCCATCCGGACACTCCTCGCGGAAATCGGGGAGGATCCGGATCGTGAGGGGCTGAAGAACACACCCCATCGTGTCGGCAAGGCGATGCGTTTTTTTACCAAAGGGTACCGGCAGAATGCCGATAAGATCCTGAACGGCGCCTTCTACAGCGTGCCCCACGACGAAATGGTGGTCATCAAGGACATCGATTTCTTCTCGCTCTGCGAACACCACCTGCTGCCGTTCTTCGGCAAGTGTCACATCGCCTACCTGCCGAACAAGAAGGTGGTAGGGCTGAGCAAGATACCCCGTCTGGTGGAGATGTTCAGCCGCCGATTGCAGATACAGGAACGGCTGACGCACGAGATAGCCTATTGTATCGAGGAGAAGATCGCCCCTCTGGGAGTGGCCGTGGTCATGGAGGCCAGGCATATGTGCATGATCATGCGCGGGGTGGAGAAGATCAACTCGATAGCCACCACCAGCGCCATGCTGGGCGGTTTCCGCACCCATCCTGCGACCAGGGCCGAATTTCTCAACCTGATCCAGAGCTCGACCATCAAATA
>CAZTVS010000166.1:0-9672 GCA_964617125.1 uncultured Acidobacteriota bacterium
TTATGGAGTGGATATCGACATAATCGCCCCCAAAACCGTCGACCTTCTCCTGGATCCCAGCCATTCTGAATTGATATGGGTTTCAGGCGAGGAGAAACCAAGGCCTCAATTCGCCATCGCCGGATTCGTGGAGGAACCCGATTATTTCAATCTGGCCTTGATGCGGCAACTGGAGGTTCAGGGTGTCGTCTGCATCAACCCGGTGGAAGCCATGCTCAACAGCGGGGACAAGCTGCGTACCCTGCAGTTGCTGGCCACAGGCGGACTGCCGGTGCCGCGCACGCTGCTCTGGAAACCAGGGCTGAAAGCAACGGTTGTCCAGGAAAGGCTGGGACTTCCGGTCGTCATGAAGCTTCTGCGCGGATCTCGGGGCCAGGGGGTTTTTCTGGTTCACAGCCTGACGGAATTGAACAACTATCTCGATCTTGTACAGTACGGCGGGGTACAGGATGAAGTCATTTTCCAGGAACTGATCACCTCTACCGCCGGCCGGGACCTGCGGGTCATGGTCATCGACGGTCGGGCCCGGGCCTGTATGCTGCGCCGAAGCGGATCGGTAGATGGCTTCAAGGCCAACATTTCCCAGGGAGGTCATGCCGAAGGTTATCCATTGAACGACGAAATCCGCCGTCTGGCTGAAGAATCAGCCCGCCTTCTCGGCTTGATTGTCGGGGGAATCGACCTGTTGTTCGCCGAAAACGGGTATTTGGTTTGCGAGTCCAATTCCATCCCAGGATTCAAAGGCCTGGAATCCTGTTGTGATATCGATGTGCCAGCGGAAATCCTGCGTTGCGTTGCACGGTTGGTCGCCGCCCAGACTCGCGGCTCGGAGGTAATCCGATGAATCCGTATGAACGTCTGTTGGCCGCCGGCGACCGGGAACTGCTGCCGTCCTTTCAGGCGATGTGCGGCGATGTGTCCGCCATCCAGAACGAGGTCCTGTTTGATATCCTGGCTTATGCCGCAGACACGGAATGGGGACGGGCCCACGATTTTGCCGGAATTCGCTCGATGGATGAATTCCGCAGGCTGCAGCCTCCGACCGAATGGTTCGATTATGATGCCATTTCCCAGCGGATGCAGAATGGAGAAGAGAACCTGCTCTTTCCCGGGCGGCCGGTCATCTTCCTGGTCACCAGCTCCTCCGAAGGACCTCACAAGCTGATTCCGGAGAGCGAGCGCGGTTCCACCGCCAAGAAATCCACCAGCAGGCTGCGTCTTGCCGCCCTGATGCGGGCCTTTCCGGAACTGGCCCGCGAGGGGGATATCCTCCCCTTGTCCAACCGGCCTGGTATGGGGCGAACCCCCGCCGGCATTCCTTTTGCCATGGCCTCCGGAACCACTCTGGAGAACGCTCCCGATGCAGTGATGCGGCGTCTGGCCTTTCCAATGGACATATTGCGCCTGGAAGCCCAGGCGGATCTCGACTATCTGATCATGCGCTTCGCCCTGGAGCGGGATGTGCGTATCGTGGTTGGAAATAATCCGGGCCGGTTGACCTCCTTGTTGCAGATGGCCGACAGACGGCGCGAGGATCTGATCAGGGATATCGCCGAAGGCACTCTGAGCGTCGATCTGCCACCGGATTCCAGACTGGCCGGCGATTTGTGCCCGGCGGCCAATCCGGATAAAGCCAGGGACCTCGAGTCGGGATTGGTGGCATCCGGCCGGTTATTACCGTGTAACTATTGGCCCAAACTGAAACTGGCCAGCTTTTGGCTGGCGGGTTCGGTAGGTCGCTACATGGCGGAACTCGAACCATGGCTTCCGGCCGGTGTGTCCCGTATGGATTGCGGCTATGGGGCCAGCGAGGCCAAGCTGAATGTTCCTCTGACGAGCGGCCGGGCTGCGGGTCCGCTGGCCCTGCACGCTCAGTTTGTCGAGTTCGTTCCTGTGGATGGAGGGGATCCACGGCTGGCTCACGAGCTGGAAGACGGACAAGCCTATCGCCTGTTGATCACAACCTACTCCGGTCTGTACCGTTACGACCTCCATGATGTCGTCCGCGTGGAAGGCTTCACGGCGGGGTGTCCGAACCTGGTCTTCGAGAACAAGGCCGGCGATGTCGGTAATTTGACCGGGGAGCGTTTGACCGGTTCGATGCTGATGCGCCTTCTAGGCCCGGTTTTTGCCGATTCGGGGGTCGTTCCCCGTCACTGGTGCGCCGTTCCCGATGCTGACCGGCATGGTTACGACGTTTGCATGGAACTTATGCCTGGAACCCCATCCGTGCCGGCTGATCTGGCCCTCCGCCTCGATGCTGCTCTGGAGGCCGGAGCCATTACCTATCAGTATTTTCGGAATCAGGGGATGCTCCGTCCGCTTCGTGTTCTCCTTATGCGGGATGGCTGGCAGGATCGACTCTATGCCTCCAGGACCCGGCCTGGCGTTTCCATCAGCCAGGTAAAACTACCCGTGGTACATCCGGTCCAGACACATCCCGAGATGGTGGAAAGGGTGTTGGGGGACGATCCACAGTCATAGGATGGATACCGGAAAGGCCGAGGCTCAGTCAGGCATGAGTCGGAAACAGATCCAGGTAGTTGACCGCACGATGTCGATGATGGCGTTTGCCTTCTCCCTCGTCATGCTTCTGACCTTGGTGCGCCTCAGCTCCAGCCTCTTTCTGCCGGCCCTACCCCTGATGGGGCGGGATCTGCAACTCTCGGACCAGGTGCTGACTTCGCTGGTTACGGTCTACTTCTGCATTTATGCTCTGGGCGGACTGGTGGCCGGTCCCCTGTCTGATGCCCGGGGGCGACAGGGGATTGTTTTCGGCGGTTCTTTGATCTGCCTCCTCGGGACGGTGGTCTGCTTCTTTGCCCAGGGGGCCTGGGTCCTGCTGGGCGGACGTGTCCTGCAGGCCCTGGGCGGCAGCGCCATTCCGGTTACAAGCAGGGCTATGATCCGGGATGCCTGCGACGATCGCCAGACGATCAGCGTATTGGGTTGGATGGGAGTGTTCAACAGTGTCATGCCGATGCTGGCCCCGGTACTGGGTGGATTGATCACCCAGCACCTTGGATGGCGAGCCAATTTCTCCCTCCTGGCCATCCTCACCCTGGCGATCATCCTCTATGCCATCCGTTTCGTTCCCGAGACGCTTCCCAAAGAGAGGCAGGTGGTTCTGGAACTGGGGACAACGCTTGGGCTCTACATGAGAATGATGATCTCTCCGGCATTTCTCCTGGTTACTATGCCGCTCGTTCTTTGCTTTATCCTGCAGGGGGCTTACCTGGCCGTCGCTCCCTTTCTGTTTATCCGGCAGTTGAAGATCAGCCCGGTGGCCTTTGGTTTGACCGGCATCATTCTGGTGATGGGATTGGTCATCGGCCGCTATGTCTGTGTCACCTTGTTGAAGGTCCTGTCTACCTCTTCGACCTTTATCGTCGGAGGAGCCCTGGCCTGTGCCGGCGGATTGAGCTTTGTCCTGGTGGTGGCCCTGAATATGGTGTCGGTATGGGGCGCCCTGATTCCCAGTGTCCTGTTCTGCATCGGCTTCGGTTGTCTGTTGCCTATAGGGATGAAGGCGGTGCTTACCCTCTACCAGGATACGGGCGGGACGGTTTCGGCCCTGCACACCAGTCTGACGCTAGGTTCCTCGGCCCTTGGGAGTGCCCTTTCCGGGGCTATGCTCTCGGCGGGCTATCATGAGATGTTCATACTTTGTGTTACCACTGCCGGTTGCGGGGTGCTGATTCTTCTGTCCTGTTTATACAGCCGCCGGTATGTCACTTGAACAGTCTGGATATTTGAATTGTGAAAAGGAAGGAAAGACATGAATAGAGAACAAGTGTTTGATCGGTTGAAGGAGATCGCCACCTCTCAGGTGAAGATTCCGGCCGAGAACATACGCGAGGAAATGATCATCTTTCAGGACCTGGGTCTGGATTCTCTGAGCATTGCCGATCTGATCCTCCGGGTGGAGGAGTGTTTCGGATTTGAATTCCAGGAAGAGGACCTGGGTCGTCTGAAGACGGTCGGTGACCTGCTGGACGTGATCCAGTCCCGGAGCCGGGGCTAGCGTCATGAGATCCGTTCCTTGGTACCGGCGTGCGGCGGCCGATCTGCTGATCCGCTTATGGGACAGCCAGAATGCTCTTTCCTATCACTGGCGGCAGAGAAGAATGCGGGAGCAGTCCTTGAGGACCTTCTGTGAGGAAAACGGTCTGGAGCCGCCGCCGGACTCAGCACGGAAGATGCATGCCTTCTATCGCCGGTATCAGCGCAACAATGCCGCGATCCTGGTGGGAGGATTGCTGGACGATATGACCAAGGTGGACGGGGTTTACCGGCGCTTCCATTTCATCGGACGCGAAATCCTGGAGAGCTATCGGAACCGGGGGGCTATTCTGGTCAGTTTCCACCTCGGGCCTTATAGTATGATCCCGCCGATGCTGACGCGCATGAATTTTAATGTCACCATCCTGGCCCGGGCTGATGATATCGGGGCCGCCAGCAAACACAGCATGAGCGATATCAATCGCATGCTTTCCGACCGGCTGTCGAGAAACGGCATGGGGATCGCCCAGTTTATCGATTCCTTGGGAATGCTTTCGCTGATCCAGATCAAGAAGGCCCTGAACCGCAAGGATTTCCTGATGATCTATGCCGATACCATCAAGTCCTCTTCCGTCAGCTGGGCACCAGTCCCTTTCTTCCGGCAGAAAATTGCCGGCCATCTGGGCCTGGCGAAACTGTTGCAGATGACGGGGGCTGATGTCCTGCACCTGTACACCTACTGGGATGAGCGAGACCGGATGGTGATGGAAATCCAGGGGCCAAGGCCCTACCGGGCCGATGCCTCCGCTGAGGAGTTGTTGGCTCTCCTCTACGGCCCGCTGCAAGGCCTGGTGGCCAAGCGATTGCCGCAGTGGACGCACATCCATAGCTATCAGGAGCTGAAATACGATTACCCTCTCCCGCCGCCCTCTGCCTTGTAACCGGCGATCGGGTTCTCAGACTGCCGGTGGCCGATGGGCGGCCTGGTTTAGCGCGGCAGGATCCGTTCGCGGCAGAATTCCACATAGGCCCGCAGATCCAGAGCCGACGGGTCGGCCAGCTGAACCTCGTTGAAGTCGAACCTCTGCCGGTTCAATTGCGTATAGAGGATGTACCATCGGTCGGTGGATTCGGCGACAAAGCCGCTGAAAAAGATCTGCAGCTCTTCGGAGTGATCTTCAATCCCCTGGACCGAAGGCTTCCAGGTGGGGAATTTTACGGTGATGGTTTTAATCTCCTCGATCTCGATTTCATAGAAGCTCCGGCGCAGCCGCGACAGCAGGTCGGGGCCAGCCTGGATCACGGTGACGATGGCTGCCTGGAAGTCACTCTGGATATGGACCTTCAGTTCTGTTGGCGGCGATCCTTCGGGGATCGTCTCCTCACCGCTGAGGCAGACCGTCTCTGATCCGATCCGCTGAAACAGCGTTTTGGTGATGGAGGCGTGAACCCGCGGGACGTACATCTCCAGACGGGAGAATGGATTTCTGCTGACGACCGAGTAGAGATGACTCTCCCGCTGCGGGTTGACCCCTTCCATCCCTTGGTAGGCCGCCCGGGCATGGACCGAGAGCTTGAGGGCCATGGGCTGAAAGTGGAACAGGCTTCCCGCCTTCTGCGAAATGGTATGGGCGGTGACGAAATTGCTCTCATACAAGGTAAAGGGAGTTGCTTCGTCGTTGACATAGCGTTGGGCCAGTTTAATCATCTGCAGCAGACCCAGGCTGCGCCGGTATTCGGGGAGAACCATCAGGGCGCCCACCTCGGCGATCTCAGGACATCCGGGCGAGGCCAGTATGGCAACCTGGCCGATCATCGCCCCGGAGGGATTGATGGCCACCATGGAAACAACCCTTTCCGATTGAAGTTCTTCCCGCAGCCGGTCCACGAAATAGAATGTCTCTTTAGCATAGGTATAGTGATAATTCCTGTAGGCCAGTTCCACGATCGCAGGGGCATCCTGCGGCGTGGCCCGCCGTACCGCCAGTTTCTGCCGGGCCATTTCCGAAGGGTCTTCCTGGCCAGGGCCGGCGCCGGAAGAGGGAATTTCCAGGTTGCCGATCTTCTTGAACAGCACCGTTCTCCAGCCGCGGTTGCCAAGGTTGACGAATTCGTAACGGTCGACCAGCTTTTCGATGAGGTGCAGAGACAATCCGTCCAGGGTATCCTCCGGGCGCTCCACGTCGTAGCAGGGAAGGGGGCGGGCATCCACGGGGAGCCCCATGTTCTTCAGAATGAACATGAGTCCGTCGTCGGTCACCCGGCAGATGACATCGAATCCTTCATCCAGGCTGGCGGCTGGATGATTCTCCAGGATATGAGTCGTCGCCTCTTCCATAGCGATACTGATTTCGTAGACCTCGCGCTCGGAGGCCCCCATAGCTCTGGCCGTTTCGGCGGCAAAACTGCGGATGACCGGTTGAAACCGAGGATCGTAATAACAGCAGAGCGTCATTTCCAGCATATTGAAATCCCTCCAGGCGAGGGATAGGTGATTGGATCTTCCCTCCCGCATACTATACAGGCAAAAAAAACCTTTTAGCAAGGAGCATAACGAAGGCAAAACCCTCGAGACGCCGAGAACAGGAACACGGAGGTGGCTCAGTGTCCTCTGTGCCTCGGTGGTGGGAAAAATTGGCGCCTTAGCTTTGATCGCTCAGCTTAGCCGGATCGCAGCGGATCTTATCCGGCGGAGCGTCGCCCTCAACGGTATCGGGACTGCGATTAGAAATATGCTTGCTATCACTGGGAAAAGCGGATAAGAATGATGAAGCCGCAAAAAGTGGCACAGACATTCTTGACGGCCCGGCAAAAAGTCTTTATTCCGTTTCTTTTCGTTAATTCCGTGTTGATTCCATTGTTTTTGCCGGCGGGACGCCAGCGCTCCCAGGACTTTTTACCGGGCCGTCATTCTTGTCTGTGACTGAAACGTCCGTCCAATGGGCATCAGGAAAAACCACACAGTATGATTTTCGACTTTTTGCGACTTCATCAAGAATGAATGCGAATATCTATACCGAGGAGGACCGTATGAATAAGTGCCCATCGCCGGACGATCGGCAAAAGCCCGGCTCCTATGACCGGATCTTTTCTTTACCCCGCTTTCCATGCCTTTTCCTCTGGTTGCCGGTGCTCTTGATTTTGGCTCTGACTTCCGGTGTTCGGGCGCAGCCGGCCCAGACCGGGACGGACCGGAGCTTCCAAATCACCATCCTTTACGATAACACCACACACACGCCAGGAACCAAAGCCTCCTGGGGATTCGCCTGTATGATCGAGGGTGGGGAAAAGAACATTCTGTTCGATACCGGCAGCGACGCGCTCATCCTTCGACAGAATGCCGAGGCGCTGCATATGGATCTCGGCAGGGCGGATATGGTGGTGCTCTCCCATAATCACGGCGATCACAGCAAGGGGATGCCTGCGGTTTTAGAGAGAAAGAAAGGACTGCGGATTCTCCTTCCCAAGGATACGCCGGATACATGGATGGATACCATAAAGGATGCCGGCAACCGCCCCGAACGGGTGTCGGCGGCCATGAAGATCGATCCTCGCGTCTTTCTGGTTCCGACCGAAGGCAATGGAGTGGCCGAGATTTCACTGGCACTGCTTACCGCTGATGGCGCCATGGTGATCACGGGGTGCGCCCATCCCGGCGTGGTTCATATCGTCCGTCAAGCCGGGGAAGTAGCCGGTCGGAAAATTACCGCTCTGCTGGGCGGTTTTCATCTCCTCAACGATCCCCCAGAAAAGGTCGATCGGATCATCGCCGATCTCAAGGGACTGGGTGTGCGAAGGTGCTCCGCCACCCATTGCACCGGGGAAAAGGTCATCGCCCGATTCCAGCAATCCTTTGCGGAGAATTTCCTTCCCGCCGGAGTCGGAAGCACCATTCTTCCTTAATCAACCGAATAGCAGGTGATATTGCATGCAGTGTAGGCACACATTGAAATCTCCGTGGTTTTTTCCAGTAGTACTTATTATCCTGCAATTGGGTTCGCAAGCCCTCCTGGCCGATATCCAGCGGGATGTCGTTTATGGACAGGCGGACGGAATGCCGTTGTATTTGGATGTGCATCGGCCGGACGGAAAAGGTCCTTTTCCTATCCTCATCCTGGTGCATGGCGGCGGCTGGAGCCGGGGCGATAAAGAACAAAACTTTGCCTCCCTTTTCGACTCGCTGTCCCAGGCACGCTTTCTGTGGTTTTCCATCAACTATCGACTGGCTCCCATCTACCCGTACCCTGCCTGTCTGGAAGACGTCGAAACCGCCATCCGCTGGGTGAAAGCGCATGCTGCGGAATACCGCGGGGATGCCCGAAAAGTGATTCTCATAGGCGAATCGGCCGGAGGACATCTGGTCGATATGGCGACAGTCAGGGCGACGGCCGAAACCTAGGCGGCGGCGGTGGTCGCCTTCTATGCCCCGGTGGATTTCATTGCCGACAATGAACGTCGCGGGGGAGTAAGCAAAGGTTTCACCGCCGTCTTCGGCATCGAACGCCTGGATGAGGAGGGCCGTCGGCAGATGCGAA
The DNA here is from genome assembly GCA_964617125.1 of uncultured Acidobacteriota bacterium. GTDB lineage: Bacteria > Acidobacteriota > UBA6911 > CAINFC01 > CAINFC01 > CAZTVS01. The sequence continues at coordinate 8,538 of CAZTVS010000166.1, forward strand.
CAATTTCCCCGTTGTTTGCGCTCAGGCCAGGATTGCCGCCGTTTTTACTGATTCACGGCACCGAGGATCGCAGCGTCCTCTATTCCCAGTCGGTGACTTTTCAAAAACGCCTGCAGGAGTTGGGCGTTCCCTGCGAACTGATTACGGTGCCGAAGGCCCAGCACGGCCTGCCGAGCCTGAATGAGCAGGGAACGGACTACCGGGAGAAAATGATTGCCTGGATTTTCCGGACGCTGAAGACCGATCCCTCGTCTCTCAGGTAACGATCCTCCATTCCATCCCTGTTGATGTGTTGTCTCTCAACCACCAAGACACCGAGACCACGGAGATGACTCAGCCCTCCGTGCCTCGGTGTTGAAAATAGGGTGTCATATAGAAAATGGTTTTTCCGTTCAAGAATTGTTCATCCGTCCGGTCATGATAAACTTGATGCATGTTCAAAAACCATGGATCGAAGCAGACCGCTTTTTTTTGGGTACAACGTATCTGTTCGGTGATCTCTGCGGCTCTCGTCGCCGGAATTGCCGTTCTCCACGCCCATTGGGCAATCAAAGCCATGTGGGGTACGAGTCCAGGGAGGGACGGCACCATCGAGGCAACTCCGTCGTTACCTTTCCACTCGCAACTGGTGACCTGGGGCTTGGTTGCTTTTCTTATGGCCGCCGCCGCCCTCGTGCTGACGCGGATCGGAATGTTACGCCTACCGGTTCCACGATGGTTGACCGGTGCCGGCTGCGCGTTCGTTGTATTCTTCGCGATCATCATGCTGGGTGCCTGCATCAAGGACATCGAGGATCCTAGTTCCTGGCATCGCGTATACACCCCCATGGCGCTGGTACTCCTTATCTCTACTCTCCTCGTAATGCTTCCCGTCCGGAAAAGGCAGTAATCGAGAACCCGGCCCTTTTTGCACAATTCTCCGGCATCTGGGAAGGTGGGAAACGCAGCAACGTCCCCTCCCCCCAAGAAGATGGTTTTCCGCTTCCCATCAGAACCTGTGGAGGAGGATGGACTGCCCTGGGCCGCCGATCCGGTTACCGTTTGCGCCGGTCCGGATCCGGGCTATCCGGATGGAGTCCTTTCCTTTTTTAGGAATCTTGTTTCAACTTCCAATTCAAAAAATGTGACACATTAG
>CAZTVS010000167.1:0-1817 GCA_964617125.1 uncultured Acidobacteriota bacterium
TTCGGCTGACTCGAAACCTTGCCAAAAGAACTTCTATTCCGCCATCTAGTACTTTCCCAATCTCATACACTCGAGTGTTTGGCTAAAACGATTTAACCAGAATCCTGGGTTCCATCATATCAAGCATGGCATACTTCACACCCTCCCGCCCAAGGCCGGAGTCTTTGATTCCTCCGTATGGTATGTGATCCACTCGAAAGATAGAAACATCGTTATGGATAACCCCTCCTACCTGTAGATGGTTAAAGGCATAATCCATCTCATCGACCCGATTGGTAAAGACACCTGCCTGCAGACCATAGATACTGTCATTGACCTTATCTACAGCCTCTTCGAAGGTATCAATGGGATCGATGGTAATCACCGGACCGAAGATCTCACGGCAACATACTTTCATGCGGCTGTCGGTCCGGGTAAGAATCGTCGGTTCTATAAAAGAATCCTTTCGACTTCCACCACAGAGCAGTTCGGCCCCCTCCAGTACGGCTTCCTCGATCCACCTCTCCACACGCCGGGCATTTTCCTCATCGATTAAGGACGAGATCTCCGTCTCTGGATCTTCGGGTGCACCTGCCTTCAGTGCTTTCACCCGGGCCACCATATCCTCGGCAAACTCATGGAACAACTCTCTGGCCACAAACAGGCGCTGGGTATGGATGCACACCTGTCCGGAATATGCGAATCCCCCGATCACGCAGCGCCGTAGGGCATGTTCTCGATCAGCAGAGGCAGCAACGATCACACCGGCGTTTCCTCCTAGTTCCAGCACGACCTTTTTCTTTCCGGCATCAGCCTTCATCTTCCAGCCGACAGCCGGAGATCCGGTAAATGTCAGAAGCCGGAACCTTTCATCCGTGACCAAACGATTTCCCGTTTCTCGATTCATAGGAAGCACGGAGAGGGCACCCTGTGGTAGGCCAGTGCCGTCGATGATTCGGGCGAGTTCCAGGGTCGACAGAGGCGTGGATCTGGCCGGTTTTAAAATGATGGGACACCCGCATGCTATCGCCGGTGCGATTTTATGGACTGCCAGATTCATGGGAAAGTTAAAGGGAGAGATGCCAGCAACCAATCCGATTGGAAAATGCTTTACCAAACCCTCCTTCCCCTTTCCCGATGGCTCCCAGTCCAGTCGAATATACTCCATGGCCGGTCTCTTGGCTTCCTCGGCAGCGGCAATGAATGTGGCACAGGCCCGCTGAATCTCACTGGCAGCATATCGAAGAGGTTTGGCCGCTTCCATAGACAGCAACCGCGCAAGTTCGGCCTTTCTGGCCTGCATCTCTTCGGCAATCTGCATCAGGACCTCGTAACGCGCATAGGCAGGCATTTTCGCCAGTTCCTGTCCGGCCGCCAAAGCCCGCCGGATCGAGTGTTCCAGGATTTCTTCATCCGCAAGAAAGGTATCGGCTACAGGTCTTCGGTCATAAGGGCAAATGACATTGAGTCTTGCCGAGGAGGAAGTGAATTCTCCTCCTGCATACAATGGATATACTTTCCTTTCGTTATTCATCATCCACTCCTCCGCATGATTTTATCCCTCCGTATTCGATAGGAAACTCCATACCAAACCGCAGATGACAAAGATATCCCCCAGATTCATCCTGTGCAAAAGGGGACAGCCACTAGTTCTGATAGAGAATGGGTGTCCCAATAGTCTGCTCAATAGTCTGCTCAATAGTCTGCTAGTCTGCCAATAGTCTGTAGTCTGTGCCATTATTCTTCCCCAATAAAAATGGGTGTCCCATTATTTCATTATTTCTATTTCCACTATTTCCACGGAGAATGGGTGTTCCAATATTCTCGTCCCAATATTC
>CAZTVS010000167.1:1917-9593 GCA_964617125.1 uncultured Acidobacteriota bacterium
CAATATTCCGGGTGTCCCAATACTCTCGTCCCAATACTCTCGTACTCTCGGATATCCGCCCCGTCACAGCACTGTTTTCGCGGATTGCAATCTTTGGGAAAGCGCATCGAGCAACTCCAATGCCTCCTGGAAAGAGAATTGTTGCATGCAGGAAGATATCCGTCGCCAATCCTCCCGATATTCTCCTTCCATTTGTAGTGTTTCCAGCTCCTTCATCTTTTCGAGGGCATCATACTGATTCTTCTCCAGCATACTTCGCAGTTGAGAGATATGAGCCTCCCATATCGAAGGATCCAATCTCACAGGGAGAACGTCTTTTTCATATTCCGGATCCTTGAGCGGGTTACCGGATGAGTTCCCGGATGAGTTCTTTATCCAATAGTGGATGGTATCTATTGTCTGTTGCAGGATTTCAAAAAATTTCCCAGTCGAAACAGGTTCCGGAAATGCCTGTTTCTGATTCATCTCCCTCTCGATTCTCTCCGCTTGTAGGGAAAGCTCCTCAGCTCCAAGATTCCCTGCCAACCCCTTCAGGGTATGGATCATCCGCCTAAATTCAGTCACCTCTCCCCGGTCCAGCATCTTTTGCATGGAAATGGGAGCCAGATGAAAATCTTCATAAAAGAAGCGAAGCAGTTTTTGCAGTAGCTTTTGGTCATCATGTAATCGATTCAGCGCCTTGGCGATCTGAAAACCGGGTAAATCGAAGGAGACCGATTCCTGAATAACGGGTATCGACAATACATCCGCAGGCATTTCCTGGGACGGCAAGAATGTTGTATTTTCTTTTCCGGAAATCCAGCGCTTCACGCTGTTGACCAGATGCAGGCGATGAAAAGGCTTGGAGATATGGTCATTCATGCCCATCGCCAGGCATTTTTCCCGTTCTTCCAAAAGGGTATGAGCGGTCATAGCAAGGATCGGGATAGGCGTGTATTGAGAATTTGAGTGGCTTTGGGCTTCCAGATGGCGAATTTTCCGTGTCGCTTCGTAGCCGTCCATTTCCGGCATCTGGATATCCATCAGGATCAGATCCCATGCATGGGTACTATGCCGGCGAACCAGTTCCACAGCCTCAAGACCGTTTTGCGCCACGGTGACCAGAAGACCAAGCTTTTCCAGCGTTTCGACCGCTATCTGTTGATTGAACCGATTATCCTCGACAACAAGAACTCGAATACTGTGCAAATCCTCGGAAGGAGGTACGGTTTTCTCGACAAGGGGACTGATCGGGTGAAAGGAACGATTGGGTGATTTTCCCAGAGCTTTCCAGATCGTCCTAATCACCTCAAATTTTAGAACCGGTTTATCCAAGAAAGCCTGGATTTCAATGGTTGCCGATTGGCCAAGGATCTCATTCCGGACGAACGGACTGATCATCAGAATGGCGGGAAACCAGTCCGGGCGGCTTTGTCGAATACGCCGTATCGTTTCCATGCCGTTCCAGCCGGTCATCTTCCAGTCGACTAGGACTAACCGAAAAGGATGATTGGTTTGCAGAGCCATTCCCCAAAGCGAAAGGGCTTCTTCTCCCGATCCAGCCGAAGTGACATCCAGAGATTGTGATACAAGGAGATCCGTAATAATCCGCAGAGCGGTGGGATTGTCATCCACAACCAGGACCTTCAGGTCGCGAGGCAGACGCTTCGCTTCATCGCCTGTGGGGCTGAGAACACTGTCGACACCCAAGGGGAGATTGAAACAAAAACGACTGCCTCGTTCTTTTTCACTTTCCACACGGATATTTCCTCCGTGCATTTCGATCAGTTTTTTTGTAATATAAAGCCCTAACCCGGTACCCCCATATTTTCGAGTGGTCGAGCCGTCGGTCTGGGTGAAACTTTGAAAGAGCCGGTCCATCTTCTCAGGAGGGATACCGATACCGGTGTCTCGCACACAGAAATCCAGGACAATCCGCTCTTCGACGGGAGTGGAGTGGGGCCGGACGGAGACGATGATCTCCCCTCTTTCCGTGAACTTCACCGCATTGGAGACAAGGTTGGCCAATATTTGACCCAAACGAAGCGGGTCGCCAATCAAGAAGTCCGGGGTGTCATCGGAGACATCCAACAACAGTTCCAGTCCCTTTTCGACAGCCTTGATTCCGATCAGACCGGCCAGATGGTTTAAAACATCCGACAGACGGAAAGGAATCGTCTCCAAAGGCAGCTTTCCTGCCTCTATCTTGGAAAAATCAAGGATATCGTTGAGGATACCCAGCAGGTTTTGTGAGGAGAGTAGGATCTTTTCCAGGTAATCCCGTTGCTGACCGTTCAAATCCGTTTGCAGCGCCAGTTCGGTCATCCCGATGACCGCGTTCATAGGAGTACGTATCTCATGGCTCATGTTGGCCAAAAATTCGCTCTTCACCTCCGCCGCCTGTTCGGCCTTCTCCTTCGCTACGCGCAGATCACGATGCTTGATAAAGACAATGGTTAAGGATGTTACGGCAATCAGGGAGAAGAGGACCAGCGGAATCCAGAAGCCGGGCTTCGTATAGAAATAGGATTCAACAGAAAAGCCGAACCGGGCCGGTGTCGGATCGATGTTCCTCGACTTGTCCGCCGAACGGACCTCAAAAATATAACCGCCGGGAGGCAAGGGAGAAGTACTGATCACGTTCTCGAGTTGAAAATCGGTCCAGGACGTGATTGTCTGCTCATCGGAGGATCGCAACACGCGCCAGGAATAAGTCAGATCGTTCTCTTTATTTTTTTGCCAGTAAGCGGTTCCCCTATAGGAAAACATCGCCGTTCCATAGGGAACTATGTTGGCCAAAGGAAATTTTATTATCTGGGTATCGGGTGGTTCCCGGGATGGTCGATACCGTATCATGCCGGAGGGATTGACCTGGAACCAGAGCGCTCCTTCCTTGTCTTCCATGATCTGTTGAACGGATCCTTCCAGCGGAAGTTCTTTTCCGGAAAAATGGATCCAAAGTCCATCCCGAAAAGACGTTGTTGTGGAATCGCCGATGCCAAACCACATAGTTCCCACAGAATCCTCATGCAGGCAATGGATCCAGTTGCCCGGAAGGCCATTCATCATGTTGTAAATCGACGCCGTCTCCCCCTGGATCGCATAAACGCCAGAACCGGTGGTAGCCAACCAGATCGTTCCCTCCCGGGTTACGCAGATGTCGCTGATTTTTCGTCCCTGAAAACTGGGTGTTTTTACGGTTTCCCATTGAGAAGACCCCGGACGCATCCTTTCAATACCATTGTTGTAGACATTCCAAAGACTGCCGTCCCTGGTTTCCTTAAACAGAAGGAGTTCGGCACCCAGGCCATGTGGGTCTCCGGATCGCTGCAGGACCCAACGGGATCCTTCCCACAGGAACAGACCTTTACGGCAAAGAAGCCACAGCCTGTCATCGGAGGTCCGCCGGCATTGACTCTCTCCCCATTCGATGGGAACAGGAATGGAACGCATGCTCTGTAGCGTATTGGTATCATATTCCCGAACGAACAGGGATTCCTGGAGTGTCAGAGTCTTCCCGTGAACGGAAAGAATGTGAACTCTTCCGGCCGGCGGAGGATTGAGATCTCCCCGCATATGCCACTTGCCGGCACTATAGATCTCCAGACAGCTGCCGGCCCTTAAGCGAACGGGATCGGAAGCGGGAGAGGTAAAAAAGGACTGAGACTCGGCCTCCGTTTGCCGAAAAACGGACCAGTCGGAACGGCGGATGGCGAAAACCCCGTTTCTGGTACCGACCCAGATGGAACCGTCCGCTAAAACGCGTATTACCTCGATATAAGGGTGGAGAAATTCAGCACCCAGGACGAGTTCGGACCAACGATCGTTCTTGTATTGAAAAGCCCCGGCCGACGTTCCAACCAGCAAGGTGCCGTCATCGCTTTCCGCCAGGCTTTGTATGGGGGGGACAGGCGCCGGCACACGCTGGATGGTATCCTTTTCCAACCGATAGATCGCATTTGCTCCTGAAAACCAAAATCGGTCCTTCCCGACCACGGAAGCGGAGGAAAGGTGACTCTCTCCTTCTAGGAATTTGCTCCATCTCCCCTTGGAATATCGGAAGAGATGGTTGGTGGAACCCATCCAGATATCTCCCCGGGGGGTTTCGAGCAGGCAGCGTATATGTCTCTTTTCAAAAGTATCGGGTCCGGCGATCCGACGCCACCGTTCCTGGGGACTTTTCGTAGCATCGTATTCATATACATAGCCGGCGGGCATTCCGAACCAGACCGCTCCGTTTCTCCGGACCAGAATAGAATAAACAGCATCCTTTTCCAGAGCCGGTGTATTTTTTACGGTGAATTGTGCCCATTGCTTGCCGTCGAAATAGTTGATACCACTGGTGGTTCCGACCCATATTCCCCCTTGACGATCACAGGCCAGGGCCCGGGTCATGTTTTCCGTCAGGCCGTTTGCCATGGTGACGGTCTTCCACTGGAGTCCGTCATAACGGGAGAGGCCCCCTCCCCAGGTAGCCATCCAGATGGCCCCATCCGGGGTCTGAACGATATCGCGTACGATCGGATAGGCCAATCCGTCCACAGGGGTAAATCGCGGGAAGTAGAACACCGGCTCTCCGCTCGCGAGCGGACCGTGAAGGAGAAAAAGTAAGAAAAGACAATATCTCCGTGAAAGCGATGCGATCGGACTCTTCACGATATCTATTCTATGTGGCCGGGGATTCGCCTGTCAATCTGCAGGAATAGCAAATTCACCGGTATCGGATGGCATCTGAGGAGACAAGAGCCATTTCTTGCCCTACGAACGATAGGAAAGTACGGACATGAAGGATCGAAGAGGCACGGCGTACCGTGCCCTTGATCGAAGCAGATCTTCCAGGCGTCAGGAGAGATACAATGCCTTCATCCTGCACCGTCCCAATACTTATTACCTGATTCTGCCCCTTGTCGACAAAAGCAAACCGCACAGACCGGCACCTAACAGCAGGAGAGAAGCGGGCTCGGGAACGGTAGGCGTGTATTGCATGAGTACTTGCCGCGTTTCCGTAGTTCCGTTAGCAAAGTTGAAACTCACATCTCCTCGCTCCCAATCCAGCTGATATTCGGGAAGCGAATCGTCTGACAGCATTCCGGTATCGCCAAATAGTAGAACGCTGAATGAAACCGGATAGGGTATGCCTGCTGAATTCAAGAAAGCATCATATCCATTGACAAAGGCAAAGAATTGATCATCATCATGAGGAGGTGGATTGTTATTAAACGCTGAAATCTGTATGCCGCTGCTGCCACCGGACGCCGTAAGTCCAAGTTCAGGAATTTGAACGAATAATACCCCCAGGTGATAGGTACCAACATTTGCACTCGAATCTGTATCCGGTTGAGAGGTATCGTATTTGATGGAACCGGAAATCGTTTTACCGCCATAAAACGATTTGGCGAACATCCACGATGACTCCGGCTGGAATTCCCCATTGATGTATTCACCGACTACATGCAGATTCTTTCCGGAAAAATTCATCGTGTAGTCGTCGGCATTCACCGCCACGGATAGCAGAAACAGAGCAGAGACAACAGCAAGGAATCTGAGTTTCATAGAAATCTCCTTTCACATGTTTAGGGATTAAGGGGTAACGGGTATAACCACGACCGAGGCGCTGTCGTTGGCCGCATTCGGATCGGGAGGACTCGACGCCGTACGAGTGGCCGTGTTGGTGTAGCTGCCGGTGGCCAACACTATCGCGTAGATTCTCAGCCAGGTCGAGCTTCCATTGTTGATCGTCCCCACTGTCCATACTCCGGTGACGGGATCATAGGTCCCTTTACCTATCTCTCTCGAAGAAAATGTATAGCCGCTGGGAAGCAGATCGGTTACCTGGACCCCAAGGGCGTTCCCCGGTCCGTTATTCCTGGCAATGACGTCGAATCTTATGCTTCCCCCCACGGTCGGGGTCGCATTCGTCACCGACATCGTGATTTCTACGTCGGCGGTGGTAACAGGCGTCGGGGTTACCGAGGCGCTGTCATTGGCCGCATTCGGATCGGTGGGACTCGAGGCTGTGCGTGTGGCCGTGTTGGTGTAGCTGCCGGTGGCCAGCACTGTGGCATGTATCATCAGCCAGGTAGCGGATCCGTTGTTGATCGTCCCCACTGTCCATACTCCAGTGACCGGATCATAGGTTCCTTTACCAATCTCTCGCGAAGAAAATGTATATCCGCTGGGTAGCAGATCGGTTACCTGGACCCCAAGGGCGTTCCCCGGCCCGTTATTCCTGGCAATGATGTCGAATCTTACGCTTTCCCCCACCGTCGGGGTTGCATTCGTCACCGACACCGTTATTTCCACGTCGGCGGTGGTAACAGGCGTCGGCGTCACCGAGGCACTGTCATTGGCCGCATTCGGATCGGTGGGACTCGAGGCTGTGCGTGTGGCCGTGTTGGTGTAGCTGCCGGTGGCCAGCACTGTCGCGTAGATTCTCATCCATGTAGTTGTACCGCTATTGATCGTCCCCACCGTCCACACTCCAGTGACCGGAACATAGGCTCCTTGGCCGATCTCTCGCGAAGAAAATGTATATCCGCTGGGAAGTAGGTCGGTTACCTGGACCCCCAGGGCATTTCCCGGCCCGTTATTCCTGGCAATAACGTCGAACCGTACGCTTTCCCCCACCGTCGGGGTTGCATTCGTCACCGACATCGTAATTTCCACGTCGGCGGTGGTAACAGGCGTCGGGGTCACCGAGGCACTGTCATTGGCCGCATTTGGATCGGTGGGACTCGAAGCCGTGCGTGTGGCTGTGTTGGTGTAGCTGCCGGTGGCCAGCACTGTCGCGTAGATTCTCAGCCACGTAGTTGTGCTGCTATTGATCGTCCCCACCATCCACACTCCGGTGACCGGATCATAGGTTCCTTGGCCGATCTCTCGCGAAGAAAATGTATAGCCGCTGGGAAGCAAATCGGTTACCTGTACCCCCAGGGCGTTCCCCGGCCCGTTATTCCTGGCAATAACGTCAAACCGTACGCTTTCCCCCACCGTCGGGGTTGCATTCGTCACCGACATCGTAATTTCCACGTCGGCGGTGGTAACAGGCGTCGGGGTCACCGAGGCACTGTCATTGGCCGCATTTGGATCGGTGGGACTCGAAGCCGTGCGTGTGGCTGTGTTGGTGTAGCTGCCGGTGGCCAGTACCGTAGCAGTGATTCTCAGATACTTGCTGACTCCGCTACCGAGTGTGCCCACCGACCAGACACCGGTCGTCTGATTGTAGGTGCCTTGGTTTAAGGTCCGGCTGACAAAGGTATAACCGCTCGGGAGTAGATCCATCATCTGTACCCCCAGGGCTTTCCCTGGTCCGTTATTGGCCACATTTACCTGGAAGGTAATATTGGTACCGACGGTCGGGGTTGCATTGTCCACCGTCATACTGACAGCCACATCCGCTGTAGTAAAAGGTGTAACAACTGCCGTGGCATTGTCATTGGCGGCATTCGGATCGGTGGGGCTCGAAGCCGTGCGCGTGGCCGTGTTGATATAGCCGCCGGTGGCCAATACGTTGGCAACAATATTTATCCTCTTGTTTCCTCCATTGTCGATCGTACCCACCGTGATGATGCCGCTTGTGGGATTATAGGAAGGGCCTGTCCCTGTATAACGAACGAAGGAGTAACCGCTGGGCAACGGATCACTCACTTGAATTCCCTCGGCATTTCCCGGTCCGTTGTTGGCTATGGTTATCGTAA
>CAZTVS010000168.1:0-3658 GCA_964617125.1 uncultured Acidobacteriota bacterium
CCCCCTGCCACCCTCACCTTTCCCTTTTGCCAAACCGGCTATTTTCTGGAAATGCCCAGTTTTTCGATCAGCTCGTACAGGGTGGGACGGCTGATCTTCAGTTCTTCGGCGCACCGGGTCAGATTCCCCTTGTGTTTGCTTAGGGATTTTTCAATCAGCTCCCTCTCGACCGCTTCGCGTGCCTCGGCCAGCCCCATCGCTCCGTGGGCGGTCGCCGGCGTATCGACGAGTTCCATGTCCTCTGGGGTGATCTGGTTCCCTTCGGCCATGATGGCCGCTCGACGCAACCGGTTCTCCATCTCCCGTATGTTTCCCGGCCAGGCATATCGCCCCATGACGTCCAACGTCCGCGGGGTCAGGGACATGGGCTTCTGCATCTCCTCCGACATGCGCTGCAGCAGCACCTTGGCCAGCAGGGGGATGTCGCCGTCCCGGTCTCTCAGGGGCGGTATGGCTATGACCACCACCCCGATACGATAATACAAATCCTCGCGGAACCGCCCTTCGGCCATGGCCTTGCGCAGATCCACGTTGGTGGCTGTGATCACCCGGGCATCGACGGGGATGGCTTTGCGTCCGCCGACACGCTCGATCTGCTGCTCCTGCAGGAAACGCAGCAGCTTCACCTGCAGCAGCAGGGGCAGCTCGCCGATCTCGTCCAGAAACAGGGTGCCCCCCTGGGCCGCCTCGATGCGTCCCTGCCGCTGTACGTGGGCGCCGGTGAAGGCCCCCTTTTCATGGCCGAAGAGCTCGCTTTCGAGCAGATTCTCCGGAATGGCCCCGCAGTTGATGGCCACGAAGGGACCGCTACGGACATCGCTCATCTGATGGATGGCACGCGCGGCCACTTCCTTGCCGGTACCGCTCTCTCCCAGCAGAAGCACGGGCGTGCGGCTGAGCGACACCTTGCGGATGGCATCGAATACCTTCTGAATCTGGGGGCTGTTGCCGATCATGCCCTCCATCTGCCGGCCGTGCAGGTTCCTCTGCAGATCGCGGTTCTCCCGCTCCAGGCGGGAGAGGTAGAACGCCCGGTGCAATACGACCTTGAGTACCTCCGCGTCCACCGGTTTGCAGAAAAAGTCGTAGGCGCCTTCGCGCACGGCCGCCAGCGCGTTCTCCTTTTCTCCCTGCCCGGTAATGACGATCACCTTGAGGAAGGGATCGATATACAGCATCTCGCTCAGGGTGGCGAATCCTTCGCTCGGATCTCCCGGGGCAGGCGGAAGTCCCAGGTCCAGGGTCACGACCGGCGGATGCGCCTTCTCCAGCTGTTCCAGCGCCGAAGGCCGGTCGCCGGCCAGAAAGATCTCGTAGTCGGAGGCCAGGGCCCATTTCATCTGCACCCGCAGTTCGTCATCGTCGTCGACAAGCAATAACTTGGGTCTGTTCATGGCTTCATCCCGGATGTTTTATTTTCTACGTATTCAACTTAGATATATCATAAAAAAGTCCAAAAAAGGGTACACCTTTATTTCTTTTTATGAGAAAATCCTCGGATAAGCCCATGGACACGCCGACACTTGATCTGCAACGAAAGCGCCTATGAATCTGGATATCCCTTTTCTCCAGTCCCTGCTCTCCTTCGCCGCCTCCATCACCGCCCTCTGCCTGGCAGCGCTGATGATCTTCCGCGACCGACGCTCCTTCGTCAACCGCCTATTCGCCCTGGCCATGACTTTGCTGGCGCTGCAGGAGGTCTTCCGCGGCATGGGGTTCCAGGCACCGCCGCAGTCCTTCCTCTTCTGGCAGAAGGCCCGGATTTCGGTAACCGCCCTGCTGCCGGGGATATGGCTGATGTTCAGCCTGAGCTTCGGACGCAGCGACTGGCGCCGGCAGCTCAAGAGCTGGCAATGGGCGGTGGCCGCCGTATTTGTGATTCCCTTCCTGACCATCTGGTGGGAATGGGACTCCTTTTTCCTGATCATCTCCGGCCTGATTCCGGAGGTCACCCGAACGCTCCCCCTGGGCTCTTCGGGAAAGGTCTACCATTTCTGGCTTCTGCTCTCCGCCATCCTGATACTCTATAATCTCGAACGCACGCTGCGCGCCTCCAGCGGCCATATACGCTGGCAGATCAAGTTCCTCATCCTGGGTGTCGGAGCCATCGCCGGCGCCTGGATTTACAGCTGCAGCCAGACGCTGCTCTACAACGCCGTGGATCCCGATCTCGGCGTCATCCACCCCGTCACCCTGCTGATCGCCAACGTTCTCTTTCTCTGGGGTATCTACCGCTCCCAATACCTCCATGTGGAGGTCTACTTTTCCCGAACCTCGATACAGTATTCCATTACCATATTGCTGACCGGCGCCTACCTGATCCTGGTCGGATTGCTGGCCCAATTCCTCCACGAGCTGGGGCCGGAGTGGTCGCTCCCCTGGAATGCCCTGCTGGTATTGCTGGCCCTCATCGGGCTGGCCTTCCTGATGATGTCCGACCGGCTGCAGGAGCGGCTGCGGCGCCTGATCATCCGCCATCTGAAGCGACCGAAATACGACTATCGCAAGATATGGATGGATCTGACGGAACGGACCTCCTCCTTGAACGAACTGGGGGCGCTGTGTACGGAAACGGCTCAGAGCCTGGGCCGGACCATGGATTTCCTTTCCGTCAGCATATGGCTTCTGGGAGATCCCGAACAGCGGCTGACCCTGGCCGGATCGAGCGCCTTCTCCTCTTCTCAGGCCGGCGATCTGACCCGCAGCGGGGAGATTGTCGGGGAGCTGATCGGGGCCATCGAAGGGGGGACGGAGCGGATCGATCTCGAGTCCCGCTCCTATCGCTGGTCCGATGAGATCATGGCCGCCAGGCCGGAGTTTTTCAAGCCCTATCCCATGCGCTACATCCTGCCGATAAAGACGGGGGGGAAACTGGCCGGAATCATCACCCTCAACAACGACCGCGTCGGATTTGCCCCTCTATCGATCGAGGACCAGGATCTGCTGCACGCCTACAGCGCTCATCTGGCCGCCAACGTCCTGCAGCTGCGGCTCGCCGAACACCAGCGCCGGGCCAAGGAGATGGAGGCATTGCAGAATGTCTCCTCCTTCTTTATACACGATCTGAAGAATCTGGTTTCGCGGCTGGCGCTGACCGTACAGAACATGGCCGTGCACTTCGAGAACCCGGATTTTCGCTCCGACGCCCAGCGCACCCTGGAGCGCAGCGTCCATCAGATCAACGACATGTGCCGCAACCTCTCGCTGCTGCGCCAGCCCATCGAGCTGAAAAAGACCGAGGCCGACCTGAACGCCCTGATCGCCCAGACCCTGGTGGATCTGGAAAAAGGGATGAAGGTCCCCGTCCAGAAGGACTGGGGCGAGATCCCTCCCTGCCGCCTGGATGTCGCCCAGATACGCAAGGTGGTAACCAACCTCATCCTCAACGCCGAAGAGGCGGTCGATGCCAAAGGCATCGTCTTCGTCTCCACCGGCCAGACAGGCCGCTACGTCTACTTTTCCGTCACCGATAACGGCCACGGCATGTCGGAGGAGTTCATCGCCAAGACCCTCTTCAAGCCCTTCCAGAGCACCAAGAAGCGCGGCATGGGCATCGGCCTCTTCCACTCCAAGATGCTGGTCGAGGCTCACCAGGGCTGGATCGAGGTCAAAAGCCAGCCCGGCGAAGGCACCACCTTCCGCGTCCACCTCCCCTGCT
>CAZTVS010000168.1:3758-9541 GCA_964617125.1 uncultured Acidobacteriota bacterium
TGATCCGCGCAAATCCCAAAAATCCGCGCCCATCCGCGTAACCATTCCCATCATCGTCAGACATCACAACCTATGGAAGCGATCCCATCCAGGAAAAGGGTTCCTGCAGACGTCGGCGCCATCCGGGCCCGTCGGCGGACTTTTCCAGGCAGACCGAAGCCAGAAAAGCGGCCTGGGCCGCTTCCCGGGAATGTCGTAACGTCCAGGAAGTCTCGGCATGCGACAGGGCTTCTTCGCGATTTCCGGCCTGCAGCAGATCGATAGCCATACGAAGATGCTGCGCTGCGGAAGCGGCGACGGCCCACAAATCCCGCAGATCGCAACCACAGCGGGGACAGCCGGCCTGGTCCGCCGTAAGATCGGTCTTGCCGCAGGCCGGACATTTCAATACCACGTCTCAATCCTCCAGGTAGAAAAGCAGATCGGAAAGCGTGTCGTTAATCTCCTGCAGGCGGTCCCACTCCCGTTTTTCGATGGCTTGCAGACTTTCCTGCAGATGCCGGCGGATTTCTTCGGCATCGCTCTCTCCCAGCGTTTTCAAGAGCAAAGCCTCTCCGCGTCGTCGCAGATCCTTGGCCGCAGCCAGGACTTCCCGTCTGTCGGTTCGATCGTCGATCGCGCCGATGTCCTCTTCCGCGCCATCGGGTAATGGATGGGAGAGTCCCCCCTGGAGCAGGGAGTGAAGGTTGCGCTGTGCCGTCTTGAAGTCGAGGACTTCGGCACCATGGGTGTCCAGAACCACCGAACGGGAGAGGCCGGTGTTCTTTTCCGTGGCGGTGACCTTCAACATGCCGTTCAGATCCAGGGCAAAATGAATCAGAATCGGATTCCCCTCGGGGGCCCGACTCAGTCCCTCCACCAGAAAATCGCCGATCAGGCGGTTCTCCTCGGGCTGGGAACTTTCCCCCTGGTAGACAGTAACAGCAACTTCCGTCTGATTGGGATAGGAGGTGAAAAAGATTTCGGCCTTGCCGGCGGGCAGCGGGGTATTGCGCGGAACGATGGGTACGCATACCAGCCGAGGATAAAACCCGTCGCCGTCAATCGCCCCCGTACTCAGGGTGTGAGGCGTGATATCCACCAGGACCGTATGTTGTTTTTCTCCCGCGAGCACCCCTGCCTGTATGGCGGCTCCCATGGCCACGATCAATTCCGGATCGATCTCGAAGTGAGGATCCGCCTGCATACGTTCCCGGAGCAGCTGTTGCACCAAAGGGGTGCGGGTGGCCCCGCCGACCAGCATCACCTTGTCGATATCCCTCGGTCCGAGACGGGCATCGGCCAGGGACTGGTGAACGCAGTGCAGGGTCTTTTCCACGAGCGGAAGGATCATCCGTTCGTAATCGTCGCGCCGGATCTCCAGTTCCAGGTGGTTTTTACCGTCGATATATTCCTCCCGGATCATGACGTAGGGTTCGTTGGAAAGACGGCATTTGGCCTTCTCCAGCACCTCTTTGAGCCGGTAAAGGATCTGCGGGGTAGCCGGCAGCTCCTTGCCGTGCATCTTACGGAATTCCGCCCGGGCGTGTTCGACCAGCAGCTGATCGAAATCGTCTCCTCCCAACCGGGTGTCTCCATGACTGGCCTTTACCTCCACAACGCCAGCTTCCACCACGACCACCGAAACGTCGA
This sequence comes from uncultured Acidobacteriota bacterium, assembly GCA_964617125.1. GTDB lineage: Bacteria > Acidobacteriota > UBA6911 > CAINFC01 > CAINFC01 > CAZTVS01. The sequence goes on from CAZTVS010000168.1 coordinate 5,391, forward strand.
AGGTGCCTCCGCCCAAATCGTACACCAGCAGGGTTTCGCTATCGCGGGTACCGGCTCCATACGCCAGGGCGGCGGCAGTCGGTTCGTTCAGAATGCGAACGACCTCCAGCCCGGCCAGAAGCCCGGCGGTCTGGGTGGCCTTGCGCCGGGCTTCATCGAAGTAGGCCGGTACGGTGATGACCGCCTTGGAGACGGACCGGTCCAGATATCGCTCGCTCTCCTTCTTCAGTTCCCGCAGGATCAGGGCCGAGATCTCTTCCGGAGAGTATTCCCTGGGTCCCAACGGCACCTTGACGCTCTCGCCCATCTTCCGTTTGATCGACAGGACGGTCTCTTCCGGAGAAACGACCATCTGGTTTCTGGCGCTCTGTCCGACTAGAAGATTCCCCTGCGGATCCAATCCCACACAGGAGGGCAGAATGGGTTTGCCGTGGATGGGGACTACCTGCAGATTCCCTTCCGTTACCACGGCCAGTTCCGAGTTGGTCGTTCCCAGATCGATGCCTACGATGATGTCTTTCATGGGTAGAAGTCTCGCGCTCATTGGTTGTGATTGACTATGACTTGTGCCGGGCGCAGAAGTTTTCCCCGCCGGTAAAAACCCGCCAGGCTCTCTTCCAACACCATACGGTGGGCCAGATGGTCCTTGCGATCGGTGTCGACGGCGATCATCGAGGAGGGATCGAAGATCTGCCCGACGGTCACCATTCGGGTAATCCCCTGCCCTTGCAGCAGCGCCTCCAGATGAACGGCAAGGATCTCCAGGGCCTTCCGTTGGGTTTCCCAGGCCTGGTTCCGGCGGCGGCGGCCAAAGCGGTCCCACCAGGTTTCGGGAGGAGGATCGTCGAAAGCCCCCAAGACCCGTTGCAGGCGATCGGAGAGCTCCACCAGGGAGAGGCACAGGGCATGATCGGCATCCGGCTCCACCAGAGGCCGGCCGGCCGAATCGAGCTCCGCCTTTTCGCTCTGCGATTCGCGCAGCAGGCGCATATCGCTCTCCACCCGCGAGACTATCTCGTTCCATTGTCCCAGAGCCTCCACCATACGCCGGTTGGCTTTGCGGGTTTCCGCCTGGGAAGCGGCCCATAGGGCATAAAAGGAGTAGAGATCCGGAGTCTCCGGCGGAACCGATCCTTCCTCCCCGGCCGACTCGCCGAAGGCTTCGAGGGAATGCAGGCAGTCCTCGAAATCGCGACGGAGAAGCCTTTTCCAGTCGTCGGGCGGTACCGGACCCGCCTCCGGCCGTATGGATTCCTCCGATGGGCAGCCGTTGGCCGGCGGCTCGCGGTCGTTGATTCCGTTCATGGGTTCGGTCGTTGACATCGATGTAGAAACTCCTGAAGCGACGCCCAATCCAAAGGTTCGGCACATCCGGTCCATCGCATATGCTGCAGGAAGACATCCATGGGAGAGGTGCTGTTGTTTTCCGCCGGAAAGAGCCGGTAGCGAAGGCGGTGCTCCTCGTCCCGTATGGTTTCGTAAGCATGCGTCAGCGACTGTAATCGTCCCGGATCCTCCTCCGGACGGGCCTGTTTGACTGCCTCCAGATAGGCCTTGCGGATTTGTCCGTCATCGGCCTCGAGGGGAACACCCAGCACAAAATAGGGATTCATGATCTTAAAACAATCTCCTTTGTTCCGACGCGGTATTCGATTTTGGCTTTTCCGGACGGGCCTTCGGAGGAGGAAGCGGTTTCCGACCGCCGGACCGTCGGCGCTCCTTCTTCGCTATCCGCTCCACCTCGTCGAAGAGCAGTTCCATCAAATAGTCGGGGACGTTTTCCGCCATCTCGTCCAAGTCATCGTCGAAGTCGTCGTCGAAGAGATCGGGCGGCGGCGGATACCCCTTCGGTTTCGCCTCCTTTTCCAGCTCGCGCCGGATCAGCCGTATGGCCTGATCCTCTCTCCTGGCGATCGCTTCCTCCAGGATTTCTTTCAGCTTTTCCGATCGTTCGCCCGGCGATTGGAATTTCTCGAACCGGTAAAAAATCATGAAGAAGCGAGCCAGGGGATCTTTGGCATCCTGTTGCAGCAATCGTTGCAGATAGGAACGCAGGCATAGGGTGAAAGGATTTTCGGGAGGCAAAAGCTCCACCAGCTGCAGGAACTCCTCCCGCCGGAAGGGCTGCTTGCCGGCGGCCTTCAGGCACAGGACGATCATGTCGTCGGCTCGTTTCCGATGGGGAACGTTCCCGAAGAAGGAGAAATATCGATATAGCCTCAACAGCCATAGGGCCTGACCCACATCGGAGCGTTTCGTCAGGAAGGCTCGTAACGGCTTGTCGAAAGGATTCAGATGGGGATTTTCTTTCGGACGATACAACCCCCACAGGAGGAGCGATTGCAGGAGACAGACCGCTTCCGAGGGGGCCGAGGCCGAGGCCTTTTGCAGCCAGGCGAAGGCCGCTTCCTCGCCGACAAAACCCTTCTCCATCAATCCCCGCCGCAGAAAGAGGGTCCAACGGCTGCGGTCGAAATTGTCCTGGGTATCGAGGATGTACTCCGAGCTCTCCAGAAAATCCATGATCTTGCGGGCCTCTTGCACGTTTCCTTTTTCATAGTGTTGGCGGATGAACATGAGTTGGGCCCGTACATACATGTCGGCAAGCAGGGGATCCAGGCGGTCGATACGGAGGGCGCTTTCCAGGTAGGCCACTCCTTTCTGAAATTCGTTTCGCTCCAGGCACAGGCCGGCCGCCGCCGTTAAAATTTCCTTGTCCATGGGGAAACGTTCGCTCATGGTCTCGAAAAGGGTTCGGTATTCTTTGCTTCGACCGAGTATTTGCAATAATTTGGCTAGGAGAACGTAGGCCTGCCGTTGTCCGGGATCTTCCTGAATGCTTTTTTGTAATAGCTCCATCGCCTTTTTGGCATGACGGGTCTCGATCGGTAGACGATCCGAGGGGAGTTGCATCTGAGAGACGGCCATGGAGTTCGGTTGAATCAGGAGGCCGGCCGCCCACAAGTAACCCATCGATCGAAACCGGCGACTCTTTCCATAGAACTTTTCCTGGAGGCCGAGAAAGTCCCGCCAGCGCGACTGCCATTTGGCGGTGTAGGCCCTCTCCAGGAAGAAGAAGCACCAGCTTTGCAGGAACAGCATCCTCTCGGTATCGTTTTCCCAATCCCGGCTGTTCACCAGATCGTCGAGCAGGTCGGGATAAGGGGAATAGGGATTTTGGCACGCCAACAGCAGGGTGTGAAAATAAAAATCGGTGAGGGCGCCGATCAGATCGGGGCGGAGGGAGGGAAAACCGGGAAGCCCCTCCGGAAAATGCCGCCGGATATCGGTTGGGTAGCGTTCTTTTCCGGCCTTTTTTTCCGCACCGAGCAACAGCGGAACCATATCGGAATGTCCGGCCATGCGACCGAAGGCCCGGATCAGCGGCTCCTCGAAAGCGATGGCCTTCCGGACTGCCGGTTCCGTATCCATCCACAGCGCATACAATCGTCTGGCTCGCCCCGGAACGGTGTCCGGCGGGAGCTCGGCGAAGCAGCGCCTTGCCGTCGCGAAGTCCTTACGGTGAAAGGCGATCTGTCCCTTGATAAACAGGCGCCAGAAGCGGAAGGGGGAGCGGGCGCCCACCGATCGCAGCGTTTCGCCGGCCTTCTCCCAGGACTTTTCCGAGACGGCTTGTAGCGCGCTCCATATCGCCTGGACTTCCCGGATCGTGGCGGCGTGCTCCGGGCGATCGGAGTCGAGTTGGGGATCGAACAGCAACACCAGCCGGTCGGCCGCATCGTGCCGGACCGCATCTGCTTCGGGGAGAGAAGCATGATTCAGGATGGCCAGCAGCGACGTTGCCTTCCCGGCGGTCGAGGCGCTCCCGGCATCCATCTGCGCTTCCAGCAGCAGTACCGTTTCCGGAGGAGCGATCGTTTTCAGGTAAGAGATGACCTGCCTCGCTTCGGAATGCAACCCCTTGGAGATCATCTCCTGGGCCAGTCCGATATTGGCCCGAACGATCAGAGTCAGAAAACGCGCCGGCTCCTTTTTGGCGCCAAGCTTGGCTTCATCGCGCGCCTTACGCCATTTCCGCTGTTCTAAAAGATCGCAGATGTGCTGTTCCGAGGGTTCGGCGGCGGAATCCGGGATCTTCTTTTTGCTTTCGAACAAGTAAAAACCGCTTTCCAGGGAGAACGTTGGGTACC
>CAZTVS010000169.1:0-9536 GCA_964617125.1 uncultured Acidobacteriota bacterium
CAGAATCAGAGAGGTGACTAGAACAAGCCGGTTCGGGAATTTCATGGGTATCCTTTCTGGACTAACGAATAACATTCCGTAAAATTTGACAGCCCGGTAAAATCGTTGTTCCGTTTCTTTTCGTAAATCTCTTGTTATTTCCATTGCTTTTACCGGCGGAACGCCGGCGCTCCCAGGACTTTTTACCGTCTCGTCAAACTCGACGGCATGACAAAAAGTCGATAATAGGTACCGGTGCATGATGTCATCCGGGCATTTTTATGGAGTGTGGTGCCTTGGCACTGCTTTGTGCAGCGAGCCTCGGCTCGCGGGGTTCGGGCCACCGAGGTGGCCCGGAGAAAAGCAGCGTCGAGCCGCTGCACTCCAAATACGTCGTATGTTGCATCGAGATTGCCGCCCTGGCATAAGATCTGCAATGGGATGCCGCGTAAACGCGGAACTACAAACCTCCTGATTTTTTGCGACTTCATTATATAATCCAGAATTGTAAGTTCCGGCTACTTTATGTACATTACACTGGAACGTGCGAATCCGCACTTGGAAAGAAAAGGCAGCGAATGGAAAGTCCTACAACAAAGACCGAATTTCGTATTGACTGGTGTGAGATCGATCCTTTCGGTCATGTGAACAATCTGGCCATTTTGAGATACGTGCAGACGGCACGGGTCCAGTACCTGGAAAATATCGGTTTGATGCAATCGCACTCGAAAACAGGCATCGGACCGATACTGGCCTCGGTGACCTGTCAATTTTGCCAACCCCTGTTCTATCCGGGCATGGCAACCGTCGATTCCCGGGTGGATCTGGTGAAAAACACCAGCTTCCGGATACAACATCGCGTTTGCAACGACAAGAATGAGATCTGCGCCGAAGCACAGGACATCATTGTTTTATACGATTTTGCAAAAAACACCAAAGTCCCCCTTCCCCAAGATATGAAAAGGAAGATGGGCGCCGGTGAGGAATCAACCGATCCATAGTCCGATCCCCAGTAGCACCGGGGTGATCAGATTCAAGAGAACGTTCTGCCCCATAGAAGGACCCAGCTTGGGCAAATCGTCCGGATGCTCCAGGGCACCCTTGACCGCCGGAAGGGCAAAAACAACCGAAGCAAGCCCGGCCAGGGTCCATAACGGCGTCAGCTTCACCGCAACTCCCAGAATGATGGTCAGATAGGTAGCCAGCACGAAGGCAGCAAAGATCCAGGCACTGGCTTTTCTTCCGATCAAAATGGGGAGATGCTTGCGCCCGACGGTTAGGTCCGCCTCCACATCGGGAAACTGGTTCAGAAGCAGCAGGTTACTGACCAAAAAGAAAGGCACGAAAGAGACCAGCAGGGCCGTCTCGGAAAAGGTACCGGTAAGGGCAAAGTAGGTGCCGTTCACCATCAGAGTTCCGAAACCCAATCCCGGAGCGATCAGGCAGAGCAGCGGGATTTTATTCAGCCAGGGAGTATAGATGACGACGATGAAAAGGCCGAGTGCTCCGATAGCCAGTATCGGCCATCCGTAAAGAAGGAAGAAGTAAACTCCTATAACCATGCAGATGGCCGCAGTCACGATCCCTGTCCACAGCGCGACCGGCAGCTTGGCGGGAACGGGAACCAGCGTGCCGCTTCCGCCGCTGAACGGGGTACGTGAAGTCCTGAAGTCCAGTCCGCTCTTGATATCTTCATACTCGTTGAAGGCATTCACACTTCCATGAACCAGCACGCCACCCAGAAAACACAGGATGGCGTGCCCCAGGTTGATCTCATGTCCCGCCCCTGCCGCGGCCGCAAGGCCAAGGAAGACGCAGGCGACCGCCAGCAAAAGAAATCTTGGGCGCATGACGCCTATGACATATTTCATACTACTCCATCACCTTTCCCTCTTGCTTCTCTTGTTTCGACACGTTCTGCGCGATCATTTGCGACAGCCAGGCATTGAACAGGTTACCGCCGGCGGCACCCTCCCCTCCCCCGACCAGAACCTGGGGCACGATCTGGATTTTGCCGGCGGCAATCTCCTGTACAAGTTTGATAATGGCCACATTCTGCTGGCCGATGGCTTCCTTCTGGGCATTATAGGCGGCAGCCACACCATCCCCCTCGATTTTGCTTTTATAGGAATTGGCATCAGCCACGAGGATGGTGGACTCCTTGGTGCCCTGCGCCGTCAGGATGGTGGACTCCCTGGTACCCTGGGCCTGGAGAATCACGGCACGCCGGTTGCCGTCGGCCTCCCTGACCTTGGCTTCCGCCCTGTCGTTATTGATGTCGATAGACAATTTGGCATCGATGACGTCTTTCTGTTTGTCCGCCCGGGCTGATTTTTCCATGACGGCAATACGTTTCTCCTGGGCCATCGCCTCCTGATCGTATTGGGCCTGCTGCTGGTTGGCGATCTCCTTCTTGGTCTGCGTGTCCAGCAGGTCCTTGGGTATGTCGATATAGGCAATGAGCAGGTTCTGGGCCTCGACATTGTATTCGGAGAATTTCTCCTTGGCATGGATCAGGGCCTCGGTCTGCAGGTCGGTACGGCTCTGGAAAAAGTCGATCGCCTTCTTCTCGCCGGCCTTGTTCCGGAAAGAGGAATCGATCAAGGGATGCACGATCTGATCGATCAGATTGGCCACGGACCCGAACCTGGCTATGACATAAGCCGCGTTCGCGGGCTGGACCCGGATCACCATGCGGACATTCACTTCCAGCTGGAAGCCGTCTTTCGAGGTAACCTTCAAGGGGTCGAAACTGTACAGTACACCGGCGTCTTTCGCCTCTTTCGGCTTGATTCCTTTGACCTCCGTCCCGATCCTTCCTTCGCTGGCCCAGTCGATGGTAACGGCGGAGGTAGGCACCTGATAGACGGAGAAGGCAATCGTGTTCAGGTTGTATTTCCCCGGGGCGATCGGCTCACGCCAGATGCCGCGGGTGAATTTGTTGGTGATCAGTATCTTTTCCACATCTTCATGGATCGGACCGGCCAGCCTGCCTTCCCCGGTAGTCAGGTTGGGCCCATGAGGAGTCCTCTCCAGCTCCAATCCCACATTGGAGCGGATGACAGCCACATATCCCGGTAAAACCTCGGCTACATCCGCGAGCTTAATGTCGAACAGGTTGGGATTGATGTAATAAATACCGGGCTGCAGGGTATCCAGCTGCGGTCCCCGGTATCCCTTGCTGTCGATGAAGAGCTGCCCGTTTTGAAAAGCCTTGTGATCCGCTTCGGCACCATCGGGATTCTGGGCTTTCGGGGCAATGATATAGCCTGTGGGCAACGGGATGCCGTCTTTGGCGACGGCGATCCCAACCGTATTTTCGGCAATTTTCACGGCAGGAACCATATCGATAAAGAAGAGCCTGGAATTGATACGGTAGGTCCCCGGACGCAGGATTCCGACCTGAGGACCCTTCTTCCCATGGTTGGAGAGGAACATCTCGGCATCCTGAAATTGATTGCATTCCACCTCGTCGGCCAGGACTCTGCCCTTGGGCAGCGGTTCGCCATCGATCGATTCGACCACGCCGATGCTGTCGTTGTCGATGGCCACTACCGGAACCTTGGCGAAAGACCATATGATCGGCATCCTCCAGTAAAGCCCGGGCATCAGGGTCTTTGCCTGCACGCCGATCTCCCCATGGCGCGCTATGATCTGTCCTTCCGGCATTTTTTTACCGAACATGTTTTTCGTGAGTATTCCCACCTGATTGGGACCGATCAGACAAAAGCCACAAAGGATATACATCAACACGAAAAAACCGATGGTGCAAATGCCGACCCAACTTATCATCCATGTAATCATTGCGCTTCTCCTTAGCTATGACCTTCGGGTTTAGAATATATTATTCCGAATGACCCGCCCGGGGCAATCGTCAGGCTGCCTGCATCCAGATGGATACAAACGATTCCTTGGCGCTGTCCCATGTTCCTGCGGGATCCTCTCCACCCGTCTCTATACTACCTCTCTTGCGATCCTTTTATTCTGGCGATCCGATCTTAAGAATGATGAAGCCGCAAAAATACCATTTTCAAGAGTTTCTTAACTGACTCATAAAATTTTCGAGTAGGGGCACGGCACGCCGTGCCCTGGCGACTGTAGGAATGGGGCTCCCTTTGGGCACGGCACGCCGTGCCCCTACAACAGCTGATGCTATTTTCTATAACATGATTTTTTGCCGCCTCGTCAAGAACGCTCCTGTTTGTTTACACGGAACCGGGCGACGGCGTCAGGCGATGTTTGGTCAGCTTATTGTGCAGGTTGGTACGGGAGAGACCCAGGATACGGGCGGCCTGCGTAACATTTCCCTGTGACTTTTGCAGGGCTTCGAGAAGGAGCTGCCGCTCGAACCGGCCCACCCTTTGATTCCAATTTTCCTCCTGAGAATCCTCTGGGGCCATTTCGGGCATCTTCTGCGGAGAGAACTCTTCACCCGGCAGCAGGTCCCATCCGATGGTCGTCCCCTCCTCGGCAAAGATCACAGCCCGTTCGACAGCATTGCGCAGCTCGCGGACATTTCCTTTCCAGCTATGTTGCTGCATCCATCGTTGCGTAGCCGGGCAAAATCCCAGAAGGTGTTTTCCCTGTTCAGCGGCATAGGTTTTTAAAAAATGTTCGGCGATCCTGGGGATGTCCTCCGGGCGTTCCCGCAGGGTGGGGATACGCAAGGTGATTGTATTCAGACGATAAAAAAGGTCCTGACGGAATGCCCCTTCGGCAATCCGCCGGGTCAGATCGACATTGGTGGCGGAGATGATCCGGGCATCGATGCGCCGCTCGGTGCTTTCCCCCACACGTCGCAGGGTACCCTGCTCCAGAACCCGCAGCAGCTTGGCTTGCAGCTCCACGGGCATATCGCCGATCTCGTCCAGGAGTACGGTTCCTCCACTGGCTACCTCCAGCAGGCCGCGATGCTCGGAATCGGCACCGGTGAAGGCCCCCTTGCGATGCCCGAAAAGCTCGCTTTCCAGAAGCTCGCGGGAGATGGCCGAGCAATTGATGGCCACAAAGCATTCCTTGCTCCGTGGGCCGGAGTTGTGGATGGCCCGGGCCACCAGTTCCTTTCCCGTCCCGCTCTCGCCCAGCAGCAGGACGGTCGAGCGGGTCTGGGCCAGCTGGCGCACCTTCTGGAACAAATCCGTCATGACCGGACTGCTCCCGATCATGTTTTCGAAATCAAAATACCTTTTCTCGCGGTCGCGAAAAACCTTCACCTGCAGATTCAACTTCTGGTTCTGCGTCTGCAGTTCCGCCAGCAGCCGCCGGTTTTCTCTTTCCAGCTGTAACTCCTTGAGGACCTGATGCACACAATGGATGAACTGTTCGTCCTCGAAGGGTTTGTAGAGGTAATCGCTGACTCCCAGGCGGATGGCCTGGATCGGGGCCTCGGTGCCGGCAAATCCGGTGATCAGGATCGATCGGATGTCGGGATGGTTCCGTCGAATGCGCCGCAAGGTTTCCAGACCGTCGATTCCGGGCATCTTGACATCACAGATGATCAAATCGAAATCGGTATGATCGCAGCATTCCAGGGCCGCATAGCCGTCACTCGCCGTTTGCACCCGGTATCCCTCATCCCCCAGGCGCAGCTGCAAGGATTGCAGCATCAGAGGATCGTCATCCACTACCAGTATCTTTTCAGTCATGACCGGTTGTCCCAGGGAATACCGCACCGGCTGCTGGCTTGCCGATGCGGGGAAGAACCAGTCGGAACAGGGCGCCTCCCACAGGAGGAGATTCGACCTCGATATCGCCTCCGTAGCGGCGTATCAACCCGAGGCTGACGTAGAGCCCTAAACCCGTCCCGGATCCGACCTCCTTGCTGGTATAGAAGGGATCGAAAATCTTGGGTAGCGTTTCCGGCGGGATACCGGTTCCGTCGTCCTGCACCTCCAGATAGATGGCCTCTGCGTCGGCATAGGTACGCAGGATGATGGTGCCGAAGGTCTTTTTGTCGTTCAGTGTGGCACGGATGGAATCCTTGGCATTGATCAGCAGGTTCCCGATTACCTGGGCCAGTTCGTTATGGTTAGCCGGGGTCAAAGGCAACCGGCTATACTGCTTTTCCAGACGGATGTTGTCCATGCGGAAATGGTGTCCTAAAAGATCCAGGGTGCTGTCCAGGACGGTATTCAAATCCGTCGGGGCCAGGGTACTGTCGGATTTGCGGGAATAGGTCAAGAGTTTTTCCACAATGGAGGTACAGCGCCGGGCTCCTTCCTCGATCAGCCGGGCACTCTCTATGTGCCGTCCTTCCGGGCAGGAAAAGCGAAGGATGCGCTGAACGTTGCTGGTAATGGCTCCCAGCGGATTGTTGATCTCATGGGCCACGCCCCCGGCTAGCGTACCGATCGTAGCCATCTTTTCCGACTGCACCAGCCGTGCCTGCAGGTCCTGCAGTTCGGTGATCTTGTCCGTCAGTTCCCGGTTTTTTTGGTCCAGTTCGGCAGTGCGCTGCCGTACCAGGCCTTCCAGATTATCGGCGGCCGCCTGGAGGGCAAGTGCCTGCTGCTCTACGGCCTGATAGAGTCGGGCGTTTTCGATGGCGGTAGCGGCGCTGTTGGCCATTACCTCCAGCAAGGATTGTTGTTGTCGGGTGAAGTACTGCAGAGGCAGGGAGCTATCCAGATAGATGGCCCCGTTGACATGGGGGGAGGGGGCAACCGTCGAGGGATCGGTCGTTTCCCGTCGGGTCTGGAGGGGAAGGCAGACGATGGTCTGCAGCCCCAGAGCGAAAACGCTACCCGATTCGGAGAACCGGTCATCTCCCTGGGCATTGAGGGTGGCGACCACCCGGCCTTTTTGCACGGCCAGTTCCAGAGCACTTCGGCTGATTGGTCGCAGGGACGCAGGCTCGGATGCCGTATTCGGCTCCCGGGCCAGTCTCATCGCCAGTTCCCCGCCCTCCTGCCGTAAAAAGATATAGCCGCGCTGGGCCTGCGTGATTTCCATGGAATAGTCCAGAACCAGGCTCAATACCGTTTCCAGATTCAGAGTAGAGTTGACCGCGGTGCCGATAAAAAGGATCTTCTGTAAATCCAAATCATCCTTACCGGACATGCCGGTTGGACCGGCGGAAGTCGAACTCTGCTTCGCCGGGGAAAAAACCGGTTGTCTGCAGTGTGGACAGATTGTCTGGGACATCGGAAATCCTGGTCCTATGCCGGAAAGAACAATTATTACCCGCTCTCACGGGATCCTTTTTGTTTCTCGGAAATAATACCCTGAAAAAAGGAATGGCGTAAACCGGATCGTCAGAGGCAGATCCGATTCACGCTCGAGGCAAACGTACCGGAGAGGATGGACTCGTAAAATATCATTTTCTGACGCTTCTCAACTGACTTCCCTAAAAAAAGAGTAGGGGCACGGCGTGCCGTGCCCCTACAACAGCTGACACAATTTTCTATGGCATGTTTTTTATTGATAATAAGCCACCTGATCGATCTGATAGCCAAAACTGGTGATCCAGGCATCACTGACCAGGATGATCTTGATATAATCACCGGCAACCGTTACCCAGAAAGGATCCTGGCGACCGGTATATACCGCCTGGAGCCGGTCGTTTCCGTCATAGACGAGGACGTAGTCGTAATCCTCCTCGGTGGAAAACCGGGAGAAGTGAATGGCCACCTGTTCGGCCCCTTCTTTTTTATAGTAGTGGCCCCATTGATAGTAATTGGGATAGGGATGCGGCGATCCCGCATTCACATCGACCAGATGCCATTCTTTTTGCTGATCGTCCTGGTCGTCGCCGTCGTCATCGTCTCCATCCTGGCCATCGCCGCTGAGATTCAGAGATTCGAGAGCTGCACGCAGGTTCGGCCGGGGACCGATGTGCTGGCTTGTCGAGGAATAGGCGGAATTCTGTTGGGCGCTGCCGGTGTTTGCCAGCAGGGTCCGGATAGCCACAGGGCTGAGTACGTTTTGTCCGGCGGCTTTCAAAGCCCCCTGAATACAGGCAACGGCACCCGTGACAATGGGAGAAGCACTGGAGGTACCGGAAAAGCTGTCGGTATACCATGAATTCTGATTGCCGCCCTGGTAATCACCGTACCCGGCGGTAAACACCTCGCGTCCCCAACCCTGTACATCGACACGGCTGCCGAAGTTGGAAAAGTCCAAACGGGACCGATCGGCCCCATAGTTGCCGCTGGGCGGGGCCCCGGCACCCACCAGAATCGCCTGGGAATCGCGGGTGTTGCGCTGGAAGGCGTTGTTATAAATGGAGTCGTCCAGATTTTCCGCGCCGTTACCGGCGGCCTCCACGACGATGATGCCTTTGGCGGTCAGGCGGCGGATGGCATCGTAGACATCGGACCAATATTCGACAGCGATATACCCTTTTTGATCTGCGCGTTCCTGGAAATTGTAACTCGGACCGGGTGCATGCAGTTCAATCAGGACGACATCTCCGGCCTGTAGATTGCTGCCGGCCGCATCCAGGGCCGCCGCTACGCCGATTTCTCCGATCGAGGCCATTTTGATGGCGGCGCCGTGGGCGATTCCGGTGATCCCGAAGCTATTCTGCGAGCCAACGATTTCGCCGATCACAGCCGTTCCGTGATTCACCCAACCCTCGTCTGTCGTATAGGGAGATCCGGCTACGATATTGCCATAGGCCTTGTCCTGCAAATCTTCGTGGGTGGTGTTCCACGCACCCTCGATATCCATTACCGTGACACCGGTTCCCTTCCCTCCATTGACCGTCCAGGCATAACGCGCGTCGACACCCGCAGGAGCGGCCTCCAGATATCCCTGCTGCGAGCTGTAATCCGAAGTGGCGGACGGTTGAGGGTCACCAAATACGGCGGGTGCAAAGCGCGGCTCCAGGTAGGCGGTCTCCACCAGACCGGAAGTGCGAAACTGGGCGATAAGAGTCTGCGCCTCGGCGGCAGTCAGGTTGTCCACCCGATAGTACAAATTCAAGTCAGCCAGCTCCTCGCCTGCCAGAGGCTCGAGGGTGGCCTTCTCCTGGTCCAGGACATCTTCGCTGCGAACGAACAGCCGGTGCATCCTCTGATCAGCGAGGTAGGGATCCACCTGACGACTAAGCCTGGTGGCCTCCATGGATTCCGCCAATACCTGGTGCTCCAGCTGATGCCGGTTACCGCCCGCTGAACTTCGGGCGGCCTGAACCAGTTTCCCCTCACGCAATCGCATCTGGCTGCCCTCTTTAAACTTGACAATTACGCGCAGATTTTCCGATCCGAAGGGTACAGAATAAGAATCCTGGTTGCATGGAATTCTCTTCTTCCATTGCGCCGAGGCCTCGGTAGAAAAACCGGCGCAAAGATAAAATGCCATCAGGATCGATCCCAACAGCTGAATGCCTCTTTTTAATGTTTGTCGATTCATGGCTTCCTCCCTTTTCCTGTTTGTTTTTGCCTGATTCCTGTTTATTTCCGAACATTCTTATACATAGCAACAGGCGGACCAAACAGGGTAAAAGCCTGTAACACATAGAATGACATCGTGTTGCAAGCTTTTTCGGGATGCGTGGCGCGGAAACGAGGGGCGTTGTGTCATTTATCATGACGCCGGAGGTCACGACTCCTGAC
>CAZTVS010000170.1:0-9417 GCA_964617125.1 uncultured Acidobacteriota bacterium
AAGAGGCCAACGCTCTGGTCAAACCCAATTTCCGGCAGGGTTGGAGCATGTAATCCTCTCCGGTTCGACAAAAGCATTTAACCCCGGGGGCTGGAGACATTCCAGCCCTTTTTTGTTACCCCTACCGCACTTGATGCAGCCGAAAAAAAATCGCTTATTCAGCCATTTCTGCATTCACACGGAAATATTATGAGTAGCAGGGCGACCCTTGCGGTCACCCTGCCGGCCATCCCCTATGTTCATGTTCCACGGTTTTGCCCTGTACGCGGCAAGGGCACCCGCGAGGGGTGCCCATACAACAGCTGATACACTTTTCAGCGATGCAGACTCACTTCGGGCTCAACTGTTCCAGCCCTATCGGTTTCCGTTCTTTCTTCCGCTACGTATTTGAGAAGAAAAAACCAATCATTGATCCAAATCATTGGATGCCATCCATAATATTGGACGCAATACTAATCTTCTGTATTGAGCGACCTTTGCGCTTAAATAAATAAGGCTAATCTTTTCATACAGTTATTATTACCCCTTACTTTATCGTTACAGTGGCTCATCTATTGCTTATACCCTAACATGTTATTCTAGTCGATTTTTACGAATTGGAATGATTGCACAAGCCAGCAAGGCAAATGACTGTTGCTATCCAGTCGGTTAAGAATCGGCACTTATCGTCAGGAGGTTAATAGATGAGAAAAATTCTCGTATCTTGTTTTGCAGTCTTGTTTTGCCTTGTAGGAATGGCAACGGCTCAAACCATTACCGGTTCGATAACCGGTACGGTAATGGATCCGAGCGGAGCCATCGTTCCCAATGTTAAAATCATAGCAACGAACACCGGAACGAATGTAACCTTCAACGGCTTATCCAATGAAGTCGGTGTTTACAACCTGGTCTTTCTACCGGTCGGCAATTACACGGTGGAAGCCGAATTGCAGGGTTTTAAAAAGGTAGTTCTGGGACCCTTCAAACTGGAGGTCAACCAGGTCGCCCGCATGGATGTCAAGCTCGAAGTCGGAAGTTCTTCCGAAACGATAGAAATTACCGCCAACAGTGCGATCCTACAGACGGAATCGACGGCTACCGGCGACACGGTCACTTCCACCAAGCTGACTTCCATTCCCTTGAATGGACGCAACTTCGCTACTCTGACCCTGCTTATCCCCGGGGCCATCAGCACCAGTCCTAACTCTATGAATACTTCCGGCCGGTTCCAGGGCAGCGGCAGCCGACCGCAGGTCAACGGCAACCGGGAACAGACCAATAACTTCCTACTGGACGGCGTGGACGTGAACGATTCCATGGATAATCGTATCGGATATAACCCCAATGTCGACGCCCTCGAAGAGGTCAAGGTAATTACCGGAAACGGCGGCGGAGAGTTCGGGAACGTCGGCGGTGCCGTGGTCAACATGACCCTGAAGAGCGGGACCAATGAATTTCACGGAAACGTATTTGAATTTTTCCGTAATGAAGCCCTGGATGCCAACGGTTTCTTCCGCAACCGCGTTGCTTCTACCCAGAAGAGATCTCCCTTCCGGCGGAACATCTTCGGCGGAACCATCGGCGGGCCAATCATCAAGAACAAGCTGTTCTTCTTTGGTGACTACGAAGGAACAGAACAGCGGGGAATGGGAACCGGAACAGCCTCTGTCGCTCCGGCGGCGTGGCGCAAGGGAGACCTGTCCGATTTCCTGAAGACCGGTCAGATTGTAAAGGATCCTCTCACCGGACAGCCCTTCCCGGGAAATATTATCCCGGAAACGCGTATTGTTAACCCTGCAGCCAAGTATCTCTTCTCTCATACGGATCTCTATCCGTTGCCCACCCAGACCGGTACAGGTTCGTTGGGTGTGACGAGTAACTACGGTTCCGGCACACGCAGCTTACTGCGAAACCATCAGGGGGATGCCAAAATCGATTATCGCGTCAACGATAATGACCTGATTACGGGACGGTGGTCTTACGCCAAATACAAGAGCTTCACCTCCAAGACGGTGCTTCCTACCTCCATGACCGGCGGCACGGAAGGGCCGACTTCGAGTATACAGATCGGCTGGACCCGAACCTTCAGTCCTCGGGTGGTCAACGAGACACGTATTGCCTACAGCCGCATCGGCATCGACGACATGCAGTATGACTGGTCAGGCAAACTGGGCATGGACGGCAATGCCAAATTCGGCATCACCGGAGGTCAGCCCATTGCCGGGCTAAGCCAAATTACGATAGGCGGCGGTTTGACCGCGATCGGTTCCGGTGCCAGTATCGGTTCCACGATGGACAACAAATATCAGTTGAACGATACCCTCACCTTTTCCAAAGGTGCCCATCTTTTCAAAATGGGCGGCCAGATGGTTCGCATTCACCAAAACCGCTATTATGCCGGCAACAACGGCGCTCTGGGTCTGTTCAGATACAATGGCAGTTATACCGGTCTGGATTATGCCGACTTTCTGTTGAATCTGTTGGCCAGTAAAGGCCGTGGAGTGGTCACCGGAAAATGGGGACACCGCCATTGGCGCAACGCTATCTTCTTCCAGGACGATTGGAAAGCGAAAAAAAATCTGACGATCAACCTTGGCCTACGATGGGAATATGCCAGTCCCATCTATGAAGTGGGCGACCGGCAGGTGAACGTGAATACCTACACCGGCCAGTTGATCTACCCGGGCAAAACCGAATATGGCCGAGCTCTCTACAAGCCTTATTGGAAGCAGTTCATGCCCAGAATTGGTATGGCCTGGACACCGGATCTGTTCTGCAACAAGATGGTGATCCGTGCCGGTTACGCCTTTACCAGCTTCCTGGAGGGAACGGGCGCGAATCTACGGTTGGCGATGAATCCTCCCTTTGCCGTGGAGAGCGACATCACCTACGATATCAAATCCCCCGGCGATATAACCACCGGTTTCTCCGATACCAAAGCCGGAGCTTCTTTCGACAGTCCGAATGCCACACCCTATTCACTGCAAGGACGTGCCTGGGATCTCAACCTGCGTCCGCAGTTTACCAATCAGTTCAACTTAGCACTGGAATACCAGTTGACCAAGTCCACTTCCGCAACGGCGTCTTATGTCGGCCAGAGAGGAACCCATCTGGTGGTTCCCCACGAGGCCAACCAGCCGAAGCCGGGCACAGGCGATCCTAAAACCTGGGCGCCCATCAACACCCGGCGGCCTCTGGCCACTCTCCTTCCTGCGCTGGGCAACATCGCCTTGACGGAATCGAGCGGAACCATGACGTACAACGCCCTGCAAACCAGCGTCCGTCAGCGTATGGTTTACGGGCTGGAAGTGCTCGGACAATATACCTTCTCCAAGACTCTGACCGACAACCTGGGGTACTACGGTTGCGGTTCGGTGAATGCGGAAGGTGCCTACTGGCAGAATGCCTATGATCGCCACGGCAATTACGGTGTGGCCTGCTTCGATGCCCGCCATAACATGACCTTCGGCGGCCTGGCTGCTCTTCCTTTCGGTAAAGGACAGAGGTTTGGCAGCGGAATGAACAGGGCACTGGATCTACTATTAGGCGGATGGAATATCAACTATTTCGTATCCGCCCATTCGGGATTTCCGGTCACCATTATGGCCTCCGCCCACCAGGCCAATACGCTGCAGTCGGTTCGTGGCAACGTTCGGGCCAATCGTTACCGCAGTTTGAATTACTCGTCCCAGACGGTAGATCGGTTCTGGGGACCGGTGGATTCGACCACCTTCTGCACCACCGGCGCGGATTCTGGAACCTGCGCTTACGGTGTTCCTAACTATGGTTCCTTCGGAAACGCCGGTGTAGGATCGGAACGGGCTCCGAGCTATTTCAACATGGATTTGTCCGTGGGTAAGAAGTTCAACATCAGGGAATCGAACTACATCGACTTCCGCGTGGAGTTCTTCAATGCCCTGAACCACGTCAGCTTTGGCCCGCCGGGACGGAATATTACCGACCTGGCCAGCTTCGGTACCATCACCGGCCAGGTGCAAAATGCACGGAACATCCAGTTCGGTCTGAAATACTACTTCTAAACCTCAAGGGACAGGCTAATCCCCTGTTCTCGAAGAGAGGGGGCCGGGAATCAAAACCGGCCCCCTCTTTTTATTTGTGAGAAGATTTGCCGGGCGTCTTCGAGATTCTCTGTGTTTTACGGAAGGATGAAGACGAACGGTTCGAGGAGGGGGAGAAAGGGCGGGTTTGCATCCCGCCCCTTTCTTATTTAGGAAATGATATCGAATTGGCTGACATGCAGGGTGGGATCCTGCTTGAGGCTCAGTTCTCGGCCCAGGAGCAATTCGATCTCCTCCAGGACCTTGGCTTCCGTGCCGCGCAGGGCGCGGGCCACGTCGGGATGTACCCGGACGCTGATCTCTCTTTCGTTATCCATGTGGCGCCGGATTTTCTGGATTTCCGCATGGATCTGGTAGCAGACGGTGGTCAGGGACTTGACCATTCCGCTGCCGTTGCAGTAAGCGCAGGGCTGGCAGAAGGTCTTTTCCAGGGATTGCTTGACCCGCTTGCGGGTGATGGCCACCAGTCCGAATTCGTTGAATTCCAGAACCTTGGAAGGAGCCTTATCCTGGGCTATCTCCTGCTGCAGCAGCTCCATCACTCGGTAGCGGTTTTTCCTTTCTTCCATATCGATGAAGTCGATGACAATGATTCCTCCCAGATCGCGCAGGCGGATCTGGCGCACCACTTCCTTGACGGCATCCATGTTGGTACGGGTGATGGTGTCCTCCAGGTTATCTCCTTTGCCGACAAATTTCCCCGTATTAACGTCGATGGCCACCAGGGCTTCCGTCTGGTTGATGACGATATAGCCGCCCGACTTCAACCAGATCTTGGATTCCATGGCCCGGTTGATTTCGTTGGAAACACCGTATTCATCGAAGATATCGGCGTCCTTAGTGAACAGCTTCACCCGGTTGATAAAGGAGGGTTGATAGCGATGGAGAAAGTCCAGGATCCTCTCATACTCCTCCTCGTCGTCCACGCGAATCATGCGGAACTCGTCGGAGAGCTGATCGCGAAGGATCTTCTGCACCAGGCCCATCTCCCGATGGATGTGGGCCGGAGCCGAGGCTTTTTCATACTTGGCGCGTACCTCTTCCCAGACATGGTGCAGGTATTTGATGTCCGTTTCGATCTCTTCCCGGGTCCTGCCTTCGCAGGCGGTGCGGACAATGAATCCGCCGGGAATGTTGGCTCGAAGCTCGGTCATCAGACGACGCAGCCGTTGGCGCTCCGCCTCGGAATCGATTTTGCGGGAAACGCCCACATGTTCCACGGTAGGCATGTAGACCAGGAAGCGTCCGGGGAGGGCCACATACGACGTAACCCGTGCCCCCTTGCGGGCAATGGGTTCCTTGGCCACCTGGACCATGATTTCCTGACCTTCCTTCAAGAGATCGCTGATGGTCTGCCTGGGGGGGAAGTCCCCCTTGTCGGAGCGGGTGTGATGCCGGGAATTGCCGCCGCGGCGGCGATTGCCGCCAGGACGGCGGTGAGGCCGCGATTCGAAATCGGATTCGCGCTTGGGCGGAAGCAGGGTCGCTTCCTCGGCGGAGGATTCCTTTTCCACCGGTTGTTCTGCGTTCATGTCCTTGGGAACGATCGGTTCGGCTGATTCGGAAGACGCGGACGGTTCCGCAGACGTTGTCCGGGCCGATGAATGCGGCCGCCGATTCCGGCTCGATCTTCCCCGGTAGGAAGAACTTCTGGAACGACGTTCCCTCTGTTCGCCCGGTTCCTTGCGCCCAGGGGAAGGCACAGGATCACCGGTTTCCCTTTCCGCTTTGGCCTCGAGGTTCGGATCGGCATCCGGGGATGCATCTGCTGGGGAGACAGCTTCGGTAATGATCGCTGCCGGTGGCACCGGGTTTTCTTCCGTTTTGAATGGAATTTCATCCGCCATCGAAGGAGGAGTAAAGGATACGTTTTCGGCTTCCCAGCGAGCGACCGTATCCGTCCGAGGTGACGGTTCCGGGATGGATGCAGGCACAGCCATATCACCGGTATCCAGTGGCGATTCGAATGTGCTTTGGACCTCGGTGGGAGCGGTCTCCACGGGCGCCTGATTCTCTGCCTCTGTTGAAGGCCGGCCTTCCGAATCCAGATGATTACCGGTAAACCATTCCTCCAGTGCGGCCCGCACTTCCGAATCGCCGGGCAATTCATCCGCGGTTTCCATCGCCGCGGTCAGGGCTTCCGGGACCTCGTTGGCCGGCAGTTCGATGGCATTCTGCGGAGGACGGGGACCTCCCGGCCGCTGTCGTTCGTTGCGATCCCGGCGGCGTGGTCCACGATCCTGCCGGTCACCTCCCCTGTCCTGAGACCGCTGTTCTCCAGATGGAGAGGATTGGTCCTGGGGAGTGGTATAGAGCCGCTCGTATTCGTCGGTCTCTTCAAAGAAATCGGAGACGTAGAGAAAGGTGTCTCTTTCCAATCCGATATCCACGAAGGCCGATTGCATACCGGGCAGGACACGGGTAACGCGTCCTTTATAGATGTTTCCCAGGATTCCCTTGGTTTCGCTCCGTTCGATGAATAATTCCATTACCTGGCCGTCTTCGAGGATGGCCGCTTTGGTTTCCAGTCGATTGCTACTGACAATTAACTCTTTTTGCATGTATGTTCTCTTTAGCGCCGGTCCATTGGGTGTTTAAATAATCCGGTGGAGATAAAATGTTGTTGTTCTGCGCCATGCCCATTCGACTGCGTTGAATACGCCATGCGGAGGCATCGTTTTCCAACAGTAATCCCACGACCTCTTCCGGCCGGGCGTGAACCGACCCATTGATCGACAGAATGAAATGGAGAACCGGTCCCCGGTCTCCTTCGACGAGTCGAATCGATTGCAGCACAGGGCGGATGTCTACCGTCTTTTCCTGTTCCTGCTTCTTGCGGAGGATGGGTATACTGTCGCTTTCCAGCAAAGACTGCATCCGAACAGCCAAATCCCTGCAGCAGGGGCCGTCTTCCCCCAGGGGGGATTTCGGTTCGGCCATATATTCGGCGGAATCGATCAGACGATTCAATCCCGGTGCCTCTTGCGGAACCGGTTGCCATCTGGAAAAACGTAAGCCTTGCGGACAACAGGCATTGACCTTCTCTAGAAATTCATTTTCGGACCACCGATCGGTCGACTCCAGTTCCAGCCACTCGCCGGTGCTTTCCACTCCCAGGCCCAGGGCCGGTCCAAAGGAGAGCGCAGGCTTGGGATGATAACCTTGTGTCTGCCGGAGACGGATCTCCGCCCGGTCCAGAGTGCGACTGATGGTTCGTATCAGGTCCAGATGAGAAGCAAAACGGAACAGCCCGTTTTTGCCGTAGGATACCTGATAGCGTTGAAATTCCTTGTCGGTGTCTTCCCTTTTCTCAACCGCGGTTTCTTTCTTCGCCAGGTCAGGCAAGGCTTGCAGATCCTGCTCGCCCTGTAATGGCCGGCTTTGAAAGGTGCGCGGATCGCAGCCAAGTCCGCAATGATTACAGTGTACGGTCACTTTGTCCTTCCCTTGCTCCTCCGGGGTGGAGGAGAGGCAGGAGGGAGTGGGAACCGCGTTCTGGGCCTTGCGGCGTTCCTGCTGCAGATGTTCCCGGGAAACCTTTGTGGTCAGGTGTTCCCAGGGGAGTCGGGAATCGGGAGCAATTTCCTCGAGATAGCGTTTTGGATCCAGTTTGCATGCGGCGAAGGCCTCCAGCCATCGATCCAGCCGTAATTCTTCACTCCATCCGTCAAAACGGCAGCCGGACCGCCAGGCTTGTTCCAGAACGGAACCGAGCCTTCGGTCTCCGCGGGCGAAGACACCCTCCAGAAAGCTGGTGTCGGTATGGTGCCATTTGAAGGTCAAACGATGACGATGGAGTGCATCCCGCAGGAATTCCTGTTTACGCCGTACGGAAGAGATATCCTCCATGCGGTCCCACTGAAAGGGAGTAAACGGTTTGGGGATGAAGGTGGATACGCTGATGGTGATCTCCGGGCGCCGGCCTTTTTTCAGGCTGCGCAGCTCCTCCAGGACCTTTTGTCCCAGGCGGACGATTCCTTCCACGTCCTCCCAGGTCTCCGTCGGGAGCCCGATCATGAAATACATCTTGATTTGATGCCAGCCGTTGCGAAAAGCGTTGGCGGCAGACCGGAGAATATCGGCCTCGGTAATGCCTTTGTTGATGACGTCGCGAAGACGCTGGGTGCCTGCCTCCGGGGCAATGGTGAATCCGGTACGGCGCACCCGTCCTACCTGCCGGGCCAGTTTATCGGAGAGGGCATCGGCACGTATGGATGAGAGCGAAAGGGAAACTTTTCTCTCTTCCAGTTCCTCCATCAGGGTTTCCACCAGCGGTCCCAAACCGCAATAGCTTCCGGCCGAGAGGGAGGTCAGGGAGACGTCATCGTAGCCTGTGGTTTGGATCCCACGCATGATACAACGATAAATGTCGGAAGGACGGCGTTCCCGCAAGGGCCGGTAAATGATCCCTGCCTGACAGAAGCGGCAGCCTTCCATGCACCCCCTGGAAATCTCCACGGCCACTCGGTCGTGGACGATCTCCATGTTGGGCACAATGAGTTGGGAGGGGAAAGGAAAATCGGACAGATTCTCAACGAACCGGCGCTCGATTGGAAAAGGGATCTGTTCCGCCTTCTCTTTCTCTCCCGATTTGGGATAGACCGCATCCAGTCCGGATACCGGATCTGCAACCGTCGTATAAAGCGACGGCACATACCATCCTGGGATTCGCGCGGTCTCGGTACATAGAGTTTTCCGGGAAAGACGCGGTTCGGAACCGCCCTTCTTTTCCCGAAGGGTTGCAAATAACTTCAACATCTCCGGAAAGGCCTCCTCGCCGTCACCGATCAAGAATGCGTCGATAAAATCGGCAATCGGCTCCGGATTGAAGGCACAAGGTCCCCCGGCGATGATGAATGGGTGATGGTCTCCCCGGTCTCCGGATCGGAGAGGGATTCGACCAAGATCTAGAATTGTGAATAGGTTGGTATAACTCAGTTCGTACTGCAGGGAAAATCCAAGGACGTCAAACTCCCCGAGAGGCAGGTGGTTTTCCAAAGAACAGAGCGGAAGGGAATGCTTCCGCAGTTCCCGTTCCATATCGGTCCACGGAGCAAAAACCCTTTCCACCAGATAATCTTCTTGCTGATTCAGCAGGTGGTAAAGGATTCGCAAACCAAGGTGAGACATCCCGATTTCGTATGTGTCCGGAAAAGCCAGCGCGATTTTCAGTTTGGCTTTGGCCGGATCCTTTACGACAGCGTTCCACTCCCCCCCGACATATCGCAGCGGTTTTTGTACCTTTGGGAGGATATCAATAAAACCCAACATCCAATTATTTGAATTTTCCTGTTCTATAAAACGTATACCCAAATACAATGTACCACAAAACGAAGAACAGGGGGTGATTATTTGCCGA
>CAZTVS010000171.1:0-2971 GCA_964617125.1 uncultured Acidobacteriota bacterium
GGGCGAGAAGCGAATCGATACCACGAACGGATGGAAAGGATGGGTTCATGAAAAGGTGGATGGGTGCAAGGATTTTTCCGATTATTTTTATGCTGATGGTCCTGGGGAATGGTGCGCCGGGAAGCGATTTCAAAGCCAGTGAGGAATCCCCGCGGGTCGATTTTTCCTATGCCTTTTCCTTCCCCCATCGCATGACCGTGGCCAGACCGGAGAACAGCCATAAAACCCTGCTCGATATGGAGCCGGGCGCGCTGCGGGTCGCCTGGAGCTTCGATAATCTGCTCCGTTATCCGGCGGGGGCTTTTGTAACCCCCAAGACGGATTGGGCGGTGAAAATCACCCCGGAGGTCGACGGCCAACCGTTTGCCCACAGCAGCTGGACGCGCGCCGAAGGATGGCTTCCCATCCTGGAAAATCGTTATGCCAGTGGAAATGTCACCTTACTCCTGGAAGCGGCGGGAGGGGTAAAAGCCACCCTTGTACGATTGACCATGACCAATGCGGGCAACGCAGACCGGATCTTCCGTATCCCGGGGAAATCGCTTCGCGGTTTTTTCGGCTATAACCCCGGTTATGTGGATCCTGCCCGGGATAGGGATTGTCTCCTTGCCGGATGGGGCGATCGGGCGGATCGCATCCTTGTTCTGGCACCGGATGCCGACAATTATCCAATCAGTACGGCGGTAATGCTCTGCCCGGAATGGAAGGTTCGGGCTGGAGAAACGAGAATCGGTTGGATCCTCTTTCCCTATCAAGGGTATGCCGCCGATCTTGCGGTGCTGCGCAAGCACGACTGGCCTGGGGAGTTCGATGCGGCTAAAAAGGAATGGCGTACCCTGCTCGAACGCAGCGTAAGGGTGACGATTCCAGACGAAGGAGTTCAGGCGGGATTCTACGCCAGCCTGGGAGATCTTTTTATCATGCGCGAGCCGGTCGAAGGCGGCCGCGTGGCCGGCATACCGGGCACCGAAGGGTATCGTGCCGCCGGTACGGTCGAGGGGGCGATTGTAGCCATCGCTCTGGACCAGGTCGGGCTTTCCAGGGAGGCTGCCGAAGGCTTTCAAGTCTGCATGGAGATGCAGGGTGAAGATGGGGATTGGAACGATCCGAATGCCTGGGGACATCTGATATGGGGCATTGCCGGATTCAAGTCGTGGGCTGCCATGGAGCATTATCGTCTGACCGGAGATAGGGAGTATCTGACGGCGATCTACCCGCGGATGCTGGCTTCTTCACGCTGGCAGGAGAAACAACGGGCGCGCATGCGTGTTCTGGAGGATGGTGTTAAGCCGGTAACCTACGGGCTGATGCCGCGGGGCATGGGCGATTGCGGCCTGATGGACGGCGAAGACCTGTATGGCATTTTTCTACCGCACAATATCTGGGCGGTTTATGCCGATCGCGTAGCCATGGAAACGGCCGTCATCCTGGGCAATACGGCCGAGGCGGAAGAGCTGCGCCGTATCTATCAAACCGGACGGAAGGATCTGCTTCAGGCCTTGGATCGGGGAGCAATCCAGGGGGACGGATACCGCTGGATTCCGGGCGTGGCTGGAAAAACGTCCGGCAGCCGCTGGGGTGCCCTCAACGCCCTGTTCCCGTGTGAACTGCTGGATGCCGACCACGAGCTCATCCTGGGCACCCTGCGACATATCCGATCGAACATCAGTCCCGGCGGAATTCCGATGAACACCGGCTGGTTGAAGGACGGAATGTGGGTGGCCATCGCCTTGGATAACCTGGCCGAGGTCCATCTCGTTCGGGACGAGGGCGATCAGGCCGCCGATTTGTTGTATGCCACGCTGAATCATGCCACTCCGTTGTATACCTGGTGCGAAGAGCGGGGACCGGAGCCGATGGCCAAAAAAACGACGGGCGACCGGCAGCACCTGTGGACCCCGGTGGCCGTGGTCCGGGAGATCCGCGACAGTCTGGTCCTGGAACAAGGGTCTGTCTTATATCTGGGGCGTGGCCTGCACCGCAGCTGGTTGGGAAGCGGCAAACCGGTGGGAATCGCCGAAGCTCCCACTCACTTCGGCAAGGTTTCTTATCAAATGCGGTATGAGGCGACCGGGAAACGTGTCTCCGGTAAGGTGACCTTTCCCGCGGAAAACCAAGGGATGTCTTCGGCGGTATTAAGCATCCGTTTGCCTAAAGGATTGCGGATCAGTGCCATTGACAAGGCTTCGCAGGCCGATCTCTCGTCCGACGGCGGCAGCCTTCACTGGAAGGAACCCAGAGGCACCTATACCGTCCAGGCCACCATTCAAGAAGATGCCCTCCATATCCAATGAGAACAAACACAGACGAAACAATACAGAAAGACCCGCTCAGACGATGTCGCAGACTCTACTTCATCCGTTGAATCCTCTCCTAATGAACGCCTTCAGCGGCGGCTCATTCTCCTCCAGAGCCATCGTCGTTAGAAAGCCGATTTTCAATCCTTCTACTCAGATCGATATATTTGCTATTCCCCGGGGTGGAAGTAGAGTTTCTGCAGCTGGGCCGTGTGGGGCTTGCTTTCGCCGATAATCTCCGGGTAGTTATACTCCTCCTCCAGACGGCTGATATGTCGGGCAAACTTAAAGCGCATGGCGCTGGGGTTCCCTTTCCGGAAGGGCAGCTGCAGCAGCGGGATCTTCATCTCCGCCACCCAGCCGTCGGCAGTGATTTTGACGGCGCTCTGCCAGGTCAGCCGGGTGTCGCTGATGGTGTTTCCATCCCGGTAATTCAGGGTTCCGCTGTCCTGCAGCCCTTTCGGGGTGACCATGAAGAAATAGGTTCCTCTTTCTCCGGCGTATGTGTCGACACAAAAGGCCACCCAATCGTCCCGGCGGATATTTTCGCGACGTTTTTCCGAGGCCTTGATTTTGTCCGGTTGGCAGTCGAGAGAATGTATCGCGACATGCAGGTTATCCCGATCGTAAGTCAGGTATCCTATGGTTTTTTCCGAGGGTGTCCATCCCGGATG
>CAZTVS010000171.1:3071-4842 GCA_964617125.1 uncultured Acidobacteriota bacterium
AATTTCCAGCCCCAGAAGATCTCCCAATCGGCAATATAGTACCCCACGGAAACGGTAATGGTTTGATGGAGCATATAGTAGGGTAAAACCGCTTCGGTGGCATAGGTGATGAAAGCTCCGGATCGGTTCACATAACGCTTACAATATCCGCAAATGGTAAGAAGCGTCGACCAGATAACCAGCATACGAAGAAAACCAAAAACCAGGAGGCGCCCAATGGAAGGCCAATGCAGATCGACGATCGGGGTCCAGACCGTCAGGTAAAGGATCACGAACAAGCCGATGCTTAAGAGGAGGTATTTCGAACGATGCCTTTCCAGCATGTCCCAGGTTTCCGATCGGGAACCCAGCAGATAGCCGAAAAGAAAAATTGGAATCGAAACGGCATGATTATACCAGTCGACCGTCAGGTTGTGGGTCACCGGGTAGAGGGGAGACAGTAGCCAGAAAGCAACCATCAGCGGTAGGGCATAGAAAAGGATCATGAAGGGTCGAACGCTCCTTTTGGCCCAGGCATCCAGTAAAACCCGGCCGCGTTCGGTTCGGAAGAATTGAAAGAGCGGCAGGAAGAGAAGGCAGTAGACGAACAAATAAATCAGAAACCATAAATGATGCCAGCTGAAATCGCCTCCAGGATAGGATTTCAATTCCAATACCTTGGGATAATATTGCCAATAACTTCCGGAAAATTGCTCGTATTGAAGGCGTTCAAAAAAAATCTGCGGCGGAACGATACAGAACATTCCGAAGACTAAAGGAATCAACAGCCGGCGGGTGCGTTCCAAAATAAACTGAAGGGAAGTCCTCGATCGTAAGGCAAAACTGACTCCGACTCCGGAAATGAAAAACAACAGAGGCAGACGCCATTGATTGAAAAAGATCATGAAGGGTTCCAGCCCCCTGATGATTTCCTTATTTTTTACATGATAAGACCAACTGACAAAAAACATCCCTGTATGATAGAAAATCAGAATGGCGAAGGCGATGACTCGTATCCAGTCTATGTAATATTGACGCATCGTTTTCATTTCATTCTTTTTCCTTCATTCTTCGGCTTTCCTTATCCAGGAGATCCAGGATCGTATGAGCGGCAATGGTGTGTCCTTTTAAGTTGGGATGATTGACCTGGCTGAGCAATTCCTTCTGAGGAGTACCCTTCCGCAGCTCTTCCTTCCAGGCAGCGAAGACATCGGCAACGGGAACCCCCATTTCTCGGCCCAGTTCACGAATCATATCCGCCACCAGATTCAGCGGATCCCGAGGATTTTGCCAATCGGCATCCTCACTGCCCGTCGGAGTCAATAGGATGATGGGAATTCCAAGCGTGTGGGCTTGCCGGATCATGTCCAGCCAGGATTGGCGGGCCTCCTCCAAAGACCTCCGCCGATCGTTCAAGGCATAATCCAGAAAGATCAAATCCGGCCGAAGCGATAAAACGTCCCGGGAGAACCGCCGGCAGCCTTGTCCGGATCCTTCGCCACCAATGGCGGTTACTGTCCCGTTCAGGACGACATAAGGATAGCGTTCCTTGAGGCCCCGTATCACCAGGTGGGGATAGGACTCGAAAGGTTTGACTTCCGGCGTTCGATGGTAGCCGGCAGGTACGCTGTGTCCGTGAAATACAATGGTTATGGTCCGGTTATTCGGCCAGGCCTTGGAAAACTCCTGCCACAAACCGATGGGAAGGTGCCCTCCCTCCATCCGTTTATCGAGGATCGGGTCCTGCGCACCTTGCAGCGGGAGGAGAAAAAGAAAAAAGAGAGCGATCTTC
>CAZTVS010000171.1:4942-9047 GCA_964617125.1 uncultured Acidobacteriota bacterium
CGGGTCCTGCGCACCTTGCAGCGGGAGGAGAAAAAGAAAAAAGAGAGCGATCTTCCTTAAAAAGAAACCGCAAAGGAGAAATAAAATTCTAATAAATTTCTTTTTCAGACTGGGGATTACCTCTGCGTTATGATGGACAAAAAAAACACGTGGCTTTACCATTAGGGATTTTCCTCCTTCCGAGAATTGCAGTGATTATGACATGATCCCGGGAAAGAAGGGCAAAAGTATTTGTAGAGGGACGGTGTGCCTTGCCCGGCAATAAGTCAAACCTGAGACTGCCGCACCCCGGTGCGGCAGAAGGCGATTCGAAGGCCGCAATGCCGCACTGGAATAAGTCGCTCTCAGAGGGCTGCTTTTTTACCGGACTGTCTCAAGTGCCCCCGGATGTCACCCTCCTATCAGAATCTCTCTGCTAACATGTAGCCGATATCTTATCGGATAGTCTGCTTGTTTTCGGATTCAATTCTCCGTACACTTGTGGAATACGAGCGAATCCAAAATGAAATCTGCCTGTCCAAAAAACGAAAGGATTTTGCGGATGATGCAAGAAGGTCGAACGACCCGCCGCCGGTTCCTGGGCGCCTCGGCGGCGGCTGCCGGTGAAATCCTGCTATCCGGCAGGATGGGCCGGGGTTCCGATCCCGCTGCCTCCGAGCCCTTATCCGGTGAAACCGATCACTTCTGGTATCGAGCCCAGCCGGCCGGGAAGTACATCGATTCGCAACGCGGCGACAAAGCCTTCGCTTATGCGGACGGGATGATCCTGCTGTCGGAAGACAACGGGCACACCTGGCCGTACAGCGCGGCGTTTCCCAATGCCCGTGATATCACCTTCAGCCACATCCTGAAGAATGGAAACATTCTCTTCGCCACGCAGGCGAGGCTTTACCTGAGTACGGACAACCTGAAGACGTACCGGCAGATAACGGTGAAAGCTCCGGATGGTTTGGACTACATACCGCATATTCCCAGGAATCCGGAATTTCCCGGCTGGTATTTCCATACGCTCTCCGGAGTGGTTTCCTGGGATATCGGCGGTGTGGAGATGATGGTATGGGGGAACTACTGCAACGTGATCGGCGGCGCGGCTCCGGTTAACATTTACTATTCCACCGACGGCGGATGCACGGTGAAGATCGCGTATCACTTCGGGCAAAATCCCTTTTTTCCAGACAGCGGTCCCGACCGCGACCGCAAGGGAGGGACTCTGCTCGGCGATCCCAACAATACGGTTCTGGCGCGCCACGTACACACGGTGGCCTACCATCCGGCCGAAGATGCGTTTTACGCCTGTACAGGTGACGGTACACGGGGCTGGGGGCATGAATGCCACTGGCTGAAAGGTGTTTACGACCGGAAGAAGGACAAGTGGAACTGGAAGGTCCTTGTATCGGAAGTCTCCAACTCTCGTTTCAAGAGCGGGGGAATCAGCTTCGTCGATGGACAAGTCTACTGGATCAGCGACTCGAACGGCCCTGAGCCGTATGATCGGGGCATCTTCCGGTGTGACCCCGCCGATCTGACCGATCTCCGGAAGCACACCCTGCTGTTCAATCCGGGAGTCGAATCGGGAAACATGATCATCCAGGACGGGGTGATCCTGGCTTCCCATTGTGCTCCGGCCTCGCCGCTGGCCACGGGCATCATCATTTCCACGGATAAGGGCAAGACTTGGACCCAGTACGATCTGAAGGAGTTCGGAAAGCGATCCCCCACCCGATTCCATGAGAAAAACGGGGAAGGCTGGTTCCGTATGGACCTGCGTTCGGGATGGATCCAACGGGCGGAGGTGATGTTTATGAAGCCTAAGCCGGCTCCCGGTTCAAAGCCATGCACATAGGGCCACAAACGGTCGAGCAGGTCACAGGGGTAATCGAAAATCTCTCGGCACGGGTGTTGCCCTGCAAATCCTCATGCCGGTGAATCGATTCAGCGGCATGAGGTGCAGGTCGTCCGCCGGCAGAAACGTGGTTCCCGGAACGCTGAAGTTCCTATACAGTATCTTCAACGAACTCCATGGCGACCATTCGAGGAGGTGCGTCTTTCCTAGTCTAAAAGAAACCTTCCGAATCCGCTTCCTCCCCATCTTGCAGCTCCCTTGCCTTCGGTGCAGCTATCCTTCACCCTTTACAATTTGGGAATCCTGCTGGAAGCAGAGGGTGAAGGGCAGGGTCCGATAAATTTCCTTAGGGACAATCAGCTTCCCGCCACCCTCTTTTTCGACAGCGGCAATCGCTTTTAAAAGGCCCCGATGTTATTTGACGAGGTCGCAAAAATATCATTTTCTGGCGTTTCTTAACTGACTCTAAAAATTTGGAGTAGGGGCACGGCGTGCCGTGCCCTGGCGCCCCTAGGATGGGGGCTCCCTTTGGGCACGGCACGCCGTGCCCCTACAACAGCTGATACTATTTTCTATCATATGTTTTTTGCGACTTCATCTTATTTGATGTCTGGCCTCTGCTTCCGCGCAGGAGATCCGCCGTGTTGCCGGGATGAGGATCAGGAGAAGCGGCGAAGCAGGAGATATCCGGTTACCCCGAAAAGCAGGGTCAGCAGGATCAGCATCGGTTCGCTCAGCGTCGGCGCGGTAACATAATTATAATCGCCGAAGGCGGCCGTAAAAGCGAGATCGTCAGCCATAGTGCTCCATGCCGATGTGGTCAGGGCTGCTGAGTTGTTGCCGTTATTCAGGAAGTAAAACCTTCCCTCCGGGTAAGAGGCGTCATTTTTTGTAGATCCCCAGCGGGCAGCGGAGTTAGGGGCTCCAGCCTGATCGAAGCAGGTTGTCGCCAACAGGATCAGCTGCTGCCCTGGCGTTACGCTAAGACCGCCCGGGATGGTGAAGGTGTAGCGCTCATAGCGATTGGCTCCCACCGTGGTCATGGGGCCGGTTTGGAAGAGGGGAGATCCGGTGGCATGCGAGGAGGAATTATCCCAATTGTAGATCATAGCCCGATAAGTGATAACGCTGCCTTGATCATTAATACTGAAGGAAAAGAATTTCAACGAGTTTTCTCCCGCGGGGACAATGAGCAACTGCCCGTAGGTGGCCGAATTAATGACACCCCAGGAGTCGATATAGTTGTATCCATTCCAGGCCCCGTAGGTCGAGATCAATCTGTAGCCCCAGGCAGTGCTGGAAAACAGAAGAAGAGTGGTTAGCAGAATCCCAATCACCTTGAGTCGTACCATATTTTTTCCTCCTTTTGGAAAAATGACGATCTGATAATCATCAGTGGTCCCTGGTGAAGATGAATTCGTTTCCGCCGGTAAGCCAAGGAAAATCCGATACTACAATGTTTGGTCTTCAGTGCAACAAGACTAATCTTATCGAACCTGATTGTCAAGCAGGAGGACAAATGCAAAATCGCTCCGACATCCCTTCTTCCCGCCGCAAGTTGTAGAGGAGGATGGAAAGCCCTGAGTGCCTTGGATCGCCGCTCCGGCTACCTCACACACCGGCCTGGACCCGGGCCCCTGAGTGGAGTCCTTTCCTCGCGCCTCCTCCTTCGGATCATACTGGCGGGAATCCATCCATTTCATCCTTCGGATTCAGTTCGGCCCATTCTTTCGTTGACAAAGTCTCCGATCTTGCCGTCCTCCACCTTGATGTGGTGGATGGCCCACTGAATCAGAAAATGAATGGTATCGTCGAGTGTCTCCAGGTTCTCCTGCAGGGCATGAATCTTATAGTTCAGAGTGCGAAGCAGTTTGGCGTGTTCCGTCTGCTGTACTCGGAGCCAGGGGTAACCGATCACTGTCATCAAATTTTCTTCGCTGACAAAATGATATTCGGTGTATTTCAACAACTCCAGCAATACCCTCCCGACAAACTCCTGCGAGGAATCCTGACGGCGCAGGATCACCAATCTCTGGATTATTTTAATGAAATCCTTGTGTTGGGAGTCGATCTCCTCGATCCCGGTGGAAAAGGATACATCCCAAACAATGTTCATGGTGCCTCCCCGCCTTTGATTCCAATCGATCATCTAATACTCTACAAAATTCTCCATAGCTGATCCAACCTGTTCCTGTGACAAAATTTGCCTATTTTCCGCTCGTTCTCTCCTGACACCCCTTTTTGGATTTGCTTTCTCTGTGT
>CAZTVS010000172.1:0-9030 GCA_964617125.1 uncultured Acidobacteriota bacterium
CAGGATCGACTCTTTTGCACGCTCCTCTTGCATAGGGACCTCTGGTGTAATCCATATGCCACCCTACCCATTCTGACTTCTGACTTCTGGCTCCTGACTTCTGTATTTACGCGGCACCGCCTAAAGGCGGAACTACAAACCCGTCCCGTTTTTGCTCGAATTCCGACTTTTTGCAGAAATCCGAAAGCTGGACGGTCGCGAAAGAAACCGTGGAACGGTCGTCGAAAAACCAAACCGAATCCCTTGTTTCTGAAAAAGTAATTATTTTGTCGAAACTTTTCCTGTATTTTCTCATCATCCTAATTGTTGAATAGAAAAATTCGAATCGTCAGGAAAATGGTTTTGGCCGATCCTTTTTTGACGACTGGCAGGAATCGAAATAAGGGCGGAAAAACCCTGCCTCTGCCATACTTTTTTTAACCAATTTATTATCTGTTCTCTTATGCAAAATACAAAATACCTATTTCTCGCCTATGCCCTTTTCATCGCCATCCTCTCCACGGAAATGCCCTGGAACGCCGCCCATGCGGAACAAGCGCCGAGCCCGGCGGACGAAGAAACCCGCTGGGCCTCGCAATTCGGTTTCCCCGGTCCGGGCGTCAACGGAACGGTTTTCGCTTCGGCCATGGACCAAAAAGGCAATCTCTATGTGGGAGGGCATTTTACCCGGGCCGGAAACGCGGCCGCCGTAAATTTTGCCAAATGGGACGGAACGAATTGGTCCGGCCTGGGCTACGACGGCGGCACCGTTTATTCCCTGGCCATTGACAGCAAAGGAAATATATATGTCGGCGCAGACGATAGTACTAGACCCTGGCCCGAGGCAAATCCGATTTCCAAATGGGACGGAGTACGCTGGTCGTCTCTGGGCGCCAAGGGAAAGATCACCTATGCCCTGGCGATAGATAGTGCAGACAACCTCTATGCGAGTATGTACGAACATGCATACAATCTGAATCCTTATACAAGAACATGGTGCCTTGGCAAATGGGATGGTAGCCATTGGTCCACATTGGTCGACAGGGTCTTCATGCACACCTTGATCATCGATAAAAAAGGCAATCTTTATGCCGGGGGCGACCTTAGCAGCATATTCGATGGATCAGAAAGAATCAATCTTGCCCGGTGGGATGGGGCAGCCTGGTTCCCGGTGGATTCCGGATTTGGTCTTCCCAACCACTACCGTGGCTATATACGGAACTTAGCAGAGGACAATGACGGCAATATTCTTGTCGGTGGCTACTTCCATACCGACAGTAACGATAAGGAGACATATTTCCTCAGCCGATGGAACGGAACGAGTTGGGTATCCATGTTTACAGGCGACGATACGCCCTACTCTACATCCATCTCTGCGCTGTCAATCGATCGATCCGGGAACCTGTATTTCGGCATCAATTCCAGTACTGATAAGCAGGGTTATTACGCGGCCAAGCACCTGTCGATCGGGGATGTGATGGCAAGTCGGATCCTCAGGTGGGACGGCTCGGATCTGTGGACGTTACATCCAGGATATAAAAGCGGTGCCGTCTATAGCCTGATGTCGGATGCTGCGGGAAATCTCTATGCCGGAGGGAGCATTACCGAAGGTATATGCAGATGGGAAGGGACCAGTCGCCGGTCTCTGGGCCGGGCAAACGCGAATTTCTATGGAACCAACGGATCCGTTTATGCGCTGACCAGAGATCGGAACAACCATCTGTATGCCGGCGGAGATTTCACCCGGGCGGGAGATGTTACCGCCGGGGGGATTGCCCATTGGAACGGAACGAATTGGTCGCCCCTGGGTTCCGGTGTGGACGGGATTATTTATGCCTTGGCAACAGATTTCCGGGGAGAGGTGTATGCCGGCGGACTCTTTTCCCAGTCGGGAGGTCATCCGACTAACAATATCGCCAAGTGGAACGGCACCGGCTGGTCTGATCTGGGGGAAGGCATAAATGGAATTGTCTATGCATTGGCAGCGGACCGCTCGGGGAATCTGTATGTCGGCGGTCACTTCACCCGGGCCGGTGGGTATCCGGCAAATAGTGTAGCCAAATGGGACGGAAAGCATTGGTCGACGTTAGGCGCCGATATGCGTGATGGCTATATCAGAGCTCTGGTCGTCGACTCGGCAGGGAACCTATACGCAGGGGGAACCTTCCAAAAAACGGGGGAGGATCCTGCAAACTATATCGCCCGATGGAACGGTCAGGAGTGGTCGAATCTGAAATTCCCCGGTGACTCTTCCGCGGATGTCCGCGCTTTGGCTATCGACGAAAGAGGAAATCTATGGGCAGCGCGATCCTGGACTTGTGGGTTTCTATCTTACTGGAACGGAGCGGAATGGACATCTTCATATCCATGGAATTATAGTTATGATGGATCGTACAGCTGTGGAATTGTTAACGCCCTGGCATTCGATGGCTCAGGAAACCTGTACATGGGGGGATACTTTGGCTCCGATTATCTAGGTTCAGATCCTACTTGGGAAGAACAGGGACATGGTGGGATCATCAAGTACAATCGACGCATTGATGGTGGACCGGAATCAGGCTTTCCTGCTTTAGGATCCGGTATTCAAAGACCGGTTTATGCCTTGAGCATGGGAGCGGAGGACCTCTTCATCGGTGGAGGTTTTCCGGAATCGGGCGGTAAATCCTCCTCCAATCTTGCCCGATGGGTCACCGGCAACACCAGGCTGGCGATGGATGCCTGCGCCGGAATTCGAAGCGATACTGTCTTTCTAAATACCACTCTGGAATCGACGGCATCGGTCAGCGACCTGCAGTTCGATCTGGTATTCGATCCGGCGGTGTTGACCTTCCGTGAGGCATACGCGGGTCCGCAGGCCGGTGCCGCCGGCAAATCGATCGCCGCCGTAAAGGTTTCCTCGGAACGTATGCGGGTGACGATCGGCAGCAACAACGATAAAGCGCTGATGTCGAACGGCATCGTAGCCCGTTTCGAGTTCACCGTCGCCGCTGACGCTCCTTTAACGAACGCCTCGGTTCGCATCGAGAAGGCCGCCGGATTCCCTCCCCAGGGCGCCGGCTACGGCTATCCGCCTGTCGGCGATGCACAATACGATATTCCCATCGTAAATCCTCCGGCCGTGGCGTATCTGCAACCTTCCTCGGGACCGGCCGGCAGCCTGCTGGTATTGAAAACCGCAGACTACGAATTTTGCTCCACGGCGTCGATCCGGGTGGTTTTCAGCGGCACGACAGGATATCGGACTTCCGTCGTTCCGTTGGAGATCTTGAAAAATCGCATTACCGTCACCGTCCCCTCGGATGCCCGGGGCACGCTGCGGGTAAGTCTTCAGGACGCAGAATCGCCGGAAGCGAATTCCCTGACCTTCACGGTCACGGCAGATAGACCATTCCCTGAATTTCCTGCGGAAGTGCAGGCCTTTACTCCCTTGGGCAGCGATGCCGCATCCTCCGGCGTTGCCGTCGACCCCGGTTCCGATCTCGGTTTCCTGGCGGATGGGGCCAATCATCGTATCCTCGCCGTCGATCTGATCGCCGGGAGCAAGCGAAGCGAATACACCTTATCCGGAGGAGCTCCGACACGACTGGCCTTCCATTCCGCAACCCGGCAGCTGGTTACCACCCTTCCGGATGTCGACGGTTTAGGTGTTCTATATGTTTCCCCTGACGGCACCATGCGGAATCCGTCGCTGATTCCGGTCGGCGACTCCCCTTTCGGAGTGGACATCCTTCCTTCGGCCAATCGTGCGGTAGTTGCCAATCGTGGTTCGGGTGACGTTTCCATCGTCGACCTGGATCGAAAGATCGTTCTGACCACGGTGAAAACCGGCCGGCAACCGACGGAAGTGACCGTCGACCAGGTGCGTCATCGTGCCTTTGTAATCCATACCGCCGGCTACAGCTTGTGGGAGATCGACCTGACGACCTTTCAGGCTGCCAACCGGATTGCCAATTTGGGATCGCGTCCCTATGACCTCGATTTTCATGAGGAGTCGGGAACATTGCTGGTCGGTCTGGAAAACGGACTGCTTCTCTTTCGCCCCGATTCCGGTCAAACGACCATGCTCCTGGCCGGAGAATCCGTTCACAGCCTGACAATAGATCCCGTACGCGGATGGGCCGTCGTGGCGAACAACACCACCGGGCGTATGACCACCATCGATCTGAACGTGGTATTTTCAGACGCCGCACGGGCGGTAATCGGAGCGGTTCCAACTTCCGGCCTGCAGATACAGGATATGGCTTTACATTCCCAGACGAACCGAGGTCTTGTAACCGCCCGGAAATCCGGTTCCGGCATCTCGACGGAAGAGGCCGGCAGTGCCGGTTTTGCCGTATGGACGATGCCCTCTTCGATGAACTTCCCCCGTCTGCTGCCCAACCCGACGGAGGATGTGCTGGCCCTGGCCGTTGCCAATCCGGGCAGAGACGTCAGCGTGCTGCAGCTGACGGCGACCGAGGCCGCCGGACAGCGAGTCTCCGGTTTGGGATCGAGGAATCCGGCGACGGTGTCGCTTCCGGCCGGTACACAGATGGCCCGCTATGAGAGCGATGAAACGCTGTTCGGTAGTGCCCTGCACAGTACCGGGGAGCATTGGCACAAGCTGGTGAGTCCGAATCCGGATCTGAAGGCCTTTTTCCTGACCGCCGATCCCGAGTTCAGAGATTCGCTCGTCGGGGCGGAGGAGACCGGCCATCGGCTTCTGGAGGCCGTTCTGCCGGCGATCCGCCCCGGGGCCAGTCACCTCATCGGTCTGGTCAATCCGGCGGCGGCGACGGCCGCGGTAACGCTCCGGCTGATCGACGACTCCGGAGCCATATTACAAACGGTGACCGGTACGATTCCGCCCCACGGATCGATGCACAAACGAATCGAAGAGCTGTTCCCGGCGGGCCCGCCGCCGGGGGGATCGGGAGGGTATGTTCGGGTGAGCGCCTCTACGGGTGTTCGCGCTTATCAGCTGTTGATACCGGAGGGGAAGACGGATGCCGCGGGATTCAACGCCCAGAGTGCCCTGACCGGCTCTTCGCAGCTTGACTTTGCCTATTTCGCCGCCGGTACAGAGGCCGGTACCGGTGCCGTTTATGAAACCCGGGCCGGCATGGTGAATCTGACAGCCGGCGTGCAGACGGTCGCCCTGACCATACGCAACGAGAAAGGATTGTCACTGGCGCCGTCCCGGACGATCGAGATTCCGGCCCACGGCCGTATCGAGGTCGATTTGTTGTCCTTATTCCAGCTGTCGCCGGCCCAACTGACCCAGGGATGGCTGCAGGTGCAAGGGACCGGGCTTCTTGCGGGCTATCTGACCTACGGCACAGAGAAGGCACTGGCGGCGGTGGTCAGCATGACGGAGCCGCGAACACAGCTGACCTTCTCCCACGTGGCCGAGGTGGGTACGGGCTTTTTCACCGGGCTGGCACTGCTGAATACGGATAAGGAATCCACCTCGGTCGTCGTATCGGTATACCGGGCCGATGGGCTTCTGGTGGCGGCGAGTGATCCGCTGGCGATTGCGCCGAACGGACAACGGGTGGCACTGCTTCATCAGCTGGTCGGCCCGGCGATAAAGGGACAATCGGGAGGCTATGTGGTCGTCCGCTCTACCCGGCCGATCCGGGGCATCGAGATCTTCGGCACCGACAGCTTAAGCGCCCTGGCCAATGTCCCTGCCCAGTAAACGTCACCCTGTTTTCATGCAGAGACACTAAATCGTAGTGAAGAAACGGTTTCCGTTCCGTAACCTTCGGGGGACAGTCATCATTCCTGGAAAGTGGCTGTCCTTTCCTTTCGATTATCTATCCGTACTATGGAGTGGTTCCCTGGTTTCCCGTGGGAGATTGTTCCAACTTTTCCTGTAACCAGATCTTGATAAGGGATTGATAGGGCACATCCTGTCGGTTGGCTCTAGCCTTGATGGATTCCAGCATCCATAAAGGCAGACGCAGAGAGATGGATTGGGTTGTCGGCTTCAGATTGGGAAAGGTCATTCGAACGGCTTTCGACCAGTCAAGATAATCGGAACTGTCATGGGTCGACCAGAAATTCCGTTCCTCCTCCTCGTTGGAAAATGCGGGGATTTCCTTACGTTTCCTGCTCATAAATCGCTCTCTCCTTCCGATGCATATCCCGGGCGGAAATCACTCGAATCTTATCGACCCGAATGGTAAATGTGATGTGCAGCCTCCGACCTTCCCCTGTCCGGCCTAAAGCATGAAAACGCGGCTCCATTCCGCTATGCTTCCGATCGTCGAGAAGCAGCAAAGGTTCGTTGAAAAATACTTGTTCTGCTTCGGCCGTAGCAACCCCATGTTTATCGTTTTTCCGGTCGATACCCCGGTCCCATTCGAATCCGGTAATCCTGGCAAAAGGTTCCATGGTATTCTGCGTATATGATTGTAATATACACCAGGGAATGGAAAACGGCAAAGAAACTCGCTGAAGATTTTTCTGGAAATACGACCCTCTTCCACCGAAAGGCGGTCTGCATCATTGCCTCTGGAATTCTATATCTCTCCGGCTGCCGCCCTATTCGCCCTGGTAGCGATCGTGGTATATAGTTAGGGCTTTTGGAATTGTCCGATACAAATCTTCGTTGTTGCCGTAGTGCCGGCGATTGCCAATATCGGATTCAGGGAGAAACTGCAGGAATAGGAACCATGCGATGAGTTCTTTCGACTGGGCCATCATCGTTTTTTATCTCCTGGCTATTGTCGGGCTGGGCGTAGCGGCGGGATTTCTGCGACGAAAAGGGGAACGGGGCGGCGAGGGCGGACATTACTTTCTCGCCGGCAATACCCTTACCTGGCCGGTGATCGGACTGGCCATGTTTGCGGCCAACATCTCCACCGTGCATCTGGTCAGTCTGGCTGAGGCGGCTTATAAATATGGTATCGTCTTCGGCAATTTCGAGTGGATGGCCGGATTCACCCTGATTCTGCTCTCGTTGTTCTTCGCCCCGCTTTATCTGCGTTCCCGGGTGGCCACGCTCCCCGACTTCCTGGAACGCCGTTTCAACCGTCCCTGTCGCGATGTGCTTTCGGTCATTTCCCTATTCTCGGCGATTGTGATTCACATGGGCGTGGCGCTTTATACGGCAGCGTGGGTATTGCGCGGGATTCTCGATCTTCCGCCGGGAGCGACGATACTGGGAATCGACGCCCTGCTGTTCTTTATCGTCTCCTTGGGATTGCTCACCGGAATCTACACCATGACCGGAGGACTGCTGGCCGTAGTCTGGACGGAAAGCGTGCAAACGGTTCTCCTGCTCCTGGGCGCTATAGTGATCACGGTAACGGGCTTCTGGAAAGTGGGCGGATGGACGATGCTGGCCGATACGCTTGCCTCCCATCCGCATCCCCTGGCCGCGATCCCGGACAGCCATGTGACCTGGGGAACGGCCAACTTCCTTAACATGGCGCGCGACGCCAACGACGCCAGCGGACTGCCCTGGTATTCCATCCTGCTCGGTTACCCGGTGCTGGGCCTGTGGTATTGGTGCTGCGACCAGACCATCGTGCAACGGGTGCTGGCCGCAAAAGACGAGAAACAGGCCCGTCTCGGCCCGCTATTCTGCGCGTTTCTGAAAATCTGGCCAGTGTTTTTCTTCGTGCTGCCCGGGGTGATTTGCGTCGCCCTGGTGCAACAAAACGCCTTTCACGGAGAAGCGCCGCAAACCGCCGCCGACACCTACACCTTCCTTATCAAGCACCTGTTACCCGTAGGATTGAAAGGCCTGGTCTCGGCTGCCATGCTGGCGGCGGCGATGCAGACCTGCTCCGCCGCTCTGAACTCGACCGCCACGCTGGTCGCCTACGACATCTTCAAACGCCATAATCCCGCGCTGGGCGATCATCGCCTGGTGACGATCGGTAAGATCACGACCGTTGTGGGAACGATCCTGGCCATTGTCTGCTCGCCCCTGTTCGGTCACTACACGACCATCTTCGAGGGAATCAACAAGCTGATCTCCTATGTCGCCCCGCCCATCACCACGGTCTTCCTGCTGGGCGTATTTTGGCGGCGAGCCTCGGGCAAATCCGCTTTCCTCACGCTCCTCTCGGGCATGGGGTTGGGGTCGGTTGCGTTTTATATGGATTGGAACGACATCTATCGCGGCGATTTCATGCTCATCGCTTTTCTCTTGCTGGTGGCCTGCATGGCCATCATGATTCTTACGACCCTCTTCTTTCCGGAACCGCTCAAGAAGGATGCCCAAACCTTGATTTGGGAAGACTGGCGCGAACCTTTACGGGGCAAGGCGGAAGGATACGGATTGGGTAATTACCGCACGGCTGCGGCTTCGGTAGTGGTTATCTTTGTTGTCCTATACCTGATTTTTCGTTGACAATCTGGAGAAAGATACAGACATGAAAATCATCATCTATGGCCTGTTACCCTGTATGCTTCTCTGTGTGATACTTTCCGTCTCCGCCATGCAAAAACCGGCCCGGAATCCCGTTCAACGTATCGCCTGGGTTACCGGGCTCAAACCGGAAAAGGCCGACCGATATCGAAATCTCCACTCCAAGCCCTGGCCGGGGGTCAACGAAATGATCAAGCAATGCCACATACAAAATTTCTCGATCTATGAACGCGAGATCGAAGGCAAGATCTACCTGTTTGCCTATCTCGAATACACCGGATCGGACTTTGCCGGCGATATGAAACGGATGGCCGCCGATCCGGCGACGCAACGCTGGTGGAAGGAAACGGATCCATGCCAGTCGCCATTGACCGAGGCCGCTGCCGCCGGCAAAAGCTGGGCGGACACCAAGGAGATCTACCACCTGGATTGATGAAACGGCAAATAGCCCACGGCAGAACTCATTCCGGAAGATTACCGGTTTCCGGGAGCATTCCGGATACCGATTGGCCACCATCCACCTTTGCGCAAAGTCAGAAGCTAGCCGCCACAGCTCCTTATCACCTCTCTCAACCCCCGGAAGACCACCCGTTCGCACCTGACGCTCTCTTTTTCGGTTGATTTCGCCGGTACGGAGTTGTACACTGGCGAAAGGGTGAGAAAACGGGAAAAAACAACTGGTTATC
>CAZTVS010000173.1:0-8821 GCA_964617125.1 uncultured Acidobacteriota bacterium
GCCCCACGCGAGCCCAGGCTCGCTGCACAAAGCGGTGCCGAGGCACCGCACTCCATAAAAACGCCCGCATGGCATCATGCACCGGTCCATGTCCTTTTAGAGCGCGGCGTCTATATGGTAACCGCCGGTACCTACGGAAAAATACACTTCTTCTCGACTGCCGAACGACGCGATCTTCTGCTGGAGCGACTCCGAGTCTGCACCTACGAATATGGCTGGGAGCTTCAAGCCTGGGCGGTCCTTGCCAATCACTATCACTTCATCGCGCTTTCGCCCGGGGATCCGGCGACATTACGGCGCGCTCTGAACAAGCTCCATATGACCACAGCCAAAACGATCAACGAACAGGATGACACTTCGGGCCGCAAGGTGTGGCATGAATTCTGGGATACCCATCTGACCTTCGAACGCTCGTATCTGGCTCGTTTGCATTATGTCAACCAGAACCCGGTGCATCACCGGCTGGTCCGGGAGGCATCGCAATACCGCTGGTGCTCGGCCGCCTATTTTGCAGAACACGTCAGCGCATCGTTGCAACGAACGCTGGCCGCCATGCCGATCGATCAAGTAGAGATACCGGATGACTTCTGATTTAGAGTGTCCGCCACCCCGGCATTACCAGGCAGAGTGGCCCCGGCCCGCACGACGGAAGTGCAACGAACGACTCGATGCAACAAACGAAAAACCGCCGCTCGTTCATTACAAGCGATATGGCTGATTTTTGTCTGAAAGGAACTTTTTATCAGGCCGGTAATACGATCGCTCCTGGCGGGAAAGGGTATCGCTTGGCCGGTGACGGAATGTCTTGACAATTGGGCCGCGACAGGATATTCAGGAGAAGCGGATGCTATTTCGAAGGCAACCGATGCGCCAACCGGCGAGCGAGAACTTGTAATGCCGGCGACCGAAACGAAACCGAATCAACCATCGAAACTCGGACCATTATGAAAAAGAACCATCTCATCACCCTCGCTGGAATGTTTATGCTGATCCTTCCGGCACTGGCTTTTGGTGCCAAACCGGTTCCGGAAGGCCCTCAGACGGCCGCCGAACTGATACGGCTCTTCGCCGATCCGCCGGCGGATTACCGAAGCGCCCCGCTTTGGGACTGGAACGAACGGATTACCGCAGAAGGGATCGACTTCCAGCTGAAAGAATTCAAAAAGGCCGGTATCGGTGGGGTCTTCGTCCATCCGCGTCCGGGATTGCTCACCGACTACCTGTCGGAAGACTGGTTTCAGCTGTTCGAGCATACAGTGCAGAAGGGCAGGGAGCTGGGCATGAAGGTCTGGATCTATGACGAAAACTCGTATCCTTCGGGCTTTGCCGGTGGACACGTGCCGGCCCAGATGCCGGATTCGTATCAAAACGGCGCCGGATTGAGCCTGGAGATGCAGCAGCAGCTGAACGTTACCGTTTCCGATACCCTGGCGGTGGTCCTGAAAAAGACCGAGACCGGATTCGCCGACATCACCGCTGCCGTCGATCGGGAAAAGGGGAAGCAGGGCACCTATTATGTCTTCCGGAAAACCTATCCGGCCAAATCGCCCTGGTACGGCGGCTTTTCCTACGTCGACCTCTTATATAAAGGAGTCACCCAGAAGTTCTTGGAACTCACCATGACCAAGGGGTACGAGAAGAGCATCGCCGAATTCGGCAAGACGCTTCCGGGGATCTTCACCGACGAGCCCAATCTGGAAGCGGCCATGAGCCCAGGAACGGTGTTGCGCTGGACCCCCGATCTGTGGGACGTCTTTCAGCAGCGTTGGGGGTACGACCTGAAGGTGAATCTTCCTTCGCTGCTGGAAGAAACCGGCAACTGGAAGAAGACCCGCCACGATTATTACGAACTCCTGCTGGAATTGTTCCTCGACCGCTGGGCCAAACCGTGGAGCAAATACTGCGCCGAAAAAGGATTGAAATGGACCGGTCACTACTGGGAGCACGGCTGGCCGGAACCGACGCACGGATTCGACGAACTGGCTTTCTACATATGGCATCAGCAGCCGGGGGTCGATATGCTCGGAAACAAACTGGACGCCGACGGTCTGGGCGGACAATTCGGCAACGAACGGGCGGTGCGCGAATTGCTGAGCGCGGCCAATCAGGCGGGATGGACGCGCACGCTGAGCGAAACCTACGGCGGCGGCGGTTGGGACATGACCTTCGAGACCCAGAAACGCCTGTTCG
The DNA here is from genome assembly GCA_964617125.1 of uncultured Acidobacteriota bacterium. GTDB lineage: Bacteria > Acidobacteriota > UBA6911 > CAINFC01 > CAINFC01 > CAZTVS01. The sequence continues at coordinate 2,191 of CAZTVS010000173.1, forward strand.
ATTGGGAATGCGTGCTGGGGGTCAATTTCGTCAATCAGCACCTGTCGTATTATTCGCTGAATGGGGTGCGCAAGTTCGATTATCCGCCCTCCTTCTCCTACCACGAACCCTGGTGGGAACAGTACCGACTGATGGGCGACTACATCGGCCGCGCCTCCATGGCCATGTCCTCGGGTCAGCAGATCAACCGTACCCTGGTGCTGCAACCCAATACCACCGCCTGGATGTATTTCTCGCGGAAGGTGAAAAATCCGGCGATCGCTACCATTCGCGACGGATTCAAGAATTTCGTCTACCGCCTGGAACAACAGCACCTGGAATACGATCTGGGTTCGGAAAATGTGCTCAAGGAGCTGGGCAGCGTGAACGGCCAGGCGCTCCGCGTGGGCAAGCGCGATTATACGCTGGTGGTGATCCCGGCGGAAATGGAAAACGTGGATCCGCCGACCCTCGAACTGCTGCAAAAATACGTGGGTAATGGCGGAAAAGTACTCTCCTTCCGGCGGACGATCGATATGGTGAACGGCAGCGTATCTTCGAAAGTCACCGAACTGGCCACCCGGTATCCGCAACAGTGGACGGTGGCCGAAAAGCCGACCGATGCCGCCGCTTTGAAAATGCTGACCCACGATGCGTTTGCGATGACGGACCGGACCGGAAACGGTATGCTGTACCATCAGCGGCGGATGCTCGACGACGGACAGGTCCTGTTTCTGGTCAACTCCCATCCGGAGAAGAAGGCCTCGGCAACCGTTACCGTTATGGGGAAATATGTAAGCAAACTCGACCTGGTCTCCGGTAAAGTGTATAGCTATCCGGCCACAATGGCCGGCGGGAAAGTTACCTTCCCGGTCGATCTCGAACCGGTGGGAAGTGCCCTGTTTACGGTGAGCGATCGGAAACCGGCTCAACCGCTTTATGCCCCGGTTTCCGGAAGCGAAACCGTGCTGGCCGGCAGCGGTGCGCTCAAGGTGAAACGCGAGTCGGACAACATCCTGATGGTCAACTACCTCGACCTGAAAACGGCCAAATCGGAGCAGAAGGGCGTTTATTTCATGAAGGCGCTGATCGGTCTGTTCAACGAAAACGGCGTGGAGATGGGCAATCCCTGGCAGCATAAAATTCAATATAAGAAGACCTATCTGGAGTTCGACTCGCAGTTTAAGACGGATTCCTGGTTTGAGGCCGGTTATCATTTTCAGATCCATCCGGACTTGAGTCCGGAGGCGATGAAGTCGATCCGCGCGGTGGTGGAACGCCCCGAGCTGTGGAAGGTGAGCATCAACGGGCAGGAGGTTTCCCAAATCGAAGGCCGCCACTGGATAGAAAAGGATTTTCCCCAGTTTGCCGTGGGTCCCTTCCTGAAACCGGGCCAAAATACGCTGACGTTGAAGGCTCCGCGCATGCACGTGCTGGCCGAAGTGATGCCGGTTTATCTCCTGGGCGACTTCCTGGTAAAACCGGCCGGTCAAGGCTTCGAGATCGCCGGCGGCGATATCGCCTCGCTCGGTTCCTGGCGTGAATCGGGGTTGCCTTTCTATTCGCAAAAGGTGGCCTACACGCAAAGCTACCGGGTGGCGAAAACGGCCGGGGCCTCGTTTAAAGTCAAACTGAACCGCTGGAACGGCGTGGTGGCCGAGGTGCTGGTCAACGGCCGGCCGGCGGGCTGTATCGCCTGGCAGCCCATGGAAGTGGACGTAACCTCCCTGCTGCAAGACGGCGCCAATGAAATCACCGTGAAGGTCATCGGCAGCCTGAAGAATACCTTCGGATTTTTCTACCGCAAAAATGAGGGCAGCATCTTCGGCCCGTCCACCTGGAATTATGCCCCCGATCAGGCCCCCGATGCCTCCGGGTATTTCCTGATGGACTACGGATTGATGGAACCGTTCGTCCTGGTGCAAACGAGGTAGACATGCGGCCATATCCATTCCGCGTTCAAACTCCCCTTCTTCAACGAAGCCGGTGGAAAATACCATTGTTGGCGTAAAGCAGAATTGCGGTTCCATAAATTCTTTGGGAGATTACGAGGATGATAAAGATGCGAACCCAATGGGTAATCCTGAGCGGATGGGCTCTACTTCTCGGTTCTTTTTTGCCGATGGCGGAGGTCAATCGATCCTTTTCGGAACCGGGGCAGGAGATCAGGTTGATTCAGCTGGACCCCAGACACAGCCATGCAACCGCCATACAAGCCGAACCGTCGAATCGGATGTCCGACGAGGTGTATGTATACTCGCCGGGTTGTCCGGAGTTGGATCAGCACTTGGCGAGAATCCGATCTTTCAACGCCCGAAAAGAAAATCCAACCCGCTGGAAGGAGGTCGTTTATACCGGCAGCGACTATCTGCAGCGGATGCTGCAGGAAAAAAAAGGCAATCTGGTCGTCCTTTCCGGCAACAACCGAATCAAGATCGATTATATCGAAGCCTGCATTCGTGCCGGCTTGCATGTATTTGCGGACAAGCCGATGGTGATCGATCGGGCGGGATTCGAGCGCCTGAAGGGGATTTTTGCCGAGGCCGCCAAAAGAAGATTGTTGCTGTGGGATATGATGTCGGAGCGCTACAGCTATTTCAATATCCTTCAGGCAGAACTGATGCGGGACAAAAATGTTTTCGGGCAGTTGCAGTCCGGAACCGTCGAGAATCCGGCCGTTCAGGAGACCAATGTCCATGTTTACGGGAACAACCGTCCTGCCTGGTTTTACGATGTGGAGCAGCAGGGGGAGGCGATCCCGGACGTGGGTACCCATCTGATCGATCTCACCTTCTGGAAATGTTTTCCTGAAGTTGCCCTGGACTATCATAAGGATATCCAGGTCATTTCTGCTCGACATTGGCCTGTGTCGATGGATCGGTCCGCGTTTCTGGAGGCAATCTCCTTGAAGGAACTTCCCGGTTACCTCCGTAAATGTCTGACCGGATCGATGTTGCATATTACCACCAATGGATCGGCCGACTATCGGTTCAAGGGGATCCACGCCCGAGTGACATCTCTCTGGTATTTTAAGGCGGCCGATAATCGGGCCGGGGACGATCGATCTTTCCTTTACCGGGGCACTAAAGCCACCCTGACTTATCGGCATCGGCGATTATGGGTGCAGAGAGCGGAAGGTATTGCGGAAGAGGCATTCCAATCCGATTTGCGTCAGGCGGTGGACAGGCTGCAGGCGATCTGCCAAGGTGTCTCTCTGGCCGAAGACGCTGTCCCGGGCCGGATGGAAATCCGCATCCCGATCGAGCGACGCAACCCCATGAACGAGACGAAGAAGTTCTTGGAATTTCTGACCCAGGGCGAAATGCCTGCGTGGGAAACCTCCAACCTGCTGGCCAAGTACTACATTACCACCAGCGCCCTGGAAATGGCCAAAGCGGCCGACAAATAACCTATTCCATAGCTTTTCAATCGATCTCGTTCGTTTTTTTCCGATTTCCGACAGCGGTGGACAACAGACCCGTAATGAAGGATACCGGCTCACCCCCTTAGCCGAAAAAAGTGGGTGTCCTCAACCAAGTTTGCGGGAGCCTGCGGTTTGGTGAATGAAATCACTACAAGATCGCCTTGGTAGGGTTATACTGCGGAATCGGAGAAAATGAGAATTCATTCGCTCCTTCTGAGGAAGACTGAACCATGCGATCTCTATTTTTTAAGAAGTGCCGTGCCGTTTTCCTGAAACCCGTCCCGAAGAACAGCCGGTTTTGGGAGAAAAATCGCCCCGGACAGAACCGGCGGATCCGCTGGGGTCTCCTGGGCTTTTTCTCCCTGTCATCCCTCTTATCTCTGGGCTTCGGACTCGGCCTTCTGGGCTCCGCGACGGATCTTCTCGCCGCTCTCCAACTCGTCCCTCACCGGGTTTTCCTGCCCCTGGTGCAACAGCCGAAGAGCGGTCTTATCTCCTTTACCACGACCGGATACACACAATTCGGCGACTGGTCGGCAGACCTGAAGATACGCCAGGACAACTGGGTTCCGGGTCAGGCTCTGGACGTCCAGGCCACCCTGGAGGTTTTCGACAGTCATTTATCCGCACTGGAGACCTATGTGGGGCGCAAGGCCGATTCCTTCTGCCTTCTGCTGACTGCGGAACGTACCTTCGACGCCGAGGGACACTTGCATATGGCTACCGACGAACAATTCTCGACCCTGCTCACCCCCACCCGGCTTCCGATCGAAGGAGGTTTTCAGGGGCCGGTCACCACCCGCTTCGGCTACGCCTTCAAGACCCCGGTGGATCAATTCGCAACCATCCCCCTGGCCGCCACCCGGAAAAAGGAAAATTCCCGGGTGGCCGACTTCCAGATTTCCTGCCGTTTGCCGACCGATCTGCCCCCCGGGATTTACCGTCTGCGCTTTGACTTCGGCATCGTCGCCGCCAAGTGGTACTACTACTATTTGAACGGTTATTACTTTCCCAACCGCCCCTTCTTCAGCGGAAAGCCCACCGAATCGCACGTCTACTCCCGGCCCATCCCGGCTTACGGGATGCACGTCAGCGGGCGCCGGATCGATGCCGCCGAGATACGGCCGCGCCTCCCCTGGACCTTGCTCCACGACTATAACTCCAACGGCTACCGCGGCGTCGTGGCCGAGGAGGACAAGGATTTCTTCGCCCTCTCCAGCCGCAACCTGATCCAGGATGCGGTGATTCTGCCGATCTGGGACGACTGGGGAAACCGCCTCAGTTACAGCCTGGAACCGCGTATTCCGACCGACTCGGTGGAGGCCCGATCCAATATTCCCTGGGATTACACCAAGGGGGAGCTGTCCATCCGCGTGACCCGGCCGGACGGGGTGGCGATCGACCTGGGTACCGCCCCTTTTGTGGAAAAAGGGAGCAACGGACCGACCACCAAACTGGCCGCCTTCACCGCCTGGAAACCGCCTTTGTATGGGCAATACAAGGTATCGGCCACCGGCTGGATGCAGGATGTATGGGGAAACCGCTATGAAGCCGGCGGCACCTACACCTTCTGGATCGCCAAGCGGATGACCATGGCCACGGCCACCTTTCAGGGCATGCCCTACCCGGTGGGAAGCCGTTATGGAAGGGATATCGGCTTTGCTCCGGCCTTCCCCGCCGACGTCGAGATGCAGGCCACGCTTTATGTCAACTCCGACCCTTCGAACCGGAAAACGGTGACCAGTAGCGGCAAAGCCAGCACGGCCGGCATCTTCGGGGCGGCGCAAGGGATGAAGCCTCTGCTGCTGGATACTCCGGGGGAATACGCGGCGCAGATCCTGGCCCGCCATACCGATCCCCAGGGACATCTCTGGGTGTGCAGCATGCGGCATGCCGGGGTGGTCTACCCGGCCGACAGCCCCATCGTCGCCCGCGGGAAGAAGCTCAAGCTGAACGGACAGTACGTCGATCGCGGCGAGACCCTCACCGAAGGCAACCCGGACAGCCTGGTCCATATCAACTTCCCTTTTCAGCCGGGCGACGTTCTTCTCCTGGCCAGCGACCAGCAATATGCCAACAAGATCGAACCGGTTTTGACCTATGACCGCAAGGATCAGCCCCTCAACTATGAGTCGCGGCTGCAAAGTCTGGGAGCCACCAATCTGCGTATCCAGACCTCCAACGGCTACACCCCTCATCTTTTTCCCGAGTACATCACCGATTGGGCTTACTATTACGCCGGAGCTCCCCGGCCGGGTTTCATGGGACGCTTTCTGGTGGCCGACGATGGCGTCCGGGCGCCTTACTGGCAGATCAGCCCCAACAGTTTCGGCGGCCAGGTGGGAGCCTCCAACAACGGGGATCTCCCGGGAGATATCTATCGCCTGATCGGCGGAGTGGTCCTGCGCAAGAAGGGGGAGAGTCCGGCGTACGCCGGGTATCTGGCCAGTGCCTTCATCCTGCCCAAAGGAACCAACAATAATCGTGTCGTCGCCGCCGGATCGGAAGACCTGAACGGATCCGACGGCAGCAAGGCCCGCTTTTTTCTGGTGGGCACCCGTCCGGGTATGGTCTATGAAACCGGAACCCTCTATGCCCCGGCCATTCAGATCGATCCGGTTCTTCCGGTCTATATCAAAGCGGTATTGACCTGTCCGGATGGAAGCCAGAAGATCGCTCAAGGGATGGCCGATGCCTTCGGGACCTTTGTCGGTGCCGAAAAATGGAGCCTGGATCTTCCGGGACTCTATCGCTTCTGGGTCGAAGGAGAATGGCAGGGCTACAAGGGGTACATGCCCGGGCTTCCCCGGCAGGGAGGGGATATGTATGTCGTCGAAAAGGATCGTCCGGCGGGGGCTCCCTCCATCCTGCTGGATTTGCCGAATCAATCCACCTTTTCCGCCGCTACGGGATTGACGATTACCGGCTACAGCAGCGCCGCCAAGGTCTATTACTCCGCCGTCATGCCGGGTGCGGTCCTGGCCCAGGGAGAAATTCCCGTGCAGCAGGGAGTGTTCACCTTCACCTTCAATCCCGCGACCCTGAACGCCTCCACCCCGACGTATGACATTGCCAATAAAGTCAGTGGACGTGCGGAAATCGGAGACGTGGTCCATCTCACCTTCTTTTCCGGGGAAAGGACCGGAGACGGCGCGGTGTTTCATTCCTTCGCCCGTGTGATTCTCCGCGGAACCCGCGTCTTCTACTCCCGCCCCCTCCTCCAGTAAA
>CAZTVS010000174.1:0-8802 GCA_964617125.1 uncultured Acidobacteriota bacterium
AACCGGGCGAAATGGCGGAAATATTTTATCGAAGCAGAATCATTGGAATATGTGATATGGCAGACAGTATTGCTGCGATATTCCCATTATTATGGTATCGATTTCGATAAGGAACATAATATGTTAATGAACCAGGGAAGAAAAAAATACAGCCTTTACCGGCTGGGCCGCTCCCTTATCATGGTGGCGGTAACGATCCTACCCATGTTTTGTACGGCCGTCTCCTTCGGCAATACAACGGCTGTCTCCATGAGCAATGCGATCCCCGACACTACCATACGAGGACGGATCATCCGCCGCGGCACTACCACTACGATTCAATCGGCGACCACCACCACTCTGGCGAAAAAGACAATTGTAACCACCACCACTCTGCAAGCAACCACCACATCGCTGATCGAACCTACTACAACCCTCTCTCCGGCCGTCTATGTGACGACCTCTACCATTGCCGGCGGAATAACCACCTCGATCGCCAAGACCACCACCACTACTTCATCGAGTACCTCCTCTTCCAGCAGCAGTAGCAGCACTTCCAGTACCAGTAGCACCTCGGCCTCGAGCAGCAGCACCTCCTCAACCGCCAAAGCCACTACCACATCCAGCAGCAGCACCTCCTCTACGGTGAAGGCCTCTTCCACATCCACCTCCAGCACCAGCAGCACCTCCTCGACTGCCAAAGCCACCACCACTTCCCTCAAGCCAAGCACAACTACGTCAACCGTCTCCTCCAGTACCTCGACCAGTACCGTCGTCACCACCACGAGCATCTCGATTACCACTACCACGATCGCTCCCTCACCTGCCGCCAGCAGAGTAACTCTGGCCTGGGATGCCGTTACCGATACGGATCTTGCCGGCTATAAGATTTATTATGGCACTGCCTCCGGCACATATACCGGCAACAGGGATGCCGCCAAGCTGACAACCTATACCTTTCTCGGTCTACCGAACGGTACTCACTATTTTGCCGTGAAGGCCTACAACACGTCCGGTGTGGAGAGCGGTTTCTCCAACGAGGTGTCCACACAGGTAACGGCATCCACCACGACCGCCTCTGTCTCCGTCGGACAATCCATCGCGGCCAAGGAGTCTGGCACAATACCCGCTTCGTCAACGACCGCCCAGACCACATCCGCTACCACAGCTGCTATCGATATCCAGAGCGGACTGGTGGCCGCCTACGGCTTTGACGAGGGTGCGGGCGCGACGGCAGGCGATTCCTCCGGAAACCAGAGAACCGGACAGCTCAACCGGGTCAACTGGACGGCAACCGCCGTCTCCGGCAATGCCCTTTCCTTCGACGGGAAGAAGAGTTATATCTCCATTCCCGCTGCCGGGCTGCCTTCGAACGGTGCCAGCCAGACCCTATCCTTCTGGATCTACCTGAATTCCCGGGCGACCAACACCCAATCGGTTCTCTCCTTGATCAATGAAGCCGATCAGGTCCTTACGCAGGTTGGATATAAGAATTCCCTGATGGGGGTGTGGCAACGGGGCGGGAGCTGGCTGACCATCGCCGTGCAACCGGTACCGCAGGCCTGGCGCTTTATCGCCTACACCTATGACGGTCGGACCCACCGTTTCTATATCGACGGGAAAGAGGTCAGCAATTCGACGATTGCACCCAAGACGGCTCAGGTCCTATCGTGCGAGATCGGCAGAGCCGGCCGTGTCGGGGAGTATTATAAAGGAATGCTGGATGAACTGCGCATGTACAATCGTGCTCTCAGTCCATCGGAAATTGAAGCGCTCATGACGGCCACCGGTGCAACCAGGGACCGTTAGAGAGGAATATGGGGGATCCATCTCATGAACACAAGAAATAATGTTCGTGCCAACCTGCAGACGCAGGTAGTTATCAGTGGAATCGGCCGGGAGGGGATGCCCTTCGAGATCACCGGCCGCAGCGTCGACATCAGCCGGGCCGGCTATGGCATCCTGCTGGATCCGGCCATTGTCTCGTTCGACTGTCCCGTCGGATCGGAGGTAACCCTTTCCAGCGCGCACAAGTTCCATTCCCGGGCCACGATTCAATGGATACGAAAGGATCCGATCTCCGGACGTTATCGGATAGGTCTGCACCTGGTCGAGCAGACGATGAGCCCCTGGTTCAAGATCGCCGCATCGCTGCTCCTCTGCTGGGCCTTCTGTTCGCAGGTTTCCTATGCCCGATCCGGGATTCAATCCGGGAGAGGGCAAGCCCCAACGGGAGGAGGACAGACCCAATCGGAACCCTACCATCCGGCATCACCGGATCTCATCGCCTCCTACACGGCGGCCGGTGCAGGCGGAGATGTCTCTTCCGAACCCCAAGGAGTAGGGAAAGTGCCCCAGATGGACGATTCGCGCTCCTGGGTGGAGCAGGCCATAACGGATCAGGTCGGCCCTGGCGGGGATGTCGTTCCCACCCAGATACAGATCGATCTGACCAAGAACCAGTACGCCCCCGGGGAGACCATTACCGCAGGTGTTGCCCGTATCTTCAATCCGTCCGATGTCGATCGGCCTGTCGAACTGAAGACGTGGCTGGCCTCTACCTCGGAAGAGCCGCTCTCCATCGGGAATGTCGGATCGGATGGCCAGTATATCCTGGCCGCCGGATCGGAGCAGGATTTCGGCCCTCTGCAGGTTCTGCCTGAAGATCGTGATCTGCCGGCCGGACAGTATGAATTCAACGCGCGCATGCTCAACCCCGTAACCGGCGACATGCTCAGCGAGCAGAGCAGCCCGTTTTCTTTTGCCGCCGCACCCGATCCCGCCGCCGTTATGTATGAGGCCGCCGCACCGGCCCTCTCCATCAGCGCCCAGACGACGAAATCCGATTACCAGCTAGGGGATACGGTTTCTCTTTCGGACGGTTGTACCATTGCCAACGCAGGAGCTTCCGAGGCCCCGGTGGAACTGAAGATGTGGCTGGAAGGCCCCACGCAGAAGGCAAGTCCCATTGCCGTTTTTTCCATGGGAGGCGACGGGTCCTTTATCCTGACCCCCGGCTCTTCCATGCGCATCGAGCCCATGGAGCCGTTCAAGGTGACCGGCGATTTTCCCGCCGGGACGTACCAACTGAAATCCAGGGCCATGAATCCTGTGACCGGCCAGATCTTCCAGGAAAGTGTCCACTATTTCACCATCCGTTAGAAACAAGCCGAAACATTGATTTGTCATGGGGCAAGGCGCCCGCCGAGCCCCATCAAAGGCTTGTAGTTCCGCCTTCAGGTGGTGCCGCGTAAATACGGGCTTTCACGGATTCATGAGATGCCGCGTAAACGCGGAACTACAAACCGCCTGACTTTTTGCGGCGTCATCATCACGGGCGAAGCGGCAAAAAGTCGATTACCGTGAGAACAAAAGATATTCGCGTAGGGGCGAGCGGCGCTCGCCCTCGATATGGAAAACCTTTTTCGTCCACAGGGCGAGCACCGCTCGCCCCTACAAATCCAATATCTCTTTATGGGGCGAGGTATGCCTCGCCATTCTTTCCTCCACCTTCTCTTCCACAGGAAATCACATGAAAGAAACATGGTTGCGTAAACTCGAAGACCAGACCCTGACGGTCGGTGTGATCGGTATGGGATACGTCGGATTACCGCTTCTGCTCTGCTTCGTCGAAAAGGGATTCCGGGCCATCGGATTTGACATCGACAAAGCCAAATGCGAACAGCTGAACCGGGGAACCTCCTATATACGGCACATTCCCGCCGAACGTATCGCCCGGGCCGTCTCCGGTGGACGCATGCAGGCCGTCAACGACTTCTCCCTGCTGACCGAATGTGATGCCATTCTCATTGCCGTACCCACTCCGCTCAACAAGAATCGCGAACCGGACATGTCTTTCATCGTGGCCACCTGCGAGGCCATTTATCCGCATCTGCGGCGAGCTCAGCTTGTCGTTCTGGAATCGACCACCTATCCCGGAACCACCGAGGAGGTCATGGTCCCCATCCTGGAAAAGAGCGGCCTGAAGGTCAATCAGGATTTCTATGTGGCCTTCTCCCCCGAACGGGAAGATCCCAACAATCCCAGTTTCTCCACGGAAACGATTCCCAAAGTGGTCGGATCCACCTGTCCCGATGGTTTGGCTGTCGCCGATCGCCTCTACGGCCGGATTGTCACCCGCACGGTTCCGGTCTCCTCGGTGAAGGTTGCCGAGGCCACCAAACTGATGGAGAACATATTCCGGGCGATCAATATCGCCCTGGTGAACGAGCTAAAGCAGACATTTTTACGCATGGGGATCGATGTCTGGGAGGTGATCGAAGCCGCCAAAACCAAGCCTTTCGGATTCATGCCCTTCTACCCGGGACCGGGTCTGGGCGGTCATTGTATCCCGATCGATCCCTTTTACCTGACGTGGAAGGCAAGGGAATACGGCGTGTCCACAAAGTTCATCGAGCTGGCTGGCGAGATCAACACCGCCATGCCCGATTTTGTCGTCAACCGGGTGATGGAGGCTCTGAACGATCAGGGGAAGGCGCTCCGGGGCACCCGCGTCCTGATGCTCGGTCTGGCTTACAAGGCCAACGTGGACGACGACCGCGAGTCCCCCTCGTATCATCTGCTGGAAAAGCTGGAGGAGCGCGGGGCCAAGGTTTTCTACAACGATCCCTACATCCCGGAGATCCGTCCGACGCGGGAATTTCCCCATTTCGTCGGTAGAAAATCGGTTCCTGTTACCGGCGATTATGACCTGATATTGATAGCCACCGCGCACGACGCCTATCGGCAGCTCGATTTCGCCAAGTTTAGCCTGCCGATCGTAGACACCCGGCATGTGGTGCCGAAAGGCTATCCGTGCCTCTACCAGGCATAGCAGGTCTTTGAGGGGAAAGGAGCCAGTAGTCAGTAGTCAGGAGTCAGAATCCAGAAGTCAGAATCCAGAATGGGTGGGGTGGCATAGGGATTGCACCAGAGGTCCCTATTCAAGAGGAACATGCAAAAGAGTCGATTCTGATAGGAAAACGGATCGCGTTTGTAGTTCCGCCTTCAGGCGGTGTTGCTTTAACTGGAATGGTTCTTTTTTGAGTTTGTGCCGCGTAAACGCGGAACTACAAACCTTTTTTATCGATTCCGTCACACTCGACAATGTTTCCGGCTCCTGACCTCTACATTCATACTTCTGCATTCTGACTTCTGTCTCAAACATTCTGGATTCTGGATTCTGACTTCTGGATTCTGTCTTCCGTCTTCTTGCTGCTATAATTAAAACGATTCTTGTTACGTCATTCTTACCCTACGACCCTTTGACACCATGGAAAAAACGATGAAACGTAAACCTTTTCTTCCCGCCGTCACCCTGCTGCTCCTCTGGCTTGCCGCTACCAGCGTGGCCCCAGCCCAGAAGACCTTTCCTCCCTTCGATCTCTGGAGCGACCAGGTGATGAGCCAGATCCGTGACCGCGCCACCCTCGAATACACCCTGGAGGCCAAGTCCGGCTATTCCGAGGTTTATTTTACCTCGAATACCGCGGCTTCCTATTTCGATGCCCAGGCACCTTACGCCGAGCACAACAACGAAACGATCCGCATCCACGGATATCTCGTTTACCCGGCCTACAGCGGTACCAACTATCCGGCGGTCGTGGTGGCCCACGGACGTAACTCTCAGGCCGATCTCGGCTTTGCCCAGATGCTCTCCAGCATGGGGCTGATCGTGCTGGCCATTGACGGGCCGCGGGCCGGCAAATCGACCGGCGGGCCGGAAGACAAGATGCAGGCATGGATTTCCGTCGACAAGGGCGCACAGTACAGCTATCTATACCATTATGCCTATGCCGCCATGCGCGCCGTTACCCTGCTGGAAACGCTGACCGATCTTTCGGGAAATCCCTACAAGATCGACATCAATAAGGTGGGAGGCTTCGGCGTTTCTTCCGGCGGTATGGTCATCTCCTATATGAACGGGGTGGATTCCCGTCTGAAAGCGGCCATCGTCGCCGCCTCCGCCGGGAACTGGCCGAGCTCCATGCATATCGCCAATTCGTGGCTGTATCACGACATTTTCACCGGAACCCGCGACCTGCCCTATAACGGGAACGATCCGCTCAACTCCATCGAGGATGTCGATGTCGATCCGACGGCCATCACCTTTCAGAACTATTTCGATCCCATACGCTACGCCGTCCGGCAGTATGCCCCGGTTCTGACCCTGATGGGCACCCACGACCAGTATGTGCCCCTGCCGGCCGCTAATCTGACGCAGCTGGCGTATACGAGCTCGGGGATCAACTCTCTCTTCGACAAGCGCCTCTGGCTGATGCCCAACATGGGACACGAGGTGGTCACCAATGCCACCCTGCTGAAAGTGACCGGGGCCATCGACCAGTGGCTCGATTACTGCTTCAATCTTCGGGCCAAGGCGCTGGTCACTCCGACCATCGCCATGACGGAATTGCCTGAAGGCCTGCGTTTCGATATCACTCTGACCGGAGAGACCGCCAGCCGTCTATCCGGGGCCTCCATGCAGTTTCATGCAGCGACGCGTATCGATTCGACCAGCCCCATCCTGTCCGATTTCACACCCTATACCGCCTTCAGTGATGGGACCCGTTATGTGACCAACATCGTGGCCGGAGAAAAAAGCTCCTCCGGCGATGTCTACACGGCCCAGAACATCATCTATTTCGTCACCATTAACGATGCCCTCTCGCTGCCGGTCTCTTCTCCGGTTTACAAGGGGAAAGCAGTCATCAACCTTTCTACAACCGGCTTTAACCCGGTGCTGGATCACTCGCCCAACAGCCAGACGACGGTTCCGGCCCCTGCGGTAAAAGCGGATGCCGCCAAATCGATCTCCAGCTCTCTGGCCCTGACTACTGTTTATCAATATCAGGGGTTTGCCCTGGCCAATCCGACCGATAAAACGCTGGTTGCCCGAGTCGAGGCGCGGGAGACCAACGGCAGCCTCTCGGCGGCCGAAAACCTGGCCAACCCGGTCTACATCTCCGTGTCGCCCCGCTCCGAAAGGATCTTCCTGGCGGAGGAATGGATGGGTGTAGGTGTACGGAAGTTCGGCGGCTCCTTCCTGATAGGCTACAGCGATGTGCGCAGCCCTTCGCTCACCTTCCGCGGGAGCGCCTATTATCCCCAGCTCGACGCCAACGGGCCTCTGACCATACATGCCAAAAAATTGTGGCTGCCGACGGTCCCCGATTTCAATGCCAGTACAACCCGGAAGCTGCGCTTCTTCTCGACCGCCTCCACCGCCTCGGTGGCCAACCTGACCTACCGGAAATGGAATGGTGACATTTTACAGACTGGACAGGTTATTGTTCCCGCCATGGGCTCCGCCGAACTGGAGGTGACCGTCGGTTCCGCCAGTACGGGGATTTCCCTGGCCCAGATCGAGGCCACCGTCCCCGTTGCCGCCCGTATGGAGGTAAGGCCGACGTATGATACCTGGAGTATCGAAGCCCTTCCGGCCCCGACGGCAACCACCTTTGTCCAGCCGCATGCCGAGTGGAACGGGACCTACCGGACCGTTTTCGTGATCACCAATACCTCCCAGACGGCTACGCGCATCATCAAATTCAAACGCTACACCACCACCGGCACCCAGTTGGGAAATGAAGTGCCGGTTACGATCGAGCCCAATATCACCGGTAGCCTGATGCTGGAGACCCTCTTTTCCGTGGCTACCAAGGACACACCGGGCGCCGGCTGGGTCAAGGCGGAGCTGGATGGAGGCGATATCCTCATGCACGCCCTAGCTTATGACTCACGCACCGGGGCCACCGCCGTCTCCCCGATCGCCTCCGGGAGCGGGGGCAGCCTGTCGATGCCCTTTTTCGTGGCCAACGCCGGGTATTGGACCGGACTGGCCCTGTCGAATACCGGGAGCAGCGCGGCCACGGTCAACCTCTCCGCTTATGGGGAGACGGGGGAGCTGGTAGGGCATGCCGATGTGACGCTGGGCGTCAATTGCAGCACCACCCAGCTGATCAACCAGTGGCTTGCCGATCTGCCCCGGGAAACCACCGGACAACTCGTCATCTCCACGACCAGTCCGCTGGCCCTGCTGGCCTATTTCGGCACCAACGACGGCTATTCCCTGGCCGCCATCCCTTTTACCCCGTTTACTCCGTAAAAGGCTTGTAACTCCAACCCGATCCTATCAGCTGTTGTAGGGGCACGGCGCGCCGTGCCCCTCCTGTAAAATTTATGGATTCAGTTAAAAAACACCTGAAAATGAAATTTCTTCCGATGTCATCCAATCTGACGAGGTCGCCAAAAGCCACATTTTCCTTTTTGCAATCCCAGGGAATCCCAAAGGGATTCCGTAAATGAGCCCGGGGTTGCGCCTCAGGCGCTACCCCGGGGTTCCTGGCACCTAACAAAAGCAACCCTGAAGGGGTTGCGTCAAGGCTTGGCACAGGTGATTTCAACGCAACCCCTTCAGGGTTGATCTCTTCTGCCGACGCGATACCCGGGGTAGGCGCTGCGCGCCAACCCCGGGCTACATGACGCTTCCCCTTCGGGGAAGATGATTTTTACGATGGCTTCCAATCTGGCAAAGCGGAAAAATGTCGGAAATCATGCTGTGTAGTTTTTCCAGATACCCATTGGGCGCACGTTTCAGTCACAGACAAGAATGTCTGTGCCACTTTTTACCGCTTCATCTAATAGAGTGGAAACTTCACTCAGGCGGTCGAGTAGACATAGGAATGTTTTTTAATTTTGAGCCGCGTGAACGCGGAACTACGAACTACTTTCTTCAAGCTATTATTCTGACTACTGGATTCTGGATTCTGACTTCTGTCTTTCTAACCTCCGGAAAGGATATCCGTTGACACCGAAACTCAA
>CAZTVS010000175.1:0-8774 GCA_964617125.1 uncultured Acidobacteriota bacterium
GGCTGGATGCGGATCAGGTCGGCACGCATCTTTCCCTTTTCCGTGATACGGCACAGGGTGTATACGTTGCCGTCTTTCCCTACGGCGATGGAGTTCACATAGAGCGGGCGATCGCCGTTTTCCAGGAAAACGGCACCATGGTCCCGATACTTGCCGGTAGGGATATGATAGGTGATCAGGTGCAGGTCCTCCATGCCTTTGGCTTCGCCCTTGGCCGTTTCCGACTTTCCCGTGACCCGTTTCCCGTCCCGGTAAATCGGACCCCCGGTCAGATAGTAGATGGTTTGTCCATCCGGTCCCAGGGCGAATCCCAGGTAGCCATAGCTGAACTGATCGTACATCCCGCTGCGCTGTGAGGGTTCCGAGGTGAGCCGCTGCAAGACCTCTACTCTGGGTGTGCGTGGAGCAAAAGAGAATAGGTATCCCGAATTGCCGTGCACGCCGAAGATCTTGCGGGTGGCCGGGTGCCAGAAGACCTGACGCCAGTTATAGGCCATATGCCCGGCAGAGGTGGGATCGTAGAGTCCGAAGTAATCCTTTTTCATGTCTTCGCCGGCGACGGCCGTGACCGCTTCCGATGAGAAGTCGTAGCGGTAGATGGTTCCTTCGCCCCGAGTGAAGTAGACGGAACCGTCCTCCGGATTGACAGCCAGAGAGCGGCAGATGGTCCGATAGTTTTCCTTTTTCCCGTTTTCTCCCTGCTCGAAGAAGGACCCCAGTTCCTTCATCTCTTTCTGCTTCAGGTCATAACGGAAGAAGATGCCGCCGGGCCAGGTGATGCCGTAGATACGTCCTCTGGCCGTGTCCATGTTCATGGTCAGGACCCCCTCTTTGCGGGGCGCAATTCCGAAATCGGTGAATTGACCCGATTTCATATCATAGGCCAGCAAGTGTCCGCCCGGATAGGTCTCGTATCCTTCAGGAGGAATACCCATCTTCTCCATATCGTCGATAATGCTGTAATAGCCGATATGGGTGGAGAAGTAGAGTTTTTGATCGGCCTCGATAAAATTCACATGACTCTTGCCCTGGGCGACCACCTTTTTTCCTTTTTCGCCGCAGGCTGCGCTGAGGTCTCCGAGATGCCGGATCTTTTCGCCGGCCGGATCGAAGGAGTACATCTGCCCAGCGACATTGTACTTCTCCGAGCTGAGGACATAGTAAATCTTGCCGTCGCTGCCGACACCCATACCGTTGTACGTGTCATGGGCATCGGCAAAACCGGAGTTGTATGCCTTGGCCGTCAGTTGGGCCGCGGGGGTATTTTGCGATGTCCCCTCCGGGGGGGCCGCGATCAGAAAGGAAAGGATCCATGCAAAGACAACGGGCACAGAAATAAGCCGGATGCCGGCAGGGAAAGAAAAATTCACGTGTCGATCCTCCAAATATCTAATTTATCGAGTCGGGCCGGAAGGCCCCAGCAATTTTTGTATGGCTTGCTTGAATCGTGCCTCCGTACCGGGGCCGGCGTTGGCGGCGCTCGGTTCATATCCCCCCTCCTCGAAGGCGGCATCGGTACAAAGGTAACCGGAGGCGACATCCCCATAGGCGGCCACAACCGTTACCTTCTGCGGCCGCAGACTGTAGGCGTAGCGCTGAAAAGCCAGCATCGGTTCTCCCGGCAGGAAAAGAAATGAGATGTCTCCTATTCTCATGGCACTCATCGGCAAGGGACTTTTCCGTTCCGCGAAGGCAACGGCGATGGCCGCCCGATAGGCATCGGCATCGGACCCCGGAGTGCGTTTTTCCAGGATCGAGCGATATTTCTCCAGGTAGGCGGCGTCCCTTTTTGGCAAATCGATCGAGGTGCTCTGCCAGTCTATCCTGTCGATCTTTTGCCAGCGGGTCGAACGGGAGGATTCCTCCATGGCTGTCTGCAGACGGGCCTGCAGAAGCTTTCTGGCCGGATCCTGCCCGTCATTGTATTTTCCGACGGTTACATCGCCGGAACAGCCGGTGAAGTATATCTGGGCGATCCCCTCCTCTTTTTCCTTCGCTTCTCTGGCGGCGCCCACGAAATCGGCGCTGGCGCGGCCGTCACAACAGAAGGTTTGAGGGTGGGTGGTGTAAAAATGAAGACGGGCCAGAACACGATCGTTGAAGGCCAGGCTGATGGTCTGCAAGGTCGTATCGATATCTCCTTCCGGCAGCCGGGCCAGGAGCGGGTCCTTGGCCCCGGTGCTCCAGCGGGTAAGATGCTTACCCTCATGCAGAATGCGCCGGGCCGAAGCGACTTGTTTCACCGTCGCCCGCCCGATACCGATGCGGTTCATCGGCTGCAGTCGGGAGGCAGCCTCTTGTACCGCCTGGGTCAACCGGTCGGCAATGTGGGCAATCCATCGTTCGCTGGCGACGAGTGCCTTGGGGTGAGACCGGACGAGGAGCGTACTCCCATCCCCATCCAGATAAGGAGCGGCATGTTGATGCACGCTGTGCAGGGCCACTTGACGGACATCGGTTCCTGCGGCCAGAGCGATCGCCTTTCGGAATCGCTCGTAAACCGAGCCTCCCACTCCGCACCAATCCAGGGTGCAAAGGACATAGCGTTTATCGCCATTCTCGAGAACGATCCCTTTGGCCCACAGGGGATCCATGATTTCCGTGGTGGGAGCGACCCATATCAAGGGTTCGCCTAAAAAAGGGCTGGCATCGGTATGAAAAGCGGCGACCTTAAAGGATCCTGCCGACAGGCAAGCCGTGGTCGAAATCCAGAGAAGAAGGAGGACCGGCAAGAAATGCCGGTAAAAATGGGAGCGAGTTGTTCTGGGCATACGATTTCCTATTTTGCGGATGGATTGTCGAACGCAAGCCACTCCTTGTAAGCCCCGACCGTCGTATCCTCTTCCAGGCGGTAGCGGTACTGCAATTGCGACGATTTCCCCTGTCTTTGATAGGCGGCGGCGACGAATGGGTATTCCTTCTCCGCTGGTACGGGCGGCAGGAGAATCCCCGTGGGACTGACCGGATTGACGATCCAAAGAGGTTTGGGAGAAAGACAGGCGGCCAGATCGGGAAGATCGGTCTCCTGGAGGACGCCGGGCAGGACGGCTGCCGTCCACCCGTCATGCAGGCGGGAGCGGACCATGGCCATATAAGAAGTTAGACAGCTCTCGATGGCCGTTTTCCGTATGCGTGGTTCCAGAACGGAAGTCATCAAGGCGGCGATCCCGACCGTCCCCTTTCCTAGAATCGCAATGCGCATGGGGTGGACATCCTTGTGTCGGGAAAGGAAGGTAAAGCCACGCAGCAGATCATAACATTGCATCCCGACTACGGTTTTCCCTACCATCAGGCTGCGCATCCATCCCTGGTATGTGCCTTCATAGCCGGAACTGCCGGGAGGGAAGGCGGCCGATCCGGTACCGCGAACCTCCATGTCGAGCACCACGTAACCGGATTGGGCCAGTATCTCCGGATCCTTCTGGAAAGCACGATTGACCATCTTTCCCTGATCGCTGCTGTAGAGGATGGCCGGTGCCGGCCCGGTTGATTTGGCCGGGAGGTAGAGAGTGGATTGAATCCATATGCCTGGTTCCGTTTGTATCAGCAAAGATTGCCGGTTAAAACCAGTATGCATTTCCTCTTTCAGCGATTCTATTGGACACGGCGTTTCGATGTCGGCCATCTGTTCCTTGTTCAATCCCAGCAGTTGGATCAGCCTGTTTCTTCGCTCATCGGCAGGGATGGATGCGAAAGCTTTCCTTTGTGGCTGCAGGGTTTCCGCCCGGGATAGGTTCAGCGAATGAATGGTTTCGCCCGGATGGGAAAGGGACAGCTGCCCGGAGGCGGTGGCCCATAGGTTCCATTCCGGCTCGACCTCCGTGTCGGGTTCTTTCTCCTCTCCCTCTTTTCCGAGCAGCTGCTTCTCCAGCCAGCGATAAGCCGCCAGCCTTCGTGGAGCCGACCAGCCATGGGTGTCGTCATATTCAAAAAACCCAGCTTTGTCCTCCCGGCCCAGGATTTTCCAGAATCTTTGCAGTTCCTGATGAACGGCTCGAGCCCCTTCGATGGGGAAGAAATCGCGGATAGCGGAGGTGATCAGAAAAGGTCTGGGGGCGGCGGCAATCGCCCAATCAGCCAGGTCCAGATTCTCCTTGAGGAACCCGGGAAATACCTGTTCGGCATCCTGAGGACCGGGATCGGTCCAGAGTTGACGATAGGAGGTCATATAGCAGGAACTGATCATTGCAGCCAGTCTTGGTTCCATGCCGGCGAGATAGGCGGCCTGGGTCCCGCCCCCGGAATTGCCGGCGACGGCGATTCTCCTGGGATCCACTTCCGGCCGGGTACATAAATAATCGAAGCCCCGAATTCCGTCCCAGAGAAAGTACTGGGCGATGGGGTCCCCGGTCAGCAGGCATTGGAGGCCGGCCATGTTGTGTTCCTGCGTCGGGCTGCCCATGCGGGACCGGCCCAGATCAGCGTCGAAATATTCCAGCCGTTCCCCCTGGCCTGGAGGATCGAAGGCCAGGACCACGAATCCACGCCGGGCCATATTGATCCATGCGCGCTGGTAGATGGGAGAAGCCTTGCCGGCGAAGGAGTGCCCGGCAGTCCCCAGAACCGCCGGGAAAGGACGTGATCCGCTTTCGGGAACATAGAGATTGGCGGTAACGAAGAATTGTGGGCGGCTTTCGAAAATCACCTTTTCCACCCGATAACCCTTGCGCTGGATCTGACCGGTCACTCGGGCATGAAGCGGCGTGGAGGGCGGAAATTTCCCTACAAGTCCGGCTAATCGGGAGCGCACCCGGGCTTGATAACTATTAGCTTCTTGGAGAGTGGTGATCTTTTCCACTGTCCGCTGACGCTCTTGCAGAGACTCCTTTGCTAAACGATCCAGATAGACAGAGAAACACTGTTTCGGGTCTTTACCGGCATTCGAGGTGTCGGCGGAGGTGCAAAGGATATTGCCGGAAAAAAACAAGCATAGAAAACAAATCCAGATTCTTATCGCCATAGCCATTCGAGCTCCGATCGGAGGAGAAGCGGTTTGTTCTGCCGACCTAAAATCATGCCGCTATTGTAAATTGCCGGAGAATCATGCGTCAAGTCCGCTGGAACCACGGATCCGGGATGATGCCGAGGTGATGGAAAACGGATAATTCCGGAAAAGGTGACACGGATCTCTTTGCCAATGGACACTCTTTAAGTAAATTGCTACAATCGCTGTCAGTGAATATCCAGGAATGATTGCCGCAAAGAGAGATGAAGAGGGATGCATGCTTCATCCAAAGGCCCGCTTTTCCGGTTGCAACGGAGCCGGCGGAATCGTAGGAAAGTATGATCATAGTCGATCTGATTTATAACCTGGCGCTGTTGATTGCCCTGAGCATCGTCTCCGGCTTCATCGACGGCCGATGGAATCGAACGACCCGCATGGGAAAATTCCTCCAAGGTTTTCTTTTTGGAGGGGCGGCCGTTATCGGCATGTTGCGCCCTTTTGTGATTGAAGCCGGCCTGATCTTTGACGGAAGATCGGTACTGATCAGCCTCTGCGGGCTGTATTTCGGATTCTGGCCGGCCTTGATCTCCTGTGTGATGACTCTGGCCGTACGGATCTGTCAAGCCGGATCCGGCGTTTATATGGGAATTCTGGTCATCCTGTCGTCGGGAACGATTGGAGTTTTATTTCATTTGCGCCGCAGGGATTCCGCCGAGATGACTGCGGTGAATCTATTTCTCTTCGGTATCCTGGTTCATATCGCCATGCTGGTCATGACCCTAGCCTTACCATCGGCCATCATCTGGTCCACATTCCAGAGGATTGCCCTTCCGGTGATGCTTACCTACCCCCTGGCAACAATATTGATAGGCAGAATCCTTTCCGATCAGGAGACCAAGAGCAGCTATGTGGAATCGTTGCAGCAGAGTGAACAAAGATTTCGCGCCATCTTCCATTCCTCTTTTCATTTTTCCTTCCTGTTGAATCCTCAAGGCACTCTGCTGGAAGCGAATCAGACCGCGCTCGATGCTCTGGGCGTTACC
Organism: uncultured Acidobacteriota bacterium; assembly: GCA_964617125.1. Classification (GTDB taxonomy): domain Bacteria; phylum Acidobacteriota; class UBA6911; order CAINFC01; family CAINFC01; genus CAZTVS01. The sequence continues at coordinate 5,989 of CAZTVS010000175.1, forward strand.
ATGCCGCAGACAGTCGGTCTGCCGTACTGGGAAATGTCCTGGTGCCAAGGAGGAGCAGAGGAGGTTCTGCGGCTGAAGGATGCAGTGGCGGCGGCCGCGAGGGGGCGCTTCGTGCGCTTCGAAACGGAATTTCGAAGTTCCGATCAAAAGAGAATCCTCGTCGATTTTTCCATCAAACCTTGTATGGATACCGCCGGTTCGGTGACTTTGCTGATTGCTGAAGGCCGCGACATCACCGAATGGAAGCGGGCCGATGCCGAAAGACAATCGCTGCAGACCCAGCTGCTGCAATCGCAAAAACTGGAAGCCATCGGGAGACTGGCAGGCGGAGTCGCCCATGATTTCAACAACATGCTGCATGCCATCCTGGGACACGTGGAACTGGCACTGCAGGACCTCCCTCAGGAAAATCCTCTGGCGAAGAATCTCCGGGAAATCGAGAAAGCGGCCAACCATTCCGCCGACCTGACCAAACAACTTCTTGCCTTCGCCCGAAAACAGACCATCGATCCCAAAATCCTGGATCTCAACGAGACAGTGGAAGGGATATTACGCATACTGGAACGGCTGATACGGGAAGAAATCGAACTGGTGTGGATCCCGGCAAGGCACCTTTGGCCGATCCGCATGGATTCCACTCAAGTCCATCAGGTGCTGACGAATTTGACGATCAATGCCCGAGACGCCATCGAGGGCGTAGGCAAGATTGTCATTGAAACGGGAGTCGCCGAATTCGATGAAGAATTTTGTACCGTTCATGCCGGGCATCTTCCCGGGAGATTCGTCATGCTGGCGGTCAGCGATACCGGTTGTGGAATGAACAAGGAAGTTCAGGCCAAGGTATTCGAACCCTTCTATACCACAAAAGAGATGGGAAAGGGGTCCGGACTCGGCCTGGCAACGGTCTATGGGATTGTCCGGCAGAATCACGGTTTCATAAACGTATACAGCGAACCGGGAAAGGGTTCCGTTTTCCGCTTCTACATTCCTCGATGCGAAGATACAGATCCTGCAGCCGAAGGCGAAGAAACGATTCCGAAGGCATCTCCCATGATCGGCACGGAAACAATTCTATTCGTCGAGGACGAGAAAGCCCTGCTGGAGATGGGTCGGATTTTTCTGGAAAAACTCGGTTATCATGTGCTCGTCGCCGGACATCCGGATGAAGCGATTCGGATTGGCGAAAAGTATGCCGGCCCGATAGACCTTCTGATTACCGACGTCATCATGCCGGTCATGAGTGGATGCGATCTGATGGAAAGAATCGTGGTTACCCGACCCGGCATTCGTACCCTGTTCATGTCCGGGTATACGGCGGACGTCATTGTCCATCGGGATATCCTCAGGGAACAGTTTCATTTCCTGCAGAAACCTTTTTCCATCGGCGATCTGGCCGATAAGGTCCGTGAGGTTTTGCAGCATCAAAAAGAAGCCAACTCCTGAAAAAAGATGAATCTGTGTTTACGGGCAAATTTCGGGTTTTAGCATCTTAGAAAAGCCACCGATAAGCCAAAAGGAACGCTGACCTTTCACAACTTCAAGAATTCGTTGCCGCAAATCAGGGGAGTTGGCGCGAAGATATTTCATCATCTGGGGGGAGTTGACGGTACTGCCGGCAGTTGCATCGGGATGCGCCGGATCAGCAGACGATTGGCCAGGGGATTTTGCTGGGAGGCGCGAAAATCGAAATAGCCGAGTAGAAGGGCGTCTTCCGTGAAATGCATTGCGGTATAGCAATAACTGCCAGCCGGATCGTTCTCGATGACTGCGGGTGTTATCCATGTCTTTCCGTCGTCTTTGGAAACGGCTGTTACCAGGGGAGTGCGTCTTTTCGGAGTGAAGGGGAACCGGCCGGAGTGATCGTTATAGACGGCCAACAGATCGGGCGAACCGGGTATTCGTTTGATGCTGGCGGGCGATGTCGGCGATTGCAGGGCGGTTGCCGCCGGCGGCGACCAGGAGATCCCGCCGTCGGTGGAATAACAGCCGAATTGCGACCCCTGATCGGTGCGCAGCCAGGAGAAGAGGTGCCCGTTGGAAAGTTCCACTACTCCGGGTTCCTGTAATCCGCTGCGGCTTGGTTGTGTCGGACCCCACCAGATATCGGCCTCCCGCCAGGTTTGTCCTTCATCGTCGGAAAGATACCAGATGGTAATGGCCCGATAATCCATGGTTCGATAATTTTTCGGATCGGCGGCGCGCGACCGGTGGTAGGCCAGCGGCATCACCAGCCGGCCGGAAGCGAGCCGAATCACCCGATCGTTGTTCAAGACGAAGTAGCCGGGGGCTTCCACCGTCAACTTGGGAGCAGACCAACTCTTGCCTTCGTCCTCGGAAAATTGCACATAGGGACGGCAATCGAGCAGGCTGTTCTTGACCAGATAGAAAAGGGCGATCCGGCCACTCCTGCATCGTAGAAAGGAGACGCTCATGACGTTTTGGGCCGCATGGTTCTCCACCAGCACCTCCGGTTTTTGAGACCAGCTCCGACCGGCATCGTCGGAATAGACGGAAACGATGCGCGCCGGACTTTCATCCGCTCCCCCTTGGTAAAATTGGGTATAGGCAAAAAGGATCCGTCCGGATCGAAGGGTCAGGAAGGCCCCTTCCGAATTACGCGGATTCTCCCGTGTGGCCGCAAGTTCAAAAACCAGGGTGTCGTCGGATGCCGGGAAAACAGACACGGGAAGGATGCCGGCCAGGATCATGAGAAAAAATAATCGTTTGATAAGGCACATAGAAATCAAATTCCTTCTTTTAAGTCGGCATCGTAAAAAAATGCGGGG
>CAZTVS010000176.1:0-8487 GCA_964617125.1 uncultured Acidobacteriota bacterium
AGCGCATGGAGTATGAGAAAACCTCATGTGATGCTGTTATGGCTTTTCCGGAGGGTACGGTTGGTTTCTCCGGGGAGAACTTGTCGGGATTTTTGAATGCCTCTTTGGTCAACATTGGGTTCTGACTGGGCGGCTTCTTTTCGTTGGGTTGGGTTGAGTCCGGTATTCCCGAAGAGAGGCGACCGGGTTCCAAGTCGCTAGAGATGACACATCAACTTAACATCCTGGAAGTCTGGCCCCAGACGCGGGAGGAGGGGAGTGAGCCCCCATTCAGTAGGAATGGTTTCCCGTTACCGGGCACAACCGGAAATCCGCTCCGTCGGCCCAATATCAGGGGCGTTGAAGAAGCGGGCGAATTCGAAATCCTCGAACTTTCTCATCAGCTCTTCGTAGGTTTCGGCCGGGATCAGGTAGGCGCTCGGTTTGTTGTGGTCCAGGATTGCGATGGGGGCACCTTCGGCTTCGTTGATAATGCGGGCGGGGTCATTTTTCAGTTCGGCTATGCTGACCGATGTGCGTGCTAAAATTCGATCCACTGTCAATCCCTCCGTTTGCGTGGGGTCCAAGATGATGCCTGTTTATCGGCGCTCAATGGCGCCGGATGATGAGATTATACACACGCAAGCTGTTTCATCCGGTGTTCCCGCACACAATTTATTGTTTTCATCCCGCCTTATGTGAAAGATTCAGACAAAAACAGGAAGTTGGCGGTCTCGGGCACCACAATGTTATGGGGACGGAACGGGTCTTCCTGGTTGCAATTGATTGTGCGTCAACGTAACATCCTGGAAACCCGAATTTTATGGGTATCCGCCGCGCCACCCGGACCATTCGCCCGTTAGTCTCTTACTTTACAATAAATGGGCAGACCTGAACGGCAATAGAACGCGGCTTCTCGCAGATGCCGCGGATTGACACGGATTATATTCATCATGCGAATACAGATGTCTTATCAGCGTAAATCCGTTCAAATCCGGCCTTTCCCGCGTGCCATTGCCTTTGATTTTTTCCTGATTGGTTCCGGCTTGTCCGGCTTAGGATCGGAGCAGTTTTTTGCTCAGATGGAATACAGTCCAAATCTGAAGTTGCGGCCGGGGAAACCGGTACGTTCAGGTAAAACCGGGCATTTTCCCCGGTATGCCGTGAAGATAGTCAAGGCTGCTGAGCTTGGTCACAGATTTTTCTCGTTCATCCAGCCGTCGGGCCCTGTTTCGAAATCGATCCGCCACCACCAGGCCCTTTTATAATATTCCGGGCCTTCCGTTACGACACCGCCGGAATCACGCTTCTGTACGCCGACAATGCTCCCCGATCCGGTGGGTTGAGAGAGTACGGAGGCCCGTCTCACAACCTTCACCTGATCTCCCGCCTTGAACCTGGTGCTGGGCTTCGGCCACGTGGTCATCCTGATCACTTTCGACAACGCGGAAGCGTTGCCTGCGGCATCGAATGCCGCTACTCTGTACGCATACTTGGCAGCCGGACTGAGCCCGGTATCGGCATATGACACGGCTGCAGTCGTTGCCAGGTGCGTACCGTTCCTGTAGACGTGGTAGCCCGAGACCCCCACGTTGTCGGTGGAAGCCTTCCAGGAAAGGTCAATCTCGTCCGATGAGACGGCCTCGGCGCTCACGTGAGAAGGTACGCTGGGGCGTCTATTGTCCGTCGGGAGCGTCTTCGCGGAGGCTTCGTTGGAGGCAGGCGAGCGGTTGTCCGCGGCATCGTAGGCAACCGCGCGGTACCGGTAAGTAGTCGAAGCCTTAAGGCCATTATCCTGATAGGAGGTCCCCGGAGCGGTTCCGACCTGCACCCCGTCGCGGAAGATCAGATATCCCGCCACACCCACATTGTCCGAGGAAGGGTTCCAGCTCAAGGCTATCTGAGACGGGGACCTGGTCTTTGCCCTGAGATTGGAAGGGACGGTGGGAGGTACGAGATCCGCTCCGGTCTGAAGCGCCTCGCCCGAGTCAGGGTCGATCATGAGGCCTGATACGTCGACGGCTTCAAAGTTGGACCCTTTGACAAGACCGAACTCCCCGACCAGCATATCGTTGTTCCAGCGTTCGTCCGGCACGCCTGAAATAAACCACGCCGAGCCGTTGTCAGCCAGGATGATCCCGTATTTCTGCATGGCGCGAAGGATGACCCGCACTTCGGCGGAAAAGGTGGAGACATCGAAGGATGACTTCAGTCTGAAGCGTTGACCCATGGGAGGGTAATTGGTTCCCGTGAGGCTCGATGCATAGTGGCGCGCCGGCCAGACAAAATCCCGCCGCGTCTTCGGAGCCGTGAACCGGATTGCGTGGGTGATCTCACCGGAAGCAACCTCGTCATAGCGGACGAGACCCGGAAGGAGAGGCAGGCCTGCAGCGTCGGCAGAAGTCCATTCCCTTGGCCGCAGTTTGTTTGAAGCAAGATCGAATATTGCGCCGGAACCCGCATGCCAGCTTCCGTCTGGCTGGAGGTATGTGGACCATGTCTCATACAGAACACACCTGTCCTTATCCACGACCAGGACATGCCGGTCTCCCGTAGATCCATCGCCGCCTTCTATAAGGGCGTCCGGCGGTATGGGATAGGGACCGGGATCGCTTTCGCCGGCGTAGTCGAAGCTTATGGAGACCTTTGGCTGGGTCCCGGGAACGACGTTGTAAGGGATCCCTATGGGAGCGCCGTCCCAAAGGCCCGCGCCGAAATCCGGGTGCAGCCCCCTGGTTGCGCCCATGGTGGTTATGTATGCCGATGAATTGGCATCCACCGGGAGATTGCCAACAGCTGTATTCCAGATGCTGTTGGCCGGCAACACGGAACAGCTGCCGATGACCGGCCCGGACTGCGCGCATGTTGCGCCAGCAGCGACAAGAAATACCGCCACCCAAAACCCCGATACGAACGTCTTCATACCCCCACCTCGATTACCGTTGTTTGTCAAAAAAACATTGTACTAATCAATCTTGAACAGCACCTGCCGGTTATTCTACCAATTCCCGCCGGAGTTGTCAGGGGCGGCATCGAGGTAAATCGGGCCATGACCCAGGCGTGTGACATGGGGAAAAATGTCTGCGCCCGGTTCATGAGACTTTGTGCCTGGCGTGCGATGACGTGATGTGTTTCATGGTGTACAATTGGGTTAATTTCCCGGAGGTCAGAGTATGGGTAGACGTTCCCGTTGCCGCCTTGCTGCAGCTGCTTTCCTGATAGTGATCTCGTGCCCTGCCTGTTCCGCCTGGCCGGTCTCGACGCCGGCCAGGACGGAGAACAGCGTCAAAGCCCAGGACACCAATGCCCTTCCTCCGGACATAACCGTTGCCGAGGCGGCCGGTATGCGGGCAAAGGGGGCCTTCATACTCGATGTCCGGCAGGGATGGGAATGGGAACGGTTCCATATTCCCGGCTCAACCCTGATCCCGCTCGGACAGCTTGCGGGTCGGGTGGCGGAAGTGCCCCGCGACCGGGACGTCGTGGTGGTCTGCCGTAGCGGCCATCGCAGCCGGAGAGGGCGGGACATCCTGATCAATGCGGGCTTCACGAGAGTGACAAGCATGAATGGCGGGGTCAAGCAGTGGGAAGCGGAAGGGCATCCCACCGTGAGCGGCAAGTAGCAAACTAATGCCTGCGACCTGATCGCCTGGTTTGATTGGCTGCCGGCAAGCCGGTTCCCATGCCAGCTTCCGCCAAAAAACGAAAGGGGCGCCTTTCCGTCGGACAGACGCCCCTCGTGTTTATCCATGAAGTTGAGAATTCAGAATGACTTCGTCGGATGCGCCGAAATGTTGTCAAGGAAGTCCTGCGTATCTTTCAGCTTCTGTTCAAGCTTTTTGAGCTCCTCGGGAGAGTAGACCTTTTCTCCCTTATTGATTTCATCGTGCAGTTTCTGAATTTTCTCCTGCAGGCTCAACGTGGCTGTCTGACATTTTTTTGATATCAGCAGGCACTCATCTTTTTGACTTGTTGCAGGAGCGTTTTCTTCGGCAAGAGCACTGCCCATGCCCATGAATGCAATTGAAAGGGCTAAACCCGCGATCAATGTTTTCATAACAACTCACCCCTTGAAAAGAATTGAACTACCTGATTTCAGCCTATCATTCTCTTGGAAGCTGTCAAGTCAAGGGAATCGGAGTGGGCCAGGCTGAATTGGAACATGACAAGTTCAGGCCTTGTGCGAATATGGATACATTCCTGGACAACCATTGCGAAGTAAACCAATATGAACATTTCGTACTCTCGCCAACCTCCCGAATTTTGATGTCACTGCTTGATGATACAAAATTATTGACACACTCTTATAGAGATGATAAAGAGCAAAAAACTTTTTCTAGATAGACGATAATACTCAACCATTCGCAAGAATGGGGCGGAAAGCCTAAGGGTCTTACGGAGACAGCCGGGTTGCCGAAATATCGCAGGATATTCGGCCCCGGCTTTTTTGTTTCCGGATACGAATATTGAGACAAGTTCCCTTATTTTGCATCGAAGCAAGGCTCAATTTATTTCAAGTTGTTGCGAAAGGTACCATATTCCACCAATGCGCCGATCCGTTACCCTGCTACAACTGTCCAGCCGGCTTCGCCTCATGGCTCTGTGTCTGTTCATATCATCTCTCTGCGGATGCGCAGCTGCCAACAAATCCTGGCTTGTTCCAAGCCATGTTGAAAAGGAGGTCGAACGGAACAGATTTTCGGTTGCAAAGGGGGAGGACGTCATCGGCCGACTGGCGGTCATCAGACTTGAAAATGGTGATACGCTGCCGGACATCGCGAGACACTTCGGGCTGGGGATCAATGCCATCAGTGCGGCCAATCCGGGGGTGGATGTCTGGGTGCCCGAGGCCGGAAAACGCATCCTCCTCCCCCTGAGTTTCATCCTGCCGGACGCCCCGAGAAAAGGTATCGTGGTCAACCTGGCCACCATGAGGCTCTTTCAGTACAGGGGGGACGACAGGGCGCCGGTGGTGACGACCTACCCGGTCGGCGTCGGAGCCGAGGATCGCCCCACACCCACGGGGCAAACGCGCGTAGTGCGCAAGACAGTCCGGCCGACCTGGCATGTGCCGGCTTCAATTGCCGAGAGGCATCGGAAGAAAGGAGATCTTCTCCCCGCGCAGGTTCCGCCGGGGCCGGAGAATCCTCTGGGAGAATACGCGCTCTATCTGGGTAAAACGGGTTATCTGATCCATGGCACCAACAAACCGGCCAGCATCGGCCTTCAGGCGACCAACGGCTGCATGAGGCTCTATCCGGAAAACATAAAGACGCTCTTCAACGACACTCCGGCCAATACAGCCGTCGCCATCGTGAACCAGCCATACCTCATCGGGCAACGCAACGGGATGCTTTACCTAGAAGCCCATAGACCCCAGGAAAACTCCGGTTCCGACGAACTCCGGAAGACGTACGAAAAATTGAGAACCATTGAAACGAAATCGGCGCGCAGGCTTGACTGGGAAAAAGTCAGGGAGGTACAGGCCGAGGCCCTGGGGATTCCCGTTCCCATCCTGGAATTGAGCCAGGGGAGTGAAAGAGAGGTTCCCGAAACCGTAGAAGTCGAACATCCGGACAAACTGTACGGAAAACCGGAAATACCGGAAATGAAAATGGGGGCCTGGTATATCCAGGCTGCCGATGTGGGTGACGAGATCGATGCCCGGAGAATGGCCGCCATCATCAACCACCAGGGTCCGCCAATCCCGGCACGGGTGTTGCCGAAAAGCGATGGCGGCTACCGTGTTATCGCCGGCCCTTTCAAGGACAGCGGCGAGGCCAGGAGTGTAGCCAAGCGCTTGAAATATGACCTGGAGATAGACGCCATTCCGTTTGATACGTTCGAGAAGTAGCCGGCTTCAGATGGCACAAAGATACTGTTTATGAGCAGGCGCCCCGTGACAATCAAGGTCAAGGCAGGGCGAACCAAACCGAAAGGAGATGACTGGAGATGAAAAAAAGATTTTTGCTGATCCCCATGATGTTTGTTGTTGCCGTTTCGTTGATGAGTTGCGCAACAACCGGAGACCTGGAAAAAGTGCAGGCGCAGGAAAGGATGAACAACGCGAAGGCCGAGCAGGCGTTGCAGGATGCGCAGGCCGCCAAGGCTGCAGCCGATGCGGCCGCGCTAAAGGCTGACGCCGCCGCGGCCCGCGCCGAAGCGGCAACAAAGAGGGCAGAGGAAAAGGAAAGAATCGCGGATGAAAAGGCGAAACAGGCCGAGACTCTTTTCCAGAAATCGATGAAGAAATAGGTCCGTTTCAGGGAGCCGTTTTCTCTGCCAGCGGCGCCCCGGCCAAGGAACTGGCAGGGTCTGCAAACCCTGCCAGTTCCTTGGCCACCATTTTGTCTGGCCGTGCCAGTCAATGATGCAGCCTGTGAGTTTCGGATTGCAATCGAGGCGACACGTTTGATTGCCGTAGAGACGCATTGCAATGCGTCTCTACAGTGGCATCATGAATGCGGTTGCGAATATCTCGTTGCTTCCTCCAAGGGGTGAGGAGATGAGGGAACCGGAAATCTTTCATACTGTTATGCCTGATGGCTTCAGGCCTTCTTTGGCGTATGGAAGCGGAAAACTGGGAAGGACTGGTGAGGGCCTTTTCCTGCTCCTTGTCTGCATCCTGATGACGCCGGTTCTGATGTCAGGTTGCGGCCATGGCGGATTGCAGGCCAAACCGACCTTCGAAGAGGCGAATGACCTGTTCAGCCAGGGAAACTACGGGGCATCCCTGAACAAATACGGGCAACTCATTGAACATTATCCCGAGGCGAGGGACAGGGTTCTGTTCGAGATGGGCATTATCCATTCCTACCCGAAGAATGAACGGAAGGATTATAAGAAATCCCTTGAATGTTTTGGAAAAATCATAAGGGATTATCCCGGGAGCGGGTACAGGCGTGACAGCGAGACGATGATATTCAGCATCAATAATGTCATCTTCAAGGACAGGACCATTGCCGAGCAGCAAACACAGATCGAGTCTCTCCGGCAGGAGGCCAGAGTCAGGGAGAATGAAAACGCCGAACTGCAACAGAAGATCAAGGAGGTCGAACAGAAGGTAGTGGATTTTGCGGTCAGGAAGAGGGCGGTGGACAGGATCCTGATAGAAAAGAATGAACGGAGACTGACGCTGATGTCGAACGGCGAGGTTCTCAAAGCCTACAGGATAGCCCTGGGCGGAAACCCCAACGGCCCCAAGGAGAGACAGGGGGATAACAGGACTCCGGAGGGGACCTACATCATCGACTCAAGAAACAGTGACAGCGACTACCATTTGTCACTCCATATTTCCTACCCCAACGAGAGAGACAGAAAACGGGCAAAAAAACTGGGAGTTTCTCCCGGAGGAAACATCATGATCCACGGACTCAGGAAGGGTTGCTCCTGGGTTGGAGAATCCCACGCGGATATTGACTGGACGAAGGGGTGCATTGCCGTAACCGACGAAGAAATAGAGGAAATTTACAAGCTGGCACCGGTTGGCACGACTGTCGAGATAAAACCGTAGCGATCCTCTCGATGCTTCATCACGCCGGGTAGCGTCCGCCGTTCACGTTGATGGTCTGGCCCGTGAGGAAGCCGTTACTGGCGAGCATGACCGCCACCATGGCAATCTCATCCACCGTGCCGAGCCTCCCCACCGGAATCTGCTCCGGCTTCACCTGCGGCAACGCGGCGACCATGTCGGTGTCGGTCGGGCCGGGAGCGATGGCGTTGGCGGTGATCCCCTCGCGGACCAGGTGGCTGGCGTAATAGTGGGTCAGGCCGATGATGCCCGCCTTCGAGGCGGCGTAATGCAGACCCACGGAGCCCCCCATGTGGGCGGCAACCGACGAGAGGCTGATGATCCGGCCCCACCCGGCCGAGCGCATGTCAGGCAGCACCGCCTGGGTGACGAGAAAGGCCCCTTTGAGGTTAACCTCCATTATTCGGTCCCAGTCCTGTTCGGTGATCTCGTCGAGCGACCTCGTCTGGGCGATGCCGGCGTTGTTCACCAGGATCCGGATCGCCCCCAGTTCCCGTCTCACCTCAGTCACCATGCGCTCCACATCGGCGGCCGACGCAACGTTTCCCTGCACCGCAACGGATCGCCTCCCCATCTCCCTGATCCGGGCGCAGACCTCATCGGCATCCGCTTTCCTGCTGCGAAAATTCACCGCCACATCGGCCCCGGCCCGCGCCAGGGCCAGCGCGATTGCCCTCCCGATTCCGCGGCTTCCCCCGGTGACGAGGGCGACTCTTCCCGTCAGTTCCCCTTCCATATTGCTTCCCTTCCCCTCCGGCAGTCATTGACCCGTTCCGCTATCCGGCCATGCCTTGAGTATAGCACCGTCATGAACCATCAGGAATTCCCCGGGCAACCTCCTTCTTCCCCGTAATTCCAATGCCACATCAAAGCGCTCTCTTCGTTGGCTCGTCGAAGGCTCCTCAGCGTACCTGTCTGTACCCCTCCGTCGCCTTCTTCCTCGCCGCCTTGATATCATCTTTGATTTGAAACCGGAA
>CAZTVS010000177.1:0-8366 GCA_964617125.1 uncultured Acidobacteriota bacterium
TTTGCACTGAACGGAAATTAGGGAGAAAACAAATGTTCTACGATACCCGAAGAGAATTTTTGGAAACGGCCGCCGGCGCGGTCCTGGGGACCATGACTGCAAACCATACGGTTTACGCTGCTGCCCGCCAGGGCAAGGTGGAAACGGTGACCGGGGCCATCGATCCCGCAGATCTCGGACGCACCCTGGTACACGAACACATCCTGGTCGATTTCATCGGAGCCGATAAAGTCAGCCGCGACCGCTACGATGCCGCAGAGGTATTCCGGATCATGTTGCCCTACCTTCAATCCCTGAAATCCCAGGGAATACGCACCTTCATCGATTGCACTCCCATGTTTCTGGGACGCGATCCGCTCCTGCTGCAAAGACTCTCCCGGGCGAGCGGCATACAGATCGTGACCAACACCGGTCTCTACAAAGAACCGTATCTCCCCAAATACGCCTTCGAACGATCGGCCGAGGAACTGTCCAAGGACTGGATCCGGGAGATCGAGGAAGGCATCGAAGGGACCGGAATCCGCGCCGGTTTCATCAAGATCGCCGTGCATCGGGAAGAGCTCAAGCCCATCCAGCAGAAGATCGTGCATGCCGCCTGCCTGACTCACCGGGCCACCGGTGCGGCCTTTGCCTGCCATTCCGGACATGGTCCGGCCATGATGCAGATCCTCGATATCGCAAGGGAAGAGAAGATACCTCCTGGTGCTTTCATCGCTGTGCACGCCGGCTCGGAAAAGGACAGGACCTATCACTATCGCCTGGTGGAGGCCGGGGCCTGGGTGGAATACGACAACATCGGATCGGCACCAGTCTCGGATTCCATCTCGGCTATCCGGGACATGCTCGATCGCGGATTCGAAGACCGGCTACTGCTTTCCATGGACAGAGGCTGGTATCATGTCGGGGAAGCCAAAGGAGGCACAGTCAAGCCTTTTGACTATTTTGTCGCCGAATTCATTCCGGCCATGTTGCAAGCGGGAATTTCCCAGAAGCGGATCGACCGGCTGACGATCGAAAATCCGGCCAAAGCCTTCCGGTTGACCAAGAAACGTTCTTGATTTTTCCCCGTCTATGCTTTAACATATGCACCGGCTGAGACAAAGCAACGTGTGGCGCTATCGTCTAGGGGACCAGGACGGGTGGTTCTCAGCCATCAAACCGGGGTTCGAATCCCCGTAGCGCTACCACCCCCTCCCTGGGAGCGCCGGCGTCCCGCCGGCAAGACAAACTAGGCAAAGCAAACTCGACCCAATCATCAGGCCAATCCCAGGAGGAAGACTAATTCTTTGGCCGGAAGATGATGTTGAATTGTTTCAGAGATTCTTCCAGAGGCGGCAAACCGATCTCCTTCCTCCATCCGTCGACCTTGGATTCGTCTTCGAGTGGATAAAGCTCTTCGGCCTGGGTCTTCTCGTTGTATTTCGTGTGGGTTCCGAATCGCTGCGGCTTTCCTTCGTTGAAAAGACTCCGGTCGTAGATCGCGGCATATCGTTCCCAAGGCAGCTCTTTTTCTTCACAGATCTTCTTGATGGTGGTCAGGTATTTCTTTTGCATCCCGTCGTGTGAGTGCATCGTGACGAGAAAGGCGGCCATGGCCGCTTCACGGCCAACGTCACCGACTCTCGGCCAGCCCTTGGCGCCGATCAGGCGCTCGAGCTCCTGTTGATTTCGTTCCTGGATCAGGAACTTCAATTTCCACAGGGCCTCCACTACCGAGGACTTCATGCCGGTCTTCCTCCCGGCGATGCCGACTTCGATGAAAAAGGCTTGGTCCCAGGCACGTAATTTCCACAGCGCTTTGGCGTATTCGACGTCTTTGTAGGGATGATCCTGTTTGGCGTTGAGAGTGGCGATGAGCTTGGCCTCGAACGCCTCCCAGCGCTTGTCATCCCTGGCGGTCAGGAGATCCGGCTCGATCAGGGGTTCCAGGGACGGCTGCATTTCCAAGACGAGATCAAGGTATTGGAAACATCGATCGAGCTGCTTGTTGATGGACAGAGAGCGGGCAAGGTTGTAAATGTTCTTCGAGTCGCGAGGATTACGGGTGTAGACCTTTTCAAATTCCGCGATTGCCCCCAGGATGTCGCCCTCCGCCCTTAACCGCTCGCCGGGGTCGCCGGCGTTGGGAGGCGGGGGGGCTTGGGAGTAGCCTAAGCTGCAGGCGATGAGGATACAACAAAGCGAGGATCGGATCAGCTTATTCATGTCGGACGGCCTCCAGCCGTATTCGGATTATATACGTGGTTTCCGGGAGGTGTCAAAAGCCGCTTCGTGTTGCAGGGCTATTCTCTACCAAGATCGAACTGGAGGAGAGCCAACCTCCGTCCAGTTTCTCGAATCTCTCTTTGTTTCTGCTCCAGATATTTATGATTTGTAATAACCACGATCCGATTATGTGGTCAGAGGGTGGTCTTTTCCTGATTCAGGCGGGGGCGGGCTCGATCTTGGGGGCGAGGGCGAGGCGGAAGCCGAAGTAGCAGAACCGCCCCTGCCAGTTTGGCTTGTGGCTGCAGCGGCAGGCGGAACGGCAGGTCCGTCCGTCGATACGCCAGTGCCCGCCACGAAGCACGCGTTTCTGCCCCGTATCGGGACCGACGGGATCGATGGCCACTCCTTCGGGATAATCGGCGTACCAGTCATGGCACCATTCCGCAACATTGCCGTGCATGTCGTAAAGCCCCCAGCTGTTGGGCCGATAGGTGCCTCCCGGCGTCTTGCGGTCGAGGAAAACGCAGCGCCCGGCATCCCCGTAGGGATAGTTCCCGTCGAAATTCGCCTGGGTCGAATCCAAAGTGTTTCCGTAATGGAACGGAGTGGCAGTCCCCGATCGGCAGGCATATTCCCATTCCGCCTCCGTCGGCAAACGATACCCATACCCTTCCGGCAGATGCGCCTTTTCCCGCTCGGTCAGCTTTGCGGCAAAGGCCGCACAATCTTCCCAGGTAACCTGCTCCACCGGCAGATCCGGTCCCTTGAAACAGGAAGGATTGTCCCCCATCACCGCCTGCCACTGCGCCTGGGTCACCTGAAATTTTCCCAGCCAAAAACGATAGGTCAGAGTGACCGGATGCCTTGTTTCATCGGCCATCCGGCCGAGTTCGCTCTCGGGACTTCCCATCAGGAAAGATCCGGAAGGGATCGGCAGCAGCTCCAGCAGAATGTCCGTTCCCAACAGAAAATTCCTCGAGCCGGGAATGTTTTCGCTCCTGCGCGTATCCGAGCGGGTGGCGGCGTAATCCTCAGCGGAAATGATTTTTTCCGGAAGGGTACTCGTCTGTACGATGCGAAATCCGCAGCGGTCCGCGTCGCTGAAAATCCGACGGCTCAAGCTGTAGGAAATATCATTGTTGTAATTTGTGTAGTACTCATCCCATGAGCATTGTTTGTTGCGGATTCCGGATTCATCCCTAAGGCCTCGGATGTCGTTGTCGCTATACCATTCCCGGGGATTCCCCAGCATCCCGAACACGCCGATGGGGTTGACGACCATCGAGGCCAGTTCGGAACATCCATCCTGGTAAGCCTTATAATCCACATCCATCGGTTTGAAGGTTTTGGCCAGGATGAACAGGTGCAAATCGCTTTTGACCAACCCTTTTCCTGCCGCCGCGTATTCCCATTCTTCCGAGGTGGGAAGGCGGAAGCCTCTGACCTTCCAGACCGGAAATCGTTTCACCCCGGCCCGGTTGTCATAAAACTCTTCCAGGGGAATTCCGTCCTGGTCGATCAGCAACCCGGTGCTTTCGTCATAGGCGGGAGGATGATCCGTCTTCCGATTCAGTAGATTGCAATACCGGATCGCCTCCGTCCATGTCGCTTTTTTCATATATCGTTCTTCTTCGGAGGAGGCTATTGCGCCATCGATGACCTCTCGAAACTCCCCAATCGACACGGGGTATTTGGCAATCAGAAAATTGCTTAAAGGACCGTTCGGATGGCACCGGTTGAGGATCATGACGTTTTTCATGTGGCCTCGGTTCCTTAGAGTTACTATTTCCGGCCCGATTGCGGGCCCTTGGTCTTGATATCCATGATGACCGCGAGAACGATGACGGCTCCTTTGACTATCTGCTGCCAGTAGGGCGAGACGTTGGTAAGATTGAGGATATTGTTCAGTATCCCTACGATCATGCCGCCGATGAGAGTGCCCGTGATCGTGCCGATGCCTCCGGAAAGGCTCGTTCCGCCTATGACTACCGTGGTGATCGCATCGAGCTCGAAGTTCACACCGGAGGAAGGCTGGCCCGAATTGATGCGTGACATGAGGATCACGCCGGCAAGTCCGGTCAGACAGCCGGCCAGGATAAAAGTAACTGTCTTGACACCCTTGACGTTGACACCCGAGGCGATAGCCGCGGATTCATTCCCGCCAATGGCGTATAGGTAGCGGCCGTACCGGGTGCGCTTCACCAGGAGCAGCATCAGGGCGAGAAGGATCACCATAATGAGGATGGGGACCGGCACACCTAAGAGGTCTCCCTGTCCCAGAACCGTGAAATCGCCGATATTGATAATCGGCTTGCCGCCGGTGTAGAGCAATGCCAGGCCGCGGGCGCCGGTCATCATGGCCAGTGTCACGATGAACGGCGGAAGTCTGAATCCGGTCACCAGAAAGCCGTTGACCAATCCGGTGATGCCCCCGGTGAAGACACCGGCCGCCAGGCCGAGGGGAATAGATCCGGTTGCCACGTAGGTGCTGGTGCCCATGACGCCCGACAGGGCCGCGACGGAGCCGGGCGACAGATCGATCATGCCGGCTACGATGACAATCGTAGATCCGAAGGCGATGATGGTGATGATCGACATCTGGCGTAGTATGTTCACCACGTTACGGCCAGTGAGAAAGGCGGGGCTTAGAAGGCTGGAAATGAGAATCATCACCACCAGGATGATCAGAACGCCGTATCGGGCGTAGAACTCCTTCCGGGTGATTTTCGTACGTGCCGTGGAAGCATTGTTCTTCTTGGTGGCGCTGTCACTCATGGTCCGCTCCTGTTGCTATCGTCATAATCCGCTCCTGTGTCGCTTCCCTACGCATCAGTTCTCCTTGGATACGCCCCTTATGGACGACCAGTATCCGATCGCTCATGCCCAGGATTTCGGGCAGCTCGGAGGAGATCATGATCACAGCCATGCCCTGACTCGCGAATTCGGACATGAGGCGATGGATCTCCGATTTAGCCCCAACGTCGATACCGCGTGTCGGCTCATCGAGTATGAGGACTTTGAGATTTCTGATCAGCCACTTGCTCAGGACAACCTTCTGTTGGTTCCCGCCGCTCAGCGTATGCACCGGCACATCCAGGCTGGGCGCCTTGGTCTGAAGTTTGTCCGATATGCCCTGTGCCTCGCTCCGCTCGCGCTTCAGGTCCAGAAGGCCCAGGCGTGAAAACATCTCGAGACTTGCGAGTCCGATGTTCTCGATGATCGGCCTGTCCAGGCAGAGACCAACGAGCTTGCGGTCCTCGGGGACATAGGCGATGCCTCGCCGGATGGCATCCCACGGCTTTTCCACCTTCAAGGGCTTTCCCTCGAGCCACATCTCTCCCGCGTCGATCTGGTCCAGTCCAAAGATGGCCCTGGCGATCTCGGTGCGTCCGGCCCCCATGAGACCGGCCATGCCGAGGATCTCACCTTTGCGGATCCGGAAAGAGGCGTCTTGGAACACTCCCGCACGTGTCAGTCCCTTGACTTCGAGAACGACCTCGCCGGGTTCGACATCGGTCTTGGGAAACAGATGTTTAAGCTCCCGTCCGACCATGTAGGAGATGATCTTGGCCTGGGTCATTTCCCTTGTCGGCTGGGTCGTCACCCAGGTCGCGTCGCGCAGCACGGTGACCTCGTCGGAGATGCGCATGATCTCTTCGAGCTTGTGTGAAATGTAGATGAAGGTGATCCCTCTGGCTTTCAGATCGCTGATGAGCCGGAAGAGGGTTTCGACCTCTACCTCAGTGATGGCGGAGGTCGGCTCATCCATTACGATGAGCCGGGCGCCGCGATGGATGCCCTTCGCGATCTCGACCATCTGCTGGGCCGAGACGCTCAGTTGACTGAGCTTTGTCTTGGGCGAGTAGGACAATCCGACATCGGCAATGTACTTCGCCGTCTGTTCATGGATATATCCGGCATCCACGAACAGGTGGTTCTTCTCCTTCGGTTCCATTCCGAGAAAGAGGTTCTCGGCGATCGTCATCTCGGGGACGAGGTTCAGCTCCTGATAGATTGTCGAGATGCCTATTCTGAGGGCGTCTTTGGTGTTGGCGATCTCGACCTTCTGACCGTCGAAGAAGATTTCACCGGAGTCGGGCCGATGCTCTCCCGCCAGGATCTTCATCATGGTCGATTTTCCGGCCCCATTTTCGCCCACGAGGGCGTGCACCGTGGCCGGCCGTACCTTCAGACTAACACCGTTGACGGCCTTCACCCCGGGGAACGTTTTGGTGATGTCCCTCATCTCGAGAAGGTATTCACCGCCCAGGGCCGGGTTGCTACTTGAGATACTCCTGGATATTTTCATGGGTTATGGGCTTATATGGAACATAGATGATCTTGTCTACCTGCTCACCCAGGACAAGCCGGATGGCGGCATCGAGCCCGGCGCCGGCCTGGCCCTTGGCATCCTGGAGGACGGTGATGGCGAAGGCCCCGGACTTGACGAGCTGTCTTGCCTCGTCGGTTCCGTCGATACCGGCGAAGAGGACACCTTTGTCGCGCCTGGCCGTCTTCATGGCCTCGAGAGCGCCGAGGGCCATCTGGTCGTTGGCGGAAAGGACGGCATCAATAGTCGGGAACGCCTGAATCCAGTCTTCTACAACCTTCATGGCCTGAACACGGTCGTAGTTGGCTGTCTGCTCGGCCAGGAGAACGACGTCGGGGCGTTTGCTGAACAGGGTGTCCTGGATGCCTTGCCTGCGGTCGCGCGTATGGCCCATCCCTTCAGTGCCGCGCAGATAGACAACCTTGGCTCCCTTCTTCAGGACCTTGGCCATGTAGGTGCCCTCGATGGCGCCGGATTCGTAGTGTCTGGATCCGACCTGGACGAACTTCCCGCCGCCGACCTCGGCATTGACGGCAACGTAGGGGATGCCTGCGGCGTTGGCGGCAAGGACGCCGGGGATGGCGCCTTGATAGTCCAGGGGGCTGCAGACAATGGCATCGACACCGAGGGAGATGAAGGTTTCAATCGCCGTCACCTGTCTCTCAATATCCATCTGGGGATCGATAACCTTGACTTCGACGCCCCGCGCGGCGGCGGCTTCGAGGAAAGCGTTCTTCACGATGTTTTGGAAAACGTCCTGGGCGCTGTGGAAGGTGTAGCCGATTACGATCTTGCTTCCGTCCTTCTTGGTGGCCTTCTGTGCCAGGGCACCGGTTGTCATCAGTAGCGTCGTTAAGATGAAAATCAGAATTCGTTTCATTTCAAACCCTTTTTGTTTTGTGTATCGTCAAGGGAATTCTGCAATGCATGTATATATACAATGAAGTATTATAGAATGTGAAACATTTTAATTAAGGAGACCTACATGATCGATCGTAAGCGATTCAGCGTTAACCGCATTATCTCCCCTCAACTCTCTCTGGCACAGTTTTACGATTTTGCCCTCTCACTGGGTATCACCAAGGTCGAGCTGCGTAACGACCTCGGAGGCCAGGATCCCATCGACGGCATGAAGCCGGCCGATGCGGCCCATCTGGCGGCAGACAAGGGCATCAGCGTCATCACCATCAATGCCCTGCAGAAATTCAATCTGGCGGCGGTCCGGGCCAAGGTGAGCGCAGATCTCGAGGAGATGGTCCATCTCTCCCAGATCATCGGCTGCAAGGCCATCGTCCTCTGCCCCAACAACGACGGCGGCGACAAAAGGACCAAGGAAGTCAAGCTCGCCGAAACCGTCGATGCCCTCAAGGCCTTCGGTCCCTCTTTCCTTTCGGCAGGAATCCTGGGTTATGTCGAGCCTCTCGGATTCGGCATATCCTCTCTGGCATCCCTCCTCGTTGCCCAGGAGGCTATCGAAAAATCAGGCTTCCCGTGTTACCGGACGGTCATCGACACCTTCCACCACTTCATCGGGCCCGACCAGCCCTCCATTTTCGATTCCTCGTATAAGGTGGCCACAACGGGTCTGGTACATATCTCCGGGGTTGAGGACGACATCCATACGACCGAATACCGGGATGCCCATCGCGTCCTTCCCGGCCCTGCCGACTGCATGAAGAGCAAGGAGCAGATCCGGAGGCTCGATTCGCTTGGCTACCAGGGCGACTACTCCTTCGAGCCGTTTTCCGCTGCCGTGCAGAAGATGGGCCTTGCCGAGCTCACTACCCGGACGAAACAGAGCCTGGA
Organism: uncultured Acidobacteriota bacterium; assembly: GCA_964617125.1. Taxonomy (GTDB): domain Bacteria; phylum Acidobacteriota; class UBA6911; order CAINFC01; family CAINFC01; genus CAZTVS01. The sequence goes on from CAZTVS010000177.1 coordinate 8,345, forward strand.
GTACCTGCTCTCCTAGGACAGC
>CAZTVS010000178.1:0-7998 GCA_964617125.1 uncultured Acidobacteriota bacterium
CATTTTCCGATAATTTTGATAGCTTTCCAGTCTTTTCCCATTTTCAATACAAATCAAACTTTATTCATGATCCAACACCTCCCGGATTTTCTCCGCCAGGTCTTTCATCGAGAACGGCTTCTGGATGAAGTGCACGTCTTTGTCGAGTACCCCCTGGTGGGCGATGATATCGGCGGTATAGCCTGACATGAACAGACGTCGGATGTCCGGATAGAGAAACAGCAGTTTTTCAGCCAGGTCCCTGCCGTTCATCTCCGGCATAACTACGTCGGTCATGAGCAGATCGATGCGGCCGGAATGTTCTTCGGCCAGGCGGATAGCCTCGCGCGGATTATTGGCCACCAGTACGGTATACCCAAGCCTTTCCAGAGCTATCTTGGTCATTCTTAAGATCGCCGGATCGTCCTCCACCAGGAGGATGGTCTCACTGCCGTGGGCCACTGTCTGCGATTTCGTTTCCGCCATCTCCTGCGCCACCTCGGCCGCGTGGCGCGGCAGATAGATACGGAAGGTTGCTCCCTGACCCGGCTCGCTGTAGACATTGACGAAGCCGTTGTTCTGCTTGACCACTCCGTAAACCGTAGCCAAGCCCAGGCCGGTTCCCTTGCCCATCTCCTTGGTGGTGAAGAAAGGCTCGAAGATGTGGGAGAGGGTCTCGCCATCCATGCCACAGCCGTCGTCGCTCACGGCCAGCAGTACATAGTCGCCGGGGGTAGGACCCGCATGCCGGACGCAGTAGTCCTCTTCGAAGGTGACGTTGTCGGTCTCGATGATGACTTTGCCCACGCCCGCAATCGCGTCTCGGGCATTGATGCACAGATTGGCCAGGATTTGGTCGAGCTGGGCGGGGTCCATCCTTACCGGCCAGACTTCGTGGCCCGGTTTCCAGAGCAGATCGATGTCCTCGCCGATGAGTCGTCGCAACAGCTTGAGCGTCCCCGCCACCGTCTCGTTAAGATCGAGTACCTTGGGTGCCACTGTCTGCTTGCGGGCAAATGCCAGCAGTTGGCGCGTGAGATCGGCGGATCGCTCGGCGGCCCTCCTTACTTCCACGAGTTCGTCGCGCAGCGGATCATCCGGTCCGACCTGTTCCAGGGCCATCTCCGTGTGGCCCAGTATAACCCCGAGCATATTGTTGAAATCGTGCGCCACACCCCCTGCCAGCCGACCTACCGAATCAATCTTTTGAGCCTGATTGAGCTGCGCTTCGAGATTTTTACGGTCGGTGATGTCATTCACCACCACAAGCAGGCAAAATTTGTTTTGAAAATGGATCATGATCGCCGACAACAGGCAATCTCGAAGACTCCCGTTCTTCGCACGGAGCTGTAGCTCCAGATTTCTGATCGATCCCTGGGTTCGGATGGTCTCCAGGACGATTTTTCGATCAAAATCATCCGGGAAAATCCGCAAATCCGCAGACGTTCGGCCAATCACCTCTTCGGGTGTGTATCCGAAGACGCGCTCGAAAGCCTCGTTCACGTTGATGTACCTTCCCTCCGCGATCGTGCTGATGCCGACTACGGTCGGAACCTCACGGAAAACGGTGGCGAACTGCTCCTCGCTCTCCCGAAGTGCCTCTTCCGCCTGCTTGCGCGAGGTTATGTCGCGCACGCTGGCCAGCACGCAAGCCTGTCCGGCGATCGTGCAATTCCGTAGCGATATGCTGGCCCAGAAGACCTGCCCGTCCTTGCGCCGGCATCGCCAGTCAAATACCTGCGGCCCTTCCTCAACGGCCGCCCGTATGCGCCACTGCGCCGCGATCTCGGGATAGGTCGAAATGTCTTCGCTGATCACATCGATTCGTCGACCAATCACTTCTTCCCGGGTAATGCCGAACATGTCCAACATTGTCCGGTTGACATCCAGAATTTCACCGGTGTTTGTATCGTGAACTAGAAACGCATCGCCGGAGGCGTTGAACAACTCATGGTAGCTCTGCTCGCTAACCAGGAGAGCCTGCGCGGTGCGCCTATGCTCGTTGCTCTCGAAACAAAGCGACAAGAGAGTCGCCATGTTGGTGGCCAGTCGCTCATCCTCGCGCGTCCACGCCCGCTTTTCCCCGACATGTTCAAAGCTTAAAAGTGCCCCCAGGCGACCATGCAGCCACACCGGAGCGTCCAACAGTGAGCGGATATCGTGCTCTTGATAGTAGGCGGCCGGAATATCCCTCGTGCGCGGATCGCTGTATACATCCACCGCAGCGATAACTTCGCCTTTGCGGTGGCTGGCGGTATAGGAGGGGAACTCCTCGCTCCGAAGCGTCTCCCCTGAACCGTGCCGGCGATCGCTCTGATGGTAAAGGTCAATGCATTGAATGGTAGTGCAATCCTCACTGTACAACCAGACACTGACACGCTCCGTGTCGATCAAAGCGGAACACGCCTCGGTGATTTCGGCAACCGCCTGTTGTAGATCGGTCTGAAAAAGCGTACCGCGCGATACCAGTGTGAGCAGTGCGGTATTCTGCTTCTTCAATCGCTCCTCCTTTTCACGCAATGCCTCTTCAGCGAGCTTACGATCGGTGATGTCGAGCAGCAAGCCATCAAATACGATATGATCGGATAGGCGGGTTGGGTCCGAGGCGCCGCTGAACCAGAGAATGCTTCCGGATGGTTTTACAAACCTCCCCTCAAACCGCCACGGACTTACCGTGGCCACTGCTTCCCGGATTGAGGCCATGAATGCCTCCCGATCATCAGGATGAACATGGTCCACAAACTCGGGGAAAAAGGTGTCAATGTCGCCCTGAAGTTCGAACAATTTGACGGCTCGCTCGCTCACATAGCTCATTCCATATTCCCCGGTCGGCAACGCATAGAACTTGTACACCATGCCAGGAACGTTGGCAGCAATACTTTGCAGTCGTTCGCGCTGCTCGATGATCTCGGCCTCCGCCAATTTTTGCTCGGTGATATTGATATGTGTCCCGACAGTTTTGTCCGTGAGTCGGGCATTTGCGTCGCGCAATGTGCTGCCGCGTGACCATATCCACACCCAGCTTCCATCCCGGTGCCGCATACGGAAGAGGTTTTCGTACATCCCGGGTGAACCGGCCGCAAGATAGTTGGCGAATTGTTTTCCTGTCCGTTCGCGATCGTCGGGATGAACGAGATCCAGCAATGTCTTCTCCAGATTGGGCTGTCCAGAAAGGTCGAAATCGGCGGCATCCCGGCCTAACATGGCGAAATACTCCGGGCTGCACCACAGGTATTGTGTGGCCTGATGCCACTCCCATACGCCCGTGTTCGAGACCCTAGCGAGGGCAACGAATCGTTCCGATTCTTCTCTTAGCGCCTCTTCCGCCCGCTTGCGTTCAGTGATGTTGAGCGATATATTGGCCAGAAAGAGGGGCGCTCCGGTCTTCACATCCGGAATTGAGAAAGTCATGGCATGCACATCGGTCAACTCACCGCTCTGGAGATTTCGGTACTGCAGGTCGCCCTCCCAGTGCCCCTTATCCATAAGTGCCAGCAGAAGCTCGCTTTCCACGACTGCGCGTATATGCTCGGGAATGACTTCCATGATGGAGTGTCGCTTCACATCCTGTGGGGAGATGCCAAGCATCCTGCAGCCGGCTTCGTTGAGAAAGATCATCTTGCCATCCAAAGAGGCCAGATTGATCAGTTCGGAAGAAAATTGCGCAACCAAAGCAAGTTTCAGCTGCGTTTCCTCTGCCTGCTTGCGCTCGGTGATGTCGCGCATTACGGTCGAGAGGTAGAGCAACTCGCCCTGCGACGATTTGTGCGCGATGATGATCTGCGAAACGGGGATTTCCGCACCATCGACTCGCAAGATCGCCGATTCACCAACCCAGATGCCTTTATCAATGGCGGCGGGCACACCCACATCGCTGATGATTTTCCATGCCCACTCTGGATGAACGTCGGGGATGACATGGCGGGCGATGTCCACATCGTCGCCCCAGCCGACCATCGCTCGCCCGGCCCGGTTCATGTAGGTGATGCACCGATCGGGTGTGGCGGTAGCTACCAGATCGCTCGTGCCTTCCAGGATGCCCACCAGCCGCGCCTGTGTCTCCTCCGCCTGTTTGCGTTTTTGGATATCTTCGATCACCGAGATGAAGTACTTCGGCTGACCGTCGGATTCGCGGAGCAGTGCAACTGTCAAGTTGATCCATACTAGGAGTCCATCCTTACGGATGTATCTTTTCTCCATGGAATAGGTTGGGATCCGGCCTTCCACGAGTTCACGCACATAATCCATGTCCGCCTGCAGATCCGGCGGATACGTGATGTCCTGGAACGAAAGGACCAGGATCTCATCCGTCGTGTATCCGACGATATCGCAGAAACGTTGATTGGTGCGTAGAAATCGTCCGTCAGGTGACACATGGACGATGCCGACCGCGGCCTGTTCGAACGTGCTCCGGAAACGCTCCTCGCTCTCCCGCAGCGCCTCTTCGACTCTTCTGCGACGAAGGATGGTCCACATTCCCGACATGAGAAGCGTGAGTTGACGAACGTCGTCGTCGCCATAGTCGGTCGGTTTGTTGCCGACGCCCGCAACGATAACGATCCGATCGTTATCAAAGACGGGGACATTCATGTGTCGCGTTACATGGACGTGACCGTCGGGAACTCCCTTCTTCAGCGGATTGGCGGCTGCGTAATCGTTAGTGATGACGGCCCGGCGCTGGCGGACGGCCTCGCCCCACAGTCCGGTCGTGGCTACAGGGTACACAAAGGATTTGTCTATGATAGCGCATTCCTGCATCGCCTGTTTGGACCAGGCATACATCGTCAGAACCGTCTCTTCCTCGTTCATGAACGCGATATAGCCGATGGTGCTTCTGGTAAGGTGCACCGCTGCTTCCATGGCAAAGTGCGTGAGTTCACTCTCGCCGGCGCCTGTCATGTGGTTCCACTCCAGGAGAGTCTTGATGCGCAGCGTATTAAGCTGCAACGCCTCCTCCACACGCTTTTGTCCGGTGATGTCGCGCTGCATGCCCCAGATGTGAGTCAGATGCCCTTCCTCAACCACGCCGGTGAAATTCTCCAAGAGGAACACCATCCTGCCGGCCGGATCGACATCCTGCGTCTCCTGATCGCTCACTTGGAAGTTGTCCGCACGAACTGCCAACAGTGCGCGCTCGCCGTAATTTGGCGCGAAGTCGGTGGCAAGGCGTCCGATCATTTCGGACGGAGAAAGACCGTACATGCGCGCGAGATGTTCGTTCACTTCCGCCACAACGGCGTTCTGGGCGAGGCGTTCGATCAACTCTTGTTCCGGCAGATCGAGTGCGACAGGCGGAATGAAATCAATCCGGTAGATTCCTTCCGTGGCGTTCCTGACGAAATTGCGGTAACGCTCTTCGCTCTCCTTGAGTGCGGCTTCCGCCCGTTTCTGTTCGGTGATGTCGTTCCCCTCCGGAACGAGGAAAAGAACACGGCCTGTTTCGTCTTTGACTGGGTGGATCGAGAAGTCCACCTGACGCAGGCTGCCGTCAGCGGCCAAATGCGTAGCCTCATAGCGTATCGGTTCACCCGCCGCTGCGGTCCTGATAGCCGCCCGGAGCTGTTTCTGCAACGCCGCGGAATGCGACCACCAAGGGGTTTCCCAGAACGGCCTGTGCAGAACGGCAACAGCCGAGGTGCCGACCAATTCCAGGGCAGCCCGGTTTATTTCCATCAGAGTTCCATCTAGGGACAAAAGCCCGACGTACTGACGACTTTGATCCATCATGATACGCCAATGCGCTTCGTTTCCTTTCGGTTTCATGTCGACCTGCTTCTGCTTTTTGGCCATGATCCCAAAGATCTCTCATCCGGTCTGTTTTCGGGGTTTTCGAATCGAGTCGTGTATATCGCAATCAATCTGAATTACTTACGAAGCTGAAGGTTCCTACCTCTCTTGCCTGATATGGAAAGTATATTTTTAAGACAAACAGGTATCCAACAAAAAAGCCGTCCTATTGTTATGATATGTACAGAGAGTTTGGTTCGTCAACTGCTCCGCCACTTTTACCGTTCGGAAGAGGAAATTTATTTTATCGAGGCCGTCTAGAAAATTCGCCGATTCCGGCGGGAGTTCCGGGATACCGCAGATAATCTCCTGCATACAGATTATTAGATTGGGCACCACTACATCTTCAGCTTTTTTAAGCTCATACAAATTGGGAGACAACGATTTCTCCTCTTTTTCGATTTTCATATCGTAAGCAGATACAGTATCTGGACAGTATGGATTCCTCCCGATTCGAGTACAATCATGTTCATCCGTACACCTTTCATCAACAGGAAAACGGGTTCTTTTCGATGAAAAACTATAATGTCCTCGTAATCGGAGGCGGTCCGGCCGGAGAAGGTGCTGCCGTTCAGGCGGCCCGTGCTGGACGCAGCGTCGCCCTCTTGGAACGCGAACACGTCGTCGGAGGAACCTGCGTCAACTGGGGCACCATTCCCAGTAAAACCCTGCGGGAGAGCGCCCTTTTTGTCTCCAGTCTGACCGTCCGGCAGATGGAAGGAATCCGTTGCCAGATTCAAAGACCATTCACCATGACCGAAGTCATGTATCGGGAACGGCATGTAGTACAGCGCGAATTGGAAATCATCAACCGAATTCTGAATACCAATCAAATTCACATCTTGGAAGGGCATGGATGCTTTCTCGATCCCCATGTGGTTGCGGTGATCGACCGGGAAGGAGTGGAGACCGAGCGGGTCCGGGGCGATGTCGTCGTCATTGCGGTCGGGACAGCTCCCAACCATCCACCGGATCTTTGCTTTGACGGCAGAACCCTGCTCGACAGCAATACCATTCTTCATCTCGCCGAGATTCCCCAGTCGATGATCGTATTGGGTGCCGGGGTCATCGGAGTGGAGTATGCATGCATCTTCTCTGCCCTGGGGGTGCAGGTTACTCTTCTGGATTCTCGCCAACAGCTCCTGCCCTACCTGGACGAGGAGATCGTTGACCGTCTGAAAGGCAGCATGGAAAAAGGTCGCATCCGATTCGTTTCCAAGGAGAGCTATCGGAGGATCCGGAAGATAGAAACAACACCTGGCGCTATCCGGTTGGATACAGAATCCGGAGCCGTCTATCATGCCGACCTGATACTCTACACTATGGGAAGAGACGGTAACACCAACCATCTGGGTCTGGAAAGGATCGGCATTCGACCGAATTCGCGAGGCTTGCTTGAGGTTAACGATCATTTTCAGACCGATCATCCGCACATCTACGCCGTCGGCGATGTCATCGGATATCCGGCTTTAGCCAGCACATCCGCCGCACAGGGCAGGCAGGCCATGCAACATGCCTTGCAGCATCCGGGTCCGGCCGGAAAGGCTGATTCCCTTCCTTTCGCCATCTACACGATTCCCGAGATCGCCTTTGTCGGTGCCACCGAGAAAGACCTCCAGGCGAAGGGGGTCGACTACATCACCGGCTATGGCCGCTATGAAATGAACCCCCGGGGACAGATCCTGGAAGATCACGAGGGGATGTTGAAGCTTCTATTCGAATCCGGATCCATGCGTCTTTTGGGAGCCCATCTGATCGGGTCCCAGGCCGCGGAATTGATTCACATCGGCCATGCCTTTCTCCGACAGGGAGCCACCGCTGAATGGATCGCAGAGACCTTGTTCAACTACCCTACCCTCTCCGATCTCTACCGGCATGCCGCCTGGGAAGCGTTGACCCGAAAACGCCGGCCCTCTCTCCACTCAGGTTGACAGCGTAAACCTTACGGTTGTACCCACAGGCGATCGATTTCCCTGAAGATTGTTACGCGAAGGCAGAGATTTCTTTCACAGGCCGGCTTTGAGCGATGAGGTTGTAAAAACTATCCTTTTCAGGATTTTCTTAACTGAATCCAAAAATGTTAGGGTAGGGGCACGGCGTACCGTGCCCTGGCAACCGTAGGATGGGGCTCCCCTTGGGCACGGCACGCCGTGCCCCTACAACAGCTGATACAATTATCTATAGCATGATTTTTTTGACTTAATCTTGAGTAAGTTGTTTTTCAATCCTATG
>CAZTVS010000179.1:0-7447 GCA_964617125.1 uncultured Acidobacteriota bacterium
CTCGATGATTTCGCTCAGGAAAGCCTTCTGTTTCTCGTGCACTGCCCCGCTGCCGACTTCGGTGACCGGATCCAGCCGAGGCGTATCGCCAACGCCGAGGGGCATGGCCTGCTTGCCCAGGTTCTTCAGATGGTGGTGGGTCAGGATCACCTTGGAGAGATCGATCCCCTCCCGTTCGCGGCCGAATTCAAGCAGCGGCAGCAGACGCCGATAGAAGATCGACCGTTTCTCCAGGGCGGTGTTGCCGTAATCGAAGATCTGGGAAAGGAAGGTGTAGATCCGCAGAAAGGACACCATATCCGCCTTAAAGAGCGTCAGGGCGTTCAGCTCATCCTGGGCGGCCTGGGATGCCTTTTCGTCCGAAACCGTCTTCGCCGCTTTCAGCGCCTCCTGAGCCGCCTTATAGCGTTTCATCAAACGATCTTCCACCGGAGCGATGGCCGCCACCAGTTCGCTCTGTTTTACCCCTTTGATTTCCGCCTCCACCACCCGGTCCACCTCGAAGTCGTCGTAGTATCCGGCGGCATCCAGCTTGGCGCGCAGGTTATAGACCAGGTTCAGATCGGTGGTGGCCGAAAGCTCGGCGATATCATAATAAGTCCGGAAGGCCGAGAGGACCTCCTCGGTGTCGTTGACGAAATCGAGGATAAAGGTCCTATCCTTGCCGGGATAGGACCGGTTCAGACGGGAGAGCGTCTGCACGGCATGGATTCCGGCCAGCCGCTTGTCCACGTACATGCCGCAGAGGAGCGCCTGATCGAAGCCGGTCTGGAATTTGTTGGCTACCAGCAGGATCCGGTATTCGTCTCCTTGGAAAGCCTCACGGATATCCCGTTTGCGCAGATTCGGATTCAGGGCCTTGCTGTGCTCCGAAAAGGCCTCGGTACCGGATTCGGGATCGCTGACCTCTCCCGAGAAGGCCGCCAGAGTTCCTATCTTGTAACCGTGTTCCCGGATGTATCGATCGATGGCCAGTTTCCAGCGTACCGCCTCAAACCGGCTGGAGACCACCACCATCGCCTTGGCCTTGCCTGTGAGCAGCGGGGCGACATGCTCGCGGAAATGCTCGACTACGATCTGCACCTTCTGGGCGATGTTATAAGGATGCAGACGCACCCACCCCATGATGCGCTTCATGGCCGTACTGCGCTCGACCATGGCCTCGTCGTAATCCCGTCCCTCGTGCGCCAGCTTGAAGGCCAGCTTGTAGGAGGTATAGTTTTGCAGCACGTCGAGGATGAATCCCTCCTCGATGGCCTGGCGCATGGAATAGACGTGGAAGGGTGCCGGAAGATTATCCTTTCCCGCAGGCTGCGCCGGATCGGGGCGCGTGCCGAAGAGTTCCATCGTCTTGGCCTTAGGAGTAGCGGTGAAAGCCACGAAGGTGACGCCCCGATCGTCGGCCCGTGCGGCCATCTGGGCGGCCAGCAGGTCTTCGGTGCTCACCTCCCCGCCGTCTTCCAGCTCGGCGATCTCCTCGGCGGAGAGCACCGCCTTGAGTTTGGCCGCGGCCTCGCCGCTCTGCGAGCTGTGGGCCTCGTCGGCGATCACCGCAAAGCATTTGCCCTGGGTGGCGGCCAGCCGTCGCACAGCCTCGATGGCAAAGGGGAAGGTCTGAATGGTGCAGACCACGATCTTCTTGTTGCCGGAAAGGGCCTCGGCCAACTTGCCGCTCTTGCTCCCCTCCCGGTTGGTGATGGTGGCCACGACCCCGACGGTCCGCTCAAAATCGAAAAGTGCCTCCTGGAGCTGGGTGTCGATCACGTTGCGGTCGGATACGACCAGCACGGTATCGAAGAACTTGCGCTGCCCGGCATCGTGCAGCTCGGCCAGAAAGTGTGCCGTCCAGGCAATGGAATTGGTCTTGCCGGATCCGGCCGAGTGCTGAACGAGGTATTTGCCGCCGACACCGTCCCGCAGGACGGCTTCCTGCAGCCGACGGGTCACATCGAGCTGGTGATAGCGGGGAAAGAGAATCGCTTCGATCCGTTTCTTTTCGTTGCGCCGGCAGATGAGGTAGCGTCCGAGGATCTCCAGCCAGCCCTCGCGCTCCCAAACCTCCTCCCAGAGATAGGACGTCGGATGGCCGCCCTGCGGATTCGGCGGATTGCCCGCAGCTCCGCCGTCCCCCCGGTTAAAGGGCAGGAATTCGGTCGCTGGACCTTCGAGCCGGGTGGTCATGCGGACCTCACGGTTACTGACGGCGAAATGCACCAGCGCCCCATGGGGAAAGGAGAGCAGAGGTTCCGGAGCCTGCCCCTTAGAGCAGGGCAGCCGGTCGAAGCGGTACTGATCGACGGCATCGCCGACGCTCTGGGTGAAATCGGTCTTCAGTTCCGCCGTGGCCACCGGAATGCCGTTCAGGAAGAGCACCACGTCGAGGCAATTCTCGTTCAGCTGCGAGTATTTCACCTGCCGCACCACCCGAAGCCGGTTGGCCCGGTAGCGGGCCAGTATCTCGGCATTCAGGGAAAAGGCCGGCTTGAACTGGGCCGTCAGCAGCGCCTTCTTCAGGCCCATAAGCTCGATCTCATGGCGCAGCACGTCGAGCGTGCCCCGCTGGTCGAGCTGGTCGCGCAGCCGGGCCAGCAGTGTCTCCCCCGCTTTGGCGCCGTGGTTCTTCGATAGGGTTTCCCATGCCTGGGGCTGGGTAGCCTGCACCCAGGCCAGCACGTCCGTCGGAAAGAGCGCCCGAGCCCGGTCGTAGCCCGCCGCATCCCCCTCGGCATAAAGCCAGCCGTGCGCCGCCAGGTACCCGCAGATCTCCGCCTCGAAGCAAACCTCCTTATGCAGACTCATGCCGTCTCCCTTTCCGCAAATCCGCGCACATCGATCTGCCCGGTCACCGCCGCGGAGATCAGCGCCGCCCTCCGCTCCTGGAGCAGCTCAATCGCCCGCTCTGCTTCAATTACCAGTTCATTTATCTTCTCTGTCTCTTTATCGAGATAGTTCACGATAGATGTTTGTTCTTTCATAGGAGGAGTAGGAAATCGATACAAACCTAATTTCTCTCCTGTTAAGTGCGGAATTGTATTGGGATTACCTTGTGCAAGGAAAACTTTCTTGTTTGCTGCAAAATACATACAATAGAGAAAAAATCTTATGTTTTCTTCTTTGGAAAGTGGTCTGAGTCTGTGGATCGCTTTTTGAAACGCACAAGGTTCTAAATCACCTTTCCATATTGCAGTTCGTCCAACTTCACCGCCTTCACATATTAGTAGGTCGTCTTTCCTTAGTGTAAACCGCTCAAACGATTCAGGTTCGATATCCATTTGTGGCAGATCCTCTGTGTTTACTTGTTCCCATTGCACATCAACGTTTCGGACATATGGAACTAAATATTTCCCGGTGATCTGTTTCTCGTCGAGCATTTTCCCAAGTACTGCTTGATAACGAACATAGATTGGTGGAAGCTTCCAGTGTGCGGGGATATCACCCAGCCAATCTATACCGGAGGGCTTCATGGGGGCATCGGGATTCAGGCCCTTGGTGACGGCGTGGGAGATGACCGCCTGGCGCTTTTCCTTCAGCAGCTCGATCAGCCGTCGCTGCTCTGCCACCAGCCCGTCGATCTTCCCCGTCTCCCGATCGAGAAATGTAACTATTTTGGCTTGCTCTGATGCTGGTGGAACTGAAACAGTAATTTGTCCGATTATTGTCCCATTGAGATTAGCTAAGCCAGTAGTTGAATTAGAAAGCACTATAATGCTCCCTAAAAATCAGACGAGAGAATAAGGTGTAAAATTGCTGCTGCCGAAACAAAGGAGTAAAAGGAATGAAGCAGCGCAGAAGTTTTGGGGCAGAATTGAAAGCCAAGATAGCCGCAGAGGCGATCAAGGGTCAAAAAACAGTTCAGGAGATTGCCAAACACTACGAAGTGCACCCCAATCAAGTCTCCCTGTGGAAAAAGCAGGCTTTGGAACATTTACCGGACCTGTTTTCGGATAAAAGAGGCCGAATGGAACAAAGCGAGGAAGAGTTAAAGGCAAAACTATACCAGCAAATTGGCCAACTCCAGGTAGAACTGGATTGGCTCAAAAAAAAATCTGGATTATCCCGTTGAGATTCGAAAGCAATGGATCGAAACTCATCATCCACAGTTAAGCATCAGCATCCAATGTCAATTGGCCGGAATTGCCCGATCCAGCTGGTACTATCGCTCGAAGAAGGAGCCCTCGGAAGATCTTCAGCTCATGCGACTGATCGACGAGCAATACCTGCGAACACCTTTTTATGGGATCCGGCGGATGACGGCCTGGTTGGCCACCCAGGGGCATCGAGTGAACCACAAGCGAGTGGCCCGACTGATGCGAGCGATGGGCTTACAGGCGATCTATCCGAAGCCCAAGCTATCGACTCCTGGGAGTGGACATCGGATCTATCCGTATTTGTTACGAGGGGTGCAGGTAGAGCGACCCGATCAGGTATGGGCGGCCGATATTACGTATATCCGTCTGAAGCAAGGATTTGTGTACCTGGTGGCGATTCTGGATTGGTACAGCCGGTATGTATTGTCGTGGGAAGTATCGATCACCCTGGACAGTGGATTTTGTGTCAGCGCCCTGGAGTGGGCCTTGAAAGAGCGGAAACCGGAGATCTTCAACACGGATCAAGGGGTCCAATTCAGCAGTCAAGAATTCCAGAAACGGTTGCAGGCCGAAGGGATACGCATTAGTATGGATGGGCGAGGACGAGCGTTGGACAATGTATTTGTCGAACGGCTGTGGCGCAGCATAAAATGGGAAGAAGTGTATTTGAAGGAATATGAAAGCGTCAAGGAAGCAGTGAAAGGGTTGGCGAGCTACTTTCGGTTTTATAACGAGGAGCGAATCCACCAATCGCTAAATTATCAAACCCCAGCAGCGATTTACCATGGAAAAGGATCGGAGCCAGGTCTGCGGGCGCGGCCTGTGGAAAATGACGCCTCCGTGGAAATCTCCTCCGGAGATTCCCACCTCGGCTTGGAAAAGTCTACGACTTTTCCACATTTCCCACAGGCCCGACGGCGGTCCTTATCCACCTTATAAAAACTATTTTTCTGTCTTGACGACGGGGCACACTTCACACATCAAACTGAAACCTGGTTATTTCGCTATTCATGACATACCAGGCCAGTTTTGAATTAAAAGATGGCTTCATTCGAATGCGTTGCATAAAGTTCGAGTAGCAACAATGCATTGTGGCGATTTCTTTAGTCACGAAAGTCGTTTTTCCAATATGAAGAGAGCTTCCACTTGACTTAGTAAGTAAAAGATCATTTTCATTAAGTAAATAATTCTTTATTTCTGAATCGCTCAGTTTACGTTGAGCGGGATTCTCAATCTGCCATCGCCCGTCTGCGGTTTGTTCTGTAGAACGAAGAACATATGTATCATTGATTCCATCTGGGTCACTACCCCAGACACCGCCGTCATTACGCTCGATATGTTGCTTAAGGGGTTGAACCTTCCAACGTTCCGGCACCTCGCCCAGCCATTCCACACTGCTGTCTTTGTATTTCGGGTAACGGGGAAAGCTCATGGTCGACACCTCTTTTCCGATTTGCCTAGAGGATATCGTCCAACGCTCTCCATGAGAGCCGTTCTGCGGTTTGCGGTCATTACCATGGGATCACTCACCCTTCCTATGCCTTTCGCACGACATTCCTTGTGATCTCTTACCGTACATTATTATCCACAACCCCTTCAGGGTTGTCGGTTTGGTCGGATCGCACCCCAGGGTAGGCGCTGCGCGCCAACCCTGGGCTATCGTCCGATGCCCCTTCGGGGCATTTTTGTATACATTGCTTTTCCGCTCCGTTTGGCCGATGCCCCTTCGGGGCATTCATTCCCGGCATCATCATGTCGATCCGTCTGTACCTTACCTCTTCGCGATATTTTCTTATTTATCGAACGCAACCCCTTCAGGGTTGTCGGTTTGGTCGGATCGCATCCCAGGGTAGGCGCTGCGCGCCAACCCTGGGCTATTGTCCGATGCCCCTTCGGGGCATTTTTGTATACATTGCTTTTCCGCTCCGTTTGGCCGATGCCCCTTCGGGGCATTCTTTCTAGGAATCGCCATGTTGTGTCGTTTCGGCCAAGAACCCTTCGGGCATTTTTCCTGGCATCGCGGTTCCGTTCCGTTTCGTCCGATGCTCTTTCGGGCTATTCGTTCCCGGTGCTGGATGTATTGAATGACGCGCTTCCGTTGCTCGACGTCCTCTCGGCGCATTCATTTCACCATGGCATGAAATCGATAACGCATCCTTTTCCGATGCACCCCCGGGACACTCGTTTCTAAATATTACGATCGCAATCCGTTGATCCGATATCCCGTTGGCGCATTCGTTCCTCCGCCGGTCGAATGGGACCTTCCGCTCGTTTGTCCGATGCCTCTTCTGGGTATTCATTCCAGGCATCGACATGTCGATCCGTTTGTACCAACCCTCTTCGTGATATTGTCACATTTATGGAACGCAACCCCTTCGGGGTTGATGGTTTTGTCGGGTCGTTTCCCAGCGATGGAGCACATTAGATTACCCCTCCATTCCTCCCTTCAGGGTTGACGCTTTTATCGGATCGTTTCCCAGGGTAGGCGCTGTGCGCCAACCCTGGGCTATCGTCCGATGCCCCTTCGGGGCATTTTCTCCGACACCCATATGCTCCATCGCATTTTTTCCACCTCGAATACCGAAATGATAAGGAAAACACGCACATTCCCTTGGAAATCCCAAAGAGGAAAAGGATAACATCCATATTTCCTTGGGAATCCCAACGGAGAAAAGGAACGATGGCCACATTGGGAATCCCAACGCGGAAGAGGAAGACATACACATTTTTTTATGAACCCTAAAGAGAAATGGGACAACATCCATATTTCTTTGGGAATTCCAAAGAGGAAAAGGAAAACATACACATTTTCCCGGTAATCCCAACGGGATTCCAGAGGTTCGCCCACTTTCTGGGAATCCCAACGGGATTCCAGAGGTTCGCCCGTTTCTGGGAATCCCAACGGGATTCCGGATAATAGCCCAGGGTTGCGCCGCAGGCGCTACCCTGGGTGGTATGTGCCCCACCGCCACACAACCCCAACGGGGTTGCGTCCTCTTCTCCTTTGGTCAATCCCATAGGTAACGTTCATCCCATTCAATCCGGTGTTGTTTTAAAAACGACCTGAATTCATCCTGAAAGGTTCGCGCTCGATGATGTTCTTCCTGCCGGGCAATATATTCCATTGTTTTTGCCAGGCCGGATTCGCTCACGGAAAAAACACCATATCCGTTCTGCCAGGCAAATTCGGGAATCGACGTTCCACCTTGTGTCAGCCAATGGTTGGACACCCGTTTGAGTTCCTTGACCCATTCGGCAACCGTCAACATCCGCGAGAACGCACACAGCAAATGCACATGATCTTCCGTTCCCCCTACCTGGTGAGGCATACAATCAAGCCTTTTAGATATTCCGCCGAG
>CAZTVS010000180.1:0-3487 GCA_964617125.1 uncultured Acidobacteriota bacterium
GGGCACGGCGTGCCGTGCCCTGCCGCGAAAACCCGGTTTGTTGCATTGATGTGCCGTGTTTCACCCTGGCGCCGAATATTTGTTTGCGATATAAGAGATGGAGATATACCCTTATCGCTAAAGAAAAGGGCAAAGCGGCACGATATGGTATCTGATCGATCGAGCGAGCTGGAGAATAATGATTATCGGGGCAGCGAGGGAGGGTCCTGTACCCCTTTGGTGAAATCGGGAGAGATGAGAATCATGAAGAAAATTGTATGGGCGATATTGGGTTGTTTTATTACCATAACTTCCGGATCGATCTCCGCCCAGACGACTCCTACGGCAAATCCGCCGGTAACGGCAGCCTCAGCAACCCTTTATCCTTCGGGATGCCTGACGGCGGCGGAGGCGGAACTGGCGCGATTGATCAACGCCATGCGCCAGGAGAAAGGATTGCCGGCCATCAAGGTGATCCCGGAGCTTTATTCCGTTGCCCGCTGGCACGTGATCGATCTGGCTGCCAACAATCCACACAAGGGAACCAAGGACGCGAAGGGTAAACCGTGCGATCTCCACAGCTGGTCGGCGAAAGGTGCGGAGATGGTCGCTGCCGTCCCGCCGGCGGCCGCCGATCCGACGCTGCAGGCCTATTACTCCTGGAAGCCGTGGAATGCGGTATGTTATACGGCCGATCATTCCTATGCCGAAGAGATGTGGCGAAAACCGAGGGAAATCACCGAGTATGCGGGTGTCGGCTATGAGATCGTCTACTGGACCTCGGCCCCCCTGTCTCCCACCATGGCGGTCAAGAAGTGGGAGGGGAGTCCTACCGAACGGGACATGCTTCTGGAATCGGGGGACTGGCGGGGAAGCGGATGGATATCCATGGGCGTAGGGATCCATGACAACTTCGCCTCCGTATGGCTCGGATCTCAGCCGGCCAAAGAAAACCGGGTGGTGTCGCTCTGTCCGGCAGGCAAATAGGGTAACTTACCCTAGAGTTCTATATCCGGGGCCTAAAAGCGCCATAAAATAGACCAATAGAGTGATTGACAAATGGACAGGTACACAATAAAATTTCATCATATTGTAGTGTAACCAAGATCACACGAACGGAAATTTCCGAAAGAGATCATATATTTATGTCGTCAGGAATCAGTAAAATTCGACATCGTCTGCGACGGAGGATCCGCAGAGTCAAGCCGTGGGTAGCTTTCTCTCTTGCCATCCTGATCGCTCTGGTTGCCATATGGGTCTGGCAGGATCATGCCGGCAAGGTGCTGGTTTCCCTGAAGGAGAATGCACCGGTGCGCCATGGCGCGACCGCTCCCGGCTACACCCCTGTCGATATGGGCACCGATGAACCGGCCGACGCTGCCAGCGAAGTGGCGGGCCAGTGGTACGGGCTGTGCGAGAAGGGTCGGGTCCGTTCCGTCGAGGATTTCCGCCTGATCGTGGCAAACGATCCTCTTTTGTCTAGGCATTTCGCCGGATTCGACTGGAAGAATGCCAAGATGGGGAAGAACGAAGAGGTCCTGTGGACCTATCTTTCCTATCGCAAGGGCGGGACGATCTTTTCCACCACCAAGAAGATCAAACTGCCTCTGGGCGACGGCTATATCAGCGACGGTCACCGCAAGATACGCACCTTCTGCTGCAACGATTACATCGAGGAAATTCCGGCCGTGGAAGAGGTCGCCGCGGGTGCACCCCTGGAGGATGCCTCCGGTGCTCCGACACAAATCTCCTCCGGCGCCCGGCGCCTCATCATTACTCAGCTGCGCGATTACTTTCCGCCCATGCCGGTCCCCGACCGGTCGGAACCGCCGACGGAACTTACCATGTTAACCAGCTCCACGGAGACGATCGAGATCACCTCCGGCCGGAGGCCGAGATGGCTGTGGTACCCCGGGGAGACGCCAAACCCCGTCAGACCGCCTTCGATCGATACGTTTCGCATGTCCGTTCCCGAACCGAGCTCCCTGCTCCTCACCAGTGCAGGTATCGCCTTTTTAGGTTTCTATAGAAGGTTTCGTCGCCGGAAACCCTAAGAGGAAGATACTATCCTGGCCATGAGCAAACCGGTCATTGTTTGCGTAGACGACGACGTCGATATCCAAGACACCGTAGCCCGGGTGCTCAACTCCAGCCTGGGAGATCGATTCTCCATCGAGATCGCCGGCAGCGCCTCGGAAACGCTGGAGATCATCAAGAACCTGCAGAACGAGAACCGCGACATACCGGTTCTTCTCGCCGATTATCTCCTTCCGGTCATGAAGGGGGACGAACTGCTGCGCAAGGTGAAGAAGCTCTCTCCCAAGACGCTCGGCATCCTGATCACCGGACACGGTACTCTCGACATGATCGCCAACGTCATCAGCGATCCCGGCCTCTATTGTTACATCGCCAAACCCTGGGACAACGAAAAGCTGATCCAGGCGATCGAGGAGGCCAGCCGGCGATACTTCAACGAAAAACACATGGAAGAGATCTTTCGGGAGCAAAAACGTTATCTGGCCAGCCTGATGAGCAATCTGCCGGGGGTGGCCTACCGCAGGAAACCCGATCAGGATTGGACCATGCAGTTCATGAGCGAGGGGGTCATCTCCCTGACCGGTTACACCCCCTACGAGCTCATGACCGGTTCCCTCAGCTATACCGATTTGATTAATCCCATCGATCAGGTCGAGGTGCAGCAGTCCATCTCCGAATGCCTGGCCCGCCGGGAGAAGTACACCGTGGTCTACCGGATCCATACCCGGGACCAGGAGGAAAAATGGGTCTGGGAGCAGGGCAACGGCGTCTATTCCGAGAAGAACGAACTGCTGGCCCTGGAAGGTTTCATCACCGACATCACCGAGCGCAAGCGCACCGAAGAGGTGCTGCAGAAATCCCACGAGTACCTTCAGACCCATATCAAGGAAGTGGAAGCCCTGCAGGAGAAGCTGCGCGAAGAGGCCATACGCGATGCACTCACCGGCATCTTCAACCGTCGTTATCTGGAAGAGACCCTCGATAGGGAGATTGCCCGCGCCTGCCGGGACCGTATGCCCGTCGGGGTGATGATGATGGACCTGGATTTTTTCAAGGAGGTCAACGATACCCACGGGCATGCCGGAGGAGATCTTCTGCTCAAGGCCATGGGTAATCTGCTGAGGACCAAGGTCCGTCTGGAAGACATCCCCTGCCGATACGGCGGGGAAGAGTTTGTCCTGGTGATGCCCAATGCCTCCATCCATGTGGCCATCGAACGGGCCGAACTTATCCGCATGCAGTTCGACGCCCTGCATATCCCCTATAACAATAAGACGTCGATCAGCGCCACATTGTCGATCGGTGTTGCCTCCTATCCGGAACACGGTTCCACGCGCGAAGAGCTGCTGCAGCATGCCGATATCGCCCTCTACCGGGCCAAAGAGTCGGGGCGCGACCGGGTGATCGTCTACAACGATACCCTCTCGGCCAGACAGGAAAACCCCTCTCCCGTCGTGATGTAGGGGGGGTG
>CAZTVS010000180.1:3587-7366 GCA_964617125.1 uncultured Acidobacteriota bacterium
ACTTTGAGGGGAAGGAATCCAGAATCCAGTAGTCAGAATCCAGAATATTTGTCTTAGGAGCCAGGAGTCAGTAGTCAGGAGCCAGAATAATTGCCTTGAAATCCAGTAATCAGGAGAATTGCTTTGGAAGCCAGAAGTCAGAATCCAGAATCCAGAATGATTGCTTTAGGAGCCAGGAGCCAGTAGTCAGGAGCCAGAATAATTGCCTTGAAATCCAGTAATCAGGAGATTGGGAGAATTATGTTGGAGGGGGTACGGGTACCAGCCAGTTGTTTTGAGGATTTGGTGGTGTGGCAAAAAGCTCATCAGTTTGTGCTCGCTATATACAGCCTGTCCCAAAAATTCCCAAGATCAGAGATTTATGGTCTATCCTCTCAATTTCGTCGATCAGCTATCTCCATCGCGGCGAATATCGCGGAAGGATTCAAGAAACAGGGAAAAGCAGACAAAATTCGCTTTTTTAATATCGCCCAAGGTTCCATCGAAGAATCCCGATATTACCTGATCCTATCGAGGGATTTGGGCTATGGAGATATTGCCAAGCCAAATCAATTATTGGAAGAAGTCAGCAAGCTTCTGGAAGCATATATCAAGGGTATACAAAACTCCTAAGTACAAATCCGATTTCCTGTCACCCCTGACTTCAATATTCTGGCTCCTGGCTCCTGACTACTGGATTCTGGATTCTGTCTTCTACCTTTCTCACTCCACGTACTTGGCTTCGAAGACGCGATTTTTTCCGTCGGTGTTGAGGGAGTACTGAAATCCTTTGCGGTAGCTCATGGCCCCGAACTCCCCGTCTTTGCGCAAGGCCAGGAAAGCCACGAGAAACTCCTTCGGTTCGATATCCTTTGCCGACGCCTGTTTGCGTAGGATCCTTTCGATGGCCAGGCGGCAGGCCTCTTCGGGGGATTTCCCCTGGCGCATCAGTTCGACGATCAGAAAGCTGCCGGCGACCTTCATGACCAGTTCCCCCAAGCCTGTGGCCGTGGCGGCTCCGATGTCGTTATCGACGTAGAGCCCGGCGCCGATGATGGGAGAATCCCCCACCCTCCCGTGCATCTTGAAGGCGGCGCCGCTGGTCGTGCAGGCCCCCGCCATCCCTCCCCGGCCGTCCATGGCCAACAGGCCGATCGTATCGTGATTGTCGCGATTGATCGGTCTGGGGGTCATCCCGCCTTTTTTCTTCCATTCCTGGTAGCGTTTCTCCGCGGTCTCGGTCAGCAGGTTCTCCTTGCGGAAGCCGTTGGCCAGGGCGAACTGCAGGGCCCCCTCTCCGGCTAGCATCACGTGGGGTGTCTTTTCCATGACCATTCTGGCCACCGATACGGGGTGGAGGATGTGCTCGAGGAAGACCACCGAGCCGCAGCGGCCGTTGCCGTCCATGATGCAGGCATCCAGGGTGACCCTTCCGTCGCGATCGGGAAAACCGCCCCGGCCGACAGAGGTGACTGTGGGATCGGCTTCGGGGATCTGTACCCCCTTTTCCACCGCTTCCACCAGCGATCCACCGGACTGGAGAATCCCGTAGGTCGTCTCGGTGACGGCATGGCCGAAATCCCAGGTGGAAAGGACCATGGGTTTTCCCTGGCCGGCAGGGGAGATCGCAGAGGACATACCGGGGGAAGCCTGCGCCGCAGGCAGGGTCATGCCGGATAGGGACGCCGTTTGTAGAAAGGTTCTTCGCTTCATGGTATCTCCTCTCGAAATTAGAACATTGGTTTTAGGCGGCAGGCCCGCAGACCCGCTGCAGGTAATCGAGGAACCGGCGCACGCCTTCCTGAAAGGCCGGCTCCGGGGTCAGCAGGCTGAAGATGAGATAGGCCTCCCGCGGGAAATCAAAGAAGTATCCGGGATGTATCAGGATCTTTTCCTCTTCCAGAAGACCCAGCACCCAGGATTCTTCGCTGATTACCGCCGGTACACGGACGACGACATACCATCCCCCTTCCACCGGCAGCGGCTGGGCGGCGCTGCCCTGCAGACAGGAGGAAAGATGCTCCAGGTTCGCTCGAAGCCTCCGGCCTATCTGCTTCTGCATCTCTTTACGGAACTCGAGAAAGGAGTGAGCGGCGTTCTGTATCGGGGTGGAAACGGAAAGAAAGGTGTCATGGGCCAGTTCCAGTCTCTCCATGGCCTGCTGCCGTAAGGATTGGGGGCCGTTGGCGACGATCCAGGCCAGCTTCATCTGCGGCAGGGCGGAGATCTTGGAGAGTCCGTTCATGACGAAGGTCAGGATGCCCAGGGATTCCCCGTCAGGCCAGGATACCGTTTCGGGGCTCTTTTCCAGGGGATAATCGAAGAAAACCTCATCGAGGATCAGGGCCAGGTCATGCCGGCGGCAAATCCTTGCGAGTTCCTCCAGTTCCGCCTGCTTCAAATAGGAACCGGTGGGATTGTTCGGATGGACGAACAGGATGGCCCGCGTGGTCGTTTGTATCTGCTGCCTGAGGGCATCGAAGTCGATATGCCAGTGTCCGTTCCAGTCGAGCGGGTAGTAATCGCAGGCGACACATTCCAGGCCGGCGAGGAATTCGAACAGCGGGTAACTGGGACAAGGAACCAGAAAGCGATCTCCGGGATCGCCGAGCAACCGGAAGAGGTGGGCATAGGATTCGCTGGTGCCGGCGCTGAGGAAAATCTGCTCAGGAGACACGAGGACATTTCTCTCGCGGTAATATCCGGCCACCGCCTGACGGGCCGAGAGCATGCCTTTGGCCGCGGGATCGTAGGAAAGGTTTCCTGGGAGCGTCAGGGCCGGAAGCAGCGATTCCGCCGTGTAGGGAAGGGAGGCATGGGTCGGATTGGATTCCGTCAGGTCCAGTATCTCGGCACCGCTGCGGCGCAGCTCGGCCAGCCGGCCGGTCATCCGGTTGGGCGATAGATTCCATTGTGTCCGATGGGAAAACATGAGAGGTTCGTAGTTCTGCGTTGAAAAGTCAATCGCTGCTTAACGAGAGGTTCGTAGTTCCGCCTTCAGGCGGTGCTTCCGTAACCGGAATGGTTCTTTTTGAGTTTGTGCCGCGTAAACGCGGAACTACGAACCTTCACAGATCTGCGTCATCCCAACCTTCTCCATAATTCCTTATGGGGTAGTTGTACCAAATTCGCCTTACCTCGTCCGAACCCATTTGTTTTAAAACTTCTCCTGCACTGCTCCAAGGCCAATCCTTCCCGTGTTGGACATAGCCATGATGGACCGGATTATGGTGTATATAATTCCATGTGGACCAGAAATGCCGTTCCGATCGGATTTCCCGATCCATGGCGCGATAAAAAACCTTCCGACCTCGAGTCTGTTCCTCACCGTTCCAGAAATAAGATGTTCTTCCATGAAATTTACCAAGTTCGCGAAATAAATCCAGTATATCCGATGTTTCGATCAAGATGTGATAGTGATTCGGTAGAACACACCAGGCAAAGATCTTTTTTGTGTAATCGTTAAACAAGGCCAGCCAGGCGGCGGTAAATGTATCCAACCGCTCAGGCCGTTTACCGATGTGGTTTTGATGTTCAAAGCAGGCGGCGGTGATATGATACTGCAGATCGGCAAACAGAGGACGATGTGGAGGGGAATGCCAGGGCTCATGATGATCTTGACGCCAATGGAGAAGCTCCTGTTGCTGTTCGGGCGTGAGTTGCCTCCAATGATATGAAGATGGTGACATAAAAAGTGAATCGCTGCTTAACAAGAGGTTCGTAGTTCCGCCTTCAGGCGGTGCTTCCGTAACCGGAATGGTTCTTTTTGAGTTTGTGCCGCGTAAACGCGGAACTACGAA
>CAZTVS010000181.1:0-7012 GCA_964617125.1 uncultured Acidobacteriota bacterium
CTTCGAGGACCTGGGCATCGTTTACAGGGCGAACTGAGGGATTTTCAGCAGTTCGCCGTTCTTCATCGCCGAACTGTGGGCCACGATGCCGCCGACGGTCAAGGCCAGGGCCTGAGCGATATCCACCAGAGGCTTGCGGTCCAGGAGGATGGCTTCCACGAATTCGGATGTCAGGTAGCCGTGGGAACCGCCGTGGCCGCCCGCCTCGACCCCGGGCGGCAGCGGCGGCCGCCGCCTGGCCGGGATTTGCACCGATTTGTCTTCCGTCTCGAACTTGCCGTAGTAGGTACCCTTCTGGGTGCGTATGCGGCCCTTCTCGCCGGAATCGCCCGGTGTATCCCAGCTGACCGCCATGCGGGCCATGCCCCCTTCCGCCGTCCGGAACAGCGCAATCTCTGTCCCAAAGGGATTCTTGTAGCGGTTGTTTTCGGGTTTGAGCTGGTCGATGATGCTCGGAATGCCCATGCAGGAGACCTCGGTAAAACCGAGTCCGGTTACCCCGGTGTAATACGCATTGGAGTGGGTCGGATACCATTGCGGCGGCAGACCGATGCGCCAGCCCCGGTAGGAATCGATCGGAACCTGCATGTAATGGTAGTACTCCCCTTCGGAGTAGACGACCTTACCCAGATGCCCCTCCCGGTACATCTCCCGCATGGCATAGAGGTCCTCGTGATAGTAGGAGGTCTCGAACATCATGTACTTCCGCCCGGATTTTTTTACCGTCGCGAACAACTCCTCCGCCTCCTCGACTGATCCGTAAACCGCCGGAACGGCCGAGGCCACGTGCTTTCCGGCCTTCAGGGCGGCGATGGCCAGACGCGCATGGCTCGCGGCATCGGTGGCGATGAAAATGGCCTCCAGCGAATCGTCCCGGATCATCTCCTCGCAGGAAGGATACGTCTTCGTGCAGCCGCATGCCTTGGCGAGTGCCGCACAGCGGTCGGGGAAAAGGTCGGTCACCGCTGCTACCGTCACGTTGGGATGGTTCTGAAAGCCGAAGGCGGCTCCGAACCGGCACACGCCGTAACCGGCGATGCCGACACGGATCTTGCGGTCCGAGACGGGCTTCCACAACTTGGAGGCTTCCGTATCGGTGACTGCCTTTTCGAACCCCTGTATCTGTTGGGCTGTCGCCTCCGTCGGCAATCCGAGAGAGGCAAGGCCGGTGCCCAGTCCGACCCCCTGCAGAAAGCTTCTTCGCGTATTCCGGTCCGACATAACATATTCCTTTCCGGGAATCTCTTTCTCGTTTTCCAGGAAAACGGGTGTTCCCTCCGCTTTCGAGTGGTTATAATGTAGGCAAAAATCATTACTTATCCGAATCCGCATTGCAAGGAGGAATCCATGAACGCAAGAAGATCGAAGACTTTGACATCATTCACCCGTATGATTGTTTTTCTGGCAGGGTGGATACCCTGTCTCTATGGATCGGCGGCGGATGCCAACACCCTGTATTTCGCCCAGATGGCGGATGGTAGCGGATACGTCACGCAGATGGTGCTGACCAATCCCGGAGCGAGCAGCGTTACCGTAACCCTGGAACCCTTTCGCTCGAACGGATCTCCCCTCACCCTTACGATCAACGGTGCCAGCGCCAACCGATTCACCTGGGAGGTCAAATCGATGGGATCGCTGTTTCTCAAAACTCCGGGAACCGGCTCGCAGGTAACCGGGTGGATACGGGTGACCTCCACCGGACCGTTGGGCGGTTCGCTGGTATACGGCTATCTCGCCGGAGGCAAGACCCTCTCGGAAGCGGGACTGGATCCGTCTGTAGCGGTGAATTCGTTTCTTTTCACGGTGGATACGCGACAGGGGAATTACTCCGGCCTGGCGGTGGTGAATCCGAACGGTACCGCCCTGGATGTCCGCTATGCGCTGTATGACAGCCAGGGTAATCGAAAGGCGAAAACCACCAGGCGTCTGAACGGCATGAATCACGAGGCCAAGATGATCGGGGAGATCTTTCCCGATCAGAACCTCAGCGATTTTACGGGATCGGTCACGGCCTTTTCTTCCGGCGGGCCGATCGTGGCCACTACCCTGCGGTTCAATGCCGAGGTCAGCACCCTGGCCAGCATTCCGGTGGTCAGCGGGATGGCCATTGTGGACGAGTCGGGCCGAACCGCCGGGAGTCTCTATGCCACGGACAGCATCGTAGGAAATCTGCGCTATGCGCCGGCGGGGACTTATAACCAGGGCGCGCCTTCTGCGGAAGTGGGCCGGGAGACGCACGAAGGACCTGTGTTTGCCCATACATTCGCCAAAGGCTTAGCGGTGATGGAGACCGAGGTTTCCCGCCAGATGTGGGTCGCTCTGAGAGCGGTTCAATCCACTCTGCCGGCGGACCCCTCCACCTCTCCCTCCGTTTCCACTCTGCCGGTAGAGGGCGCAACCTGGTACGAGGCGGTGCTGTTTGCCAATTTGTTGTCGCAGCAGCAGGGATTGCAGCGGGTGTATTACACCAACAGCGGTTTCACTACACCGGTAACATCGAGCAACTACCAGACCAATGCGGTGTATGCGAACTGGGCAGCGAACGGTTATCGTTTACCGACCGAAGGGGAATGGGAGTACTTTACTCGGGCAGGGACCACCGGACCATTTTCTTTGCCGGAGCCCGCCTATACCTCTTCGACCTACCAGAGCTGCGCTGCGGGAGTCTTAACGGCGTTGGAATCCGTTGCCTGGTTTTGTGCCAACGGGAACACCCAGACTCATCCGGTGGGAACGAAGGCGGCCAATCCGTGGGGATTGAAGGATGTACATGGAAATGTTATGGAGTGGTGCTGGGATTGGTACAATTGGGAATACCCAGGAGGACCGCAAATCGATTACCGCGGGGCGAGCGAGTCGGCCTGGGGAAGCCGCATCCTGCGGGGCGGTGCCTGGCAGGTTCAGCCGAAATTCTTACGTTCTGCCTTCCGTTCCTACGCCACTCCCGGCACGCGCGGTTATGACCTCGGCTTCCGCCTGGTGCGATCCGTCAACGACTGAGGTTGTATAATGTCTGTTCGCAATTATCGACGGAAGGAACGAATCGAGAGCCTATGATCAAGACAATCGAGTGGACCAATCAGGGCGTGGTCATGGTCGACCAGCGCGTACTGTCCGAAAAGGAGATCTATCCCTGTTACCGGACCTACCAGGAAGTGGCCGAGGCCATTCAAACCATGGTAGTGCGCGGAGCCCCGGCCATCGGGGTGGCGGCCGCCATGGGTATCGCCCTGGGCGTGCGCCAGATCGAAGATCTGCCCGGCGGAGAGTACGAATCCCAATTCGAAGAGATCTGCCGGACGATCGAAAAGACCCGTCCGACGGCAGTCAACCTTTTCTGGGCGGTACGACGCATGCGCGGACTCTTTCAGAAAGTGCAAGGCCGAAGCCGGCAGGAGATCAGCCGCATCCTGGAGGAGGAGGCCCTCGCCGTTTATCACGAAGATATTGCCATCAATCAAAAGATGGGAAAGTACGGCCAGGAGCTGCTTCCGCAGAAGGGAACCATCCTGACCCATTGCAACGCCGGGGCTCTGGCTACGGCGGGATACGGAACTGCCCTGGGTGTCATACGCGCCGCCCGGGAAGCGGGCAAGCAAATCGAGGTGCTGGCCGACGAAACACGGCCTTTTCTGCAGGGGGCCCGTTTGACGGCCTGGGAACTGGCTCAGGACGGAATCCCGGTCAGGCTTCTCTGTGACAACATGGCCGGCTGGATGATGCAGCGGGGCAAGATCGACGGGGTCATCGTCGGGGCCGATCGAATCGCGGCCAACGGGGATACGGCCAATAAAATCGGCACCTACAGCGTGGCGGTGCTGGCCAGGGAAAACGGCGTGCCTTTCTATGTAGCCGCTCCCATTTCAACCTTGGATTTGTCGCTGGCCGACGGATCGCAAATTCCGATCGAAGAGCGCGATCCGGCCGAGGTGACCCATTTTCATGGGAAACGCGTCGCTCCCCAGGGCGTATCGGCACACAATCCGGCCTTCGACGTCACTCCCAACCGGTATATCACCGCCATCGTCACCGAACGGGGAGTGGCCAGGGGACCTTTCCTGGAGAGTCTGGCCAGGCTGGCGGCGGTCGTTTAGGGAGGAAGGGAAAACCTTGCTGATTTTGGGAATCGAATCCTCCTGCGACGAGACGGCGGCTGCCGTTCTGACCGATGGACCACGTGTGCTTTCCAACGTGGTAGCGTCGCAGGTCACCCTCCACCATAGCTATGGAGGTGTGGTACCGGAGCTCGCTTCGCGGGAACATCTGAAAAACATACGGCCGGTGGTTCGGCAGGCCCTGGAGGATGCGGGGACGGATTTCTCCCAACTGAACTGCATTGCCGTCACCTATGCCCCTGGCCTGATCGGATCTCTTCTGGTCGGTGTTACCTATGCCAAAGGACTTTCTTACTCACTTGGCATTCCCTTGATCCCCATACACCACCTGGAAGGGCACATTTTTGCCGTCGAGCTGGAACATGGACCGTTTCCCTATCCCGCCCTGATTCTGATCGTTTCCGGTGGACACAGCACCCTGGTCTTTTCCGAACGCCGAGAACACTACCTGCTGGTGGCCAGAACCCGCGACGATGCCGCCGGCGAGGCGTATGACAAGGTAGCCAAACTGGTAGGGTTGGGCTATCCCGGCGGACCGGTCCTGGATCGCCTGGCCGCCGAGGGGGATGCAAAAGCCTATCCCCTGCCGATCGCCAGGACCAGTGACGGTTCCCTGGATCTGAGTTTCAGCGGTATCAAGACCGCCGTGATGCGCCTGGTACAGGAACAAAAAATCCCCGCAGCCAGCCCGCCCGGTCAGGAGCAGCCAGCGGAGATCAAAAACCTGGCGGCATCTTTCCAATACACCGTCATCGCCACCTTGCTGGACCGTGTCAAGCGGGCGGCGCGTCATCTGTCGCCACGTTCGATCATACTCAGCGGCGGAGTCGCTTGTAACCGGGGTCTGCGGGAAATCTTTCAAAGTCATTTCCAGGCGGAAGGCATACCGGTTCTTTATCCTCGACCTTCCTGGACCACGGATAACGCCGCCATGATCGCCGCCGCCGCGCTGCCGAAGGCCAGGCGCGGAGAATGCGCCGATTCCGGTCTGAATGCCTTCGCCTCTCTTCCCCTGACCCGGGAAAAGATCGCCCTTCCCAATCCGCTCAAGAACAATTGAAGAGAGGATGTATTTCCGATGAGTTTCTACAGTCGCTGGATGCTGGCCTGGGAAGAGGAGCTGAACAGCCGCGTCACCACCCGGAAAATCCGCCCCTTCGGATGGGGTGTCGAATACCTGCACCATTCCCTGCCGGCGGCAGGGGAAAAAGAGCGGTTGTTTCGTTATGCCGACTGGGCACTGGAAAACAGCGAGGACTTCTATGCCCTACCGGCCATCCCCGAATTTTCCCTGGAAGGAGACCTGTTAACCTTTCCCAGCGCGGTATCCGGCGAGCATCGAGAAAACAACCTGGTACACGGCCGCTACTATCCCTGTGACCGGACGGGTGCAGCCGTGATCGTGCTTCCCCAATGGAATGCCGACAACGAAGGGCATCTGGCACTCTGTCGTCTGCTGAACCGTTTCGGTTTGTCCGCCCTGCGGCTTTCGCTTCCCTACCACGATTACCGGCGTCCCGCCGGGATGGATCGGGCGGACGGCATCGTCGATGCCAATATCGGTCGGACCCTGCAGGCCAACCGCCAGGCGGTTCTGGATGTCCGCCTGGCTTTAGAATGGCTTCTACATCAGGGACACCGGTCGATAGGGATCGTCGGCACCAGCCTGGGTGCCTGCGTGGCCTTTCTCACCTTCGTACACGAACCGCGGCTGGTCACGGCCATCTATAATCTAGGGTCCAGCTGGTTTCCCGATGTGGTCTGGAACGGCAATACCACTCCCCATGTACGGGAAGGCCTGGAAGGAAATGTGACCCCGGAGGAGCTGCGCCGTCTCTGGGCGGTGATCAGTCCGTTTCCCCTGATCCGCAGAATGTACGGGCAGAAGCGTCCCCAACTGCTGATATCCGGGAGATATGATCGTACTTTTCTTCCGGAGCAGACGACGGAATTTGTTGAGGAGTGCCGCCGCTGGCAAATCCCTCTAAGGCAGATCATCCTGCCGTGCGGTCACTATACCCTCGGCAAGTTTCCCTTCAACTGGACGGACGGTCTGATCATCTGTCGCTATTTGAGCCGGCAGCTGAAGGGAAAAAGTCGATGAAGGAAGTGATGGCGGTCAGCCGACCATGTTGAGGATGGCGCCGGTCATCTCGTCCTGAGTGCGAACGGTCTTCAGGGTGGCTTGAAACCCACGATTGACAGTGGAAAGACGCACCGCCTCCTCGCTGAGAGAGACCTGGCTCTCTCCGGTCTTCTGTACCTGTACGGAGGCCCCACCGCCTTGTTCCTCCTGGAAGACAGGACGTTGCGGTTCATATTTCGGGTTGTTGACATTGGCCACGTTCTGGGCGCTGACGTCCAGAGCCTGCTGATAGGCCTGCATGGAAGAATTGGCTGCTGATGAAGTAATCGTCATTGTATTTCCCCTCTCCCCATAGAATCTCAAATCGATTGTACCTGATTCCGATCCGTACTTCGACAGCGGAATAGACCTCTCCTGGCAACTGTTTGGCGAAAGTGTGACCCGGCGCACAGGTTATCGTTGCCGGGGCCATCCGGGCCGCTAAAAAGTGCCGGGAGCGCCGGCGTCCCACCTGGAAAAGCAAAGGAAGCCACGCAAAATCCATAAAACAAAAGGGTAGGGGCACGGCGTGCCGTGCCCCTTACAACAGCTGATATAAAATTCTGAGGAAAAGCCCGCGAAGCGGGCGGAGTTAATTTAGCCCCAGGTTTCAACCTGGGGGACAGATGTTGTCAATCGAAAGAGTCCCGTGAGGGACGACGGTAGGTCGACTGCCAGAAATGAGAATACAACGCTATCTTGTTTTAACGTCGTCCCTTACGGGACTTGTCTGTGGGGGTAATGCCTTCCCCAGGTTGAAACCTGGGGCTAT
>CAZTVS010000182.1:0-6760 GCA_964617125.1 uncultured Acidobacteriota bacterium
TCCTATGAAATCGGTTAACAAATGTCTACTATCGTGTCATACTCTTTCAAAAGGGGTTTGAAGTACAAGTAAAGAGGGGAAGGCTATGGTTGGGTCATCAAAACATCCGATTCGTTCGGGCGGATCCGGGGGGTATTCCGTTCTCGAATTGCTGGTCGTCATCGGAATCTTCGTTGCGGTCGCTGCTCTGGTCTGGCCGAATTTTCGACTCTGGTACGATCAATCCAATCTGAACGGCATCGCCCGCCAAGTTCAAGCCGATCTGATGTGGGCGCGGATGGAGGCGGTACAGCGCAGCTGTCCGGTAACGGCCACCTTCGTCAACAATCAGCAGGGCTATACCATCTGGATGGATATCGACCGGGACAGCACGCAGGACACCGGCGAGGTAATTAACCGGTCTACGGCCCAGGATTTCAAAGACGTACGGTTTGGGAGCAGCATTCAGATTGTTTTTCAAGCAAGGGGAACGGCATCTTCCACGGGTGATGTCGTCCTGTCCAACAGCCAAGGATCCAAGACGCTGTCGGTGAATGTTGCCGGCCGTGTCCGCATCTCCTGAATTCGAACCACAAGGAGGTTTGCATGAGGAAAACGGCACAAACAGAGGATCGGGCCTCGCGACAGAAAGGTTTCACCCTGGTGGAAGTTACCATTTCCATGCTGATCCTCACCTTTGGCCTGCTGGCCCTGGGGCCGCTATCGGCAATGGTTGTCAGAACGAATCAGGTCAGTGGGCGCAAATCGGTCGCAGTCGTACTTTGCCAGGAACGTATGGAAGAATATCGCCGCGCCGGTTACAACGGAATCCCGGCCACAGGTACCTCCGTCACCGATTATGTGGCGATCAATACGGCCACGAATCAGATGACGGTCAGCAGCAGCAATCCGGGCGGTCTCTCCTATCGTCGTGTGACCCAGGTGGCCACCGTCGGCAGCCCGGCGGCTTCTCATTTAAAAAAGGTGCAGGTCAATGTCTTCTGGGCCGGCAGTCTTTCCGTGCAACTCGATACCATTGTGGCACAGTGAGGGGGGGGGAGAAATTATGTCCAATCATCATCAAACCGGGTTTTCCCTTGTCGAGCTGTTGATCTCCATAGCGATTTCCATGATCCTGCTGGCGGCCATATCAACCTATTTTATTTATCAGGACCGTACCTATGCCGCCCAGAATCAGCTGACGGAGATGCATGAAAATACCCGCGCGGCGTTGGACCTGCTGGAACGGGAAATCAGGCTGGCCGGATATAATCCGGCCAGGGCGACTTTCAGCGGTATCCCCTACAATTCCAATACGGGAACTCTGGATCTGTACCAGGATTTAAACGGAGATGGGGCTGTAACCGGGACCAATGAGCACATTACCTATTCGCATAATCAGACGCAGAGAATTCTCTATCGGAATGCCAATGATGCCAACGGTGCCCAACCGCTTCTGGATAATCTGAATGCTTTCCAGGTCTCCTACCTGGATAGTGCCGGGAGTGCCACCACGACAACTGCCAATATTCGCTCGGTACGGCTGGCCTTTACCGTGCAGGCCTCCCAGCCCGATCGCTCCTGGCCGCAAAACAACGGTTACCGGACGCTTACGCTGAATTCGTCGATAACCGCCAAGAATCTCGCCTATAAGTAATCGGGATTGGATAAAGAGAGGTCATATGAAAAATAGACAAAAATCAACAAGCGAATCCGGCTTTATCCTGCCCTTATCGCTGATCTTTCTTGCCATCCTGGTGCTGGTGGGAGCTACCGGGGCCATTTTTACCAATACCGACACGCGAATATCCAACAACTACAACGCTGCCGCCGCCGTATTCAGCGGGGCGGAGGCCGGTCTGGAGGAAGGCAGAGAGCGGCTGCGCATTACCGCCTCTTCGCCAATTGCCGACAATTATAGGACCAATGCCGCCTGGAGGGCATTTATCGGGACGACGACCCAGGCTGTAGCCAAAGGTTTTGACAACAGCAATCCGCTGCATTCCCGTACTGACAGCATACAGACAGCGATGAACTACACCGTGATGATCCAGCATCAGGTCAACGGGGCCGGTCAGATTCTTTACTGGGGAGATGCCGACGGCAACGGTCAGCCGGAACGTAACACGACGGTGGGAGGAAACATCTACCTGGTGACCAGCGAATGTGCCTTTCGCGATGCCAGAAAATCGCTCCAGACGGAAGTGGTGCCCATGCTGCCGCTCGACCCGCCGGCAGCCTTATACGTCGAAGCCAGTACGACGATTCAGGGCAGCAGTACCAGCGTCCGGGGAGAGGACTTTTGCGGTAGCACCAACAGGCCCGGTATTTCCACTACCCTGGATGAATCGACTATCCGACTCAATGGCAGCAAGCCCACGATCACCGGCGATCCCGCCATCTCCGATTATGCCGCCAACCTGCCGGTAACCGAGATGGTCAATGAATTGAAATCCTATGCCGATCGCTCCTATACATCCAACAGCGATACGGTCACAGGAACGGCAACGCCCGGACCCGGGGATGGATGGGGTACGCCCGTTCTGACAAGTCAGGATACCGCATCCACCTGCTCGACCTTCCAGATCGTTTACTACAACACCAACAGCACGGATGTGAAGTTTGCTGGCGGTGTGACAGGTTGTGGCATTCTGCTGGTAGACGGCGACCTGTATGTCAACGGCGGCTTTACCTGGTACGGAATGGTAGTGGCTACGGGCTCGATTACCTTCATGGGAGGCGGCGAGAAGAATATCAGCGGAGCCGTCATCTCCGGCGGATCGGCCAATGCCGACGTGGTAGGAGGAAATACGGCTATCCTCCGTTGCAGCGCGGCCCTCGATCCCAGAAGGGTTCCTCTTAAGGTCCTGACCTGGCTGGAAGGTACCTAGCCGAGGTGAAGTAAGGTAGATACGGGAGGTTCAGTTCTCTTTCCACCAGGCCGGCAGTTTTCCGTCGTATTTACTGGTTACCTCCCTTTCCAGGGCATAATACTGCCGAGAAAATTCGTTCATCTCTCCAACCGCCTTCTGATAGGCCTCTTCGTCTTTTCTTACCCTCGCCTGCCGCATCTTTTCTATGGCGAATTCAATGTTGCTTTTGATCCGGCCTTTCCGGATCAGGATCTCCTTCTGCGCCGGATCCTTAACCGATCCTACGGCGGGAACGGTCGTCGGTGTAGAGGAAGTCGCGGCGGCAGCCTCTTTCTTCTCTTCCGTAGCTTCGGACTGTTTCCCGGCATCCGGTGTATCCGTTTTTACTGCGGAGTTATTTTCTTCCTTGCCCGTATCTTTAAGCTCGGTAATAGAAAGGATGGCATCCTTGCGAAAACCGACCACCATCTCCCCCTTCTGACACTTGACGATTCCCTTTTCTTCCCAATAACGGCTGGCGATTACCTTTCCGCCGCTCTTCAGTTTGATTTCATAGCGTGTCTCGGCAAAGGCATACAGGCAAGACAGGCTAAGCGATAAGAACAGAAGCGATATGCGTTTCACACTCATAGTATTCCCCCCTCAAGGCATTGTTGCCATATCTCACTATGATTTTACGACAAATCCGAATCGACCATCGGTGATCGGTCGAACAAAAATCAATCCTTGGGGGCCTGTATCAGGCCGGCTCCCTGTTCCTCGGCAGACAACTCCAGGGAAAGGCAGCATTGCTTGAGACGCTTTTTCAGCTTCGCCGGTGTGTCCAGCTTTGGGTCCATTTCCAGCAGCAGGGCGGCCAGGCCGGATACATGGGGGGTTGCCATGGATGTTCCCGACATGCGGGTGTAGGAAAGGCCCTGATCGCATGGATCCACCGGCGCATGGGCACTCTTGCTGGATGTGATTCCACGGGGATAGGAGCAGGAAGAAGCCTTCTCCCCTCGCAGGACGCCCCCGCCCGGGGCCAGCAGGTCCGGCTTGGGTATCTTCTTTTTCCCGTCGCGCACCGGACCGCGCGATGAGTAGAAGGCCAGTTTCTTCTCTTTGTCGACGGCCCCTACCGTCACTACCGAGCGGGCACAGCCGGGAGAACAGATCGTTTCCCGTGCGGGGCCTTCGTTACCGGCAGCCACCACTACCAGGATCCCGTCTTCCGCCAGGGCATCGCATTCCCGGCACATCAGGTCTTTGGGATTTCCCGGCCCGCCAAGGCTGAGGCTGATAATCTGTGCCCCGCGCGACGCCGCCCAGCTCAAACCGGCGACGATGTCGTCACTCTCCCCACCCTGTTTACCGAGGACTTTACCGCAGATCAGTTCCGCCCCGGAAGCAATTCCCCGGTATTTCCGGCCGTTGCCGCAGAGGATTCCGGCACAGTGCGTGCCGTGTCCTACATCATCTTCGCCATGGAAGCCGGTGAAGTTGCGGTAGGCCACGATGCGTTCTTTCAGATCGGCATGCTTGCGGTCCACACCGGTGTCCAGCAGGGCAATACGGATTCCCTTGCCGGTAAATCCGTTCTTCCAGAGCGAAGGAGCCTGGATCATCGGAGCACTCTCATGGAGCAGAGGATACACCCGCGTTCCCAGTTCGAACGGTAATCCGATCCAGTTCAGAAAGGCGCAAAATTCTTCCGAACGGGAGGCATCGATCTCCAAGGCCACGACATTCAATCGCCGATGAGTATGTTTGATGCGGACAGGGAATCGGCGCAGAAGTTCCTTCGGTAATCCGGCCTGCAGGGATTCCTCCCGAACCATTTGCCGATGAATACGACCGTTGATGGAATATTTAACGACCTTTGGCGGAGTGACCGCCAGACGAACTTTTCTTTTTCTGGGGACTTCCTGGAAGGCCAATGTTTCGCAATACATGGTGCGCTCCTATGTTAAAACGTAGCGGAAGCTATAATAGTTCTCCGATGATTTTTCGGGCCTCCGATTGAATCTGCTGCAGGTGTTCCTGACTCTGAAAACTTTCCGCATAGAGCTTGAAGACGTTCTCCGTTCCCGACGGGCGGGCGGCGAACCAGCCGTTTTCACAGACCACCTTCAGTCCTCCGATAGGCGCACGATTGCCGGGCGCGGTGGTGAAGATGTCCCGGATCGCCTCTCCGGCGAGGGTATCGGTGGGGAGGCGAGGGGTGGAAAGGCTTTTAAACTTCGTTTTTTGTTCGGCGCTGACCGGCTCATCGATCCGCTGATAGAAGGACCTGCCGAAACGCGTCTCCAGGTCCTGGTAGTGCATGTGCGGATCGCGTCCGGTCCTGGCGGTGATCTCTGCCGCCAGGAGATCCAATATGAACCCGTCTTTATCCGTCGTCCAGACCTGTCCGTCTCTCCGCAAAAAAGAGGCCCCGGCGCTCTCTTCTCCGCCGAATCCCAAAGATCCTTCGAATAGACCATCGACGAACCATTTGAAACCTACCGGGACTTCCAATACCTGCCGGCCGATCGAGGCTCCGACCCGGTCGATGATGGAGCTGGACACTAGGGTCTTGCCGATGGCCGCGTCCTTTCGCCACCGGTCGCGGTTCTGAAACAGATACCAGACGGCCACCGCCAGGTAGTGATTGGGATTTAAAAGACCTCCGTGGGGAGTGACGATTCCATGTCGATCATAATCGGTATCGTTGCCGAAGGCGATGTCAAAACGATTTTTAAGATGGATCAAGCCTGCCATGGCGTAAGGTGACGAGCAGTCCATGCGTATCTTTCCGTCCCAGTCCAGGGTCATGAAACGGAATGTCGCATCCAGGTAAGGATTGACCACTTCCAGATTGAGCCGGTACAGCGAAGCGATCGTTTCCCAGTAGGCCAAACCGGAACCACCCATGGGATCCACACCGATATACAGGCCGGAAGAGCTGACGGCCTCCAGGTCGACAACCTGGACCAGATCCTCTATGTAAGGGTGCATAAAGTCGTAATCATGGGTCGTCGGCAGGTGCCTGGCCCGCTCCCAAGGGATTCTTTTTACCGAGGTCAGTCCTTCGCGCAGGATCCGGTTGGCCGTATCCTGAATGGCCTGGGTGATTTTGGTATCGGCCGGCCCTCCGGTCGGCGGATTGTATTTGAAGCCTCCGTCTTCCGGCGGATTATGCGAAGGGGTGATGACAATTCCATCGGCGGGACCGGTTCTGGATCCGCGATTGTAGCTGAGGATGGCATGGGAGATTACGGGAGTCGGCGTATATCCGCCGCCGCGCTGGATCAGGATATCGACGCCATTGGCGGCAAACACCTCCAGCGAAGTGGCGAATGCCGGTTCGGAAAGGGCATGCGTGTCCATGCCGATGAACATCGGGCCTTCTATCCCATTCAACTTTCTCTCCTGGCAGATGGCCTGGCATATGGCCAGAATGTGATTCTCATTGAAACTTCCATGCAGCGAAGAGCCTCTATGTCCGGAAGTGCCGAAGGAGACCATCTGGGCGGCATTATCCGGATCCGGACGAACGGTGTAATAGGCGGTGATCAACCTGGGGATGGAGATCAGCGAATCCGGCGGGGCTGGCTTGCCTGCCGACGGATGAATCGATTCGGTCATGAAAATTCTCCTTCGTCTGAAACGAGTCGGTATGGCTATTCTAATTTTATTTAGAATAGAAAGATACTGTAATGAAAGCAAAAAAGATCCGTTCTGCCAACCTTCGACAGGAAAATCTTTTCGGCAAAAGGCAACCAAAAAACTCCGAATATCGGCAGGATGGGGTCCCTTTTCCACAAAAGATGAGGATAAATCTGTGGAAAAGGGGTGCATAAACCTTTTAATGCACCTTCGGCAAACAAGTTACAGCAGAGTGCTGCCTTCCTGGGCAATTTATGGAGTATTTTTATCTCCTCTTT
>CAZTVS010000183.1:0-6458 GCA_964617125.1 uncultured Acidobacteriota bacterium
CTGATTTCGTTACAACTATCACCACCCTACCCATTCTGGCTTCTGGCTTCTGACTTCTGTTGTACGCGGCATCCGTCTGAAGGCGGAACCGTCGACCCGATCCGTCTTCGTTCAATCGAAGATACAGGGCCAAAGGCCCGACAACATACCAGCCAGGGGTGAAGCGCAGCGAAACCCCTGGAAACCCCAGCCGAAAGAATAAGGTCTGAAGGACCGATATCATGATGCTTCCAAGGGATATTTGTTTCGGGCCTTCAGCCCTTTATCCTTTCCCAAAGCATACCTGGGGCGACGCTTCGCTTTGCCCCAGGCTGGTATATCGCCGGGCCGTTGGCCCTCTCCCGAACGGATGGGACTGATTTCGTTACAACTATCACCACCCTACCCATTCTGGCTTCTGGCTTCTGACTCCTGACTTCTGTTGTACGCGGCATCCGACTGAAGGCGGAACCACGAACCCGATCCGTTTCTATGATTTTCGATTGGATTCGGGCGACCGCAAGGGTCGCCCCTACTTTTGGTCGGAGTGATAGAAATCGCGAATCGACTCGGCGACAAAACGGATTTGCTCCGGCTGCAGTTCCGGATAGATGGGCAGTGCCACGACCTCCCGGGCCGCCCTTTCCGCCAGGGGCAAATCCCCCGGTCGATATTCCAGGTAGGAAAAGCATTCCTGCAGATGAAGGGGACAGGGATAATAGACCTCCGTTCCGATCTCACGCTGGAGAAGAAACTCGCGGAGCGAATCCCGTTCCGTACTGGCCACAACAAATTGGTGATAGATATGGGTGTTGCCCGGGGCGACCACCGGCAGCCGGCACTTGCCATTCAAGTCCCATTGCCGGAACCATTCCCCATATCGCTCGGCGTTCTTTTGCCGGGCCTCATTCCAGGAATCGAGATGAGGAAGTTTGGCCAGCAACACGGCAGCCTGCAGTTCATCCAGGCGGCTGTTCCATCCGACCTCCTGGTGGATGTATTTCACTCGACTTCCATGAACACGAAGCATGCGTATACGATCGGCAAGATCGTCCCGGGAGGTAACCACCAGACCGGCATCCCCGGCAGCACCCAGATTTTTGGTGGGAAAGAAGCTGATGGCCCCGGCATCGCCCCAGGCGCCTGCTTTTTTTCGTGTTTCCTGCCGACCAGGATCCGTCGATTGACAGGCCCCGATCGACTGGGCCGTATCTTCCAGGACGGCCAGTCCATGGAGCGATGCCAGCCGGAGTAATTCAGCCATGGGAGCCATCTGTCCGTAGAGATGGACCGGAATCAGAGCGCGCACTCTCCCCTGACTTAAAAGTCGGGCAGGCAGACCCTGATGCGCGGCCATCGGGGAACGCCCCTCCAGAAATTCAGCGGTCTTCTGGGGAGAAATCTGATAGGTTTCGGGGTCGATATCGACAAAGATCGGAATTGCACCCAGATTGTGGATCGCACCGGCTGTGGCGAAAAAGGTAAAAGGAGTGGTGATGATACCATCTCCCGCCTGAACTCCCAGGGCGCGGAGCGTCACCAGTAAGGCATCGGTCCCGGAAGCGACCCCTATCGCATGGGGTACACGGCAATACTCGGCCAGTCGCTTTTCCAGTTCTTTGCCCCGGCTGCCAAGGATAAAACTTTGCGATTCAAAAACATCCTGTATGGCCGGCAGGATCTCCTGACGGATGGATGCATACTGCGTTTTCAATTCAAAGAATGGTACTTTCATTTTGTTCCTGTCCTTGGCGATTCGATGTTTTGCCTGTGGGGCCGGAGACAGCCTTCTCTTCCACAATCGAGTAATCGTCGCGATCCACGGCACTGAAGGCTATCATCTCGGCCAGCAGGCCGAAGCAGATAAATTGAACTCCCACGATCATCAGCAGGGTACCCAACAACAAAAGGGGACGATCGCCGATCCAGTGCTGGAAAAACCAGCCGATGGCCAGGTAGGCATCGATCAGGAATCCGGCACCGAACAGCAGGGCTCCGATGATGCCAAAGATGTGCAACGGCTTTCGGTTGTAACGGGTCAGCATGATGACCGTCAAGAGATCGAAAAATCCGCCGAAATAACGGCCCGGACCGTATTTGCTGGCTCCATAGCGCCGGCGTTCATGGCTGACTTTGATCTCGCCGACCCGGAAGCCGCGATAGCTGGCCAGAACCGGAATATAGCGGTGCATATCGCCATAGACACTGATCTCTTCGATGACCTGCCGGCGATAGCATTTGAAACCGCTGTTGATGTCGTGGATACGTATCCCGGTGACCATGCAGGTGAAGAAGTTGAACCAACGCGAGGCCAGCAGTTTGCTCCAGGGATCCTGGCGGTTCTGTTTCCAGCTGGAAACCAGATCATACCCTTCGGCGATTTTCCCCAGCATGGAAGGTATCTCTTCGGGAACGTCCTGCAGGTCCGCATCCATGGAGATAACCAGACCGTATTGGGCCTTTTTAAAACCTGCATTCAAGGCCGCCGCCTTGCCGAAATTCCTGCGAAAACGGATCTTTTGACAATGGGGGTCTTTACGGCAGAGGACCTGCAACAATTCAGAAGAACCATCGCTGCTGCCGTCATCGACGAAAAGGATCTCATACGGCTGCTTCAACCCCTGCAGGACAGCGGATAAACGCCGATGCAATTCCTCCAGACTCTCCCTTTCGTTGTAGAGAGGAAGCACGACGGAGATTCCCGCCGGCTGGTTTTCTGCAAATAGCGTTTCCATTACGTTCCGATTAGCCATGGTGGATTCCTAGACTTACTGTTGTTTCACAGGAGTTTCGATCCGTGTCACATTTTCGTTCGGCTTTCCCAGCCACTTTTCCGTCGGGTATTTTGTCGGATTCATGCGCCGTGCGATCTCAAAATGATGGGAGGCCCGCGGATAATCGTTCAGCTGATAATAATAGATGATTCCCATATTATAGTGGGCACGGGCGGTCAGGTCCGTCCCCCGATCCGCCTGGATCAGCTGTTCATAAGCGGCCAAAGCCTGGGGAAAATCCTTTTTCGTGGCATAGCATTTTGCCAGTTGCAGCATGGCCTCCTTGGAAGAGGGCGATATCTCCAGGGCCTTCTTCGTATGTGCGATGGCCTCGTCAAACTTCCGCTGCATGGCCTCGATGGCCGCGATGTTCAGATAAGCGACAAAATTCAGCGGATTCAGTGCTATGACCTTCTGGTAACACTCCATGGCCTGGCGCCAGTCACCTTTGCTGTGATAGGCAACTCCCAGATTTTGCCAGGCCCTCTCCTGACTGATGGTCCCTAATTCTTTCTTGGACGGGATCTGCAGCGACTGCCGGAAGGAATCGATAGCCCTGTCATAGTCCCTTCGCTGGAGGTAAACCAATCCCAAATTGGTATGGGCGCGGATCGAACTGGGGGCGTCCCGGCGGGTGGCACTCCACAAGGTATATTCGTCCTTCCAGTCCTGATTGCGGACCACGGTACGCACGGCATAAAAAAGCAGGATGACGGAGACGCCGGCCATGGCCCATTTTCTCAAGGTGACCACCGACAGGTAGCGATCGAGCAGGACAGCCAATGCCAGGCAAAAGGCAAAGGATGGCAGATAAAGAAAATGCTCCGACATCAACTCATGGTGGGGAATGATATGGCAGACCGGCAGGATGGTCAGGAAGAAGAAAAGCCCGGCGAAGCCATACAGCGAACTTTTCGTAAACCACCGTACGGAAAGTACGAGCAGGGTGATTACGATCGCCAGGGAAAAAAGTACGCCCGGTTCGGTGATGCTCTGGGCCAGCGGGAATACCTGGCCGGAATTGTAATCGGCGATCAGCGTCCAGGGAAACAGGAGCAGTAACAGATATTTGACCAGGATCTTAATGGTAGTCAGGAAGGTCAAGTAGGGACTGCCACCCCAGTAGATTTCCAGATTGGTGGAGGAAGGGGTAATGTAGAGGTAATAGCCGACTACAAAAAGCCCCAGGGCCATCGCCGGAACATAAAGCCAGAAGCTTTTTCGAAAAACCGCAAGAAACGCGGCCACCCAGCGAGGGGACCGGCCCACCGATGCAGCAGACGAGACAGGACCGTCCATTTCTCTCTTCCAGTCATATAAAAACATCACCGCCGGCAGAGTCACCGCCATCTCCTTGGTAAGAACTCCCAGGATGTAGGCGAAGAACACTCCGGCCAGGTAGGAAGATCGATCCTCCTCCCGGTAGCGTAGAAACCAGTAGAATCCGAGCAGAAAAAAGAGGGTGGATAGGACGTCTCTTCTCCCCGAGATGTAGCTGACGGCCTCGGTATGCACCGGATGAAGGGCAAAGAGCAGAGAGGCCAGGACAGCCGCAGAAAAGGAATTCGACAGCTTCCGCACCAACAGGAAGACCAGCCAGCAACAAAAGAAATGGTAAAGAATGTTGGAGATATGATAGCCGACCGGATTCTTTTGCGAAAAATAATGATCTACGGCATAAGAGATGGTCCGTATCGGACGGTAGGTGAGGTAGGATGCACTAAAAGGATTGAGCAGCCGGGGAATGTTTTCCAGCTTTTCTATCCGGTCGTCGGTCTTCACCAGGTTCAAATCGTCGAATACGAAGGTCCCAAAGATGGAATTGAAATAGACTCCGAAGCATAAAAGCAGCAGGAGAACCGGTACCCAACGCTTCCATCCGATCCTATTGGTGGAAACTGACTTCGATGCATTACCCATTTACCTGACACCCCTTTTCATTTTCCCGACCTTAATCCCTTCCGCGAAAGGCACATTATAACTTAGATAATTCGTATCAGGACACTCTCATACGCAGGATAATCGTCCCCCCTCTTTTGCCGGCAGCTTCCAACGCGGCGAGGGGAGTGGCGGCGATCACCATGGCAAGATAGAGGACACGTAAAAATCCCTCCCGGACCCGTCCTGCCGATCTTCCGGCGACCTGCCGGGCCATCGGATCCATTCGGGGGAAAAGGCTGGAAACGATGGCCGGGGCATTGTCCCGCAAGGAGAAATGCCATACCTTCTCGATATGCAAACCCAGACCGGTAAAGAACTGACATAATCCACGATAGGTGAACTGAGTGAGATGTCGGGGAGGATCTAATCCATACCATCCCGCGCCGAACCATCGGGACTGCCAGCTGTCCAGCAAGGGCACCTGTACGATGACCCAGGCCCCGCGTCGCGCCAGAGTCAGCAGGTTTTTCATCTCCGCCTTCGGGTCCCGTAGATGTTCCAGGACATGAAACAAGGTCAAAACGTCGAATTGCTTTTCCCCTCCCAGCGGACGGACCGGCGGGGCCGGAATCCCTCGTATGCCGATCTCCTGCAGGCATCGCAAAGCGGTTGCGGAGGAATCCATGCCGGTCACCGAGAATCCCTGTCTGCGCGCCTCCCGGAGAAAAGAACCGGAGCCGCAGCCGATGTCGATCAATTCCGCAGGTCGGCCGGCCGTAATTCGGGGCACTCCCCGCAGGAAGCGGCCGTGGTCCCGAATCACCCGGCTGCGATACCAGCCCTCCCATCTTTGCAGCCGGGAGGGATTCTCCGCATGCCACCAATAGTTTTCCCGATAAAAACCGGCCACTTGCGATTCGGAGGGCAAAGGGGAGAGAAAAAGCGAAGCACAATCGCGACACCGGCGATAGGCGAATTCACCGGAGGCGATTTGGAACAGTCGGTCCTGAAGGAGATAGCCGGGTTCCGAGTCAACGGCACCGCAAACCGGACAGGGTCTCATCTCTTCACACCAGGAGAGTTCACTGCGGCAGGGGCTCGGTCCCCTGATCCTGCAGTGTCAGAGGCGGGACAGTAGCAGGGAAAAACCTTTTTTTAAAAAGGAACAGGAGATTTTTCATTCCATCTCTCCATGGTTCCAGTTTGCTTTCTCCCATACGGTTGGTGTAATCAATGTAAACCTCCTTGAAACCGATCTCCCGCCGTCGTATGGCTTCGATCTTGATCTCTTCCGAAAAGGGCATGCCGTCGCTCTCCAGCCGCATCGTCGCCAGGCAGGATTTATCGAAAATCCACATCCCGGATTGCGAATCGGCTACCCAGCGGAAATAGAGAATCGACATGACGATGCTCAGAATTTTATTCCCCAACCGGTGCTTCCGGCTCATGGAATGAGCATGACGAACCGGGAAACGGGAGGCGGAGAGGAACTTGACTCCGGAACGAAAAAAGACTTCCAAAAGGTAAGACAGGGCATCCACCGGATACGAGTGGTCCCCATCCAGGGTCACCACAATCTCCGCATTGACGCTGGAAAGGCCGGCTTTATAAGCCCTTCCATACCCGCGGACCTTTTCCAGGACGACCCGGGCCCCCATATTCCGGGCAACGGCACCGGTATCGTCGGTGGAATCGTTATCTACGACCAGGACCTCATCGACAAAAGGCGGAATACGCGAGAGAACTTTTCCGATGCCTTTTTCTTCATTCAGACAAGGTATAACAACGGCTATTCTTTTGCCGCCATACATGACTTCCCTCGCA
>CAZTVS010000184.1:0-6354 GCA_964617125.1 uncultured Acidobacteriota bacterium
AATGGCAAAAGATTTTGGATCTGGCCGCCAGGCTGATCGGCGTTCCGTCCGGATTGATCACCAGGGTGAACGAAAACGATCTGGAAGTCTTTCTTGCCAGCCGGACCGACGGCAACATCTTCCAACCCCACCTGAAGCTGGAGCTGGGCCTGGGTTGGTATTGCGAAAACGTCACCGGCAGCAGAGAGGGACTTGTCCTGCCGAACGCCTTACAGTCGGATGTCTGGAAGAGTAATAATCCGAGCCTTCCCTATGAAATGATTTCCTATATGGGAGTTCCGCTCCTCTGGCCGGATGGCGAAGTGTTCGGCACCTTCTGTATGCTGGACAATCGGGAGCATCACTATTCCGAGCCTTCCCAGGAGCTGCTCTCCACTCTGAAAGAGGTCATACAAACCGACTTGAAATCGATTTTGCTCTTCCGGCAGGCCCAGACGGATATCTTGACGAAAGAGGCGCAAATTAAGGAAATTCATCATCGGGTCAAAAACCATTTCAATCTGTTGTTCAGCACCTTGAATCTGCAGATGGCCTACGGCTCCTACGCCACCAACACAGAGTCCCTGCTGCGGGACATCCAGTTGAGAATTTCCGCCGTCTCGGA
The DNA here is from genome assembly GCA_964617125.1 of uncultured Acidobacteriota bacterium. Taxonomy (GTDB): domain Bacteria; phylum Acidobacteriota; class UBA6911; order CAINFC01; family CAINFC01; genus CAZTVS01. Next base: position 605 of record CAZTVS010000184.1, read on the forward strand.
GGTTCACGATCATCTTTACCGCAAGGCTAATTCCGATATCTTTTTGCTGGGGAAGTACCTGACCGAGTTGGGGAAGCAGTTTCTGAGCATTCTACAGAGGTGGAACGTCATCTATCACTGTCAGAGCGACGACATCATGGTCTCCTCGAATATTTCCATCCCTTGCGGATTGATCCTGAACGAATTGATGGCCAATTCTCTCAAATATGCTTTTACCGATACATATTTGCCGATGATCAGCGTGCATGTAAAAAGAGAAGACGAAAAGGTCGTCTCGCTGACCTATCGCGATAACGGATCGGGCCTGCCGGAAGACTTCGATATGGGAACCCGCGGCGCCCTGGGAATGCTGCTCATTCAGCAATTTGTCCTGCAGCTGAGCGGTACCCATGAAATGAAGAACGATAACGGATTTGTTTTTAAGATGAATTTCCCGGCCTGATCCGCCGGGTGTATGGCTGTTACGGAACCGATCTCACGCGTCTCCTCGATTTTATCCTTCCTCTGCCGGAGGCGTCCGACCAACGATCGGTCTTATCTGCTTTTTTCCTTCCCGGATACCTGAACCTGAAGCCCTATGCCTGAAAGAAGAACGGTTTTATTTTGTTTTCCATCGTAAGTACATCGTAATCAAGAAAGCCGGCATGTTCGCTTCTTTCTCTCCAAATGCCCATAATACGGGAAATAGGGACAGTTAACGATTTAGCCTGTTATCGAAACTTTTTTCCTTGCTTTTGTCCAAATAATTGTATAATTGCGGCAATGCAAACCGACAACCGAAAACCTTTCGCTTCCGCCTGTGGGCTATACGATAGGGATGTCCCTTACGTATTCCCTACAGGAGGGATTGTTCCTTGAATCATCGGATGGAAAAGATATGATACGCGATGCAAAATGCCCTGTTCTGGCCAAGCCTGCCGGGGGCACGGGAGTCTATCAACACATTACCCCGAAGGATGCCGGCTGGAATCTCCTTCACTTTGCTGCACAACGAATGAGTCGAGGGGAAATCTGGAAGTCGGGGACAGCCGAGTTCGAATATGTCGTGGTCCTGCTCGGAGGAGAGTTCACGATCGTCACTCCCATAGGAAGATGGCGCACCGAAGGCGGGCGCAGGGATGTATTCAGCGGGCTGCCTCATGCCGTTTACCTCCCTCCGCAGACGGAATTTACCTTGACGGCGGAGAGCGACTCGCTGGATATCGCCTATGGCTGGTGCCGGGCCGACAAGAGTTTTACCCCGCGTTTCATTACGCCGGAAGACGTACATGCCATGGGAATCGAGTTTCGCGGCGGAGACAACGCCAGCCGGCAGATCAACAGCATCCTGCCTCCCGGATCGCCCTGCCATCGCCTGGTATGTGTCGAGGTCTACACACCTTCCGGCAACTGGAGCTCGTTTCCGGCCCACAAGCACGATACCCGCCGGATCGATCCCCAGACCGGCAAGGTTCTGGAGGCCGATCTGGAAGAGGTTTATTTTTATAAAATGAACAAGCCTCAGGGATTTGCGTTGCAGAAGGTCTATACCGACGACCGTTCTCTGGATGAGATTGCCGAGGCCCATCCGGACGATGTCGTGCTGGTCCCCCGCGGATATCACCCGGTGGTAGCCGGGCATGGATACGACGTCTATTATCTGAACGTTCTCGCCGGCAGCGATCAATGTTTGTCCAACACCGACGACCCCGATCACCGATGGATTTATGGAACCTGGCGCGGTATGGATCCGCGCCTCCCCATTGTCGGTTTGCAAAAACAGAACCAAGGAAAAGGAAACGATATCGCGTAGTCGCTCATCGAGGAATGGTATGAAAACGAAAAAAGTCACCGTAGGACAGGCCGTTGTCGAATATCTGAAAAACCAGTTTGTAGAACGCGACGGCCTGGAACATCGCTTTTTTGCCGGAGCCCTGGGTATTTTCGGCCACGGCTGTGTCGCCGGCGTGGGACAGGGGCTCATGCAGCATATGGATTTTCGCTACTACATGACCCGCAACGAGCAGGCATCGGTGCATATCGCCATCGCCTACGCCAAAATGAAAAACCGGTTGGGAGCCTTCGCCTGCTTGTCCTCCATCGGGCCGGGAGCTACCAATATGGTAACCGGGGCGGCCTGCGCCACCATAAACCGCTTGCCGGTTTTATTGCTTCCGGGCGATATCTTCGCCCGGCGCAACGTCGCCCCGGTGTTGCAGCAGCTGGAATCGGGATGCAGTCAGGACATCTCCGTCAACGACTGTTTCAAGCCGGTTTCACGCTACTGGGACCGTATCAACCGGGCCGAACAGCTGATCACCTCGCTGCCCGAGGTGATGCGGGTGCTCACCTCTCCGGCCGATACCGGAGCCGTCACTCTGGCCTTGCCCCAGGATGTGCAGGCCGAGGCCTTCGAATTTCCGCTGGAATTGTTTGCCAAGCGGGTCTGGAAGATGGCCCGCCCCCGACCGGACACCCGCCTGCTTCAGCAGGCAGCCGATCTGATTCGGGCCGCCAAAAGGCCGATGATCATTGCCGGTGGCGGGGTGCTCTACAGCGAGGCGACCGAGGCTTTAAAGAAGCTGGTGGATCAGACGGGCATACCTGTGGCCGAGACCTTTGCCGGCAAAGGCTCTCTTGTCTACGATCATCCGACGAATCTAGGGGCTGTGGGAGTGACGGGAACCCCGGGTGCCAATGCCGTTTCGGCCGAAGCCGATCTGATCATCGGTATCGGAACCCGCTACAGCGATTTCACCACCGCCTCCGTTACCGCCTTTCAGAATCCTGCGGTTCGCTTCATCAATATCAACGTCGCCGAGTTCGATTCCTTCAAACAGGGAGCCCTGCCTTTGACTTGCGACGCCAGGGTTTGTCTGGAAGAACTTGCCGGTATGCTGGCCGGCTACCGGACAGACGCTGTCTATCAACAGAAGACAGCCGAATGGAACCGGTCCTGGGATGAAGAAGTAAGCCGTACGTATCAGGTGAGTGGAGAATTGCCTGTTTCCCAGGCAGAGGTGGTTGGGGCGGTCAACGAGATCGCCGGGCCGCGCGATGTGGTCCTGTGTGCCGCCGGGAGCCTTCCCGGAGACCTGCACAAGCTTTGGCGGACGCGCGATCCCAAGGGTTTCCATCTGGAATACGGGTATTCGACCATGGGCTATGAATGTGCCGCCGGTATCGGAGCCAGACTGGCCTGTCCCGATCGGGAGATATGGGTCATGGTGGGAGATGGCAACTATCTGATGATGAACAACGAGATCGTCACCGCCATCCAGGAGGGTATCAAATACAACATCGTATTGTTGAACAACAACGGATTCGGCAGCATCGGTAACCTGTCCCAGTCGCTCGGACAACAACGTTTCGGGACCAAATATCGCTATCGCGATCCGGCCAGCGGAACTCTGAGCGGCGCGGTCCTGCCGGTCGATTTTGCCGAGAACGCCCACAGCCTGGGGGCCCATGTGATCCGGGCCACGGATATCCCCTCGCTGAAAAAGGCCCTGGCGGAGGCCAAGGCCCAGACGAAAACCACGGTGATCGTGATCGAGACTGATCTCTGCAAGGGAGTCACGGGACATGCCTGGTGGGAGGTGGCCGTGGCCGAGGTGTCCGAGATCGATACCGTGCAGGAAGCCTATCGGCAATACGTTGAGGCGAAAAAGAAACAGCGTCATCACCTGTAGAGGAAGCCAGAAGCCAGAATTCAGAAGTCAGAATACAGAATTCAGAATAGAGAAAGGATTTTTATGATCAAGATCGCAAACGCTCCCTGCTCCTGGGGAGTGCTGGAATTTGAGTTGGAAGGAAAGGCAGCCGGCTTTGAGCAGGTGCTGGATGAAATCCGCCAGACCGGTTACTCGGGGACGGAGTTAGGCGATTGGGGTTTCATGCCCACCGATCCGAAGGCACTGCGAAAGGAACTGGACCAGAGGGAGCTCAGCATGGTGGGGGCATTCGTCCCGGTCTTGCTGAAAGACCGCTCCCGGCATGCCCCGGGGGCGGAAACGGCCGTGCGCACCGCCGACCTGATGGCCAGGGCCGGCTTTCCCGAGGCCTTTCTGGTGCTGGCGGACGAAAATGGGAGTGTGCCGGAGCGGACGCAAAACGCCGGGAGGGTCACGCCGGAGATGGGGCTCAGCGATGCCGAGTGGGCCGTCTGTGCCGAAGGGGCCAATCTGGTGGCGGCCAAGGTCAAAGAAGCCACCGGGATCCGTACGGTTTTTCATCATCACTGTGCCGGGTATTTCGAGACGCCGGCCGAAATCGATCGCTTGATGGCCCAGACCGATCCTTCGCTGCTCGGTCTGGTGCTCGATATGGGGCACTATCGTTTCGGCGGCGGCGATCCGCTTTCGGCGTTGAAACGGCTGCGGGATCGTATCTGGCATATACACTTCAAGGATTGCCAGCCGGCAATCGCGGAAAAGTCCCGGCGGGAAAAAATGGATTATTTTCAGTCGGTAAGTGCCGGGGTTTTCTGCGAACTGGGAAAGGGCGAAGTGCCCTTTTCGGCCATTGTGGCCGAACTCCAGTCCTGGCCTTATCAGGGCTGGATTGTTGTCGAACAGGATGTCCTGCCGGGCATGGGTAATCCGAAGGTTTGTGCCCAGCGGAATCGGGATTTCATACGCAGTTTGGGATTGTGATCGGAATCATTCAAATTAGGAACGAGGCGGAATACTATGAAAAAACTGAAAATCGGAGTTATCGGCACCGGACGTATCGGTAAGGTGCATATCGCCACCCTGGTGCAGAACGTACCCCAGGCAGAGGTGGTCGCGGTGGCCGACGTCAATCTGTCAAGTGCCCGGGAAATGGCGCAAAAATACGGAATTGCCTCCGTATCGGCCGACTACCGGGATGTACTGAATCACCCGGAGGTAGAGGCGGTGGTCATCTGTTCGCCGACCGACACCCACGCCGCCTATATCGTGGAGGCGGCCAAGGCGGGTAAGCATATCTTCTGCGAAAAGCCGGTGGACCTATCCCTGCAGGTGATCCGGGGAGCTCTGGATGCCGTCGCCAAGGCCGGAGTCAAGCTCATGGTCGGCTTTAATCGCCGCTTCGATCCCAACTTCCTTAAGGTGCGCCAGATGGTAGTGGAAGGGAAGATCGGCGAGCCACACATCCTGAAGATCACCTCGCGGGATCCCGGACCTCCGCCGGCCGAGTATGTGGCCGTTTCCGGCGGGATCTTCCTCGACATGACCATTCATGATTTCGATATGGCACGATACATCGTGGGCAGCGAAGTGACCGAGGTCTATGTCAAGGCGGCGGTGCTGGTCGACCCGGCCATCGGGCAGGCCGGCGATGTCGATACGGCTATCATTACCTTGACCTTTGCCAACGGCGCCATCGGCGTGATCGACAACAGCCGCAAAGCGGTCTATGGCTATGATCAACGCCTCGAGATCTTCGGTTCCAAGGGGATGGTCAGCGCCGACAACAATTACCCGGAAAATCACCGTTATTTTGCCGGGGACGGCGTGCACGGTTCCTTACCGCTGAATTTCTTTATGGATCGCTATCTGGAGGCCTATGCCGCGGAAATGAAGCTCTTCTGCGAGGCGGTGGTCGAGGGAAAACCGGTACCGGTCGGCGGCGAAGACGGACTGGCCTCGGTGGCCATTGGCCTGGCAGCCAAGAAGTCCTGGAAGGAAGTGCGCCCCGTCCGCCTGAGCGAAATCGCCTGACGGTGTAGAGAGTGACACAGACATTTCTGTCTGTGGAAACAATGGAAAATAGTTACAGCTGTTGTA
>CAZTVS010000185.1:0-6306 GCA_964617125.1 uncultured Acidobacteriota bacterium
TCCTTCCAACCGTCTTGACGAAAACCCTTTTCCCCATCCCGATATCGGAGGGCCAGCCGGTTTTCCGCGGTCAATCCGAAAAAATAGTAGTGACGGCCATCCTGATAGCGAAAGAGGATCCCCTGCAGATCCGTTTCTTCCGCACGGGTCAGCGGGGTAATCTCGGCTTCCACCGAATAATCTTTCCAATACGGATCTCCGATGCAAAGAATCGGATAGGTAAAATCCTTGGTCCACAAGTCGCGGTTGTATCCCAGGAAATTCAGGGTCTGTTTTCCATCGATTTCCAGAACCTTCCATTCTTCCGGACCGCGGTTGTTGACCACCTCCCATCCGTCGGTGAATTTTCGGGGGATATGGTGATACTCCGGGAATCCACGCACGGCGAAATCGCCGAATATTCCCGATTCCAGTCGGGAAAAATCGGTCTGATAGATCAGAACGTTATCACCGTAAAGCGGCCGACAAAAAACGAACCCGAGCAGGATAACCAGTTCCCCCCAAGGAGGCCATCGAACCATGTATTTTTTCATCCCTTCTCACACTCGTTCGGTTATAAGTGTTCTCTCCGGCAGTCTTTTCTCTACCGAAGGAAGCGGTAGCCTGCATGTCGGCCGCACTGCCAAGCATAGCGGAAGAAAAGTTACTTGTCAATCACAACTAACGTAATATTTACAATGTTTTCCCTCCGGCGAGGGAAGAATCGAGCAGAAAACGGGGTGACATTCTCCTCTTTTCCGCTCTTCTGTAGTATAATGTAACTCAATGTAATAAGGATGGAAGCGCAAGAAGAGACACCGATCTTCGGCCCGGATTCCGGGAGACAGTCGAGGATTCCGGTGACATTTGCAGGAAACTCAGAGTTTCTTGTTTACCATAATAATCTCTGGAATAAAGAGGAGGGAACGGTGCGATCTGATTTCGAATCAATACGGAATCACGGCAAATCGATTTTTTGCGACGTCATCAAGATAGAGTCGCAAAAAATCGATGATGGGTACCGGCGCATGATGCCATCCGGGCATTTTTATGGAGTGCGGTGCCTTGGCACCGCCTTGGGCAGCGAGCCTCGGCTCGCGGGATTCGGGCCGCCGAGGTGGCCCGGAGAAAAGCGGCGTCGAGCCGCCGCACTCCAAATACGTCGTACGTTGCATCGAGATTGCCGCCCTGGCATAGGATCTGCAATGGGATGCCGCGTAAACGCGGAACCTCCCATGAAACTTCCCAGCGTGGCCGGAGCCTCCGGCTCCGGATTTACCTCCCGGAGCTGGAAGCTCCGGCCACTATCTTCTTACTTTGGAGATGAGCGCCATGTTGAACCGCCGTCAATTCACCTTACTTTGTTCCACCCTATGGGTACAGAATCCGGCCGATAAGATCGAACTCGACTGGCATGACGCCAAGAAATTCACCCTGGAGGGTTTCGGTTTCCGGGACGTGAAATCGCCTTATGATCGTCTGCCCGCCCGGGCCGAAGGTGTCGTTCGCCCCGAGGTGTGGGGCCTGAGCCGAGACTCGGCCGGGGCACTCGTGCGCTTCACCACAGATACAACTCTCCTGCGCGCCCGTTGGACCCTTACCCGCAATCGGCTGGCCGGAGTGAACATGACGGCGATCAGCGCCAGCGGTCTGGACCTTTACACCCAGACCGGGCCTGGGCGATGGCGCTGGCTTGGGGTAGGGCGCCCCACCAGCGATCCGGTCATCGAGGGCGACCTGGCTACGGGCATCCCCAAGGGCCGGCGCGAGTACATGCTGTACCTGCCCCTCTACAACGGCCTTACATACCTGGAAATTGGCGTCCCCAGGGGAACCTCCATCGGTCCGGGGTTGCCGCGTCCCGCCGGGCGTAAACCCATTTTGTTTTACGGCACATCCATCACTCAGGGTGCTTCCGCTTCCCGGCCCGGTATGAATCATATAGCGATTCTCGGCCGGAGATTCGACCGACCGGTGATCAACCTCGGCTTCTCCGGCAACGGTCGCATGGAACCGGAAGTCACCAGGTTCCTGGCGGAAATCGATCCGGCGGTATTTGTGATCGACTGTTTGCCCAACATGACGGCCAAAGAAATCGAGGCGCGGACCGAACCCTGCGTCAAGATACTCCGGGATGCACATCCGTCGACCCCTATTCTACTGGTGGAAGACCGTAATTACCCGGACGGCTTTCTCCTCCCCATCCGCAGCGAGCGCAACAGGACCAGTCAGGCTGCCCTGCGTGCGGCTTTCGAGCGCATGCGACGGGCTAAGGTAGGTAATCTCTACTATCTTCCGGCCGCCGAACTACTTGGAGATGACGGCGAGGGCACCATCGACGGTTCGCATCCCAGCGATCTCGGTTTTGTCCGCCAGGCCAACGCCTTCGAGAAAACCTTGCGCCCTATTCTGAAATAATTCGAAAAAAGAATCTTTCTTTTACGGGAAGATACGGAGTTCGCCAGAAATAATTCACTATTTCGTTTTGTTCTCGGATAAGGCTGCAGAAGATGATGGTAGCGCGGGCAGGATCCAGGGGAGCGTTTTGGGCAGCATCTTCATTTTTAAAGAGCGGAAACAGAACAGCTCACCGTCGAGTTCCGCTCGAACCGAACGATCCAGAAGAACATCCACTTTTAAGGCTCGAACGGTTCGTGCCTCCTCGATACGGTGCAGCGTTCCGTCGAAGATCCTGGGAACATAACCGGGTACACGATGCCGGCGGATCGGACAGATGGCTAAGAGATCGGCCTTACCATCCTCCAGGCTAGCTTGTGGAGCCCATAGCATCCCTCCGCCGGAAAAACGTCCGTTACAGAGGAACAGATTCCATAGGCTTCCCTGATACCAGGGTTTTCCATCCACCGTGATGATGCTCTCCATGGAACGGAAACGAAGGAGGTGAAGGAAGAAGCCGCTCAGATAACCTGCGGAAGGGGGAAGCCGGGAGAACCGTTTACCGGCAGTATGAGCCGCTTCTCCGCTCAACCCGAAAGAGGCGGCATTCAGGCATAAACGATGCCTGGTTTCCGCCTCTCCATGAAACTCCAACCGGAGCAGATCCAGATATGTCGGTGAGGAGTTTTGCAGAGCCGTCAATACAAAATCGGGTCGGTAAGAGACCGGGAAGTTGCGAAGGAAATCGCAGGACGAACCGGCCGGTAGGGTGGCAATAGCCGGAACGGACTCCGGTAGATTGCCCGAGGAATCGGCACATCCATTGACCGCTTCAAAGAGGGTACCGTCTCCGCCTAAAACCAATATTCTGTCGAAACCCTCGCGGACAATCTGCCGTGTCAACGTTTCCGTTTCCCCTGCTCGCCGGGAGACGAAGAGGGTCATCTCGGCTGTGGATTTTGGAAAGTCACACAGTAGCCGCCTCCACAAAAGAGGGGCTTTTCCCTTTCCGCAAGCAGGATTGAGCAGAACCGCGATTCGTTTCATGCACATGCGCCAAAAACAGTATTTCCTGCCGGGGGAAAATCAACTCCAGAGACGGTCGTGGGAGCGTTTCTCATCCCATTCCGGAACCGGATCGAAATACCCGGCACCCACAAACCCATTTTGGATTTCAGTCGCCCACCACCATTGCATTCGGCAAGAATCTATGATGTAATTGACCATTATAACAAAATGAAGCCATTCGAACTCGTACTCCTGTTGTTGTTAACAAAGACCGCCCGCCCGAGAGGCCTACCGGTCCGCTCCGCATGTCTGCGTTCTCGCCCGCACCGTTGAAGAACCTTCGGCCTGGGCTTACCTGCAGCTTTTACCATGACCAACGAGTAAACCAAATGAAATATTCTACCGCTGCTCTTTTCCTGCTGCTGACCGCATCGACCGCCGCCCAACCTGCCCCTACGGATCTGTTCCTGCGCGGCCATGCCGTGATTCCTACGCCGCAGAAAGTCACTTTACACGCCGCCGATATCGCCATTAACAACACCTGGTCTCTGGACGGAGCGGCCGGCCATATCGCCACGCGCACCTTGGTTCAGGATCTCTACACCTTCCATTCGCTTGCCTTGAAACCAGCATCGAGGTCGGGGCAGAACGTCATCACCTTACGCATCCGGCCGGGTGCGGTCGGCGGTGCACCGGTCGAGACCATGGCCCAGGCCTACCGCCTGATCATCGCTTCGGGCAGGATCCAAATTACGGCCAACGGAGATCCCGGCCTGTTGTATGGTGTCCAGACTCTGGTACAGCTGATCCGCACCAACCAGCGCGGCCAACTGATCGTGCCGGAATGCGAGCTCGACGATTGGCCTCGCCTTGCCCTGCGATTCCTGCACTGGGACACCAAACACCACCAGGATCGCATGCCCACCCTGAAGCGCTATATCGACTGGGCCGCCCGCTTCAAGGCCAACATGATCGGCTTCGAGCTGGAAGACAAGTTCGTCTACCCGTCGAATCCGATCATCGGAGCGCCCGGCGCATTCACCCCCGCCGAACTTCAGGAGATCGTCGACTACGGTCTGGAACGCTTCATCCAGGTGGTGCCGGTCATCCAGGCGCCAGCGCACATGGCTTATGTCCTGAAACATCCGCAATTCGCCCATCTGCGCGCCGACGGTAACAACTACCAGTCCGACCTCTGCCAGGAAGAGACCTACCGGCTCATCTTCCAGATGTATGACGACCTGATCTCCGCCACTAAAGGCATCGAATACTTCTTCGTCTCCACCGACGAAGTTTACTACGCCGGCATCGGCAAGACCTGCGATCTGCCTTACTCTCAGGAGAACCGGAGCAAGGCATGGGCCGATTTCGCCATCCGCGCCCGGGACCATCTGGCCAAACATCATCGCCGGATGCTGGCCTGGATCGAATATCCGCTGCTGGCCAGGGACATGGAACGCATCCCCAGCGACGTCATCGACGGGGTAGTGGGCGACGAGAGCTTCATTCCGATGCAAGAGAAGAAGGGGATGCGCCAGCTGATCTACACTTCGACCCAGGGTGCCGAGCTTCTCTTCCCGGATCACTTCGCCATCGAAAGTCTGCCGCCCGGGCAGGAACTGGGCGAGTTCGAATCCGTTTTCACCTCGGGCCGTCTTTCGTCTCTGTATGATTCCATCGTCCATTCACGCGTCTGGCAGTTGAATCCGATCGGCACCTTTGCCGCCGCCTGGGGTGACTCCGGATTGCATAACGAAACCTTCTGGCTCGGCTGGAGCGCGGTCGCCCGATGGGGTTGGCAACCCGGCACGCCCGGCCCCGAGCAGCATGCAGCCGAATTCATGCAGGTCTACTATGGTCCGCACACCGAGGGGATGATCGAGGTCTACCGGACCATGCAGCGTCAGGCCCGGTCCTGGCAACGGGCCTGGGACCGTGTGGTTTCAAACTCCCGTAAGCCGGGCTACGGCAACTCGGAGGGTCCGGGCATAGGCACAGCCCGCCAGGATCTGACGCTCACCGCGCCGTCCCTCCCCGACCCCTCGACCCTCGCTTTCACGCCCCAGTTCACTGCAAAGTACAGGGGCCTCATCGCCGAAGCGCCCGGGCAAAGCCTCCAGAACGACCAGCTTCAGCACGCTCTGGCCGCCAACATGTTGCGTGCTTCCCGCAACCGGTACAACCTCGAAGTTTTCCTCACCCTGGCCCGTCTTACCGGCCACCATTGGAACCTGATCAGGACCCTCGCCCAGACCGAATCCGATCTGTCGCAAGCGTCCGATGCGGCGTCGAAAAGTAATCCAAAACAAGCCGTGGGCCACCTCGTCGCCGCCCACAACCGCATCTCGCGCCTGGAGACCGAGGCCGCCGGGATTCGGCGTTATCTGACCTCAGTTTGGGAAAAAAGCCGCTACCCGAAGGGCAGGGAAGTGGACGGCAGGAAGTTCGTTCATGTCCTTGACGACACCAAAGACCACTGGGGAGACCGCACCGCCGACCTCGGCTACATGTTCGCACCGGAACAAAGCATCGGTCTGGCCCGGTGGCGGGCCGAACTGAGCCGGCGTACCGCCGATTACGCCAAACGCCACAACATTCCCGTGAGCGGACTCGCCGAAGCCCGCATCGAGGATTAGGGAACATACAAGTTGTTCAAAAAAATGGTCATTATGTCGTGTGCCTGTCCATCTCCTTGGGGAGAATCATAAAGCCGAGAATTTATTCCTGGATTAGCGGACTTCATTGTAGATTTTGTATGGCATAGTTCACCTTCGTTGGTACATTCGCGAATGAATATTAGAATCAAGTAAAAAAACGAATCGCCGATAGAAATGACGAAGCCGGTATTTCCTGTTTTTGGCTGGAGAGGGCGAGAAGCGAATCGATACCACGAACGGATGGAAAGGATGGGTTCATGAAAAG
>CAZTVS010000186.1:0-5837 GCA_964617125.1 uncultured Acidobacteriota bacterium
ATCCGTAATTATTTTTGTATGCACATGAAAGGTGCACTTTTTGCCGTCTCGTCATGGAAGATGATCTCGCAAAAAATATCATTTTCAGGCGTTTCTCAACTGACTGCAAAGAATTATGAGTAGGGGCACGGCGTGCCGTGCCCTGGCGACCGTAGGATGGGGGCTCCCTTTGGGCACGGCACGCCGTGCCCCTACAACAGCCGATACAATTTACTATAACACGATTTCTTGCGGCTTTATCAGGAAAGAAGGATTTAACCGTTTTCCCCAAGGCCGTATTTGCCCCAAGCCGCACTGGGGTGCGGCGATCCCATCAGGGACCTTTTCAGGCGCCGAGGACGTTTGCTTCGGAGGGCGTTGCGATGATCAGCTCCACACCGGCCGTTTGCAGGGCGTCGGCAAGTGGACCTTCGGGGGCCTGGTTAACCACCAGCCGATCGATGTCGGCCAGCGGGCAGATGGGAAACAACCCCGTGCGGTTAAACTTGCTCGAATCCGCCAGAACCGTGAGCGTGCGTGTATGGGCGATCATGGCAATGGCGACTTCGGCTTCGTTCAGATCGTAATCCATGATCCCATCCGGTTCAATGGCACCGACGGTGAGAACGGTATGGGGCATGCGGAACCGTCCGATCTGTTCCACGGCGAGGGAACCCAGGTTTTCGCTGGCTTCGTCCCGGTATCTTCCGCCAATCAGAAATGCATGGTTGGAGCTGCTACCGCGGGCGATTTTCTGCACGATCGTAACGGAATTGGTGATTACGGTCAGGTGGTTGAGACGTGACAGCTCTTCCGCGAACACGACGGTCGTGGTGCCGGTGTCGACAAAGAGTGCGTCTCCTGGCGAGAACAGCGCTGCCGCACTTCGGGCGATGGCACGTTTTTCCCGCAGATGTTCCTGCATGCGCCCGTGAAAAGCCCCTTCCACTTTGGACCCGAAGATCGCCGATTCGGCGGAAGCGGCGCCTCCGTGGATCTTACGTATAACGCCCCGGGTCGCCAGTTCGGTGAGGTCGCGACGGATGGTTTCGGGCGAGGTATCCAATTCCTGTGCCAGGCATTCCACGGTGATCCGTTCGCGTTCACGGACCAAATCCAGGATCAGATCGCGTCTAATGGACGGGCGCATAGATGGTGGCGACTGACATGGAATTGTATACGTAAGAATGCATATCCGTACCGGTGATCATTTTCTCCTCTGTGATAATTTTCACAGACTTTTATAGCACGAATGGAACTATCTTTCAAGAAAACCCCGACCATTTCATGTCCCAATTTGGTATTTCTATCGAACTTTTTTAGAGTATTTGATGGAAGTATTTTTCACATTTGGTCATATTTTTTAACTGTTCGGACTTTTACCTTGTTAATCCTGGGATCGCTAGTGTCCCATCGGCAACAGCGATAAAATCAGCACAAAGCTTACGAAAAAACAGAATAGAGACTTTTCATCAGGACGTCCATTATAATCAACGGGAACCGAATGCATGCGGGGTGGGCTACGATACCGATGCATCGTCTTTCATAGATATGAATTTCGATATTTCACAGTTACAGAGCTACCAGATAGTCTTGGCTATTGTCAGCGCACTGGTCATCGGAATGTCCAAAACGGGGATCCACGGGCTCAGCCTGCTTTTCGTCCCGCTGATGGCCATCTCTTTCGGCGGCCGGGCCTCTACCGGCATCCTGCTTCCCATGCTGTGTATCGGAGACATCTTCGCTGTGGCCTGGTACCGCCATCATGGCGAAATGAAGTACATCCTGAAGCTGTTGCCCAGTACCCTTTGTGGATTGGCTGCCGGAGTGGTGGTCGGCAACCGTCTTTCCGATGACGCCTTTAAAATCCTTCTCGGCATCCTTATCCTGATGTTGCTATCCCTGATGGTCTGGCAGGACGTGCGCGACAGGAAAGAACACTACCCGAGTGCATGGTGGTTTTCCGGGCTGGCCGGACTGCTGGCCGGCTTTACGACCATGGTCGGCAACGCCGCAGGGACCGTCATGTCGATCTACCTGCTGTCGATGCATCTGCCGAAAAACGCCTTCATAGGGACGGCAGCCTGGTTTTTCATGATCATCAACCTCCTGAAGGTCCCATTACAGATATACTTCTGGAATAACATCAGCCGTGAGACGCTGATCTTCGATATGACCATGATTCCGGCCATTGCCGCCGGCGCCATCCTCGGCATCTGGGTTACAGGTAAGATTCCGGAAAGGGCCTATAGAATCCTGGTGATCGTCATGACCGGGTTGGCTGCGCTGATTCTGTTCCTCTGATATTCGTCCAATTGAAATTATGAAAATCACATTGAGAATCATCGGCTGTCTGGTATTTGCTGTTTTTATGGCACCAGGCCTGGCCAATCAAACAGAAATTTCACATAGGGCTTTGGAATCCTACTTCGTCGAGCCGCCAGACTCGATCCAGACCAGCGTTTACTGGTACTGGATTTCCGATAACATTTCCCGGGAAGGGGTCATCAACGATCTTCGTTCGATGAAACAGGTCGGTATCAACCGGGCCTTTATCGGCAATATCGGACTCACCGGCGTTCCCTATGGAAAGGTTAAAATGCTCAGCCAAGAATGGTGGCAGATTCTTCACGCCGCCCTGAAAACCGCCACGGAGCTGAACATCGAAATTGGGATTTTCAACTCACCGGGATGGAGCCAGTCCGGTGGTCCCTGGGTCAAAGCGGAAGAGGCCATGCGTTATCTTGCTTCCTCAGAACTCAGGGTCAAAGGCCCGCGCCAATTGTCCCAGAAACTGGAGAAACCGGCGGAGATCTTCCAGGATGTCAAAGTCATTGCCTATCCGGCTCCGAAGGGTGACCGGCTTGTCCTGAATGCCGAAAACGGAAAGATCACATCGATTCCCGTTACAGCCGATCTCGTCAAACTCGTCGATGGCGACCCTAAAACCGGTATCAAATTTCCAAAGGGTGGCGAGTTTTCCGTCGAGATGGAAGCCAATGCCCCTTTTACGGCACAAAGTCTCTCCGTCCGTCCGATCGAACAGCCGATGAAGGTAACGGTGGCCATTCAGGTGCAGGAAGTCACTGGAGGATACCACACCTTGTCTGAATTCCAGGTGGACCGCTCGAATCCGTCGCTCAATGTGGGTTTTGAACCTTATGCCCCGGTTGTGGTCTCCTTCCCCGCCGTCACCGCCAATCGTTTTCGCCTGGTAGTGAAGGGTACCACTCCCGACAGCGGTCTGGCCGAGGTAGCCCTGGCTGCATCGCCCCGGGTGGAACGCTACAGCGAGAAAACCCTGGCCAAGATGCATCCGACTCCGCTGCCCTACTGGCACGAATACCAATGGACACCGCAGCCTGAACCCGAAGATCGCTCCCGGGTGATCGACGCTTCCAAGGTCATGGACCTCTCCCGAAACCTTTCGTCCGACGGCACCCTTACCTGGAATATCCCGCCAGGGGAATGGGTGATTCTTCGTACCGGCATGACCCCGACAGGAACGAAGAATTCCCCTGCGTCGCCGGAAGCCACCGGCTACGAAGTGGACAAGATGAGTAAAAAACATGCGGCCATGCACTTTGCCGGACATATGGGCGAAATCCTGAGGCGTATTCCAGAGGCCGACCGACGATGTTTCAAGGTGGTGGTGCAGGACAGTTACGAAACCGGCGGACAGAATTTTACCGATGATTTCATCACCGACTTCCGGCGCAGATATGGCTACGATCCCATCCCCTACCTTCCGGTGTACCGGGGTTCGGTGGTCAACAGCCAGCTGGCATCCGACCGTTTCCTCTGGGATGTGCGCCGAGTGGTGGCCGACAGGGTCGCCTATGATTATGTGGGCGGATTGAGAGAGATCAGCCACCGATACGGACTACGCACCTGGCTGGAATGTTACGGTCACTGGGGGTTTCCGAGCGAGTTTTTGATGTACGGAGGACAGTCGGATGAAATCGGTGGCGAATTCTGGAGCGAAGGCGAACTCGGCGATATCGAGAACCGAGCGGCCACTTCTTGTGGACACATCTATGGAAAAACCAGGATATCCGCCGAATCCAATACCTGTTCCGGACGCCTGTTCAGCCGTTATCCGGGGGTCATCAAACAGCGCGGAGACCGCTTTTTTGCCGAAGGGATCAACGATACCCTGCTGCATGTATATATCACCCAGCCCTACGAAGACCGCAATCCGGGCATGAATGCCTGGTTCGGCAATGAATTCAACCGTAAGAACACCTGGTTCTCTCAACTCGATGTCTATACACAATATCTGAAACGTACAAACTTCATGCTGCAGCAGGGATTGAATGTCGCCGATGTGGCTTATTTCATCGGCGAAGACGCTCCCAAAATGACCGGCATTGTCGATCCTCCTCTTCCCGTAGGTTATCAGTTCGACTACATGAATGCCGAGGTCATCGAAAAATCCATGTCGGTGAAGAACGGCTTGATTACTCTGCCTCATGGAATTCAATACCGGATCCTGGTGCTTCCCAAATTGGAGACCATGCGCCCGGAGCTGCTGGCCAAACTCAAACGGCTGGTGACGGATGGAGCCGTCATCTTGGGACCGGCGCCCAGACGCTCCCCCAGTCTGAAGAATCAGCCGACCGCAGACCGTCTGGTTCAGAAAATGGCCGCCGAAATGTGGGGGAATGTAGACGGCAGGAACGTGAAATCGCGAAAATTCGGAAAAGGCATGATCCTGAACGGGATGAGTATGGAAGAGGCCCTGGCTCGAATCGACTGTGTGCCCGACTGTAACCTGCCGGAAGATCGTACCCTCCATTACGGACATCGCACCCTGGACAATGCTGAAATCTATTTTGTAACCAACCAGACCGGTACCACGCAAACGGTTACGCCCGAATTCAGGGTGAAAGGACTGGCGCCTGAGCTTTGGCAAGCGACCACCGGTTCCATGCGCCTGCTCCCGGCTTACGAACAGAAGGCAAGAACGACGGCGGTTCCTTTGCAGCTGGAGCCCTATGAAAGCGTGTTTGTGGTTTTTCGCCGGCCGGCCGGTTCCGTATCCGTCCGGGGAGTGGAAGCCAATTATCCTCAACCGACCCTGGTGACTGAGCTGAAAGGCCCATGGACCGTCATATTCAACGCCTCGCAAAGGGGACCGGAGAATCCTGTGGTTTTCGAAACCCTCCAGGATTGGACTACCTCGGCGGACGAACGGATCCGATACTATTCCGGTACCGCTTTCTATAAGGCAAGATTCAACCTGAACCATTTGCCTGCGGGAAAAAAGATCCTGATGCATCTGGGCAATTTTACGGCGATGGCCAAGATCACCGTCAACAACCAATATGCCGGCGGATTATGGACTGCGCCGTACCAGCTTGATATCACCTCTCTGGTGAAGGCGGGGGAAAACGAATGCAGGATCGAGGTGGTCAATACCTGGGTCAATCGCCTGATAGGCGACAGCCGGCTGCCTCAGGACCAGCGGCCGACCAGGTGTCCGTCCAACTTCTATAAGCCGGATAGTCCGCTGCAGCCTTCGGGATTGTTCGGGCCGGTGAAAATTCTAAGTGTCCCGGTCCCTGAGGATGACGTCGCAAAAAGTTGATAATGATAGAAAAACGGATCGTGTTTGTAGTTCCGCCTTTAGGCGGTGCCGCGTAAATACAGGCTTTCATGGATCCATGGGATGCTGCGTAAACGCGGAGCACCTCCTGATTTTTGCGACTTCATCACTGAGGATGACCTCGCAAAAAATATCATTTTCAGGGGTTTCTTAACTGACACCAAAAAATTGAGAGTTGGGGCACGGCACGCCGTACCCTGGCGACCGTAGGATGGGGGTTTCCTTTGGGCACGGCACGCCGTGCCCCTAC
>CAZTVS010000187.1:0-5703 GCA_964617125.1 uncultured Acidobacteriota bacterium
TCAGAGGAAAATGGGAACGATTCAGCCTGGAAATGCTGGTCACGCTTGCTACCAGGGCGGGTATGTGCATCACTCTGAAAACGGCCTCCTGATGCGACCTCAGCGGAAACAGGAACAGCCTCCACGAAGTCTCGTGAGAGTTTTGCCGGACAGCAACGTAATCGTCGGTGCCGTTACCACCAGAGGTTTATGTGTCGCTGTTTTCCGGGGATTCTCCCTCTGTGCAGATCCATGACCAGGACGATGCCAAAATCATCGCCGCAGCCAGGCAGGGCAGAGTTGAGATTTTGGAGACCGGCGATTTTGCAGTGCAAAATGGCATTTCCTCTCTTCCTTCTTGTTTGGCCGGTAAAATTGCCGTATATTCGAAGCATGCTTGATGAATCGAAAATCACCATTGATTATCCCTCATCTCCGGCGTATCTATGGGATTACGATATGGACGAAACCTGTTTCCGCGCTTTACTGGAGGGAGAAATAACCCTCGGCAGGCTGGACAGCGATTGGGCAGTCCTGCGTTTGCTGGAATATGCCTCTTATCCGGAGATTGTACGATTGCTGGGCTTTCGGCGCTTGGTGGCCGGCTGGCCCCGATGGCGCAACCGTCTACGTTCCCCTAGCCGACGACGCGCTTTCGATTTCTTGGCTGCCTGGTTGCCTGTGCATCGTCCCGAACTGGTATAGACGATGGACCGTCGTTACTATCTTCAAAAGCTTTATTCGTTCCAGGATGAAGTACTGCGTCTCTGTTCGATGATCGACGGAAGCGGATTCTACCTAACCGGCGGAACCGCTCTTGCACGCGGCTATCTCAACCGGGGAAGAGTTTAATTTTTTCCGTGTAAGATCAATTCCGTTCGCATTCCGTCCTTTGTTAATTCTGCAGGCAGGTGGCTCGAAAGTAGTCGATGTAGGCTTTGAGTTTTTCCAGGTAGCCTTCCAGGTCCAGTAGCTGTTCGTCGTAGATCAGGAAAGTCATATCGGGCCGGCGATTGGCGAAATGACGGGCCCGATCCTGTTGCCAGAAAAAGGATTTGTCTTTGGTCGAAAAGCCTTTGGGCAGCCTGGTCGCTTCCCATGTCGATACCAGATCGTCAAAAACTCGGCCCCGTCTCTTCAGAGAGTTTTCCACGATTTGTTGTGCCTTCAGCAGATGGTCGAGCGACACCTTGGCATCGACAAACCGGCTTTTATGGGCATCGCGGATGGCGTATTCGAGATCGGACAGATCCTGGTACGTCAGGCAGGTGTGCCGGATCAGTTCCGCGGCGGTTCGCATGACCTCAAGATCGTATCCGTGCTTTACGCCTGCCTTGCGGTTGTTTTCGATCAGCAGGAGCGCCCGGTTCATTTTCACCAGCAGCTCTTTCGATTGGGCGACCTTGTCCTTATATTCCTTGTTCCAGAAGGGATCGTATTCCAAGGCATCCCCCCGGGGAAGATCGGGGAGATGGGTCTGGCCGATTTCCCCATAGTGCCAGACGTTGCGTTCCATGGTAGCGGCAAAATAGTAAACGCCTTCGTTCAGGAGCCGGAAAAGCTCCTCCATACCGGTCGCGGCATCGCCGTAGTAAACGCGGAAAAAAGATTCTCGAAATGGCTCCAGAAGCGGTTGCCTGCCGTTCCAGGACCAGGAGGCCGCTCCGATGAAATGCATCATCCACATCTGGTTGTGAAGGTCGTCGTCGTCCCAGGAGGTGCTGATCATGCCTTCGAAGGCTCCGGACCGAGCCGCCGAGGAGAGAAACCGGTAGGATTTTTCCAGGCTTCCGACCCGTAGTTCTCCCTTTTCCCCCCTTTCGAAGAGATAAGGCACCATCAACGGCACTACGCCCGGATTGGGATCATAAGCAAAGACCTCGAATCCGAGCGATCCGGCTTCTTTGGCATAAGCAAAGTCGGGGGTTTCATAATCGTAGCTTTCGGTAAAGACCAATTCTTTCGCCGGTTCGATACCCCGGGCCGGGGAAGATCCCATTCTCCAGGCCATGGGGGGCTCCCAGACCATCACCTTTCTTCCTTTCGATTGCAGGTATGCGGCGGCTTTATTGACGAAGAGCTGATACAGACCGCTTTTTCCCATCTCTTTCGCCTTGGTTTTGCATCGTTCGCAGGCCGCCAGTTCATACGTTTCATCCGAACCGATATGCAGATAGTCCGATCCGGGTGTGGCCTCCATGGCGTCCCGCCACAGCTGGAAAAGCAAATCATAACTGCCCTCTTTCAGGGGACAGAACTCCCAATTGGAGGACTCGATTTCTCTTAAATGCTTATGCGCCGGCCATTTCAAAATAAAGCTGACATGTCCGAGTCCCTGAACCAGCGGCACGATCTGCATATGATACTGCCGGGCGTAGCGGGTGAATTCCTGCATTTCCTGCAGGGTAAAGGCACCGGGGGCTCCGATTTCCGGATGAGAGGGATAGGCATATTTATCTTCCCATTCCCAGACCAGCAGGTTCACCTTATAGCGGGACAGATCCTTGATGAAGTCCTTTACGTAAGCGGCCTTATCCTGGTGATGCTTGGTGTCGTAGTGAACGGCACGTTTCCCTATATCGGGCCAATCGGTGATGGTCAATCCGGGAACCCGGAAACCGCCTCTGTCTTTTTGAATGAGCTGGAGCAGAGTTTGGGTTCCATAGAACAACCCCTCTTCTCCCGGGGATGTCAGTAGGAGTTCTTTTTCTCCCACGGTGAGCCGATAACCCTGATCGCTCGGCAATTTAGCGGCCTGCCGGCGGGTAATCACCACCGCGGGATACGTGCCCCGCACCCCTATCCTGGCCGGGATGTTCCATTCGCTTTTCAGATCCCGGATCAATTCCTCCACCGTGAACCGATCGGAGGCCGAAGCATCCTTGTCCGGTACGATGGTGAGTTCCTTCTGGAAGGTAAAATCGGCCCCACCCATTTGTATCTGTTGCGGGTATGGAAGCAGGTGCAATACCCCAGCCGTCGATTCCTCGGCATGGGCCAAGTTTTGCGAAGCAGGGAAACAGGAGAAGATCAGGCCCAGGAACAGCAGCCAATGCCGGCGATATACTTTGTTGTTCATAGCGTTATCGAGTCAAGTAGAGGGTTACTGGATGGGGTTGCGACTCAGTTCCTTCATCAGGAAATTCGGATAGAGGACATCGTGGACCTTCTCCACCTCGAGGCTTTGAGGTAAGCGGAAGGTCGCCCGCTGCCGTATATCCCGGGAAGAGGCGCCGATCCTGACCTCATAGTCGCCCGGGTCGGCGATCCAGGTGCTTCGGCCGCTCCAGAAAGAGGCCAGGGAACGGGCGTCCAGTTCAAAGGAGAGGAGCTGTTCCTCGCCCGGCTGCAGCAGCCTGGTCTTGGCGAAGCCCTTCAGTTCCATCTCGGGCTTCTCCAGCTGGGAGGAGGGGGCGGAAAGGTAGAGCTGAGCGACCTCCTTGCCGGCCACCTGGCCTGCATTCCGGACCTTGACGGTTACGTTCATCCGGCCGGAAAAGGTCCGGTCGCTCAGCCGGATACCGCTGTATTCGAATCGGGTATAGGATAATCCATAGCCGAATTCCCAGGCCACGGGCACCTGGAAGGTGTGGTAGAAGCGATATCCGACATAGATTCCCTCCTGATAAAAGGAGTTGACCGGATTCTCCGTCGGTTCCCCCGGAAAAGACTTGGCTGAGGGGACATCTTCATATTGGAGGGGCCAGGAATCGGGTAACTTCCCGGACGGATTGACCGTTCCCTGGAGCAGATCGGCGACGGCATGGCCCCCTTCCTGTCCGGGCTGCCAGGCCAGAAGGATGGCATCGGGATACTCTTTCCAGGAGGCGGTTTCGCACACTCCCCCGACATTGAGAATGACCACCACCTTTTTTCCGGCGGCATGATAAATCCGGCAAACATCCCTGACCAGTTGCACTTCTCTGGCCGAGAAGGGGAGGTAGCCGTTTTCATAGTTTTCCCCTCCGCTCCTTCCCAAGGTGATCACTGCGATATCCGAGGTCGGAAGGGAAGCGGCGATTTGTTCCTGGCTCAGTTCGAGCTCGTCGCTGAAAGCGACCAGCCTTTTCTTGAAGTGAGCCGGAGCCTGACCATCCTTCACCCCGTTGTCGGCCAGCATTTTGGGGTTGTTGAAATAGTCGGGCACCAGGTTCTTTTCGAAGATTTCGGCGATGTAGGATCGATACATCGACTCCAACGCCTGGTTCGTCCGGAAACCGGCGGATTTCAGACCGTCGTGGACCGAAACGGCGTAGGCATTGCTTCGGATGCCCCCGCTTCCGGTTCCAGCCTCGATCAGGTAGTAGGAGATTTTGCCGAAAACGGCGACCGATTTTACCTGTCGGAAGGGCAGGGTGTGGTTATCGTTCTTCAGTAAAACCATCCCTTCCGAGGCCGCCTCCCGGGCAACGAGGGCGTGAGCTTTCAGGTCAGGCTTCCTAGAGACCGGGTAACCTTTAGCCCGTGGGGACTGCAGCTTGAGCTGCAGATTGTAGACGAGGTTTTTATCCAGGGTAGACTCGTCCAGAGTCTTGTCTTTCAATGCCTGTCTGAGCTCCTGGACTTCCTCCATGTTTCCGCCCATCAGCATGTTATTCCCGGCCCTGACCTTGGCCACCGCACTCCCATAGCCGTCGAAATCGGTCATGAACAACCCACGGAATCCCCACTCCTTGCGGACGATGTCGCCCAGCAGTTCGGGGTTTTCGGCCGTATAAAAGCCGTTCACCCGGTTGTAGGAGGTCATAATGGCTGCCGGGAGTCCTTCTCTGACGGCGATTTCGAATCCGCCCAGGTAGATTTCACGCAGGGCCCGCTGGCTGATCACCGCGTTGTAGTTCCGGCGGTTGGTCTCCTGGTTATTGCCCAGGAAGTGCTTCAGCGTGGCACCGATCCCGGTAAGCTGCAGGCCTTTGGTCATGGCCGCGGCCATTTTTCCCGAAAGCAGGGGATCTTCGGAATAATATTCGAAGTTCCTGCCGCACCTCGGATTCCGGTGCAGGTTGAGTGCCGGCATAAGGATCACGTCATAGCCGTATTCCAGGACTTCGTTGCCAAAGGCTTTGCCGGTCTTCTCCACCAGGGCCTGGTTCCAGGTGGAGGCCATACAGGTGGAGGTGGGGAAGGCGGTGGTATAGGTGTACTCGTTCGCTCCGGCGGGACGAGGGTCGCGGTTGAGTCCGCTGGGCCCGTCGGAGAGGGCGGATGACCATATGTTCAGCCGCGGGATGACCGGTTTGGAATTCTGGTTGGCGATAATGATTCCGGTCCCCTGCTCCACCGTTTTGCTGTCGACCGCCGGCAGAAATTTGCCGTCCCCTACCGTCAGTCCGATCTTTTCCTCCGGTGTCAGGGCGGCGATCACCTCGCCCACCGGGTCTTTTCCCAGTCGGGGACCGGTTGTGGTCTGGGGGGTACAAAGGTCAGGGAACAGCAGAATGGCTGCCATTCCGGTCATCAGCGATAGCGTGCGTTTCAAGTTCATGTGCCTTCCGGTTTCTAAGAAATTTCTTATAGTATAAATGGTCTCGTGAAAAATCATGCTATAGAAAATTGTATCAGCTGTTGTAGGGGCACGGCGTGCCGTGCCCAAAGGGAGCCCCCATCCTATGGTTGCCAGGGCACGGCACGCCGTGCCCCTACTCCAAATTTTTTGGAGTCAGTTAAGGAACGCCTGAAAAGGATAGTTTTTTGCGAGGTCATCCGTTTTGCTTGTTTTTCAGT
>CAZTVS010000188.1:0-5644 GCA_964617125.1 uncultured Acidobacteriota bacterium
GAAAGATTTTGCCGGCAGGATGCCGGCGCTCCCGGCATTTTTTGCGGCTTCGTCAATCATAAATGATACTCAGAAAGGGCACGGTTTCCGTGCCCTTTCTTTTTTTCCAGGAGGCAGGGAATGAAACAGAACAACCATCCGCAGATACCCAGGAGATCTTTTCTGGGAACCGCCGCCGCAACCGCCTTCACGATCGTTCCGCGAAACGTTCTGGGCGGAAGCGGCTACGTTGCTCCCAGTGACAAGCTCAACATTGCCGGCATCGGTGTCGGTGGCATGGGCGGCAGCAATCTGGCCAAATGCGCTGCCCAAGAAAACATCACGGCGTTATGCGACGTTGATTGGAACTACGCCGAAAAAGTCTTCCAGACCTACGCCAAGGCAAAACGCTATCGCGACTTCCGGGAAATGTTGGATAAAGAAGACAAGAATGTGGACGCGGTCATCGTGGCCACTCCCGATCATTCCCACGCAGTCATCGGCATGGAAGTCCTTCGCAGGAAAAAACATGTCTACATCCAGAAACCGATGGCCCATTCGGTGTACGAGGTACGTCTGCTCACCGAAGAAGCACGCAAACAGAAGGTCATGACCCAGATGGGTAATCAGGGACGTTCCGGAGACGGCGTACGCCTTCTTTGTGAGTGGATTTGGGCCGGGGCCATTGGCAAGGTCACCGACGTTCATGCCTGGACCAATCGCCCGGTATGGCCCCAGGGAGTGGAAGTCGGCAGGCCGGCGGAGACTCCTCCCGTGCCGGAAGGTTTCGATTGGGACCGCTGGATAGGGCCTGCTCCCTTCCGGCCTTACCATCCGACCTATCATCCCGGTCAATGGCGGGGTTGGTGGGACTTCGGTACCGGATCGCTAGGGGATCTGGGTTGTCATATCATGGACCCGATTTTCTGGCCTATGAAGCTCAGATACCCTATCAGTGTGGAAGGCTGTATTTCCACCTACTGGGAGAAAATGTGGACCTATACCGAACCGAAGAACGAGATGTACCCACGGTCCACCATCGTCCGCTTCCGCTTCCCTGCCCGTGAAGACATGCCGGAGGTAAACCTGACATGGTGGGATGGAGGTCTGTTGCCTCCCCGTCCGGAAGAGCTGGAACTTGGCCGAAGAATGGGCGATTCGGATGGCGGAGTTCTTTTCATCGGGGAAAAAGGGACCATCATGTGCGGCTGTTACGGTCGAAGCCCGCGATTGATCCCCGAAACCAAGATGCAGTCCTTCCAGCGGCCGAAGCCGTATCTGGAGCGCATCCCGGAAGGAGAAAGCGGTCACGAAAAGGATTGGATCCGTTCCTGCAAGGATGGAAAACCTGCCTCCTCCCATTTCGAAAACTCCGGCCCTCTTTCGGAAACCGTCCTGATGGGCAATCTGGCCGTTCGCTTTCCTCAACGCAAACTGGTATGGGACGGGCTCAAAATGGAGGTAACCAACGACAAGGACGCCAATGCCTATGTCCGCCGTCAGTACCGTCCGGGCTGGAGCCTCTGATAACGAATGGGTGGGTTAGTCGGTGCGGTAGTGACAGCCGCGGCTGTGCCTGGCCTCCAGGGCCGCCAGAAGCACGACCAGGGAGGTTTGTATACCGTTTCTCAATCCGATCAGGGCGTCCGACAGCTCCGAGCGGACATAAAACCTGCCGATTTCCAGGTGCAACTCTCTCAGGATTTCATGGGCCCGATGGAGTCGTTTCTGGCTTCGGGTCAATCCGACATAATTCCACATGGTGTGCCGGACAATCAGCCAATCCTGAGTGATCCAGGCCGGATCAACATTCTCATGCTCATAAACCCAGGGGGCGATTTCCGGCAAGTAGTAATCCTTCTGTGCCTGGATGGCCCGGGCCGCCGCCTCTCCGGCACGGACTCCCCACACCAGGCATTCCAGCAGCGAGGTGCTGGCCAGGCGATTGGCTCCATGCAGCCCGGTGCACGATACTTCTCCCACGGCTCTCAAACGGTGCATACTGGATTGCCCCCATTCGTCAACCGCTACTCCCCCACAGCTGTAATGGGCCGCGGGAACCACGGGGATCGGCTGCTGCGTTATGTCGATTCCCGCTTTCATACATTTATCATAGATACAAGGAAATCGTTCCCGTATCCATTGCGCCGGACGATGCGTGATATCCAGGTATGCGCAATGGGCGCCGGTTTCATGCATCATCTGCTGGATACCGCGGGCCACGATGTCACGAGGAGCCAGAGAGCCGGAAGGATGGTATTTCTGAAGGAATTCTTTTCCTTGACCATCCAGGAGCACCGCCCCCTCTCCTCTCATCGATTCGGAGAGCAAAAATCGATCTCCCTCATGGTAAAGTGTCGTGGGATGGAATTGGACGTACTGAAGGTTCAGGCAACGTGCTCCGGCCCGATAGGCCATGGCAATCCCGTCACCTCTGGCAGAGGGAGGATTGCTGGTGTGAAGGAATATCCTTCCCAAACCACCGGAGGCCAGAATCGTCTCCCGGGCCAGAATCGTGTCTACCTCTCCGGTTTTCTGATTGAGAACATAGGCTCCTACACAGGTCGGTTCATGGTATATATCGGTAGGATTTTGCGAATGATGGGAAAGAGAGAGTAAATCGATAGCTGTGCGGCCGGTCAGAATGGTGATTCCCGTTTCTTTTCGAATGGCGGCCACGATTGCCGATTCGATCGAACTGCCGGTTTTGTCCTTTGCATGAAGTATGCGTGGGATCGAGTGGGCTGCCTCCTTGGTCAGATCCAGTTTTCCCCTATTCTTGTCGAAATCGACTCCGATGTCGTCGATCAGGAAACTTTGAACCAGTCGTGGCCCCTCTCTGGCCAAGAGCTCCGCGGCCGGAGGGTAGCACATCCCGGCCCCGGCGGCTAGGATATCCTGGACCAGCATCTCGGGAGAATCCTCTCCTCCTCGAAAAATGATCCCGCCCTGGGCATACCAGGTATTGCATTCTTCCAGTTGTTCTTCCCGGGTCACGAGAAGAACCTGCATTCCTTTACGGGCAGCCATGATCGCCGCTGCCGAGCCGGACAATCCGCTACCGATGACGAGTACGTCTGTAATGATTCGCGCCATGATTTCTATTCCCCTTGCTGCGCTCTTTGAGACGGATATTGTATCGCCCGTTATTTTTGTCCGGATGTAAAGCCTGATGAAGCCGTAAAAAGTGGCACAGACATTCTTATCTGTGACTGAAACGTCCGTCCAGTGGGCATCAGGAAAAACCACACAGTATGATTTTCGACTTTTTGCGACTTCATCAAGCCTTATCTTGGTAAGAATCCAGATGGTTCCAGTCGAAATCCAGGGCAATGTCCACTGCAGTCGCCGAATGCGTCAGAGCACCTACGGAGATGCCGTCGACTCCCGTTGCCGCATATTCGGCTATGTTTTCCAGACGAATGTTTCCCGATGCCTCCAGCCAGCATCGGGCGTTGCTGGCGTGTCCGCGTGTCCGCAGGACCGCTTCACGAACCGTCTGGGGGGCCATGTTATCCAGAAGTACCGCAGCGACACCACAATCCAGGGCCGTTTGCAGCTGTTCCAGAGAATCGACCTCCACCTCGACAGGTACGGCACCGAAGACGGCCGTTTTCTCGATGGCCCTTTGTATCCCCTGACAGGCGATCAGATGGTTGTCTTTAATCAGAATGGCATCGTACAAACCCATGCGATGGTTCCTTCCCCCGCCACAGGCCACCGCATATTTTTCCAGCTTCCGCAGTCCCGGAGTTGTTTTTCTCGTATCCAGAACGGCAGCAGATCCCCCTTTTCTGGCCGCATCGACGTAGCGGCGCGTCAGGGTGGCTATGCCGGACAATCTCTGCATCAGGTTCAAGGCGGTTCTTTCCCCGGAAAGGATGGGAATGGCAGGCCCATCCAGCTCGCAAAGAACCGTACCCTGCTTCGCCGATTCCCCATCCTGGATGAAAGCCTGAAAGTGGATCTCCTGGCTCAGTTCGTGGAAAAGAAAGGGCGCCAGGAAGAGGCCGCAGAGTACCAGATCCTGCCGGGCGACGATGCGTCCGCGGATCTTCACCTCCGGAGAAAGCACCATCTGGGCCGTAACATCCCCCGAGCCGATATCTTCCTGCAGAAAACGACGCAAATCCTCTATCCATGATTCTTTCTGCGGTGGGGCCATCTCACGGTCGATTGTGGCCGGAATGCAGGTCTGCAACAAAGGAAATCGAATCGCCGTCTCCGGATTCCACTTTATTTTGTCCTTGTCCATTCCCGTTTTTGTTTTTTCCATTGCTTCTCCTGAATTTCTTTTCCTTCTATTCTAACTTGTTCCCGGAAGCAGTTTCATTAATAATTGGTAGTCCGAAGCAGAAACACTCGAAAGGCATGGGGATCTTTCCGTTTCCCGCCAAAACAGAAATTCAATAGCAGGAGTCAATGGTATGGCATCGAAAATCAAGCGAATTGCACTCAACACAGGCGGCGGAGATGCCCCCGGGCTGAATGCCGTCATCCGGGCCGTCGTACTGTCGGCCGACAATCGCGGATGGGAATGTTACGGCATACGCGACGGCTACAACGGGGTTTTATTTCCGGAAAGATATCCCGAAGGAGGATTGATCCGTCTCGATCGCAAAGCGGTGCGGGGCATCACCCATTTGGGAGGAACGATCCTGGGAACCACCAACAAAGGAAATCCGATGAAGCTGCCCGTTCGCAGCGAGGATGGAACGATCCAGGAAAAGAATTGCACTTCTTTGATTGTCGATGCCTTCCGCCGACTGGAACTGGATGCCCTGGTGGCCATCGGCGGTGACGGTTCCCTGACCATCGCCGCGGAACTGTCACGACAAGGACTTGCCGTGGTCGGGGTACCTAAAACCATCGACAACGATCTGGATCAAACAGTCGTCACATTCGGATTCGATTCGGCGGTCAGTTTTGCCACCGAATGCATCGATCGGTTACATTCCACGGCGGAAGCACACCACCGGGTGATCATCGTTGAAGTGATGGGGCGCTATGCCGGATGGATTGCGCTGGACACCGGAGTAGCTTCTACGGCCGATGTCATTCTCATACCGGAGATCCCTTATGATTTGAAAAAGATCGCCGCCAAGATTCAAGAACGGGAAAATTCGGGACGCCATTTCTCCATTATCGTGGCCGCCGAAGGGGCCCACCCTGCCGGGGAAGGATACAGCGTCGTAGAAAAAGAGATCGGCAAAGCGGAGCGGTTGGGAGGTATCGGCGAAAAGCTGGCTTCTGATATCAAAGCCCTAACCGGTAAGGATTCGCGGGCAGTCGTTCTGGGGCACTTGTTGCGGGGAGGCACTCCGACTACCTTCGACCGGTTGTTATCCCTGCGCTTTGGAGCCGCCGCCGTACGAGCGATCAACGAAGGATGTTTTGGAATGATGGTGGCTCTCGATCCTCCGGCTGTGCGCTATGTTCCCCTGGAACAGGCCACACGGCGGATGAAGACGGTGCCGCTCGATTGCGATACCATTTTAACTGCCAGGGAACTTGGGACGTGTTTCGGAGACTGATCCTGGCCGAACATTTCATGGACAGTCGCTTGACGTCCTTCTTTGATTTCAATAAAATACCAAATAAGTCTAACTTATCATTCTGGCATATGAACCAGGAGGTCCCATGCAGGCAAACAGAAATATCAGGA
>CAZTVS010000189.1:0-5635 GCA_964617125.1 uncultured Acidobacteriota bacterium
AGGGAAAACCAACTTTTTGCGGCTTCATCACTCCTGACGAAGCGGTAAAAAGTGACAAATCATACTGTGTAGTTTTCCCAGATGCCCATTGGGCGCACGTTTCAGTCACAGACAAGAATGTCTGTGCCACTTTTTGCGGCTTCGTCACTCCTGGGCTGTGCCGAATTTTTCTCTTGCCACTTGACGTTATGCGCCCCGGTCAAGCAAAATACCCTTTCATGAATACAAATCGACCCAATCGGGCAGATGTGGAGCATCTTGTCCGGGAAATCCTGCAAAAGCGGACCCCCTCTGTCCGTTCCGCCAAGAAACCGCCCAACGCCTTGAAGGTGAACGTTTCCGCCCGCCACCTGCACATCAGCCAAGAAAATCTGGAGGCGCTTTTCGGCCCGGACTACAAGCTGGAACCCATGCGGGAGCTCTTCCAAGAGGGGCAATTTGCCGCCAAAGAGACGGTCACACTGATCGGACCCCGCAACCGCATCATCCCCAACCTGCGCATCCTCGGTCCCTGCCGCAGTCTGACCCAGGTGGAACTGGCTTTCACCGACGGCATTCAGCTTGGCTTCGAGCTGCCGGTAAGGCTCTCCGGCGATATCGAAGGTACTCCCGGCGGATACATCATGGGGCCCAAAGGGCTGGTGGAGCTGCCCTGCGGCATCATACGCGCCGCCCGCCACATCCACATGGGGCCAGCCGACGCCGCCTTTTACGGAGTCAAACACAAGGACCTGATCGGCCTACGCATTGTTTCCCCTCAATGCACGACCGTTTTTGAAGACGTGCTGGTGCGGGTAGACCCTTCTTTCCGCCTGGAGGCGCACCTGGACACGGACGAGGGGAATGCCTGCCACATCGACAGCGCCGAACGTATGGAATTGGTGACCTAGGTCACAGGATCGGACGACACGGAAACATGAATGACGGATGCCCTTCCCAGGATAAGGAACTGCTATGAATGACGCCATTGGAATGATTGAAACCCGCGGATATACCGGATTGGTGGAGGCCACCGATGCCATGGTCAAGGCAGCCAACGTGAAAATGGCACGCTGCGTACAGATCGGTGGATCTTTCGTGACCGCCGTGGTCCGCGGCGATGTCGGCAGTGTCCGCGCCGCGGTCGAGGCCGGGAGCAAGGCCGCCGCGCAGATCGGCGAACTGATGGGCACGCTGGTGATACCGAATCCGCACGAAGGGCTGATCAGCCTCTTTCTGGAAAATCAGGCGGATTCCATCCCGCTGCCCAAAATCCAGGGGACACAGGAAGCGTTGGGAATGATCGAAACGAAAAATCTGATCCCCCTGCTCGAGGCCACCGATACCATGTTGAAAGCCGCCCATGTCGAGGCCGTCAGCTGGGATAAGGTAGGCTCCGGATATGTGACCACCTTTATTCGCGGCGATGTCGCTGCCGTCAAGGCCTCCGTGGATGCAGGCACCCGTGCCGCTTCGGCATTGGGCCAGGTGATTCTCGCTCACGTCATCCCGCGTCCGCACGAAGAACTTCCCCATCTGGGCAAATTCCTGAGTTCCCTGAAGCGGTGAAGGCGATGGCTGAAGAAAACATCCAAGTCCTGGTTGCCAATATCGGCAGCACCTCTTTTAAATTCCGGCTTTTCGCCATGCCGGAAGAAAAGACGCTGGCCCAGGGAGGCGCCGAACGTATCGGATCGGCCGAATCTCCTTTCCAGTACCGGATCGGAGACGGAGAGATCAGAAAATCGATCCAGCCTCTGCCCGATTACGCCGGGGCCTTCGCACTGACGCTGCAGGCTCTGACCGGAGAGGGCGGTATCCTGGCATCCATGGAGGAGATTTCCGCCATCGGTTTCAAGCCCGTGATGGCCCGGGGAATCTCCGGAACAACGGAACTGACCGAAGAGGTATTGCAGGCCATGGAGGTATGGAATACCCTAGCCCCGGCGCATAATCCGCCTTATGTGCAGGCGGTACGTTCGATTCGCCGGCAGTTTCCAAGCATTCCCCTGATCGGTACCTTCGAAACCGCTTTTTACGACCAGGTCCCCGCCTCTGCCTGCCATTTTGCCATCCCCCAGGACTGGTACCGGCGCTATGGCATACGCCGCTTCGGTTTTCACGGGGCCAGTCACCGATTCGTCAGTGAACGCGCCGCCGTTCTGCTGGGCCGACAGCACCCGCGTATCATCTCCTGTCATCTGGGCGGAAGCTCTTCCCTGGCTGCCGTACGCGACGGAAAGGCCGTCGAATCCAGCTGGGGTATGACTCCCCAGAGCGGATTGCCGCAGAACAACCGGGTGGGCGATTTTGACAGCTTTGCCCTTCTCTACCTCCTGAAGGATTGCGGTTTGAGTCTGGCCGAGGTGGAACGCGTGTTGATGAAGGAATCGGGGCTCAAGGGGATTGCCGGGACATCTTCCGGTGACCTGCGCGACATACTGGCAGCCATGGACGAGGGCAATGAGAATGCCCGCCTGGCCCTGGAAGTCTACGTCAAGAACATTCGAAAATATATCGGGCAGTTTCTGGTGGAGCTCAATGGCGCCGATGGCCTGGTCTTTACCGGGGGGATCGGAGAAAACAGTTCTCTGGTCCGTGCCATGGTTTGCGCGGACCTGGACCGTCTCGGCATTCTGCTAAACTCCGAAATCAACCGGGCCCTTCTGCAGCGCGAAGCGGATATAGCCCAGGCCGCATCGCCGGTCCGCATCCTGGTCATCCCCACCTCGGAAGAGACCATTATCGCCCGGGAAGCATACGCCTACTACAAGGAAAGGAACAACTGACATGGCTCAGCAAGCATTGGGAATACTGGAAACACGAGGATTGATAGCCCTGGTCGAAGCGGCCGACGCCATGCTCAAGGCGGCGAATGTGCACCTGGAGGGCTCGCAGCAGGTAGGAAGCGGCTACATATCGGCTTTCGTTACCGGAGATGTCGCTGCCGTCCGCGCGGCCATTGACGCCGGTTCCGCCGCCGTCAAATCGCTGGGCGGAGAACTGATCAGTACCCACGTCATCCCTCGCCCTCATGAGGAAGCAGTCCCTCTGATACCCAAACTGAAGTAAACATATAATAAGGAATTATCGACATGAATCGAATGATCGATCAGCAGCTGGTTGCTCAGGTAGTTCAGGAAGTGCTGAGCAAACTACAAACCGGGAGTATCTCCTCCCTGGTCCCGCCGGGATCCGGACTGGGAGTCTTCTCCACCATGGAGGAGGCGATTCAGGCGGCCCACAACGCCTACCGGCAACTGACCAAAGGCGGTGTCGAGGCGAGAAAGAAGGCCATCCAGGCCATTCGGCGGATCTGCTCGGAAAAGGCGGAAGAATTCGGACGCATCGAATTCGAAGAGACCCGCATCGGCCGTCTGGCCCACAAGGTGGAAAAGCTGGCCATCTGTGCCCAACTGGTCCCGGGAGTCGAATTCCTCACCCGGGATGCCTACAGCGGCGATCACGGGCTGACGGTCATCGAATATACGCCCTGGGGCGTCATCGGTGCGGTCACTCCGGTAACACACAGTGTTCCGACCCTGACCGGCAACGCCATCAACATGATCGCAGCCGGCAACACCGTAGTTTTCAACGTTCACCCGGGAGGCGCACGCTGTGCTGCGATCGCGGTAAAGGCCTACAATCAGGCAATGCTGGAGGCAACCGGGATCGGCAATATCCTGACCATGGTCGAGAAGCCGACGCTGGAAACCTTTGCCGTCATGGGCAAGAGCCCTCTGGTAAGGCTGCTTTGCGTCACCGGCGGTCCGGGTGTAGTCAAGGCCGCCCAGCAGTTTGGAAAACGGGCCATCTGTGCCGGTCCGGGAAATCCGCCGGTACTGGTGGACGAATTCGCCGATCTCGACCATGCTGCCCGTTGCGTGATTCAGGGGGCATCGTACGATAACAACCTGCTGTGTATCGGAGAAAAGGAACTCTTTGTGGTGGAAAAGGTGGCCGATGCCTTTATTGCCTCCATGCGCCGGGCCGGAGCCGTACAACTGAACTCCTCCCAGATCGCCGAATTGACCAAGGTCATTTTCCCCGCATCCTTACAGCCGAAGGATACCCATTCCCATCCTGTCGTCGACAAGAAATATGTGGGGGCTGACGCGGCCGTCTTGGCCAAAACGATCGGAATGGACATCCCTGCCTCCACACAACTGATCTTCGGCGAAACCGGCAGAGATCACCCTTTTGTTGTCGCAGAACAGATGATGTCTTTCCTGCCTGTCGTCCGGGTGCGCGATTTCGAGGAGGGGATCGAGGCCTCGCTGGAAGCCGAACACGGATTCAAGCATACGGCCATCATCCACTCTCTGAATGTTTGCCGCATGACACGCATGGCACAAGCCATGGATACGACGCTCTTCATCAAGAACGGAC
Organism: uncultured Acidobacteriota bacterium; assembly: GCA_964617125.1. GTDB lineage: Bacteria > Acidobacteriota > UBA6911 > CAINFC01 > CAINFC01 > CAZTVS01. The sequence continues at coordinate 4,369 of CAZTVS010000189.1, forward strand.
CGTCCATGTGCGGCCTGGGTCTCAGCGGCGAAGGGTTCCTGAGTTACAGCATCGCGACTCCGACCGGAGAAGGCGTCTCCACCCCGATGACCTTTACCCGGTCTCGACGCTGCGTGATGGTCGATCAGCTTAAGATTTATTGAGGTAGGGAAACAAAACCATGAATGTAATCACACAAAAAGATGCGGAGGATTTTGTCCGGACCGGGAACAAGGAGTTCCCTCTGGCCGAAGGGATGATTCTGACTCCGAGCGCTCAGGATATTTTCACCGCCGGCAAGGTCCGCGTCCTGCAGAGCGGCTCTGCCGGTAAATCCTGCGGCTGTACTTCCCCTGCTCCGGCCATCGACCCCAAAAAGGCCGAGGAGCTTTTTCGATCGGCCGAAGCGGAACAGATCAAGCGGGAGATATGTGACATCGGGCGGCGCCTGTGGCAAAGGGAATACGTCGATGGCAATGGCGGCAACATCTCCTATCGCCTGACGGAAAACACTTTCCTTTGTACTCCGACACGGGTCAGCAAGGGCTTCATGAAACCGGAAACGCTCTGCCTGGTGGACCTCGAGGGGAAACAGCTGGCCGGTGACTCCAAGCGGACCAGCGAAATCACCACCCATCTGGCCATCTATCGCGGCAGCGCGGCGGCCAAAGCCGTTGTTCATGCCCATCCGGTTCACGCCACGGCCTTCGCCATCGCCGGTGTCGAACCGCCTCCCTGCCTGATCCCCGAACTGGAGGTTTTTGTCGGTAAGGTGCCGGTAGCCCCCTATCAAACCCCCGGAAGCCTGGAAATGGCATCCATCATTGAGCCCATGGCGGCACAACATCAGTCCATTCTCATGGGCAACCATGGAGTCATCTGCTGGGGCGATTCGGTAGAGGACGCTTACTTCAAAATGGAGATCACCGACGCCTATTGCCGCACGCTGATCGTAGCCGCCCATCTGAATCCGACGACATGCGGCATCCCCAAAGACAAGATGCAGGACCTGCTGGCGATGAAAAAGAAGATGGGGCTTCCCGACCCGCGTTTCAACCTGGAAGCGGTCAAGCTGTGCGAGATCGATCCCTGGGAGGTCCTGTCGGGCAAGGCGACCAGCTGCTCGCTGCCGCCCCATGGCGACACGGAAGTTTCGGAAGATCTGGTCCAGACAATCACCGATCAGGTCATGAAAGCCCTGAGCCAAGGATGACGAAGTCGCAAAAAATCCCGGGGAGCGCCGCACCCCAGTGCGGCAAGGGAAAGGATGTGTATCCCTATCCTCTTC
>CAZTVS010000190.1:0-5329 GCA_964617125.1 uncultured Acidobacteriota bacterium
CGTCAAACGCGCTCTTCCCATGATCTGAGCGACAGCCGGGAAGGTGGCACAGACAAGGCAATGCGCGTCCCATAGGCATCCGGAAAAACTACACAGTATGGTTTCGGACTTTTTACCGCTTCGTCGCATAATAATGAAGTCGCAAAAAAGCATTTCCGGGAGCGCCGCACCCCAGTGCGGCAGGAGAACATGGATTACAAGAAATTCCTTTCGGTGCAATCCAATCCGGCGATGCAAGGAAGAAGACAGGAATACACATCCTTGTACCTTGCCGCACTGGGGTGCGGCGCTCCCGGCATTTTTTGCAAGGTCATCGCGAAGGGGGATCCTCGGTGCAATCCCTATGCCACCCCACCCATTCTGACTTCTGACTCCTGGCTCCTGGCTTCTTTCTTCTTTCTTACGCGGCACCGCCTGAAGGGATTCTGTCCGGTTGTCTGTGGTACTCGACTATGTAGGAGGTCCGCCTGCAAGTGTGATACATTATTTCCGTTGAAAAAAATGTCTACATACCATTTTCAAGGCGGCCAAAAAGTAATGATGGCGGCAGGATGGGAGCTTTCTCCGCAGAAGGACCGGTTTCTTCCTTCCTTATCGGTATCTGCGCGGGGGAGCAGGCACGGCCATTCTACGGCAAGGCATTCCTTTTTGTTTTTTCTCTTTTTTCTGCTGGCCACTGCAACTGGATTCTCTCAGACGGAAGACTACAAATTCCATTATTACAGCGTGGAGCATGGCCTTCCGAACAGCACCGTTCGCGCCATCCACCAGGATGCCAAAGGATTTATGTGGTTCGGAACCATGCAGGGTTTATGCCGATTCGACGGGTATGGTTTTCAGCGAAAAATCACCGACCCCGCCGATCTGGTCTATACAATCTTCTCCGACAAAACAGGACTCCTGTGGATTGCCACCGAAAAGGGTCTCATTCGCTACGATCCCAACCGGGAGGATACTCGGCGTTATCAGAACCTGGCTGATGACAAAGAAAGTCTGTCTTTCAACCGCGTCCTTTCCCTGGCAGAGGATCGTTTCGACAATCTGTGGATCGTATCCCAGAGAGGCATCGATATTTACAATCGCCCCGCAGACCGGTTTTTCCGTGTTCCCATCCGGGAGGATGGAAAAAGCCCCTGGGGGAAAGGATTGAAAATGGTTCACCCGGACAGAAGCGGGAATCTCTGGTTTGCCTCCGAAGGCGGAGGGCTATCTGTCATCACAGCCGGCCATTTGAAACGTTTCTCCCAGGCAAGCGATCTCGCCGGGATACGGATTCATCACTTTCTCAACGACGATCCCCACGGCTTCCGGTTGCATATTCCTGAAGTCGAAACCGTGCATGAAGATACGAAGGGAACACTCTGGATTGGAACGACCAATGACGGCATCTATCTCGTCCCCAAGAAGGAACTCCTGCAATCCATCGACAATCCTGGCACTTCCGTTCATCTGCAATCGATGAAGGCGCACTTTTTTCAATCGGACAAGCTGGGCAGCAACCAAATCAGGTGCTTTTATGAAGACACTTCCGGAAAGATCTGGATCGGCACCTACGGTGGAGGTCTTTATCTCTATCTGGGAAAGGAAAACTTCAGAAGATTCGCCGGTAACGAAAATATCCGCGGCAGCTTGAGCAATGACTTCATTCAATCTCTTTTTCAAGATCGCTCCGGAATTTTATGGGTAGGAACCTCCGGAGGCGGAATCAACAAAATGATTCGAACCGATTTCAAGGCCTTCCGCCGGTCGCAAACCGGCATAGAGGATGGGTTATATGAAAGTATGATCTTTTCCATCCTGGAAGATCGGGACGGAGATCTTTGGCTCGGCACCCGGAACGGACTGAGTTTTTACCATCGCAAAACGGAAAAATTTGTCCATTACTCCAACAATCCCCGCTACCTGCCGGGAATTCGCAGCGATATCCTTCGTGCCCTCTGCCAGGACCATGCCGGAAATATATGGATCAGTACGAGTGCCCACGGTCTTTTCCAACATGACAAAAGACGGGGTACTTTCATCAATTTTTCCCATCAGGAAGGAAATCCCGAGAGCGTATCGAATAATAACATCCGTTCCCTGCTGCCGGCCGACAAGGATCATCTTTGGATCGGAACCGCCACCGGGCTCGATATTCTCGATCTGACCACCGGTAAATTCCGGCATTTTTATCACCGCCCGGACGATGCGACCAGTCTTTCCCATGACTACATTTTCTATCTTTTCCAGGACCGCTGGAAAAACATCTGGGTGTGCACCCGAAACGGGCTGAACCTGTTCGACAGCAAAACGAACACCTTTTCCAGGTATTTTCCAGCTGCAGACCCGGCTAGAAACGAGATCGCCACCATCACCGGCGGAAAAGACGGAGTGATGTGGCTGGGAACGACGAAACAGGGAATTTTTTCTTTGTCTCCTTCCTCCTATCGACAGAATGGAGAGCCGGTCTTCAGTTCCTCTTCCAGGATACAAAAACTCACGCAGGAATACCCGTTGGTCAACGAATTCATCTATTCGATGCAGACGGACGGCATGGGAAAGATCTGGTTCGGAACCAACCACGGACTGTGGTATTGGGATCCTGCGGCCGGGCAATTGAAGCAATATGACGTGCAGGACGGATTGCAAAGTAACGAATTTAATACCAATGCCTCTTTTCAATCCTCCGATGGGACCATGTATTTTGGCGGAGTCAACGGTTTCAACACCTTTCACCCCGACCGGCTGAAGCACAATCCCCTGGTACCCAATGTAGTCATCACCTCCCTCAAACTGTACGACAAAGAGATTTTGCATACCGGAACCGGCCCGACCGCAAATAAGATCGATCTGAGTTATAAGGACAATTACATTTCCATCGAATTTGCGGTGTTGGATTATTCGGATCCGCAAAACAACCGTTTTGCCTATCGCCTGGAAGGATTGGACAAAGATTGGATTTTTGCCGAGAATCGCCGCTACGCCAATTATGCCAACCTGAAAAGCGGGGATTATCTCTTCCGGGTGAAGGGGGCCACCAAGGAGAATGTGTGGAACGAGACCGGGGCTTCCCTGCAAATTCATGTCTCTCCTCCCTTCTATCAGACTTCCTTCTTTCAATTATTGGCCGTATGCTCGGCCATTGCCGCCGTCATGCTGATCGTGAAAATCCGCACCAAACGTCTCGATCAGCTGAACAAGAAACTGGAATCGCTGGTGCAGCAGAGGACCGAGGAAATCAAACAGAGCGAAGATCGTTACCGCAGCTTTGTCTCGCAAACAACGGAGGGAATCTGGAGATGCGAATTTCTTCATCCGCTCCCGACGGCGGCCTATTCCGAGGAACAACAAATTCGCCTTCTTTACGATACCGCCTATATAGCCGAATGCAATGACGCTATGGCCAATCTGTTCGGTTATGCCAGAGCGGAAGAGTTGATCGATCGCAAGCTCAACCAGATGTTGTTTAACCGACAGTACGATTTCGAGCACTTTTTCCGGAGGTTTGTGCAATCGAATTACCGATTGGTCGACGAAAAGGTGAACTATACCGATAAGAACGGCCGAGGCCGGACGGTTGCGACAAATCTGATCGGTATCGTCGAAAACGGATACCTGCTGCGCGCCTGGGGCAAGATCACCGATATCACCGAAAAACTGAAATGGGAAGAAGAAATTACCAAGACGCAAAAACTGGAATCGCTGGGCATTTTAGCCGGTGGGCTAGCTCACGATTTCAATAATTTGCTGACGGGGATTCTGGGAAATGTCTCCCTGGCAAAATTGCACCTCACCCCGGAGGACATCTCCTTCCGCCGTCTGGAGGAGGCGGAAAAGGCGACTCTCCGGGCCAAGGACCTTACCTTTCAGCTGTTGACCTTTTCCAAAGGCGGTGCCCCGATCAAAAAAACGATCGATTTGGGCGAGCTCCTGCGCGAAGCCGTCGATTTCACCCTGAGCGGATCCAAATCGGCGGCAGAACTTCAAATCGAGGACAACATCTGGTCCGTCGATTGCGATGAAGGACAAATGATCCAGGTCATCAGCAATCTGCTGATCAACGCCTCGCAAGCCATGCTGAACGGCGGTACGATCAAGGTGACCGCCGGCAATGTAGAGATTTCGGACGACTCCGGTTCCGCCATTGTACCTCCGGGCTGCTATGTCTACCTCTCGGTGGAGGATTATGGAGAAGGGATCCGACCGGAAAATCTCACGAAAATCTTCGACCCCTTCTATACCACCAAAGCGAAAGGAAAAGGACTGGGATTGACCTCCGTCTATTCCATCATCAAAAGGCATGACGGCTATATCCATGTGGAATCGCAGCCCGGGCATGGCACGAAATTCCATATCTACCTGCCGGCATCCTTTAACCCCGGACAGGTAACGGAAAAGGACAACCTCATGATCCAAAAAGGTTCGGGAACGATTCTGGTCATGGATGACGAGGAGATGATATTGAATTTATCTCTCAGCTTGCTGACCCAGTTGGGTTACGAAGTGGTAACCTCCAGGGATGGGGAGGAGGCCGTCAAAAAATACAAAGAGAAATTATCTCCGGAAACGAATAAGTTTCAAGCGGTCATCCTGGATCTCACCATCCCCGGAGGTATGGGTGGATCGGAAGCCGCCAGACAAATTTTACAGATGGACCCGGAGGCGAAAATCTTCATCTCCAGCGGCTATTCCAACGATCCCATCATGTCCGATTACAAATCGTACGGCTTCACCGACATCATTCCCAAACCCTATAAAATCACGGAATTGAGCAGCACTCTCCGCCGGGCACTGGCCAGGGATGAAGCCGCAGGAGAAACCACCTCCGACAGATAAAGAGCACGGTGCGGTAAAAAGTGGCACAGGCATTTCTGACGAAGTGGAAAAAAGTCGAAAATTATACTGTGTGGTTTTTCCTAATGCCCATTGGACGCACGTTTCAGTCACAGACAAGAATATCTGTGCCACTTTTTACCGCTTCGTCATTCCTGATGAGGTCGTAAAAAATCAGGAGGTTTGTAGTTCCGCGTATACGCGGCATCCCATTGCAGATCCGATGCCAGGGCGGTAATCTCGATGCAACGGTACCTATCATCGTTTTCTACCCCCATCGACTTTTTTATTCATTTCTACATTCACTCTGAAAAACACGATAAGGGCACGGCACGCCGTGCCCCTACCTTTTTTGCGACTTCAGCGGAGAGGATGCCTTGGTAGTCAGCTAATCGTTCCGATCACCTCAGCTGACGCCTGGGGACGGCTTTTGCTTCATAGGAAGATGGACGATAGGCTTCCGAGGTCAATCGGAAGCTGGCCACCATATTCTTCATCTCCGTCGATTGACCGGCCA
>CAZTVS010000191.1:0-5145 GCA_964617125.1 uncultured Acidobacteriota bacterium
CCCAGACTTATCAGCTATATTGCCCCGGGGGCACCAGCCACCCGGCGGCCGGCAGAAGGCGGAGAAGCCTTTTTACGACCGGAAATCGGTTTTACTCCGTCTTGGTATCGACACTGTCTATCCATCAACTTTGGTGAGAGATTTCATAACGATCCGACCTATCGCCGGGATTGTGCCGTCAGCATGCGCCGCGAGCTGCGACGCCGTTTCCCGGATCTGTCGATCGGGGACAGGGGAACATGCGATTCGCCACCGGATCTCCTGACCGGAACGTACGGCGCCTGTACGGTAGCGGCGATCTATGGAATTCCAATCCTGTATGACGAAAACGGTTGGCCGACCACTGCCGGCCAATACCTGAACGACCGGGAACTTGCCGTACTGGAACCACCCGATCTGGATCGGAATCCACACTTCACCCGCCTGATGGAACAGGTAGAATGGATCGAAACCTGGCAAGGACTGGCAGATGGCTATATCAACTGGCAGGGAGTATTGAACAACGCCCATCGTCTCTGCGGGGAAAGATTGTTTACCGATATGATCGATGAACCAGAAAAAGCTCGTCATCTTTTCGCCTGTGTTTGCGAAACCATGATCCAGGGTATAAGCCGTCTGCACCAGAGACAATTTCAAGAACTCCGGAAGTCGCTTTTCGTAACCATCAGTAACTGCATGGTCAACCTGATCTCGCCCAGAATTTATGGCGATCTTTTACTCCCATTCGATCGGAAACTCGCTTCGCTTTATGACTGCCTGGGGATACATAACTGCGCCTGGAGTGCAACCCCCTACCTGAAGGCTTATGCACAGATCCCGGAGGTCGGCTATATCGATATGGGTGTCAAGTCCGATCTCGCCGCCGCCAAAACCCTGTTTCCCGATGCACGCCGCGCAGTGATGTACACTCCCATGGATGCCGTTCAAAAATCTCTACCGGAAATAGAAGCCGATTTCCGACGTATAGCAATGGAATACGCCCCCTGCGATATCGTACTGGCTGATCTGGATGAAGGAGCCCCCGACTCACGGGTACGCGATCTGGCCCATTTGTGCCATAAACTGTCGGAACAAACGTAGGTAATCCAAGCAATGGGTAGAACATCATGAAACGCAGGACGCTATTGAAAACGCTGGAAGGAATCTCTCTGGCCGGACTTCTGCCGGAACGTGCCGAGGCTTCCGCTGAAAGCAGGCCGTTCCCGGCCCCAAAAAAATGGATAGAAACCGATGTCCTGGTCATCGGTGGAGGCACAGCCGGCGTCATCGCCGCCATCCAGGCAGCCCGTGCCGGATGTTCTACCCTGCTGCTGGAAAACGGGAGCCAGCTGGGCGGGACCATCTCGACCGGCGGCGTTTCCTTTCCGGGTCTGTTTCATGCCTGGGGAAAGCAGATTATCCGCGGCATCGGCTGGGAGTTGGTTTCCGATACGGTTACCTTGGACGGCGGAATCTTCCCCGATTTTTCTCTGCCCACCGGCCGCCGGCACTGGAAACACCAGATTCGAATCAACGGCTGCCTGTTCGCTCTCCTGGCCGAAGAGAAGTGCCATCAGGCCGGCGTTCGTCTTCGTTATTATGAAACACCGGTCGAAATTCTCTTGCGAAGAAATCGCTGGGAGGTGGAAACAGTCGGCAAGGGCTGCCGTGTCAGAATTGTCTGTCGGCAACTGATCGACTGCACCGGAAACGCGGCCGCCTGCATCCTGGCCGGTCTCCAGGTTCTGCGCGAGGAGGATACCCAGCCGGGCACGCTGATGTTCCGCCTCGGCGGATATGATGTCGACTCTCTCGATTTTCCAGCGATAGAAAAACGGTACGACGAGGAACTGAAAAAAGGGAAACTGTTCCGGGAAGAATTCCGGAACGTGGAAGGCCTGTTGCGATCGGCCGGGGATAATTTCCAGCATATTGCCGGAGCCGACTCGACAACCTCGGAAACTCACACCCGGGCTAACATTCGCGGCCGGACCTCCTTGATGAATATGCTGCGTTTTCTGCGGGAACTTCCCGGTTGCGAAAAGACCCGGCTCCTGCAAATGCAGCCTGAAACCGGCGTCAGGGAGACCTATCGCATCGACGGAGAGTATCGGATCACGCGGGAGGATTATGTCAGCGGAAAGGTCTTCGACGATTCCATCGCTTATTCCTTTTATCCGATCGATCTGCATGACCGTCTGGGTGTGGATCCCAGGCATTTGCCGGAAGGAACGGTTGCCACTATCCCTTTGCGGGCCCTGATCCCCAGGAAGAGTCGGAACCTGCTGGTGGCCGGGCGGGCCATCAGCAGCGACCGTCTGGCCAACTCGGCCCTGCGGGTGCAGGCTTCCTGCATGGCCATGGGGCAGGCTGCCGGAGCCGCTGCCGCCTTAGCCTGCCGGTTGAACACCAGTCCCTTGCAGGTTCCCATGCCGGATTTGAGGAGACTGATCCTGGAACACGATGGAATTCTTCCTCTATATGGATGAGAAGCCCACGATCCGATTGTCCGGCGTTCTCGCAACGACAGAGATGTATTCCTTGTTTTCCAAAGCAACGACAAGCTGTTCCAGGTTATAGACGATCCTGACCGGATACCCGTTCCCGTATACCTCCCTAAAAAGATGTTCTAAGCCCGCAGCATCGTTTGATCGAAATAGGTCTATCTTAAAATCAAGTTCGCTCATTCTATTCCAATTAGTAAGTAGTCAGGATGTGCTTTTTTTGGGGGGGTGCAACAAGTGCCAAGCGCGGCGGTTAGGGGATAAGTGAAAAATCGTCCACCAGTAATATTTATTTGCATTATACATTATATGTATGATACAATCATTGCATGAGAAAATCTTATGGTTCGATGGAAACCAGTGTCATCGACGCTTTTCGTCGCCAGCTACGCGCCCTGGAGCGGGAAATGGTGACTCAGCTCGAGGCCGACACCGGTTGTTGCGGGATTTCTCTGGCTCAATGCCACACCCTGCTGGAGCTGGCGAAATCCGAACTCTCCCTCACCAGCCTGGCGGCCGCCCTGGATCTAGATACCAGTACGCTCAGCCGGACGGTGGATGGATTGGTTCGTGCCGGTCTGGTCATTCGGGCGGAAGATCCCCTGGATCGACGCCTGTTGCGGATTACCCTGACGACTGCAGGCCGCGCTAAGGTCGAAAGCATTGACGATGTGTGCAATCGCTATTATGGCGATCTGCTTTCAGGATTGAACGAGCATGATCGGGATTGCGTCATTCGGGCAGTAGGACTGCTGGCGGAGCGCATGCACAGCCTCCGCCGCTCCGAGATCTGTACCCTAAAGGAGAAGCGACATGGAAAAAACAAGTTGTGACTGCTCCAGACCATCTTCCGGACGGCCGGCTCCAATAATGAAAGGAGTGGATGCGCCACAGGTCCTGTCGACCCGCCTGAGCTGGCGCGACAGACTGGGAGGGTGGCGGGTGCGTTGGGGTCTAGGGAGAGATCGTTACTCCGTTGAGCCCGGCTTATACCAAATCGGGACGCCGGATACAAGTTCTCCCGTCCTGGTCACTGCCAACTACAAATTGACCGTGGATAAGGTCCGTAAGGAACTGACTGGATATAGCGCCTGGATGCTGGTGTTGGATACAAAGGGCGTCAACGTCTGGTGCGCCGCGGGAAAAGGGACGTTCGGAACCGGGGAACTCATCCGTCGCGTAGAATCGAGTGGCCTGCGGGAAGTTGTAGAACATCGTCGCCTGATCCTGCCGCAGCTGGGAGCGGTCGGCGTGGCAGCGCACGAGATCACCAAGGCCACAGGCTTCTCGGTGCGCTATGGACCTGTCCTGGCCAGAGATATACCGGCATACCTGTCCGCAGGTATGAAAGCGACACCGGAAATGCGACGCGTACCCTTCGGCTGGAGAGAACGAATCATCCTGATTCCGGTGGAAATGAAGGCGGCGCTGAAACCAGCCCTCGTCATCTTTCTTATCCTTGCCTTGTTCGAATGGCTGAAAAATGGATCGCTGAGTCGTCATCTGGCGGCCGATCTGGCTCCGTTCCTCTCGGCCATGCTGGCGGGAGGAGTCGTGACGCCATTGCTCCTGCCTTGGCTTCCATCCCGGATATTCGCCGTCAAAGGGGCCATTGCCGGGGCTGTGTGCCTGGCGGTTACCCTTGCGCTTTTTCCCGGAACATTGGCCGAGTCGACGGGTAGTGCACTCTTCGGGATATCCTGGGCATCCTATATGGGTATGATGTTTACCGGCTCCACCACCTTTACGAACCTGGCTGGTGTCCGTCGCGAGGTTCGATGGGCCCTGCCGCTGATCATCGTTGCCGCCGTTCTGGGATCGGTTCTGCGAATAGCGGTTTATATCGGTTAATCGACAGGAGTTCATCATGAAATACATTTGGGCTGGTGATTCCCTGACCCTGGATACCTCGCGGTGCCTGGGTGATGGTCGTTGCCTTGAGGTCTGTCCCCATGGGGTTCTCGCCCTGACGAATCATAAGGCGATCATCGCCGATCGCAGCCGGTGCATGCAGTGCGGTGCCTGCCAAAAGAACTGTCCCACCGGCGCCATTCAGGTATCGACAGGAGTCGGCTGTGCGGCTCTTCTGGTTAAAAAGATACGTCGAGGCAAGAAAGGTGACGCCGAATGTGAGTGCAGGTAATTGTCCTCAGGATGACTCTTCCTTGGTTTTGCTTTGGACGAGTTCGATGGCTTCTTTGCCGGCCATGTATTCGATTTTAACTTCCACCAGGCAGACCCGGTTCCAGTTGCGTTCGATCTCTTTCTGTCCTTCGATGACAAAATCCGGGGAATACTTTTCCACCAGACAGGCAAGCGCCGCCTGTTTCTCGCTGTCTTCCGTCAGGATGCGCGCCCGGCCGAAAACGATGACGCTGCGGAAATGGGTGGTAAAGGTTTCCTGGATGACTTCATCTTTGTCTATGACGCAGAATGAGACCTTGTCATTCCTGGCGATGCCGTCCATTTTGTGCCCCGACTTGGCGCAATGGAAAACCAGTTTGCCATCCTGATAGGCATAGCTGAGCGGTACGGTATACGGGTAACCATCGTCGCCACTCACACCCAAAACCCCCGAGGTGTGCCTTTTCAGGATCTCGACCGTTTCCGTCTCCGATAATAACTGCTTTTTCCTTCTCATCTCTCGAAACATGGATTCACC
>CAZTVS010000192.1:0-5031 GCA_964617125.1 uncultured Acidobacteriota bacterium
GTAGGGGCACGGCGTGCCGTGCCCTGGCGACCATAGGATGGGGGCTCCCTTTGGGCACGGCGTGCCGTGCCCCTACTCTGAATTCGTTCCGTAGGGGCAACCCTTGCGGTTGCCCTGCAGCCCTCTTGGAGATACCTCCCGGGCGACCGCAAGGGTCGCCCCTACTTTTTGAGGTTGCTTATTCCATAGGGATACCGTTCCGGGCGGCTGAGCATGGCATTGGCCGCATCGTCATTTTCAAAACGTTCGCTTCCCGGATTCCACCTCAATTTGCGATCCAGCTTCATGGCGATATGCGTGATGAGGCAAATGGTGCAGGCGCGGTGCCCGATCTCCACAGGCGAGATCGGCTCTTTCCGGCTTTGAATACACTCCAGCCAGTTGCCGTGTTGTTCCTCGCTCCGATACAGATGAATTTCCTTTTCCCCGATCACCGAGTTCAGTATCTTCGCATCGCTGGCGTCCAGGGCTTTGGCGCTGCGGGCCTTGGCCACCGGATCGCTGGCGGAAGCGACATAATCTCCGCGCGAAACGAAGATCCAACCCTCCGTCCCCTCATACCGGATCCCATTCGGAAAGCCACCGCTGGTGTACATGGTGATTCCGTTGGCATATTCGGCCTTGGCCATAAAATCGCCATGCACATCCCATAATCCCGATTTAGGAAATTCGGCCACGGCCTGTACGGAGACCGGCCCGGAATATTCCGTATCCATGCCCCAGGCCGCCGAGTCGTAATGATGTTGTCCCCACCCGGTGATCATTCCGGCTCCGAACTGCTCGCAGCGCAGCCACCCCGGGCGGCCGTATCCCACTTGCGGATGCACCCGTATCTCGGTATAGGGCACGAAGGGGGTTTCGCCAAGCCACCTATCGTAATTGAGGTTTTTCGGTACGGGCATCTCCGGTGCTTCCGGCCCCGAAGGATCACCCGGCAGTCCTACCTTCACGGTATGCAGGCGACCGATCCGGCCGTTGCGTACCAGCTCGGCGGCGACGCGGAACTGCGGGGACGAACGCTGCTGTGTCCCGACCTGAAGGACAACGCCCTTCTCCTTGATGACATCGCTCAGGATTCGCCCTTCGGTCACCGTGAGTGAGGTCGGCTTCTGCAGGTAGATATGTTTCCCCGCCAGGGCCGCCTCGATGGCCGGCTGCGCATGCCAGTGGTCCGGAGTACTGATGATGACGGCATCGATCTCCTGATTGAGGAGCATCTCCTGATACAGGCCGTACATCTTGACATTGAGATAGTTGCTCTGTCCTGTCTTCTTCTGATAGAAGTTCTCTACCAGTTGTTTGCCGTCCGCCAGACGGTTTGTGTCCAGATCGCATACGGCGATCAGCCGGGCAACCTCATGCTGCATGGTTCCGGGCAGATCATGGTCGCGGGCGATGCGGCCGCATCCGATCTGACCGATCTGTATCTTGTTGCTGGGAGCGTTTTTCCCCAGGACCGAGGAGGGCACGATCATGGGCGCCATGGCGGCCCCGACGGCGCCGGTGACTGCCTGCTTCATGAAATTTCGTCTTTGCATAGTTCTATCCCTATCTAGGTTTACCATATTGTTTCCACCACAGACAGCAATGTCTGTGTCACTTTTTGCTGCTTGGCATCAATGACCCCTTGCATCTTCCAGAGCTTCCCGAATTTTTTTTGCCAGCAGAGTCAAGGAATAGGGCTTACCGATGAAGTTCAAACCGTCTTCGATCACTCCGTGATGGGCGATGATATCCTCCGTATAGCCGGAGGTAAATAAAACCTTCGTTTCCGGATGAATCGACTTCAGCTGCAGCGACAGCTGGTAGCCGTTCATGCCGGACATTACGACATCCGTCATCAATAAGTCGATCCGTTCCTTGCACTCTCGGGCGAGATCGAGGGCTTCCGCTCCGCTTGGGGCTTCCAATACTTGATAACCAATCTTGTTCAGAAATCTCTCCGCCAGGCTCCGGACCATAGGATCGTCTTCGACCAGCAGAACCGTTTCCGTACCTGTTTGCAGTTCTTCCTTTCGCGAAACCGTCTCCTTCGATTCGGCTTTTTCCTCTACCGTCGGCAGATAAATCTTGAAGGTGGTGCCCTGTTCCAACTCGGAATATACTTCGATGGATCCACCAGCCTGTTTTACGGCACCGTACGTGGTGGCCAGTCCGAGCCCCGTACCTTTGCCTTTCGACTTGGTGGTATAGAAAGGCTCGAAGATATGCTCTTTCACCTCCGGGCTCATACCATGTCCGGTATCGCTAATGGCCAGCATGCTATATTCTCCCGGAACGATGCCTTCGTGCGCACGGCAGTAATCCTCGTCGAGTTCGACGGCAGCCGTTTTGATGGTCAACACACCACCCTGAGGCATGGCATCGCGCGAGTTGACCGCCAGGTTGATCAGAATTTGTTCGAACTGACCGGGATCGATCTTGACCGCCTTGAGGTTTTTATGCCAGACAGTCCGAAGCTGTATATCCTCGCCGATGATACGGACAAGCATCTTGTGAGTATTCAGGATCAAGGCATTGAGATCGACAATCTTGGGTTCGATGATCTGTTTGCGTGAAAAGGCCAGCAGCTGTTTGACCAGGGAGGCGGCACTGGCGGAGGCCTTCTTGACTTCGCTTAGGAATCCATAGAGTTTGCTTCCCTCAGTTATCTCGCTCATGGCCAATTCCAGATTACCGAAGATACTGGTCAACAGATTGTTGAAGTCATGGGCCACGCCGCCGGCCAGGCGGCCGATCGATTCCATTTTCAATGACTGCTGCAGCTGCAGTTGCAGATGTTCCTGCTCTCTCTGTGCCGCCTTCTGATCGGTGATGTCCCGTGTGGCTGCAATGACGGCTTTCACCTTACCGTCGACATCATATTCGGGCATGGCCAACAGGTCCATCCATGTCCCGTTAGGCATACAAAACTCTATCCTGCCGGACTGTTTGTCGCGGAAAACAGCTTCGATACACGACTCCCATAAACGGCAGAGTTCGTCGGAAAAACCGAGTTCTCGGCTGGTTTTTCCCAGAATGTCCCGGCGGGAGATTCCGGTCAGGAGTTCTGCTGCCCGGTTTATGTACAGATGACGTCCCTGCCGGTCGTATCGCGCAATGATGTCGGCGGAGTTTTCCGCGAGAGCGCGAAAGGTCTCTTCGCTTTCTCTGAGGGCTTCTTCGGCCCGCTTGCGTTCGGTGATATCCGCCCCCACAGCCTGGAATTCCACCCGGTCGCCGGGATAGCCGGCGATCTTATGCAGCTGCCAATGCACATAACGAGACTCGCCTTCCGTTGTCGTAATGCTCCGCACCAAGGCCGGGCTCAGATCGCCGGGTCGGATGCCGTCGAGAAAGGCCTGGAAGTCGGAGAATTTTCCCACGGATATGTAATCGGTAATGTTTTTCCCCAGGACGTCATCCTTGATGCCGAGATATTTGGCATGATATTCCTGCCATGCCTTATTAACGAAAAGGAAGGTGCCGTCCGGCAGAAAACGGGCGATCATCTCTGATTGCGTCTCGACCACTCCACGATAGCGTTCCTCGGCCTTCTTCAGGTCTTCTTCCACCCGTTTCCGCTCGGAGATGTCATGGGTTACGACCAGGAGACACTCCTCGCCCTGGATGCTGATCGGCTTCAATGCCATCAGGCAGTCCCGCATCTCACCGGATTTGATCCGCAGTTTGAACTCGAAATTCTTCAGTTCTCCCTTCTGCCGGATCTGTTCCAGCACTTGACTTCGAAGCGAGGGCTCGTCATAAAGTCCGATTTCCAGTACGGTTTTTCCCAGGAATTCTTCCCGGGTGTATCCGGTCAACTGAGTGGCAGCCGGATTGCCGTCCAGGATGGTTCCGTCGGAGATGCGGGTGATACATATCATTTCCGGACTGAGATTGAAGAACTTGGAGAATTTGTCCTGCGATTCTACCAGTTCCTGCTGCGCCAGCTTCGAATCGGTTATGTCCAAAAGAAATCCGGTAAATACGATTTCGTCTCCGGTACGAACCGGCAGTGAATTCCCCCGGATCCAATGGAGAGAGCCATCCGGCCGCAGTCTCCGCCCTTCAAAACGCCATTCGGTACACTCCTGAATCGCCTGAGCGATGGAAGCAAGAAAAAGCGGGCGATCTTCCGGCACAAAGCTTTGGGTGATGTTTTCCACGAAATAGGGGTCCCGGGGGTCCATTCCCAAAACATCCCGCGACTTGTCGCTGACGAAATACATGCCGGTTGTGCCATCCGGGCGCGCAAAGAACTGATAGACCACTCCGGGAAGCGTGGTAATGGTATTCAACAGCGTGCGCTCTTTTTCCTGCAGAGCCGCCTTGCTTTGTTCCATGACGATGTTGGCATTTTGGGCCAACTTCAGCAAACGCTGCTGGTTGTCCTTTTTTTCCTTTTCGATTCTGTTCCAGACACGCAGGTATTTTCTGTGTAACAGAGCAAAGGCTACGATCTGCGCCGTACATAGAAAAAGGCCGATTGCCAGGATCAGGGTTCCATAGGTCAGTCCGAGGAGAGTACGAGCGAACAGAAGGAAGAAAACAGCGGAAACGGTCAGAAGAAACAGCCAGAAAATCAACTCGCTTTTGCTATCCTTACTCAACGGCATGATTCGCAAGTCCCCATGCGATAGACTATATCATGGACAAGACGGAGAAAGAGAGACGTAATGGTAAGGGCATTCCAATGGATGGAACCACCCCTACGGCGCTCGTTCCCGGGTCAGATATGATGAAGTCGTAAAAAATATCATTTTCAGGCGTTTCTTAACTGACTGCAAAAAATTATGAGTAGGGGCACGGCGTGCCGTGCCCTGGCGACCGTAGGATGGGGGCTCCCTTTGGGCACGGCACGCCGTGCCCCTACAACAGCCGATACATTTTTCTATAGCATGATTTTTTGCGATGCCATCAGATATGGCTACTCGGGCTTGACCGGTTTGCCGTACACCTCCAGCCAATCCACCCGCGAGGAGGCGGGCGTACCGCCGCCGATCATCAGATCGCTCCAGCCGATCTGCTCCACTCGGCTCAGGTCGGGCC
>CAZTVS010000193.1:0-5029 GCA_964617125.1 uncultured Acidobacteriota bacterium
CCGCCGTCGGACAATCATAATCCAATTGCAGCCCTACGACCTTACGGTCCTGAGCAAGGGCTTCTTCTCTTCTCTTTTTATAATCGCCTACCAATACGGCTATTTGTATCTCGGCAGGACTGACGGGAGGAGTATATCGCCATACCGCCCAGTACTCCCTGGCGGCCGGAAGATCCTTTGGCCAGTTCCAGCTGATCGAGGAACGAAACAGGTCGTCGACTCGCCCGACCAGTATATACAAGGCATCCAGCGGTTCGGTATTCTGCCTGTTATCTTCTGCGACCCACTGCCATATCCAGAAGCCGACTCGCATGGAGGCAGGATTCGTCGGGTCTTCACCGGCGAGAGAAGGTTGATCGAATCCCAAAAGGCAGAAAATCAGGACGATCCATCTAAGGAATAAAGAAATTCGTATGGACATGGGCCGATCATAGCTCTTTTTTTTTGAAAAAGCAATCGAATCAAACTTCCCGTAAAGGGTCGTTAAAAATGATGGCATCGCAAAAAATATCATTTTCAGGAGTTTCTTAACTGACTCTAAAATATTTAGAATAGGGGCACGGCACGCCGTGCCCTGGCGACCGTAGGATGGGGGCTCCTTCTGGGCACGGCATGCCGTGCCCCTACGACAGCTGATGCAATATTCTATAATATGATTTTTTGCGACTTCGTTAAAAATAGGAGGCGAGAAACTCCGGCACGCGGGTGTCTAGCCAAAAACGTGGCGACCAGGGCCAGCGGCCGGACACAAAACCCATATGGCCGCCGCCGTCGGTGAGTTCCACCGTCACCTTGGCGGAGACATCCGTCGGATGAGGAATCAGGCTGACAGGCACCAGCGGATCGTTGTGTGCATTGACGATGAGTGTCGGGACATCCACATGGCTTAGCAGCACGTCGGATCGCGTTTTGTCATAGTAGTCTTCGGCATCGCGGAATCCATGCCAAGGTCCGCTGATACGATCGTCAAACTTGAAGAAGGTAGTCAGCCCGCGCAGCTCGCGACGGGTAATGCCGAAATCATCGTCCATCGCCTCCATCTTGCGCGCGATGTCGCGACGAAGGCTTTGCAGCAGATGCCACTGGTAGATACGGGAAAATCCACGTTCGATTTTCTTGGCCACGGCACCCAAATGGAATGGAACCGACACGCCCACGGCCGCTGCCACCGGCAACGATTGACCGCGCCGGCCGCACTCGCCCAGCCATTTCAGAGAAATGTTGGCACCGACGGAGTAACCCACGATCCCGATCGGAGTGTTCGGTTCGCGCTCGGCCAGGCGATGGACCAGGTGGTGCAGGTCGTCGGTCATGCCACAGTGATAGCACTGTTTGCGGCGGTTGGGTTCGCCATGGCCGCGGTAGTTCAGCAAAACGCCACGCCAGCCCCGCGACTCGCACGCGCGCAACAAGCCTCGTACACAGGCCGACTCGATGTCGCCCTGGAGTCCGGGCAACACAATCACGATCGGGCCCTGCCGGCCGACCCAGTCGAGCCGCACAAAATCGCCATCGGGCAGTTCCCACCGCTCGATCCTCACTTCGAGCGGAACACGCCGCGTCAAAGCCGGCCATAATGTCTGACTGTGTCCCTCCGGCAGCCACCAACTCGCTATAAATCGACCCTTCCCCATCCATCCATCCTTGCTGCAGATTACAACCGTTATCTTCTCGCCGGGCAACAAGCTCCCTGGGGCGAAAACCGGCGTTCATTATATACTTTTCCATTCTATCTCCGGGTTTGTGAGGCATGTCGTTCGACGGGGAATGCTGTGGAATGGAGCAGCATCAGCGGCCGGTCGGTTCCATGGGAAAGCGAAACTTATATGCATGATGAGGAAAAAGAAAACCGTAGCATAATCTGAAAAATCAAGGAGGACTGACATGGTCGGTTGGATCCGGATTACGATTTTCTACTTTTTATTGGCCGTTCTGGGAAACGGCCTATCGTTCGGCCAAAAGACAATAACGAAGGATTTTGTGGAGCCGACGATCCGTTCGGATTTTCAAATACGGAATCCGCTGATTTCCCACTTCACCGTTCTGCTCCAGGCCCCGATTCATCCGGATTACGAGCTGCTGCTGATCGGCGGCACAAAAAAACAACCCTATCGTTTTAAAATGGGTTACCTCTGGCTGGAGGGAAACGAGCTTTTGGGCCTGTATTTAAGGCTACGCACCGACACACCCAAGTTTCATCCGATTATGTTGGATCCTGTTGGAGGAGACGGCGCAGGCTTTCAGGTCGTCCGGTATAACTCGACGGAGCTGCTTTTGCACCGCTTTGATTCCATGGGAAGAAGGCTGAAAATTTTGAAATATTTCTTCGATCCGACGGATCGAAAGCTATTGTCGCGAATCGAGTATGATCCCTTTCAGGTAACTCGGATCCTTGTTCAGGAAGAAAATCTGCGTTTTGTCGCCGGCGATTGGAAACAAACATTAATCCTCCGGTCCTCCGAAGAGGGACAAAAATTAAGGATGGAAACCGATGAGGAAGCGAAATCCCTTCTGGCAACGCTTGATTATTATCAATGGACAGTAGGAACGTCACCGGAGGAATCCTTTCGATTTGTCAGACCGGAACCATATCCGGTGCGGCGTTTTGGTCCTCAAGGAAGTTTCGTTCTGCCGCTTGCATGTGAATCGCAGGCATGGAAATCCAATAGTCGGCAGGAAGCGATTGCCCGAAGACTTGGCCTATCCTTAGAAAACAGGCGACATGCCTGTATCCAGGAAACCACACCCGAGGGTGTCCACAGCTTTCCATTGCCCCAATCGACCTGGAACGAATTCGCTAAAGCAAGACCCGAGAGGGTTAAGGATGGTTACCGTGAAGATCAAACCCTCATCGAGGAACAGATAGGACCGAGCCAGGTAGTCGGCAATCGCCTATGGTTTGGTAAAAGTTTCTATGATGCCGAAGGATATTCCGGAGTCGGCGGATTCGGCTATTTCGATACCGAGCAGCGCCGTTATGTGCTCTTTTCTCCTCCGGAGATCCGCAACTATTCGGTATCCTCTCTATGCGTGACGGGAAATGTGCTCTGGATGGCCACTCAGCGAAGCAGCGAGTATGTGGGCTATCCTGGAAGTCTTTTGCAATTCGAAATCGCCGAGAAAAGAATCCAGTCCTACTCCTTCGAGTCTCTGGTCCAGCAAATGATTTGCTATAAAGACGTTCTCTATTTTGCCTGCCAGGAAGGCGTTGCTGTCTTTAAGAATCGACGGTTTTACCGCTACATGATCGACAAGACCCTTGACGGCAAATATCAAGTCGCCTCGTACTGAACACGAAACCGCACTCCGCCACAATGTTAAACCTCCTTTCATGTGTATGCATTTCGCATCGGCGGTAGTTGCGCTGCGGCTGATGCGGTCCAGGGCATCGTATTTGGCGTAACCCCAAACCTTGATCGAAGAGGCATTGCTCATGCCCCGCTGCAAATCCTGAAGACATCGCAATTATGCCATCGCTCCGGCAATGACAGCAAACTCATCCCAATCCGCGTTGAACACATCTCCGGCGACATTCCCCAGTACTTTCTCGATTCTCAAGCCGCTTTCGGCGAATTCATTGGCAATGCTTTCTCTGTCGTAATGCTGTAACCAGTTGAAGATCTGCCGGGTACGGTTCTTCTCGACGATCGTGAACTTGTTTAAAGTTACTTTCGCATCGTCGTATGGGAAAGCATTCGAAAAACAATAGTATTTTTCCGGAGACCAAAATCCATTCGACAGACTCACCTCATAGGAGACACCTTCGGTTTTTCGCTCGAAGCTGCGAGTGGAACACACATCCAGCAAAATGGAACCACCGGGTTTCAGCAGGCTTTTGAACTTTTGCAGTAACGTTTTCCTCTGTGCGGGACTCAAAGCGCAAAAATCGCAGAAGATCATGACGATCAAATCGTACCTACGATCTGAGTTGAACTCCAGGTAGTTCTGATGGACATATTCGATGTCCAGCTTTTCATTCCTGGCTTGCGCACGGGCATAGTCGATGGAGTTTTTCGAGAAGTCGATCCCGGTGACGGCAGCCTTTGTTCGGGCGAGACGCTGCGCATACAGCCCTGGTCCACACCCGAAATCCGCGACCGCTTTGCCCTCCCGAAGGTCGAACCTCGCGATGATCCACTGCACGGACCGTTCGATGAAGGACAGCTTCCGGCTGGCAAGATTGTTGTCCTGGTTAAGATGAGTAGCCAGCATTTGCTTCGAGATATATTCGTCAGTCCATAGATCGCTGGCGGTATAAAACTCAAAGGGCTTCGGACGTGAACTGATTTCTTCCAGTTGATCGAACATCGGGTTCCTCCTTTACAAGTCATCGATCGGCGTTTTTCCATCCATCCAACGAATACCACACCATCGACTCGGTAAGCGTTGGACATTTGCACTTTAGGCTCACATCAACCATGAGTAGGTTTCACCTTGCTTAATGAGTAGGAGTGGAATCGGGGAAAACGGCGGAGGTCGACACCTCAAACATCCGGAACAAGATTATATTGTCACTTGGGCGAAAAATACCATATACCGGATTCGATGTATGCGACCACCAGGGCCATGGATTCGAATCGCAGAGGACCGAGATTGGCCTGTTGCAGCCGGGCATTGATCGCGGCCAACTGCCTTTCAAAAGCCAGGGTGACTTCCAGAGAGTATAAAACGATCACATGGAAAATCGCAGCACCTAATAAAACCTATCCCCCCGGATAAAGAGGCAGCCGAAGAATAAAGGTCGTACCCTTACCGATTTCCGTTTCAAAGGTGATGGTTCCTTCGTGTCTTTTCACGATGCAGGCGTAGACGGTCGAGAGTCCCTGTCCTGTGCCCTTACCTAGGTTTTTGGTGGTAAGGGAAAGCAAATCCGATTATTTGCGAAGAGCCAGTCCGATGCGAAAGTAAGCATCATGGTAGGTGTTTCGACGATTGCGCACTACTCCACGATATTCCAGCCGCAAGCCATGATGCTTACCGAGCCAGTAATAGGATCCTCCTCCATAATGGATGCCAGAATTTACATCGA
>CAZTVS010000194.1:0-5020 GCA_964617125.1 uncultured Acidobacteriota bacterium
GTGGCCCGGCGAAAAGCGGCGTCGAGCCGCCGCACTCCAAATCAAGATTGCCGCCTTGGAATAGGATTTGTATCGATGCCATGAAAAATTAACAAGTTGACCTGCAGACAGATTTTACATCTGTTGGATAGTATTTATTCTATTCGTGGTGCAAGCCATGGCATCTGGCGCTCGGTCGCGTGAAAAGTGGCGGATGGATTCTTGGATTGCGGCAACCTGCGCCACGGATTCACCCGTATACGCTGTGAAACACTACTGTGAAAATTGAGGATGCTACCCATATTTCATACCCCTTTGGCGGTTTTCTTGGGGCGGCCGGTCTTACGTGGTCGAACGGTCCGGTCCAACATGGATTCCAGGAGGTTCAGGAACGCCGCGCTTCCTAACGGATGGCCTGTGGAGGTGTATCGGCGCAGCGACACTACAGCTGCGTCCTCCTCTTCGCCGCGTAGCCACGCCGGCCAATCGTCAACCTGTTCCGACAGCGACGGGATGTCGGCCGACCACGGCTCGCATCTGAGGCCGCTATTCGCCGCCGTGCTCGATCATGGATATTCTTCGGCTCATTCCGCCATATCAGCCGGCACGGGATGGCAATACGGGAGGACATCCATCCCGCGTTACCGCGAGTATTTACGGAGCAGGTCGAGATACATCCGCCGGTCCTCGTCGGAGAAGAACATGGGTAGTGTCCCCTATTTCCCCTTATTGACCCGTTAGCCGGATATTTTTATAATTAGATTTCAATAAGGGAAGAGGCTCTACTAGGCCAAGTTCAAGCTATTTGCCTATAACCGCCGATCGTTTGCAGAGGATGTCATGAATCTACGTGTGTGCTTGTCTGTCGTCCTGGCTCTCATCGCTACTACGGCATCCTGTACGCAGCCGGCGCCAACGGTCAAGCTGGGAGTGGTTGCCAATTTCGAAGGGCAGAACCCCAAACTTTCCCTCGACTGTTTTAAGAGTATCAAGCTGGCCTATAAGGAATATGGCCGGCGGCATCCGGACGCTCTACGCCTCGAGCTGAAACCGATTGACGATTCCTGGGACCCGGAGAAGATACGTACCGCTTATAAGACGATTATCGACGAATGCGACGTCGTTTTCTTCGATACGACCTCCACCGCTTTTCTATCGGTTTACCCGGAGGTGCAGAAACACCCCGATAAGCTGCACTTCATCATCGGACCGACCACCACCGCCATTAGCGGACTCGATGACAACGTGATCCGTAACGGCATAGATATGAATCTGGAACAGAAGGGCATCGCTTCCTTCCTCAACGAGCGTGGCCGGCAAAAACTGCTGGTAGTCAGGGAGAACGCGAAGAACTCGAAGTATACGGAACAATCGCTGCATTATTTTCGCGAGTCCTTTCGGGGACGGATTTCGGTGGTGGAGTTTTCCGCCTTACATATCGATTTGACCGCATGCCTGGAAAAGCTGCGCAGCGAACCTTTCGATACGATGTATCTTTTGGCCGGATCTACCCCCCAGGCGGCGGGAATCGTCATCCAGAACGTCCGTAAGGAGTCGCCTTCCTTGGAAATCATTACGACACCCTGGGTGCGGGGGCAGGAGCTGATTGAGACCGCCGGGCAGGCGGCGGAGGGGGTCGTTGTCTCCTCCCACGTCGTTCTCAGCCAGGGAAACGAAAAATACAATCTTTACGAAAAGGCTTTCCGGAATGAATACGGAGGGAGTCTGCCGAGTTGCTATGCCCCGCTGACTTATGATGCCGCCCTCATCCTGTTCGAGGCCATTCGTCGGACCGGATCGACCTCGGCAGCGGAGCTGAAAGGCGCCATTCTCCATAGAAGTTTCGACGGTACCAGCGGTACCATCCATTTCAACCGAACCGGTGACACCGACGGGACTCTATTCTTTTTCCAGATTCGCGAGGGTGCCTATGCCCCGGTCGAATAAAAGGATCCGGATCGCCCATCTCAACCTTCTTTTCGATTCCATGATCCTGCTGTCGGTGGGGTGCATCCTGGTCCTGGTCTACCACTTTTATTCCGATCTGGTGGTTTCCCAGGAGCGGATGGAACAGCGGCGTCTTCTGGAGAGCATGAGTGCCTCGGCCAACAACTATGTGATCCATGAACTCGATTTCATGGCGGCCATCATTCCCTTTTTCACCGATCGCAGCATAAGCGAAGAACAGCGGGATACGATTCGACGTTCCATCGTGCGGTTGAACGCGCTCTACCAGGTGTCCGATAAGATGCAGGTCACCCGGATCTACCTTATGCCCGGTAATGCCCGATTTTATTTGGGAGTGGATATTTCCAAAAGCCGTTCCGTTCCCATGATTCTGGACGCCATCCACTCCGGCCGGAGACGCCTGGCACCGCTGCATGTCTCCATTATCACGGCCAAGGATACCCTCGCCTTTATCTTTCCCGTGGATTCCGGGGCGATCATCGCCGAGCCCGATCTTTCGGGCTTGTTCCAGTCGGTAAGCGGGGCCGGCCTCCTGGATCTTTATAGGGATTCCATTATTCTTCTGTTGAAGCCCGATTCCAACGACGTACTTTTCCGCTCCAGGCCGGAAGCCTATCCTTACTGGGAATTCATGCCGGATGCCTCGGGCCTGGTGACGATTCAGAAGGAACCGTACGCTTTCGACGATCTCGTGCTCTCCGGCATGAATATCCGGATGGTGGTGCTCACGCCGAAACGCATCTATGAGGGTTCGCTGGACGCGTTTCGCCGTTTCTCCATCATCCTGTTTCTGGTGATGGTCCTGATCTATGTATTTCGCCGTTTTTGGGAACACCGGGCCATCTTTCACCCCCTGGAGTCGTTCCTGGCAAAAATCCACGCCAATCCCCTGGGCGAAGTCACTCTCGAATCCAACTATGCGGAATGGATCGACTTCGAGAAGGTTTATAACGATGCCGTCCATAAAATGCATCGGATGGCGGACGACCTGCGCAGCAGCGAGGTCCGGTCCCGGGCTCTGCTGGAAGCCAATCCCGACATGATGTTTCTATTTTCCGAAAAGGGAGATTTCCTGGATTACAGTGCCCCCCGGGGGACCGTTTTATTCGCTCCGCCGGAACGATTCATCGGCCGCAATCTTCGGGATGTTCTTCCTGCGGATATCGCCGACCTTACCCTGGAGATGATCGCCAGGGTTCATGCCGACGGAAAACCGGTCCTTTTCGAATATGTCATGCATTTCGGGCGTACTATCCACTACGAAGCGAGGATGGTCCCCTGTGGTCCCTTGGCATTCCTTGCCTCCGTCCGTGACATCAGCGAACGGAAAACAGCCGAACAGACACTGCGCCGCAACGAGCAACAAATACGCAGTATTACCGATAATCTTCCGGGTGCCGTATTTCAATTTGTCGTTCACTCCGTCGGGAAAAGAAAATTTACTTTCGTCAGCGATCGGTTGCGAGAGATTGTCGACTTCGATCCCGAACCGTTCGATACCCTTTTGCTGCGATTTACCGCGAACCTCCATCCCGAAGACCGGCAGCGGTTCGAGGAGTCCGTGCAACAGGCGGTAGCACAAAAGGGTCATTGGGAGTTCGAAGGCCGTTTACGAAGAAAGGATGGAACCGAGCGTTGGGTTCGGGGAGTCGCCGAGCCTTCGGAGACAGATACGGACGTCGTCTACAACGGGCTGTTACTCGATATCACCCAGCTGAAAGCGGCGGAATCGGACCGACTGGAAATGGAGCGGCGAATGCTCCATGTACAGAAGCTGGAGAGTCTGGGTGTGCTGGCCGGCGGGATGGCCCACGATTTCAACAACATCCTGATGGCCGTTCTCGGACATGCCGAGCTGGCTCTCCTGAATCTGCCCCCCGATTCTCCGTCGCATGACCATTTCCAACAAATCTTGAGCGCCGCCAATCGATCCGCCGAACTCTGCCGCCAGATGCTGGCCTATGCCGGGAAAGGAAAGTTTCTGATCGAATCGATATCCCTGAGCGATATCGTACGGGAGATGATCCATCTACTGCAGGCATCCATCAGCAAAAAGGTGACTCTCAATCTGTCGCTCGATGAAAGTCTCCCGCCGGTGGAGGGGGATGCCTCCCAGATTCGCCAGATCCTGCTCAACTTGATTACGAACGCCTCGGAAGCCATCGGCGACCAAAACGGGACTATCACCTTATCGACCGGGGCTATGAGGTGCGACCGGCGTTTTCTGGAGAGACACTCCCCGGAAACGAAGCTCCCGGAGGGAACGTATGTATACCTTGAAGTCAGCGATACCGGATGCGGTATGAATGCCGAAACCCTGAAACACGTATATGAACCCTTCTTCACCACCAAGTTCACCGGCCGGGGGTTGGGAATGGCGGCCCTTTTGGGTATCGTTCGCGGACATAAAGGCGTCATCCGCGTACAGAGTGAGGTGGGCCGAGGTACATCCTTCCGCATTCTGTTGCCGGCATGCGCTAAACCGCAAGCGTGTCTTCCGGTACAGTTCTCCGAACCGGTTCCGGTCCCACGGGGAGGTTGCATTCTGCTGGTCGATGATGAGGAATCGATCCGCGCGGTGGGACGCGCCATTTTAAATACGATCGGTTTCAGCGTAGTGACCGCCGCAAACGGCAAGGAGGCGCTTCAGGTGTATGTCGAATCAAGGGAGAAAATCGATTTGGTTCTGCTCGATCTCACCATGCCCCAGATGGACGGGGAAGAGACGTTCCGGGAGTTGATTCGGATCAATCCGGAGATACGAGTCATCATCTGCAGCGGCTACACCGAAGTGGACATCACCACTCGATTTGCCGGGAAAGTCCCCGCCGGCTTCATTCAGAAACCCTATTCCAGGGCGGAGATCACGGAGAAGATCCGGCGGGTTCTGGAGATCGGCAGCGATACCGCAGAAGACGAAACCTAGCCACACCCTTGGAAAGGCCATTTTTGGAGTGCGGTGCCTTGGCACTGCCTTGCGCCGCGAGCCTCGGCTCGCGGGGACCGGGCCGCCGAGGTGGCCCGGAGAAAAGCGGCGTCGAGCCGCCGCACTCCAAATGTAGATCGAGAGAAA
>CAZTVS010000195.1:0-4998 GCA_964617125.1 uncultured Acidobacteriota bacterium
TGTTTGTAGCGACTACACTCCATAAACTGGAGCCTAAATTCGCGAGAAACTTCACATGAGTGATGGCATAGGCAAGGGAAAAAAGCCCGCGAAGCGGGCGTAGTTAATTTAGCCCCAGGTTTCAACCTGGGGGATAGATGTTGACAATAGAAAGAGTCCCGTGAGGGACGACGTTAGGTCAGATGCCAGAAATGAGAATACAGCGCTATCATATTTTCACGTCGTCCCTTACGGGACTTGCCTGTGGGAGCAAAGCCTTCCCCAGGTTGAAACCTGGGGCTATTGCGCCATCGTCTCTTCGAGACGGAGGTACACGCAGTATTTCTGTGGAGAAGTTTCATGGGAGTTCCGCCTTCAGGCGGTGCCGCGTAAATACAGGTTTTCACGGATCCATGGGATGCCGCGTAAACGCGGAACTACAAACCTCCTGCTATTATGCGACCTCATCATCTTTTAAAAGGACGTGAATGGTTCATGGATGGAAAGGAAATAGTATGGGAAGAGAAAATCTGTCTTTCTCCGTCGGGAAGTTGATCTGTATCTGCAGCATCTTCCTGGCAACGACTTCTTACGTTCATTCCGAGGACATATCGGCGAAGGCTCAGTCTCTGCGATGTGAACATCTGACAAACCCCATGGGAGTGGAACGCT
Source organism: uncultured Acidobacteriota bacterium (assembly GCA_964617125.1). GTDB lineage: Bacteria > Acidobacteriota > UBA6911 > CAINFC01 > CAINFC01 > CAZTVS01. The sequence goes on from CAZTVS010000195.1 coordinate 652, forward strand.
GGCAGCCACGGCTCAGCTGGCAGATGCAGCCGATTGCCGGCCGGAATCATCAGGAAGTTACCGCCTGGCGGATCCTGGTTGCCGGCAGCCGGGATCTTCTCTCCGCCGACCGGGGAGATCTGTGGGATTCGGGTAAGGTGACAGGGCGGCAGCCGGTTCAGGTGGCCTATGGAGGTGTTCCATTGCAAAGTCTAAAGAGTTGTTTTTGGAAGGTCAAGCTCTGGGACGAAAAGGGTCAAGAGCTCCCCTGGAGCGTACCTTCTCATTGGTCGATGGGCATCTTGTCCGAGAGCGAATGGCAAGGGGAATGGATCGGATACACGCCTCCGGCCGTGATCGATCTCCTGCGCGCCGAGTCCTTCGACAAGGCCAGGTGGATATGGCACGCCGAAGATGATCCCAAGCAACCGCCGGCCGAGACACGTCAACTCAGCCGCAAGGTAATGATGGAGAATCCGGACGAACTGGAATCGGCGGAAATGATACTTACCGCCAATGACGCCTTCCGGCTTTCGGTCAATGGGCGATGGTTGACCACGGAAAAGATCGTTTTTGATGGGGCCGACGATGTCCCTCGCTTCTCTCTCAAACCGTTTCTGCGCCCGGGAGAGAACACGATTACGGTCATCGCCGAGAAACGGAAACCTACCTTTGCCCATGTCAGCATAAGGCCGGTGGCCGGGATCATCGGTGTGATGAAATGGAAGCGGACAGGCCAGCAGGTGGAGACACTGGTTACCGACGGGAGGTGGATGACCAGGAAAAGCGATGCGGATGACTGGACTGCCGCCAGGGACCTGGGTCCGGCCAACAGCCATTGGCGCCACATGCCCGGCTGGCGCCAGGATTATCCGAGCCCGATTCTGCGAAAGACTTTTCATCTGTCCCGTAAACCGCACGATGCCAAAATCGCCATCAGCGGTCTCGGCTATTACGAGCTGTACTGCAACGGCCGCAGGGTTGGCGATCATCAGCTCGATCCGGTTTTTACCAATTACGATCACCGGGTATCCTATGTCTGTTATGATCTGACCGATCTGCTGCGTCAGGGAGAAAACGTGCTGGCGGTGATGCTGGGCAACGGTTGGTACAACATGCACACCCGGGCGACCTGGAATTTTGACAAGGCCCCGTGGCGCGATCAACCCAAGATGCGTGCCCAGCTGCACGTGTCCTTCGCAGACGGCACCCAGGAAAAGGTGGTCAGCGATACCACCTGGCGCGGCGCAACCGGCCCGGTCATCCTGGATGGGATCCACAATGGGGAGGTCTACGACGCCCGTCTGGAAAGAGAAGGATGGAGGGAGGCCGGATTCGACGATCGTTCGTGGCCCCAAGCCTGCGTCAGGAAGGCGCCCAAAGGCAAGTTGTCCGCTCAGATCATGCCCGCCATACGGATCCAGGAAACGGTGGTTCCGGTCGGCATCGCTGAACCGGATCCTGGGGTCTATGTCGTCGATATGGGGAAGAATATGGCCGGTTGGGTCCGCATACAGGTCAGCGGACCGGCGGGGAAGCAGATACGATTACGCTTCGACGAGCGCCTGGATTCCCGCGGCCGGGTGAATCAGGGCAGCAACAGCCGCTATATGTTTCAGGGGCCTTTCCAGACCGATACCTACATCCTGAAGGGTAAGGGTACTGAGGTCTGGGAGCCGCGTTTCACCCATCACGGCTTTCGCTATGTTGAGATCACCGGGTGGCCGGGAAGGCCGACCGGTGAACAAGTACAAGGCCGGGTGGTGCACACCGCCTATGAGCGCACCGGATCCTTCGAGTGTTCCCATCCTTTGTTGAACCGTATCGCCGCATTGACCGACAACTCCTATGGCAGCAACTTTGTCGGTTATCCGACCGATTGCCCACAGCGGGAAAAGAACGGCTGGACAGGCGATGCCCACCTGGCCATGGAGCAGGCCATGTTTAACTACCGCAATACCGCGGCCTACGAAAGTTTCTGCCGGGAACTGCATGACAGCCGCACGCCGGAAGGGGATTTGCCGGGCATCGTACCCACCGGCGGATGGGGGTTCCATTCCGACAACGGGCCGGGCTGGGGCAGCGCCGCCGTAATCATGCCCTGGTACCTGTATCTATACACCGGCGATCGCCAGATCCTGGCCGATCACTACCCTATGATGCACGAGTATGTCGATTTCCTGGACAAGCGCTTTCCCGACCATGTTGTGGAAATGTGCCGGGGAGACTGGGTCTTTCTCCATACCAGAACGCCGCCGCGGGTCACCTCCACCGCTCTCTTTTATTACGATTCCCATATCGTGGCAACGGCCGCCGATCTTTTGCAAAAGCCGGAAGATGCCGCCCGTTATCATCGTCTGGCGGAAGAAATCCAGGCCGTTTATAACCGCAAATTCTATCGCGGCGAAGGGGTATACGAGCCTGGAGGGCAAACCAGTCAGGCTATAAGCCTCTATTATGGATTGACGCCGGAAAAAGAAATCGCTCCCACCGCCGCCGCCCTGGCGGCGGCGGTTCACCGGGCCAACGATCATATCGATTGCGGGTTCCTGGGAATGAAGGCTCTCTTTCAGGCCCTCAGCGGGAACGGGTTACACTCGCTGGCCTTCACGGTGGCCACGCAGCCGGATTTTCCTGGCTATGGGGACTGGATCTCCCGAGGTGCCACAACGCTATGGGAGGATTGGACGGATACGGAAGGATCGCTCAATCATATCGCTCTGGGCGATATCGTTACCTGGTTCTACCGTTCGCTGGCTGGAATCCAGCCGGATCCCGATCAACCCGGTTTCCGTCATATAAAGATTCGCCCGCGACCGGTCTCCGGTCTGACCTTTGTGCGGGTCGGCATCGAATCCGGATTCGGTGCCATCCGCTGCCATTGGACTGTGGAGAAGGGCCTTTTCCGTCTGGAGGTGGTGATTCCGCCGAACACAACGGCCGACGTGTATCTGCCGAACGGAGAGAAACATACGGTCTATTCCGGGCGGTACAGCTTTTCCTGTCCCCATGAATATTCTGGAAGGATGGGAAACAATGGAATAAAATAAGCAAAAAATCATTCAAAGAACAGGCACCACGACATGCTGCAGCCGACTTATTTCCCGCACGGCCTCTTACCGCGTCGGGCAACATAATCGTCACAATCATCCATTCAAAGGAGAAGAGTATGAAAAAGTATGGCGCAGAATTTTTTGGAACCTTTTGGCTGGTTCTGGGAGGATGCGGCAGTGCCGTGTTGGCCGCTGCCTTCCCCCTGCTAGGGATCGGGCTTCTTGGTGTTTCTCTCGCTTTCGGTCTGACCGTGCTCACGATGGCCTTTGCTATCGGCCATATATCAGGCTGCCATCTCAATCCGGCCGTGTCGTTCGGCCTGTGGGCCGGCGGACGTTTCCCGGCAAAAGAGCTGCTGCCTTACATCGTCTCGCAGGTTCTCGGTGCCATAGCCGCCGGCGGGGTTCTATTTCTCATCGCCAGCGGCAAGGCAGGTTTTATTCTTTCTGCGGGTTTTGCCTCCAACGGTTACGAGGCTCATTCTCCCGGCGGTTACAGCCTGCTTGCAGCCCTGATCACGGAAATCGTCATGACCATGATGTTTCTCCTGGTCATCATGGGGGCCACGGATAAAAGGGCACCGCAGGGTTTTGCCCCTATCGCCATCGGCCTGTGCCTGACGCTCATTCACCTGATCAGCATACCCGTCACCAACACCTCGGTAAATCCCGCGCGCAGTACCGGAGTCGCCCTGTTTGTGGGCGATTGGGCGATCGCCCAATTATGGCTCTTCTGGATCGCCCCCATCCTCGGCGGAATTCTGGGCGCCCTGATCTATCGTTTCCTCGGAAGCAACGAGGAATAGAAATCCGGCGATGATTTGTTGCCCCATCCCATAGGAGATGGGCGGGTGAAAAGTCGATCCTGATCAAAAAACGTCATTGGATGTTTTTTCCGTTATCTCGGATTCGAAGGAATCCTGAAGGGATTCCATAATACAGCCCCGGGTTGCGCCGCAGGCGCTACCCAGGGTTTCCTGGCACCTAACAATGACAACCCTGAAGGGGTTGCGTCAAGGTTTGGCCCAGGTGATTTTGATGCAACCCCTTCAGGGTTGATCTCTTCTGACGACGCGACCCGGGGTAGGCGCAGCGCGCCAACCCTGGGCTGTATGGCGCTTCCCCTTCGGGGAAGATGATTTTATGTGAAACCGTCAGAATAGATGGCATTGCATAAAGTCCTGTCATAGATAATTGTATCAGCTGTTGTAGGGGCACGGCGTGCCGTGCCCAAAGGGAGCCCTCATCCTACGGCCGCCAGGGCACGGCACGCCGTGCCCCTACGTGCGCCTGAAAGCGCACACAATCAGAGAGG
>CAZTVS010000196.1:0-4958 GCA_964617125.1 uncultured Acidobacteriota bacterium
GACCCCCGCAGTGATGCGAATCCTGATCTGGTCGGAAAGGACGCGTGTGCCCCCCGTGACTCCGGATCGATCACCTCCGGCTTCGCGGATCACAGGAGCGGACTCGCCCGTAATCGCGGACTCATCCACGGTTGCGGCTCCCTCGATCACCTCGCCATCGCTGGGGATGGTTTCACCGGCGCTAACCAACACGATATCGCCTTCACGAAGCTCGTCGGAACTCACCTGTTCCTCGATGCCCTTCATCACTCTCCGGGCAAGAGTTTTACGCCGGGTCCGTTTCAGCGTGTCCGCCTGGGCCTTGCCCCGGGCCTCGGCTAAGGCCTCGGCGAAATTGGCGAAGAGCACAGTCAGCCAGAGGATGGTCGTCACGGCGAATGTATAGAACAGTGTCGATTGTTCGTGAAACAGATCCACAACCAGCACAAGAGTGGTCAGCACCGCTCCGATCGCGGTAACGAACATCACGGGATTCCGCGCCATGATCCAAGGTTTCAGCATAACCACGGATTGTTTCCCGGCGGCTTGCATCAGATTTCTCTCAAAGAGCGAGGCCCGGCGTGCCTTGCGACGGTCAAGTTTTAATTGTACGTTTTCGCTGATAAGGTCCATCATGCTTCCTACCTCTTTTTTCCACACCCTAGCTTTTCACAGCCCGGCTGCCAAATGCTCCGCTATCGGACCCAGAACGGCCACCGGCAGGAACAAGAGCGCCCCAATGAAGACCACACTGCCCAATAGGACCATGCCAAACAGGACGGTGTCTGTTCGCAAGGTGCCTGTGGTTTCCGGTGTCGGTTTCTTCGCGGCCAGAGCCCCGGCGATGGCTAAGGGCAAAATGATCGGAACAAATCGGGTCAGCAGCATGATGACACCGGTCGCCACGTTCCAAGGAACAGTGTTATCGCTCAAGCCCTCAAAACCTGACCCGTTGTTGGCTGCCGCGGAACTGAATTCGTAAAGGATTTCCGTGAACCCATGTGCGCCGGGATTGTACACGGTCGAGGTGCCCCATGGGGTCAAGGCGAATAAGGCCGTTCCGCCCAGAATGAACAGCGGATGAATCAGAAGCGCCAAGAGGGCAAATTTCATCTCGCGGGTTTCAACCTTGCGACTGAAATATTCCGGGGTCCGTCCGACCATCATACCGCAGATGAACACGCCGACGATGATGTACAGGAACATGTTGATCAGACCCACGCCAACCCCGCCAAAGGTCACGTTTAGCCACATTCCCGCCAACGTAATCAGACCGGTAAGCGGATGGAAGCTGTCGAGCATGCTGTCGACCGATCCGTTACTGGTAGCGGTTGTGAGCGTTCCCCATAGGGGACCGGCGACGGAACCGAATCGAAGTTCCTTGCCCTCGAGGTTTCCGGTTGCCTGGATCGGCAATCCATGAAAAGCGAGGGTTGGAGCATCCTCGAAATGGACGGCAAGTCCAACCGTTCCGGCCAGCAACACACTCATGACCGCGAAGACGATAACCGCGTGTCGCATCCGGCCCGTGATGCGGCCGAACATCCATACCGATGCCATTGGAATCAGGATTATGCCGAGACACTCGATGAGATTGGTAAAGAAGGACGGATTCTCGAAGGGATGTGTCGAGTTGGGACCAAAGAAGCCGCCGCCGTTGGTGCCTAATTGTTTGATGGCCACGAAAGCGGCGACCGGTCCCCTGGCGATAGTTTGCAGGGATCCCTCAAGAGTTTTAACCGTGGCCGAGCCCTGCATTGTCATGGGAACACCACTCAGCAGAAGCAACACCGCCACCAACATGGATAGTGGAAGCAAAATTAGAAAGTTCGCCCGCAGGAGATCGCGATAGAAATTTCCGAGTAAGGTTTTGCCGGCGAGCCCTCTGGCCAATGCGGTCAAGGCGGCAATTCCCGTGGCGGCGGAAACGAATTGCAGCCACATCAAACCGAAAATCTGCGAAAAATAGCTTAACGAGACCTCTCCTGAATAGTGTTGAAGGTTCGTGTTCGATGTGAAGGACGCTACCATATGAAAGACCAGGTCGGGTGAAAGCGGCCCCTTTCCATCCGGATTGAGTGGAAGCCCCTGTTGTATCGATAAAATCACGAACACGATAAGGAACATGCTTCCGTTGAAGAGGAGCATGGAAAAAGTATATTCCTTCCATATCTGCTCCTTGGCAATGCCTTTGCCCACCGCTTTTTCAAAGAGTCCCTCGGCACCGCCGCGCACGCCTCCGATCTTCCCGCATGGGTTCATCGCCCAAGTCATGGCCTTTCCCAAGGGCCATGAAAACAATACCGCTGTTCCAATAAGGAGCGTTATGAAAACAATAGACATACGATTTCTCCGTTAGAACCGTTCCGGATCAAGGATGGCGTAAACGAGGTAGACCATACATAAAAACAGGACGATGGCTGAAAGATAGAGCATTTCTACCTCCTTATATCTTGTCGCATGCGAGTGTAAGGGCCGCCAGGGCGGCGAAAAGAACCAATCCGAGAATCAAGTACAATAGGAACAGCATGCTTACTCCTCCGTGGCTTTGACGTTTGTTTCCGCCTTCATGCCGGTCCGCAAAGGAAGAGTGAAGCGGAACACCGATCCCTTGTCGAGCGCGCTGTCCGCGCCCACATCCCCGCCATGGGCACGGACGATTTCCTTCACGATGGCCAGGCCCAACCCTACGCCGGATTTCTCATCCTGACCGGGCACTCGATAAAATTGTTCAAACAGATGTTTTAATTCTTCTTCCGAGACGCCTTTTCCGGTGTCTTGCACGAGGAACGCTACCCAATTTTGTTCCTGTTCCGCCCTGATGGTCACCGAGCCTCCGGGGCCGGTGAATCGAAGTGCATTGGAGAGGAGGTTTGCAAACACCTGTCGTATCTTTTCAATGTCCGCCATGATTTCGGGTAAGTTGTCCGATACATCGTTCACCAGGGTTACGCCTTTGTCCTTGGCGTCCATGAGGAAGGGCTCCATGGCGTCACGAGCAAGGGTTCTCGGCGAGACGGGTTCGAGTGCAAGCCTGGATTTACCGGATTCGATTCGGCTGATATCGAGAAGATCGTCAAGAATTCCCACCAGTCTTTCACTTTCATCCCTTGCGGCCATGAGAAGTTCGATCTGCTTTTCATTCAGAGATCCGATCCGTTCCTCCAACAGAAGATGAATGGACATGCGAAGGGAGGTTAGCGGCGTTCTGAGTTGATGCGAGACAGTGGAAACAACGCTGCGCTTCATTTCCTGCTGCTCATGGAGCTGAGTGACGTCCTTGAGAATCAATGCCACTCCCGTGGGATCTCGACGATCGGGGCCGACCGGAATCGGTACTGCCATCGGCTGGAAAAAGTATTCGCGATTGTCGATGAACAGTTGGACGTAACCGTTCCTGGGATCGCGCTCGACAATGTTATCCTCGTCGAGCGCTTTCCGGGTCAGGGGAGGTAGCCAATCGTATCCAAGTTCGCCTGCGAGAACGCCGGGTTTGAGGCCAAAGTGACGGTAGGCCGTTTCTGATGAAACCTCCACCCTCCCATCGAGATCGAGTATGGCGATCTCGGTTGGGAGAGCCTTGAAGACCTCCTCCGTCGCGCGTTTTGTTCGTATCAGGTTGATTCTGTCTTCCTTGCGGACCTGCCTCAGGGCGACCGTCATCTCGTTAAAAGATTCCGAAAGACGACCAATCTCATCCCTGGGTCCGTTTTCCAGAACCAGGTCAAGGTTTCCGCTCCGTATATCGTTCGTCGATTCGATCAGTCGATGGATCGGGTGGAGGATCCATCGATGGGCGAGGTAGCTGAATAGAAGCGCCAGGAACGCGGAGATCATGATCGCCATCAACATACGGCGATGGACGGTATATGCGAGGTCCCGAGCGGCGTTGTTGGCCTGGTTCATGTTCGTCTGATTCATCAGTAAGATATCTTGCGCGACACCCTTGATCTCTTGGAATAGCGGCTGCATTTTCGAGAAATATTCGGCTTTCCTCCCCTCGGGAGATCGTCCGACTTCTGTAACCAGCGGTACGACTTCGACGTATCTGGCAAACAAGTCCCTTATTTTCTCAGCCTTTTCGCGTTCACCGGGAAGCGTTATGTTGCCAAGTTCCACATGCAAGGCGTCCCGGAATTTCGTGCTGTATTCCTCAAGGAGACGTTTCCCCTCAAGTTCATTCCCGGCAAGTGTGAACAGTGTGCCACTGTCCATTCGTTCCAAGGACTCCTTCATATCCTGGCACGCCACCACACTGCGGTAGTTTTCCTTGAGGATCATTCCGATGGCCTTGCCGAGTTCGCTGATCTGAACCATCGTCAGCGCGCCGACTATCGCAATGACGGCAAGCAACCCGCCAAAGCCCAAAATCAGTTTCTGTCTGATGCCAATCATTATCAAGACCTCTGCCAGCTAATGTTGCACAAGTCGTGCCAATCGCGTAGTACGCGTAATATCAGTATGTTACGGATTGTCGAGAAAAGAACGCCTTGGGATGGACAAGGATGGCCCCGAAACGACCTTGTGTTTTGCAAGGTCAAGGGCGGGGAAGAGAAAGAACTTATCTATCAGATCCCGTATTGCTTTCGCTTATGCCAGAGCGTGGCCTGGTCAACGCCGAGAATATTGGCGGCTTCCTGGAGGGTCTTGGTGGAAGCGACAACTCGGCGGATGTGATATTCCTCGATATTTTTCAAGGAGACGTGGTCACCCAATTGGAGCGGAGGAGTATACGGTGCGATGGACGTGGGAAGGTGTTCGATTTGAACAATGTCTCCGGTGCAAAGGATCGCGGCTCGCTCGACCGCATTGCGCAGTTCCCGGATGTTACCCGGCCATGCGTAATGGCGCAGGGCTTTAATGGCCGCCTCGCTGAAACCTTTCAACACCTTGTGGTTTTGCGCGCCGAAAAACTCCAGCATGTTTCTCGCCAGCATTTCCACATCGTCCGGAAGGTCTGCCAGGGGTGGAAGATCGAT
>CAZTVS010000197.1:0-4779 GCA_964617125.1 uncultured Acidobacteriota bacterium
GCCTCTTTTTTCTGCGGTCGAGAACCGACAGCAGGTCGGCCAGGGTTCTGGTATTGAGGACCTGGTCCTTCTGCAGATGGCCCCTCCGGGCCTGAAAGATACCGTTTCGCATGAACGCCAGATGCTTGGGAGAATGGCTGTCGGTATTGATGGCGATTCCGACTCCGCGCTCTGCGGCCGACCGGCAGTGGATATCGTTCAAATCAAGACGCGCGGGGTAGGCATTGAGTTCCATGGCAACCCCGTGACGTGCGGCCGTCTCCAGAATTTTCTCCATATCCATGGCGAAGGGTTCCCGCTGCAGGAGAATGCGGCCGGTAGGATGCGCCAGGAGGTGAACACAAGGACGTGAGATGGCCCGGATGATTCTTTCGGTCATTTCTTCCGCCGGCATATTCATGTGTGAGTGAACGGCGGCAATGACAATGTCCAGCTGCAATAAAAGCTCTTCCGGTAAATCCAGCGATCCATCGGCCTTGATATTTACTTCGCAGCCTTTGAGCAGATGCACCCTATGAGAGACACCCTTTTTCCGGTTCCAGTCATCGATCTGCTTCATCTGCAGCTGCAGACGTTTTGCATCCAGACCGCGGGCCACCGAAAGAGAAATGGAATGGTCGGTGATGGCAAGGTATTCGTATCCCAGAGCTTCGGCGTGGAAAATCGCTTCTTCCAGGGAGAACTGTCCGTCCGATTCGTGAGTATGCAGATGCAGATCTCCGCGTATGTCCTTCTGCTCGATGAGATCGGGGACAATTCCCTGTGCCGCCAGTTCCAGTTCTCCCCGGTTCTCTCGGATCTCTGGAGGAATCCAGGCCAATCCAAGGCTGTGATAAACCTCTTCCTCTGTTTCCCCGGCGACGATTTTTTCATCGGACAGGGAGAATACGCCATACTCGTTTACCTTGTAGCCCAGCCTTTTGGCCCGATCCCGCAAAGCTATGTTGTGGGCCTGGGAACCGGTAAAGTACTGCCAGGCGGCCCCATAGCTTTCTGCCGGGAGTATGCGCAGATCCACCTGCAATCCCTGTTGCAGGCGGAGACTGCATTTGGTATCCCCTCGAGCCAGGATCTCCTTTACCCCGCGAAAATCGGTCATCGCCTTGAATATGGCGTCGGCCGGCCGGCCGATCAGGAGAAAATCGATATCGCCGACCGTATCCCGCCGCCGCCGAAAACTTCCGGCAACCTCCAGACGTCGGACTTGAGGAAGGGATTTCAAATAACCTTCCATTTCCAGTACGATACTTTCCGCTTCGCTCCAGAGTGTCCTTCCGGCCGTTTTCTTGAATCCTTCAATCCCTTGCAGGATCTTCTCTTCTGTCTTTTGACTGATACCGGGTAAAGAACGCAGCCTTCCCTGGCGTGCCGCCGATTCCAGTTCCTCGACGGAGGAGAGGGCCAATTCCCGGAAGAAGAGGCCGGCCTTTTTGGGCCCTATCCCTGGAATCTTAAGGAAGTCCAGCAAGCCGGCCGGCAGTTTCTGTAGTAACTGGAGATGCTCCTGGCAGTCTCCTTCCTGGACGATTTCCCGGATCTTGCCGGCGATGCCTTCCCCGATCCCCGGAATCTCCCGGATTTCTCTCCCCTCCAGAATGCGGGAGGTAAGGTTTTCCGCACAGGATTCCACATTTAGAGCGGCATTCCGGTAGGAACGGATACGGAACGGATTGTCGTCGCTGATCTCCAGCAGATCGGCGATCTCCCCGAGGATGACGGCGATCCTGTGATTATCCATGCGAACTTGGCGACCGGGGTCTATCGATTCGATTCTGCATTTTTCCGGAGATGAGTCTGTAGCTTAAAAGAGATCTAAACGTACTTCCCGGTAATATAGTCGGTCAGTTGCGCAATGGTGCTTTCCTGATCGTCGATGATGGCCTTGACCACATCTCCGATGGAAATCAGTCCGACCAGCTTACCGTTTTCAATCACAGGTAGGTGCCGGACAGTATGCTCGATGAAAATGGGCTGGCACTCCTTGATCGTTTTCTTTAAAGTAACGTAGTAGACTTTGTCCGTCATGATGTCTTTGACAAGGGTGCTTACGGAGGCTTTCCCTCGCAGCACAACCTTGCGTGCATAATCACGCTCGGAGATGATGCCGACTACCTGATCGTCCTTCATGACAACCAGGGCCCCGATATCTTTCTCTGCCATGATCTTCAAGGCATCCAGGACCGTTGCTCTGGGACCGATGGTCCATACCTCGCAGCCCTTATGCTGGAGGACTTCTTCCACTGTTGACATCATAATGGTAATACCCCCATGTTTCTAAGTGGCTAATTGAAAAAGGTTTGAAGATCTTTCAATCCGTCTGTTTTGATTGTAGTAGGAATGCCGCCAACGGTCAATGATGAGGCTGCAAAAAATGCCGGGAGCGCCGGCATCCTGCCGGTATAAGCAACGGAAGCAATACGAAACTTACAAAAAGAACGGAACCGTGCCCTTTCTGCAAGGCCATCCTCCGGTAAACCGGATCGAATTTTCTTCCCTGTACGACTATTTTGCAGGGGATACAGTGTTATAATTGCCGCCAAGAGACAATTCCCAGAAACAACTATGGCCCGGATTCTGATTGTTGATGATGAAAAGATGATCACCTCCCTGTTCGGCACTCTGTGCCGGCAGCAAGGACATGAAGCGGTCACCGCTTCCACCCTCCAGGAGGGCTTGAAGGAAATTTCCGGCTCCGCCTATGATCTGGTCATGCTGGATGTCTTCCTGCCGGATGGCAATGGGTTGGAGAATATAGAAAAATTTCGTGCCGCTGCCTCCTCGCCTATGGTCATTATCATGACGGCCGCCGGCGATCCCCGTGGTGCGGAACTGGCCATCAAATCCGGCGCCTGGGACTACCTTTCCAAGCCGGTTCCGGCCCAGGAAGTGATCCTGACCTTGACCCGTGCCCTGGAATACCGCCAGATAGAGCAGAGCCAGTATTCCATATCCCTGCTCCGGCGGGAAGAACTGGTCGGGGGCAGCCCGAAGATCATGCAATGCCTGAAGTTGATGGAGAAGGCCAGATTGGCGGGAAGCGAAATGAATGTCCTGATCACCGGCGAAACCGGCACCGGTAAGGAAGTGGTGGCCGGCATCATCCACAAGAACAGCAGCCGTTGCGGCAAACCGTTTATCGTGGTCGATTGTTCCTCTCTACCGGAGAATCTGGTGGAGAGCGTCCTGTTCGGTCATGTCCGGGGGGCTTTTACCGGCGCGGTCGAAGATCGTGTCGGTCTGATTAAAAAGGCCGATGAAGGCACACTGTTTCTGGATGAGGTAGGCGAACTGCCCTTGCCGATGCAGAAAAACCTGCTCCGGGTACTCCAGGAACATACTTTTCGTCCTGTGGGGTCCACTCAGGAGGTGACCAGTACCTTCCGGCTGATCGCCGCTACCAACCGGGATCTGGCAAGCATGGTGCAGGAACACTGCTTCCGCGAGGATCTGTTGTATCGTTTGCGAACCATCCAGATCGACCTGCCCCCGCTGCGGGAACGGAAAGAGGATTATTATCCGTTGATGGTTCACTCCATGAAAAATCTGCACCAAAAATACGGTCACGGCATCAAGGGTATAGGTCCCGATTTTCTGGAAGCGGTGCACCATTATCCCTGGCCGGGAAACATCCGGGAGATGAAGAATGCCATGGAGTATTCCTATTTGATGGCAGCCAAATTTCCCACCCTTTCGGCCAACCACCTTCCTCCTGACATTCGCATCCATATCAAAAAGGTATCACTCAGTGAAAACCTGGCCCCGCGGGAAACCCACCTGTACACCTTTCATCTTCCCATGACCCTGAAAGAATTCAAGAAAGAGACGGAAAAATACTATTTACAGGTTTTGACCGATCACACCCGTGGGAAGATAGAGGAGGCCACGCGGATTTCCGGTCTGTCCCGACCCCGCTTGTACTCCCTGCTCAAACAGAGAGGTGTTGGTACAAAAAGCAATACCGGCCGGGTCGAGGGAGGCTTGAAAAATAATACCTTGTTAAAAGATAAAATGGTTTGATATCTCCACAAGTATTTCCTCGGTACCTGGTCCCAAAGATTCCGGCGCATGATGCCATCCGGGCATTTTTGTGGAGTGCGGTGCCTGGGCACCGCCTTGTGCCGCGAGCCTCGGCTCGCGGGGTTCGGGCCGCCGAGGTGGCCCGGAGAAAAGCGGCGTCGAGCCGCCGCACTCCAAATACGTCGTACGTTGCATCGAGATTGCCGCCCTGGCATAGGATCTGCAATGGGATGCCGCGTAAACGCGGAACTACAAACCTCCTGCTTTTTTGCGACGTCGTCATGGTTGCTGACGTCGCAAAAAAGCATCCTAATAAATATTGTATCAGCAGTTGTAGGGGAAACCCTCGCGGCTGCCCGTCAGCCCTGATGGATATACTTCCCGGGCAACCGCGAGGATCGCCCCTACTTTTGTGTATCGAAGGCGGATTTTTTACGAGGTTATCATGGTTATGAAACTATCGCGAAGAAACTGGATGACCCTGCTTCCCTGCATGGTTGGTGGTATGGATGCACAAAGCTTTCTACCCTTTTTCCCCCATGTCGGTTTTCGCGCCGATATGGGGCCGACGCGGAGCGAATGCGGCATCGGAGCGCTCATGCCCTGGGCGGATGCCCTGTGGGCGATCACCTACAATTCTCATAAAAAGGCGACCGGAACCGGGCTGGGACTTTATCGTATGGATGCTAAGCTCCAGCCGGAACGAATCCATGTGCATAACGGTACTCATGCCAGCCGATTGATTCACCATGAATCTGACCT
>CAZTVS010000198.1:0-4743 GCA_964617125.1 uncultured Acidobacteriota bacterium
TTATTTTATGGTGTAATCTCTTTTGGTCCGTGTTTCCTCAGCGACAGACGACTGGGTGCATTCCAGGCCGTTTCTTCACTGGAGCCCGGAGACGAAACGCTCACTTCGTTTTCCGTCAGTCGGACCACGCGCCAATTCTTGGGATCCACCTGGAGATTGCCGGTTTGTATCTGGGTGATACGGTGACCGGCAGGGAAGGGAATGTCTTCGATCACGTTGCGGTGCTGGTGCCCGACCAGAAGGGCCACGACGGAGGGATTTTCGTTCAGAACTCGCATCAGTCCCCGCTGGTAGGTGTCGGGAAACGGCCATCCGCCAGGAGGGGGGCTGAAGCGTATGCCGTCGCCGTTGGTATCGCCGACCGGGAGCGGTATGTGCATCAAAATGATGTTGGTATCTTCCTTTCCCTGTGCGAGTTGCCATTGGAGCCAGGCCAGCTGGGTCTGATCGACCAGATCTCCGGGAATACCGTCTTCACGATAGCCGTTTTCCAGAAAGATCATGCGATAGTTGGCAGCACCGATCCGTCTGATTAGGCTGTACCATGTGCCGTTTTCGAAACAGGGCACGTTTCGGATCCAGGCGGCACGGGCCTTCTGGGTATTGTGTCGCCCGTTCAGATAGTCATCCCCCTCGAACCAGTAGCTTCCCAAATCGTGGTTACCCAGAGCCAGCCAAAGCGGTAGAGAAGAGGATCGCACCAGTTTGGCAAACGATCGGATCTCTTCGGCACGCATCGTCCCGTTGCCGGTCTGGGCTTCGTAAAAATCGATCAGATCTCCCGTGATGGCCACGGCATCGGCTTTTACCTTGCGGGGAACGGTCTCCAGAAAGCGTTTCCATACCCCATACCCTTGGCCATATTGCTTCCTTTTCTCGATAAAGCGTCGGTCCAGGCCGTCCAACTTGCATAGATGCGTATCGGAGACATGGATGAAAGTCAGTGGGGAGGAGCGGCGGGATTCGTCTCCGCCATAGCACAAGGCGCAGGAGAAGAGCGTCCCATACAGCAGTACGGCAATATGTAAAACCCGGCCCAAATTCGGAATGGTATAGTTACGCATGTTATTGTCCCGTTTTTTTCTCCAAATAGTATCATATGCATCTACACGCCAGGTCGCTAACCGGAAATGTGCGTGCTCAATCGCTATGTGAGAGAACGGTTTGGCATCGGTGATAGATGCGTTATAATGTTGTTAATGATTATATGAATATCCGGTTTTCAAGGCATGCCAAAAGGCGTACCAAGTTGTATGGAATTTCTGAGTCTATGGTAGCGGGCATCTTGGGGGATATGAATCTGGTTTCCGGCGAACATGAGATTATCAGGGATGTTGGTCAAAGATATCCTATAAAAATTGTAGTCACTGTTGAGAAGGATACCTGTACGGTTATTACCAACTATCCGCTGAAGAAAGAGAGAAAAAATGAAAGTACACTATGATCGGGAGATAGATGCCATTTACTTGAAACTGGGAAATCAGAAGCCTAACGGGGTCGTGGAAATTTCCGAGGGCGTCAATCTGGATACGACATCGGATAATAAAATCGTCGGTATTGAAATCCTGCACGCTTCCCAAAAACTGAATATTAGTACCATCCTTTCCTATGAACTCCAACTGGACGACGAATTACTGAAAACAACCGCCTGAATTTACAGGATCGCTTTTCCCTTCGGATAACTGTCTCTTCAACTCTTCCGGTTCCGTTGTCGGATACAGACAGTTGCATTGACGACAAACGAAAGCCGTAGCCTTTCCCCCCACCATCTCCTGCCTATGTAAAAGAGGAATCGGCGGATTTTCTCCGGGCCGTTTGCATGCGATGATCCGTCCGGGGTGGAATCCGTCCTGAGCGACACGAAGCAGGGCCTGTGTGTTCGGATCCTCCGGAATGCCGACAATGGCAATCTCTTCGATGTCTCCACCGTAGAGTTCCAGGGCTGTCAACCAGGCCCCGAAGGAATTCGGATACATACGGACGAGGTCCTGCATTTGCCCCAGCATACGTTCTGCCTGTTCCCGATAGCGTACTTCTTTCGAATAGGCAGCCAATTGCTGAAAAACCGCAGCGGCCACCGCATTGCCGGAAGGGAGGGCGTTATCTTGAAGGGAGATGGGCCTCAGCAACGGGGTTTCATGGTCGTCGGCGGTGTCGTAGAACATACCGGATGCGGAGGAAAAATGTCGAACGGCGGTCTCCATCAGATACCGCGCTTCCACAAACCAGTCTGACAGAAAGGTAGTCCGATACAGTTCCAGAATGCCAGCCGCCAGATAAACATAATCCTCCAGATAGGCTTTTCCCCTGGGTCCGGAGCCGTCTTTCCAGATACGATACAAACGACGATCCGGGGAGCGCAGTTCTTGCAGCAGGAACTGTGCATTCCGGACGGCCGTCTGTCGGTAATCTTCCCGATCGAGGACCCGTCCGGCTTCAGCGAAGGCGGCCAGCATCAGACCGTTCCAGGAAGCAATTATCTTTTCGTCCCGGTTGCAGGGTGTGCGTTTTTCCCTGGCCAGAAAAAGCCGGCGAATGGATCGATCCAAACGGTCCGCCCAAGCCCGCGGCGAGAGCCCCATCCTTTCGGCCGCCAGTTCCTGAGAAAGAGAAATATGCAGTATGTTGCTTCTTTCAAAGTTGCCCTCCTCCGTAACTCCGTAATACCGGCGGAAGAGATCCGCTTCTTCTCGAAGTATCTCCTGAATTTCCGAATGGGACCAGAGAAAGAACTTACCTTCCACGCCTTCCGAATCGGCGTCCTGGGTGCTGAAGAAACCGCCGCGCGGATGGATCATTTCTCTCGTCACATAGTCGAGAATGCCGGTCACCACCCGACGAAACAAAGGATTCCCGGTGATCTGCCAGGCATGGAGATAAGTGCGGACCAGCAAAGCATTGTCGTAGAGCATCTTTTCGAAGTGAGGTACCTGCCACCCGGCATCGGTGGAATACCGGTGGAATCCCCCGCCGATCTGGTCGTAGATCCCGCCTTCGGCCATGCGGGTCAGGGTTCTGTCGACCATGGACAGTAAATCCGTTTCCTGGGTATGTTGGTAGCGGGAGAGTAAAAAGTCCAACGTCATGGGCTGGGGAAATTTGGGGGCAGTTCCCCATCCACCGTTTACAGCATCGAAATCCCGGCTTAACTGGCGGGCTGCCGCTGCCGCAGTTTTTGCATCGGGATTTCTCTTTTCTACCGGCATCATCCTCTGGGCTTCCTGGATTTGCCGGTGCAAGGTATCGGCCAATTGCACCATCCGGTTCGGCTCGTTATCCCATCTCTCGGATACGATTTGTAAAACCTGCAGAAAGGAAGGCATACCATGACGCGGAGTTTTCGGAAAATAAGTACCTCCCCAAAAAGGTACCCCTTGCGGGGTGAGAAAGACACTCAGCGGCCATCCGCCCTGCCCGGTAATCTCCACTACGGCTTGCATATAGATGGAATCCAGATCCGGCCGTTCCTCCCTATCGACCTTGATGCACAGAAAATGAGAATTCAGATAAGCGGCGGTCGATTCGTCTTCGAACGACTCCCTCTCCATTACATGGCACCAGTGACAGGCGGCATAGCCGATACTGAGGAAGACAGGCACATTCTTTTTTCTGGCCAGGTGAAACGCTTCCTCTCCCCAGGGAAACCAGTCCACCGGATTATGGGCATGTTGCAGAAGGTAAGGGCTGATCTCTTCTATCAATCGATTGGTCATCTGACGGCTCCTTTTCCAATAACCATAACATAGAAGAGTGGAAAGTCCACAATTGTGACGTGGAACACAATTTCGGCGAGCAATTCTTTTTAAAATTTCAAATGTGAGTCCATGTTCGAATCAGGTCGTGGCGGATGGAAAGTGGTTGAATCGGTAGCCATGTCGCCTTTCCGGAAGCCGGACAGGAGAGGGGATCGAGAGAGAGAAAGAGGGGAAGCTATGAGACGGTATATCTGGTTATCTGTAGTGTTTTTTTTGGTGTTGGGGATGGGGTCGATCCGGCATGTACAGGCCATCCCATTCCTGCAGCTGGATATCGATGGGGGTGTGTACGACACCATAACGGAAACCATGATGACCGGTAATCCGCAATTCATACTCAACACTTTGGTATGGGATAAGAAGTACCAATCCGGCTATAACTACTATCTAACCATGGCCGTCTTATCGGATGGAGGCAGCGGAAATTTCGGCACGATTACCATTACAACCGGAAATCTTACCAGTACCTATAACCAATATGGACCGAATCTGCTCTATGGGAGTCCATTGCCGTCACATGGCATTTTCCCGGCAGCCTATTTTCTGATTCCGGTTCAGGTGGATACCTCCGGGAAATACCCCGGATACGACGTGGCGGATCCTGATTCGGGTTCGGGATTTGTCTACAAAAACTCCTTTGCCATCAATGCCGGAAGTCTGAACGACGGATACGAGCTGCACTTCGACCTCTTTGCGACCAATACCAATACCGGCGGGAAAAATAAAGCAATGACAGAAGAAGTGGTAGGGAAGGCCCCCTTTTCCCATGATGCCGGATACAAAGAGTCGGTGCCTGAGCCTTACCCCCTGTTTCTTCTCGGCATCGGCCTGCTTGCCGTCTGCACCCTGAAAAGGAAATAGCGATTTTATTTCACATCTGCCGTGGTCGACCCCGGCAAGAAACCTGGTGACGGAATTAGGATGACCTTGGGTAAAATCAGGAGGTTCGTAGTTCCGCGTTTACGCGGCATCCCATGGATCCGTGAAA
>CAZTVS010000199.1:0-4735 GCA_964617125.1 uncultured Acidobacteriota bacterium
CATTCTTTGACGAAGCGGTAAAAAGTCGGAAACCATACTGTGTAATTTTGCCAGATGCCCATTGGACGCACGTTTCAGTCACAGACAAGAATGTCTGTGCCACTTTTTACCGCCCCATCATCCTTTCCCAATCTCTCAAAATGTGACCGTTTCCTTATCGCCACCGCGTTGACTCATGCCCTGCCGGGGGTGACCGCAGATAAAAATTTCGCCGAATGCGGGGTCGAAACCGTGATCTGATTTATTCGAAGATGCGGCCCTGCTGGAAATCGCCCCAGACGTTCTCGAACCAGAAATCCTCCGTCGGCAGCGGGCGTCGCTCGGTGAAGGCACATCGGAAACGGCCCGGCTCCAGGGAGCATTCCAGCATCCGGGTACGCAGGGACTCGTTCTCCGGTTTATAGCGCCATTCGTCCAGCAGGCCTTCGAGTACGGGACGCCCTTCGCGGTCCATCACCATGTAGGAGCCGCGGCTGCCGCCCTCCTGCCGGAGGTAGAAGAGGATGGATTCCAGGTAGGCCGCATGGGCCAGGACCAGCTGCCGGTTTTTCATGGCCTCCGGGATCTCGGCCGCGCTCCGGATTTGCATCTCCGCAAAACGCTCCACCTGGCGGTAAGCCTCGGCGAGCGCCTTTTCCACTGCCGCCAGGTCGCGTATATGGGCCCCGCAGGCGCTCATACGCGACTGGAACTCCTCGCGGAACGAGGCCACTTCACTAGTCTTGCCGAGGTGCGATTGGAGTCCGTCGATCACGCCGGAAATCTCCCGCACCCTAGCTGCGGCGGCTTCCGTAAAGCGTTCGAGAGAAACCGTGTTTTCTCCGTAGACCTTCACGATCCGCTGGGCGGCACGCAGGCTGCCCACCTGGCCGGAATTCAGGGCCGATCCGCCCGGCCGGTACACGCCGTGGGAACCATTGACCTCGCCGACCGGGAACAGGTGCCGGAGGTTCGATTCCCACCAGAGATCGCCCAGAAGCCCGCCGTTGTTGTGCTGGGCGCAGACGGCCACCTCCAGCGGCTCCCGGGTGAGATCGATGCCGTTTTTCCGGTAGAGATCGATGGCCATGGGATTCATCTTCGCCAGCCGCTCGAGGGGGGTTCCGAACAGGGCGTCGGATTTGGCGAGATAATCGTAGGCCTCCCGCTCCAGATCCTCGAAACGGAATGCGCCGAGCCGTTCGTCTCCCACGGGATTTTGCCGGAAATCCATGTACACCCGGCGGCCGCGCACCACGGTCTCGATATACACCAGGATGTCGACCAGCGACGAGCCGTAATTCGGAATCTTGCGCGGATCGAAGGGCCACTGGTACCCCTTGAGAAACACGGCGGTGTTCAGACGGCCAAAGGTCGGAAAATAGGGATTGAGAAATTCCTTCTCGTCCCCGCCGGCGGGATCCGTACTGATATAGCGCGGAACGACCTGCTGGTAGGTACCGGAGACGTTCCAGCGAAACCGTATCGAGGCCAGCCCGAACTGGGATTCGGTCAGGTTCACGGCCCTGGCGCCCGCTTCCAGGGCCAGGCCGATGGCGCCGGTATGTACCTTGGGATAGACCGAGGTCTTGTACAGACCGCCGGGCCCACCTACACCGAAGACCACGTTTTCCGCATGGAACAAGGTAAGCCCGGCGGATGGGGTTTTGAGTTTCTTCTTGTCCAGGGCGACAATGCCGCAGGCCCGGTCCCCGTCGGTGACGATGCCCACCACCTCGAATCCGTTGAAGATCTTGATCTTGCGGCGCTTCACCTCCCGCAGCAGGCACTGGAACATCTGGTTGCTGGTCCAGGGGCCGGCGGAGGTGGCGCGCTGACGGGGATCGTGGTCGGTCTTGTAGCCGACGAAGCCGCCCAGGCGGTTGTGGGGAAACGGAACGCCGATGTTTACCAGGCGGTAAAAGCCCTGTGCGGAACAGAGCGACTCGATCAGGGCGAGGTCGCCGTGCATGCAGCCGCCGTCATAGAGGGATTTGGCCATCTCGTAGGGACAATCCCCCTCCTTGCCGAACACGGAAAGCTTGTAATAGGTCTGCTTGTCCGAACCGGTGTTGTTGGAGGTGCCGCCGCCGACCTTCTCCGTGACTACGGCCAGATCGGTCTGCCCCAGATTGTGGATGTGGTCGGCACAGGAGAGCGAGGCCGCACCGGAACCCACAACGACCGTATTCATGGAATAAACCGGGATTTCCATTCCCTGGACGTTTACGCTTGTTTTCTTCATGACATTCTTTTCCTTTTTGCCGTCCGCCTATCTTTCACAGCCTCTGCAGATGGAAGCCTCCATCCACGTTGATCACCTCGCCGGTGGAGTAGGGCAACAGCCCTTTGGCCATCGCCGCCACGGCCAGGGCGACATCCTCAGGATATCCCCACCGCTTGATGGGCAGCAGGCCCTCGGCGATCAGTTTGTCGTATTTTTCCTTCACCTTGGCGGTCATATCCGAGGCGATGATCCCCGGCCGGACTTCGTACACGTTGATGCCGTACTCCGCCAGCCGGTCGGCATACAGTTTGGTCATCATACTCACCCCCGCCTTGGAGATGCAGTATTCGCCGCGTCCGGTCGAAGAGGTATAGGAGGACATCGAGGCGATGTTGACGATCTTCCCGGCATAGGCGGGATCGTTTTTCTTCTGCTCCACCATCCAGTTGGCTACCAGCTGGGTCAGGAAATAGGGGCCTTTCAGGTTGATGCTGATCAGCCGGTCGAAGCTCTCTTCCGAAGCCTCCAAAATGTCGGCCCGAACCTTGGGCGCCACGCCCGCGTTATTGACCAGCAGATCCAGACAGCCGAACGTA
The DNA here is from genome assembly GCA_964617125.1 of uncultured Acidobacteriota bacterium. Classification (GTDB taxonomy): domain Bacteria; phylum Acidobacteriota; class UBA6911; order CAINFC01; family CAINFC01; genus CAZTVS01. Next base: position 2,803 of record CAZTVS010000199.1, read on the forward strand.
GTTTTAACCGACTCCAGGATGGTTCTGCGAGACTCTGCCTGACTGATGTCGGACCGGATGAAAAGCGTCCGGGCGCCATTCTGTTCGCACGCCTTCAGCCCCTCTGCCGCATCCTCTTTCGGCAACACATCGGCGATAGCGATATCAAAGCCTTCCTTGGATAGGGCCACGGCGATGGCCCGGCCGATACCCCTGGCCGCACCGGTAATAAGAGCTGCCTGTTTCATCTCTTCCTCCCATCTGATTGATTGATTCGATTTTCGAGCACCGGCAATTTTACCGGGATCGTCAGACTGTATCAAGAAGGACTTTTCCTCCTCCCCACATACAAGTCCTCCGAAGATCTGATTTCAGTACCATCACGCCTTTTTATGCCGTACGCTGGAGCACATAATCATGTGTATATTGTAACCATATGCGTATCATGTTACTCTTTCCATTGTGGCGATTCTCAAATTCCGACATAAGGGACTGGAACGCTTTTTCAAACATGGTACGACTGCCGGAATCAAGGCTAATCACGCTGAACGGCTTCGTCTTATTCTAGGCCGGCTTAATGCTGCAATTGAGCCACGAGATATGGCTTTACCGGGATTGCAGCTTCACGCCCTGAAAGGCGACCGGAAGGACAGTTGGGCTGTCAGTGTGAGTGGGAACTGGCGTGTGACCTTCAAGTTTTCCGGATCTGACATTAAGGATGTTGACTATGAAGACTACCATTGAGTCCACCATGAAAATGCATAATCCTCCCCATCCCGGGGAAATCCTGCGGGAGCTTTGCCTGGCCCCGTTGGGGCTAAGCGTGACGACAGCAGCTCGAGCCCTTGGCGTAAGCCGCAAAACACTATCAAGTATTCTGAATGGTCGCTCTGGAATTAGCCCAGAGATGGCCGTCCGATTATCGATTGCCTTCAACACAACATCCGAAAGTTGGTTGCAGCAGCAGCTCCAGTATGATCTTGCCCAAGCCGAATTAAAAAGGCTCTCTCTCCGGGTCAAGAAGCTGGCCGCCGCCTGACTCCTTCTCCACCTAACACTCCTCCGGTTGCAGTGCCGTCCGCTGTAACCGATTGCTGGCTTTACTTCTTTACAGATGTGTGGGCTTACTTTTGCACGGAAGCGAGTCCATTCTCAAACGGGAGCCGCTTCCTCAGGAAGAAGAGAAGGGCAAGGTTCGAGACGATCAGAATCGACCGTACCACGTAGCTGACGGTGACCGAGGCCCACTCCAGCCTCGTATCGGTCCACGTCGGCAGCGCTGCGGAAGTCTCGACATGGAGATAGTTGAGGACAAATTTGCTGACGTAGTCCGCTTTGATGTCATGCAGCGAGAGAAAGTCGTCGAATGTGCAGAGGACGAGCAGGATGTTGATAACGATGGAAGCAATGATCAATTTTCTCATTTCTGTTGCTCCTGATCTAGAGTCTTTTTACTCTAACGTGTTACTCACGGGGACGTGGCTTTTAGCGCTCCCGTATGGCAAATGGTCGGGTGGTCTTAATGCCATTGTTTCCCACAGGAAAGGCACGACGGCCAGTGAACACAAATCATTGCACCGCATTCGGGACAAACCCATTTCCCTTTTTCCATCCGAAGGAAATGCCTGATCCCACATTTATGGATCATCGTGAGATTGTCGATCATACTCATACCATACCTGGTTCGGTAACGCTTATCCAATTGTTTCAATCGGGCACAGGGGAACCGAATACAACGATCGGAACAATACTTACTTTTACCTTTGGTGATTTCATCACAGTTTCTAATTTGACATGTGGTCCGGCATTTTGATTTTTGACTTTCCGAACTAACAATCCTCAAACAACCGGGACATTTATTTTTCTCTCGAATGTATCCCAGGCAAAGGCGGCAGTTCATTCCACAAGGGGCAATCAAATCCGCAGGAATCGTTGTCGCCATTTTCCGAACAGT
>CAZTVS010000200.1:0-4590 GCA_964617125.1 uncultured Acidobacteriota bacterium
AAATCCAAAACGCAAACTATGCGTTTCTGGAGCGCCAGCGTTGCCAGGCTGCGTCCAGAGCCTGCCGCACCTGTTGCGGCGCCGTCCCTCCGGGCAGGGCCCTGCGGTTCAGGCATGATTCCAGACTCAGCCAGTCGTAAAGATCGGCGTCGAAACGGTCGCAAAAAGTTCGGAACTCCTCCAACCGGAGATCGGTCAGTTCCCGGCAGCCTTGCAAGGCATAATTGACAACTTCGCCGACAATGTGGTGCGCCTGCCGGAAGGCGACGCCTTTCGTCACCAGGTAGTCGGCCAGATCGGTGGCTAAAAGAAATGTGTCGGAGGCGGCCTGGCGCATCTTGTCCGTATGAAGGACGGTATCGGCCAGGGCTACCTGGGTTACCCGCAGGATGAGTGCCAATTCATCGATCGCCTCGAAAACGGCCGCTTTGTCTTCCTGCAGATCCTTGTTATATCCCGTCGGCAGGCTGCGCAGCAGGCTCATCAATCCCAGGAGACGCGATTCCATCCTGGCCGCCTTGCCGCGGACCAGTTCCATGGCATCGGGATTCCTTTTCTGCGGCATCAGGCTACTGCCGGTGGTGACCGCATCGCCCATCTGCAGAAAATCGAATTCCTTGGTGGAAAAGAGGATGAAGTCCATGGCCAGGCGGCTCAGGTGCAGCATCGTCATGGCGGCCGCATAAAGAAAATCGCAAAGGAAGTCCCGGTCGCTGACGGCATCCAGGCTGTTGCGGGAGATGTCGGTGAACCCCAGGTCCAGTGCCAGGGTTCGGCGATCGATGGAAAAGGCACAACCGGCCAGAGCTCCGGAGCCCAAAGGCATACAGTCGGTCCCCTCCAGGGCATGCTGCAGACGTTTGTAATCCCTGTCCAGCATGGCTTCGAAGCAGAGGAGGTAATGACTGAATAGAACCGGTTGGGCCCTTTGCAGGTGAGTGAAGCCCGGCATGGGTGTTCCCCAGGCCGATTCGGCCAGCCGGAGCAGTTCCCGCACCGTTTCTGTCATCGCGGTTTGCAGCGAAAGAACGGCCTGACGCAGGTGCAGTCTCGTATCAGTGGCCACCTGGTCGTTGCGGCTTCTTCCCGTATGGATGCGATATCCGAGGTTGCCTGTCTTTTCCACCAGACGGGCTTCCACGAAGCTGTGAACGTCTTCCGCCGCCAGGGCCGGCGGTTTCCGGCCCCTCCATTCGGTCTTCAAATCCTGCAAGGCGCTGACCAGTTGCCCGCACTCCTCCTGGGTCAGGAGTCCGGCGGTGCCCAAAGCCTTGGCCCAGGCCTGATTCAGCGTCAGATCTTCTTCCAGCATCCGCCCGTCGCAGCTCAACGATTCATTGAGCCGTTCGAAATCGGGATCGGGCGGCTTCTGGAAGCGTCCGCCCCACATCTTGGCCGGCAGAGCGGATTTCGTGTTCTCTTTTCCGGACATAGAATTACTGTTTGATCAGTTTGCGGTAGCGTGGAGATTGCAGCGTAATGGGCAATCCCAGAAGGTTGATGAAACCGGCGGCATCCTTCTGGTCGTAACTGCTGCGCATGTTGAACATGGCCAGATCTTCGCTGTAAAGGGAATTCGGCGAGTTGCGGGAGACGATCATCACGTTCCCCTTGTAAAGCTTCAATCGTACATTGCCGTTGACCACCGCCTGGGTATTGGCCACAAAGGCGTCGAGGGCTTCGCGCACCGGAGTGAACCACTGCCCGAAGTAGACAAGTTCGGCGTAGCGAACGGCCAGCTGCTCCTTCAAATGGGCCGTGTCGCGATCGATGACCAGCGCTTCCAGTTCCTGATGGGCGGCCATGAGCAGCGTTCCGCCGGGAGTCTCATAGACCCCGCGTGATTTCATGCCGACAAAACGGTTTTCCACCAGATCGATGCGGCCGATGCCGTTGCGCGCACCGGCGGCGTTCAGGCATTCCAGCAGCTCCACCGGTAGCATGCTCTTTCCGTTGATGGTTACAGGGATACCCCGGGAGAAGCCGATCTCCAAATATTCCGGTTGGTCCGGCGCCCGCTCGGGACTGACCGTCCAGAGAAAGAGGTCCTCCGGAGGTTCGTTGGCCGGATCTTCCAGCAGGCCGCCCTCATGGCTGAGATGCCAGAGATTGCGGTCGCGACTGTAAATCTTGGCCTTGCTGACGGAGACGTCGATTCCCTTGGAAGCCGCATATTCCAGGGCATCCTCCCGGGATTGTATGTTCCATATACGCCAGGGGGCGATCACCTTCAGGTGCGGGGCGAACGCCTTGTAGGTCAATTCGAAACGGACCTGATCGTTTCCCTTTCCCGTGCAGCCATGACAGAGGGCCGTGGCCCCCTCGCGCAAGGCGATCTCGGCCTGGCGCTTGGCGATAATGGGCCGAGCGATGGAGGTGCCCAGCAGGTATTTGTGTTCGTAGATGGCCCCGGCCTGAACCATCGGGTAGACGTAATCGACCAGGAATTCTTCCCGCAGGTCCTCGACAAACACCTGGTCGGCACCGCTGCTGAGAGCCTTGGTGCGGACCGCGTCCATGTCGTCTCCTTGCCCAACATCGCCGACCATGGCAATGATCTGACACTGATAGTTTTCCTTCAGCCACGGGATGATAATGGATGTATCCAAACCACCCGAATAAGCCAGCACAACTGTTTCCATCTTCGTTTTCATCTATCTTCCTTCCTGACCGTTTGAGTCATCCTATCTCTTCCATTCAACTTACTATTTTTCGAATGCGCTTTTTGATTTCCGTCGACCGATACCCTTCGGCGATGACCATGAGAATGGTATCATCGCCCGCCAGCGTCCCGGCTAACTCTTTCCAATGGACCCGGTCCAGGGCGACGGCCACGGTCTGGGCACATCCCGGTTGTGTTTTCAGTAAAACCAGATTTCCCGAGGTTTGTATATCCTCCAGAAATTCCCGGAGCAGGTGGTCCAGGTGTTCTTCCGAGGCCGATGGCCCTCCGGTTTGTGGTTCCTGATAGCCCCGCGGACCTTTCACCAGTCCCAGCTCTTTGATGTCTCGGGAGAGCGTAGCCTGGGTAACAACGATTCCGCTCTGCCGGAGCTTTTTCTGCAATTGCTGCTGGTTGGGAACCACTTCCTGCCGGATCACCTCAAAAATGGTTCTTTGACGGATTCCTTTGGAAATCATACGACTGCAAATCTATGTATATCTATTCTATCAAGTGAATAAATATACATATGTGCCCGGGTTTCTGTCAAGCCGTTTCCTCGAAGAAGATACCATCCCAGGCCTGAGTGCTCTTCCGGATCCAATCAAACCCTGCCGCAGAGAAGGGCGGCGGGAGACACAGGCATCCCGGTTCGGGCGGAGGCGTAAATGGCCTGTACCAGGGCCACGCTTTCTATCCCTTCTTCCCCGCTGCAACTGAGCTCGGCCTTTCCCTGTAAGGCCAGTAGGAAGTTTTCCAGAAGCAGACGATGGCCTGTCGTATCGGAAACCACCGGGGAGGAGGAGGACAAATTGGAATCCCCCTGTCCGGTCTTCGGCAGGTCGGCCGGAGGCCGTTTCAGGTCTACGCAGGTGATCCGATCGTGCTCCAGTTGAACAGTCCCCTCGCTGCCGCTGATGGTCAGTTTTCTTGGGTAGCCCGGATAGGCCGCGGTTGTGGCTTCCAGCGTGGCCAGGGCCCCGTTTTCGAATTCGAGGACGGCAGCAACCGTATCCTCCACCTCGATCCGGTGCCATAATGCCCCGGCTCGCGCGTATACCTGTTTGACCGGGCCGAGTAGCCATAACAGCAAATCCACCGTATGAATGCCCTGATTCATCAGGGCTCCTCCCCCGTCCATGGCCCATGTTCCTCGCCAGTCCGAGAGGGAATAATATTCGGGAGGACGATACCAGCGGATTTGAGCCGCAACGGACAAGGGTTTACCTATTACACCCCGTTCCATCCAGCTATGGAAGAGCCGTATGTCGGATTTGACCCGGTCCTGGAAGAAAACGCCCAGTTTGCGCCCATGAGTAGAACACGCCTTTAGCAAGGCCTGTGCTTTTTCGAGGTTGACGTCCATAGGTTTTTCCGTCAGGACGTGCAATCCGTGACGGGCGGCCTCTATCCCCTGGTCGGCATGCAGTCCGGATGGGCTGCCGATGGCCACAAAGTCCATCGGCCTATGGGACAGAAAGGAATCCCAATCGGAGAAAAACGTCGCCCCGCATTCTGCGGCCAGGGTTTGGGCCGATTCATCGGATGGATTATAGATGCCGGTCACCTGCAGGCCCTCTATCTCCATTGCGGCCCGAACATGAGTGCGGCTGATATTGCCGCCCCCGATCACTCCCATGGAAAAATTCATACATGCCTCCCCAATAGGTTTTCTATTTGCCACCTCACGTCAGAACTATATCATTAGACCCATCGCGTTGAAGTCGTAAAAAATCATACGATAGAAAATAGTATCAGCTGTTGTAGGGGCACGGCGTGCCGTGCCCCTTACAAATTATAGAGTCAATTCAGATACGACTTAAAATGGAATTCATACGACTTCGTTTATGATGACCTTGCAATCTATCCGTCGTTCGATTTCTTTCCTCTGTTACTTCGGATCGAAGGAATCCTGAAGGGATTCCGTA
>CAZTVS010000201.1:0-4448 GCA_964617125.1 uncultured Acidobacteriota bacterium
AGTAGATGCAACCTTCTGCCCTCCAATGGGGCAGATTACGACGCGTGGAGTGATCACAGATGGGATTTTCGGGTTCCTCCTCCGGAGTCATTTAGTGGATCTCTTTTTTTTGTTATGTTTTGCTTTGTTTTTAAGTTTGCCTTCACAGGCAGGAATGCCTGTGTCACTCTTGGATCAGGGATTGGATTTGTTGCGGGGTTACCTCCGCTTTCGGGGCGAAGTCGGCGCCGGCCATGTATTGCAGCAAGCTCTGGCGCATCTGGCGGGCTACCGGATTGGCGTCGAGGTCCTTCTGCAGATCCATGCTGCAAACCAGTAATTTCCCCCGGTAGAGTCGGGCTTCGAATACCAACCCCATCCGGCGGGCCGTGAACCAGTCATCGATCACCTGGACGATGGGCTGGACATCCCGAGGCAAGCCATCGAGGATCATGGCTCCGGCCCCTTTGATCAGGTACCACCATTGCCAGTTACTGTGATACTCGGTAGGAAAGGCCGACAGGGCCGGATGTTTCGGGTCACAGAGGATGCCCAGGGTGTGCGGGGCCTGCCTGCTGGTCCAGGCGGTGTTCCAGAAGATGCTGGAAAAGCCGATCTCCACTCGGCCCAGTTTCGGATCGGGCGCCACTCGGGAGGATGGGATCATCAACAACACCTTCTCTCCCTTCTGCAGACGGATGAGGGTCTCCTGATTCCACTCTGCGGTTAGGAAAACATCCGCCGGAGGATTCTCGCCGGATTCCGAGGGATAAACCCAAATGTCCCAGTCGTTCTCGAAGGACGTACCTTCAAGTCCAACTACGAATTTGTATCGTGCCGGAGAGGATAAAACGGGAGGGAGAAAACAACTTACATGCGCGAGCGGGGACCCATTGCCGATCGGTATATCGCGCGAAGGAAAGATGGCGGACAGCAGGACCTTTCCCTCCTGGTTCTTGATATTCCAATAAAGGCTGACCGCCTTCAGCTCCTTCGGCCCGAAATGCGCCACTTCGATGTCCGCTTCCAGCATCTCTTGCGATCGGAATACCCGCCGGGGAAGCCGGGCCAGAGGGACCGTGCTGTTGCAGAAGCGGCTGAACTCTTCCGGGCCGATATAGCCCTTGGAATCCCAAAAGGGATCCAGGACCCCGACCAGGGCCGTGCCCTGGCCCGGGAAATCGTGCAGATCGAGCAGCTGGAATCCTCCCATGCCGGGGGTCCGCAGGGCCGATTCGATATCCGCCTTGTAGCACAGGGCCTGCAGCTTACCCGAAGCGAGGAGAAAATCGCGGGCCTGTCCTCCCATACCATGAGACTCCAGCAAGGTTCGGAAGATCTCGAAGTTACGCGGTTTGAGATACCCCTGGTATTTGGGGATCTCGTCGAAGTTCGGATAGACGCACCACTGGCCGATTTCGTGACTGATGGTCGGAACGTTATATTTTCCTATGATCGCCCGATAGTCGGTCGACGTTTCTGGAGGCAGGGCATTGATACGCGTCTTGAGTCCGCTGCCCCAGGCCTGAATGCGCGGTTCCGGAGACACATGGAACTGATTCTCGGCAATCAGCGGCCAGCCCGATCCGGCGGTATACAGGCGCCGTGGATCTTTCTCTTTATAATGGTTGACCCATTTGGCCAGAAAGGCTTGATGCTGTTTTCCACCCGGCTCGTTGCCATAGGGCATCAAAAGAATGGAGGGATGATTGCCATAGTATTTCAGGATACGATCCGCCTCCTGGTAAATCCAGCGATCGACCGGGTTACCGTCTCCCAGGCTGGCACGGTGATTGGTCGTCTGCGACAGCCCGTTGGCCCAGGAGGAGCATTCCACCTGGTAATAAAAACCCAGTTCGTCGGCGGCTTGAAAGGCGGCTTCCGGCGGGCACCAGGAATGAAAGCGGATGTGATTCAGGCCGTGGGCCTTGGCGATACGAATGATCCGTTTCCAGGATTCCACATCGGTAGGCGGGTGCCCGGTCAAAGGAAAGATGGCGCACTCCAGCGTACCGCGAAAGAAGATTCGGCGCCCGTTCAGGAGGAATTGCGTATCCTGCGTCGTGATCTCCCTCAAGCCGAAGGACACGGATAAACCCATATCCTTCCCATCCAGCGAGGCGCTCAGGCGATAAAGAGCAGGATGAAACTCATCCCATAATTCGGCATCGGGACCGAGCGCGATTTCGGTCCGGAAAGAACCGCCACCTTCATCCCAGGAAACAATCACTTCTTTCCGTACATTCCCGGGCGTCACCTGCAGCTGAACCTTGCCCTGCCCCGGCTTGCCTGGGGCATTGACGATCCTCCCCTCCACGGTGATCGAACGGGTGCTGACCCGGGGAAATATCTGGACATCTTCCAGGCAGATCGGCCGGGTGGCCGTCAGTTCCAGACGGCCGGCCATCCCGTTCCAGTTCCCTTGGGTGTGATCCGAAATGCTGTGGGAGTTTTCCCCGATTTCGATCACCGCCCGGTTGTCGACCCGTATCGTCAGAGTATGTTCTCCCGGAGCCAGGGTCGTACCTAAATCGTATTCATGGGGGGTTGCCAGGGCATCGCAATTCCCGAGAAAACGCTCGTCCAGCCATACACGCGTTTCCCAGTGCGGCCGTTCCAGGTGTAGGACCACCCTTTTCCCTTTCCAGGCTTTTGGTATGGAAATCGTGCGCTGGTACCAGGCGGCACCGGCATAATACCTTTCCGGCTGCAGCCAGAATGGGACCTTGATCTGCCCCGGCCTCCGATAGGGCTCGTATTCCGGTGCGGTAAAAAAGGATTTATTATAAATGCCTCCCATCCACCGGGTTTGCAGCGTAATCGGGTCACCGATACCTTGAGCAGCCAGCGTTCCGGGCAGCGAAACCGTTTCCGGCAAAGGCTGCGTATACCAACGGGCCGAAATCCCCTCGTCCTTGCGGTCGAGCTGAAACCGCCATTTTCCCGCCAAAGAGACGGTTTCCCGGCCGGCGGCGGAGACCGAACAGGCGAAACAGACCAGGACCAGAAGGGTAGACACCTTCCATCGGAGCGTATGATTGGATTGCATGGATTTCGTTCCTTTTACTGGAAATGGATGGAGTTTCCTGTACACCGATTACGGCAAAGGTTGCGGGATGCCGACTCCCAATTTTTCCGCCCAGGGAATCAGGGCGGGCAGGATCGAAGGGTAGAGGGTAATGCCTTCGGATAACTGTCGTGAGCGCCGCGCCAATGCCCCCTCTCCCGGAATTCGGACAGGAGACCCTCCCGGCGGTACGGCGGACTGGCGGCACACGGCAGCCAGATGGACGGTTTCCTGCAGGAATGCCTCCCGACCTCCGAAGCATTGGGGATCGAGCAGCATGAGAAACACGGAAGCTCCCCAGCGCCCGGGATTGTCCTTCCTTCCGTAACCGGCCAGGGCGGAGGTTAGAGCTTCCACCACCATCGCCAGGGCAAATCCCTTATGCCCGAGATCGGTTCCCCCCAGCGGGAGAACAGCGCCGGGCGGTTGGCCGAACAAGACTCCGGGATCATTGGTCGAATGTCCACGCGAATCGACCACCCAGGGACCGGGAAGCCTTTCCTGCTTATCGTAGAGGCGCCGCGTCATGGCGTTGGTCGTGGTCGAGGAGCTGATGTCTATAAGGACGGGAACCCCGGCAGTCGGCCAGCCGACTGCAATCGGATTCGGTGTAAAACAGGGAGTTACGCCGCCATGAGGTGCCACGCTGGCGATGGAGGGATCGGAACAGGTTAAAAGAATCATGTATCCGGCTTCGGTCACCGGTTTGAGGTATGCCTGCAGACAGGCGATGTGATGGCTTCTCTGTATGGTAACAATGACCGCCGGGTGTCTTTGGATACGGTCACACGCCAGGGTTATCGCCTGTTTGACAAGCCAGGGTCCGGGCAGATAGCGACCGTCCCAGACGAGGGCCGATTCCCGGTCGGAGAGGGTTGACGGCCCACCTTCCTTTTCCATGAAACCCGATTCCAGTTCGCGTAGATAGCCGGCCAGCAGGGCCAATCCGTGCGTGTCATGACCCAGCAGATCGCCTTCCAGCAGGATTTCTGCAACTGCCGTCGCTTTCTCTGCCGGAAGTCCGGCAGCCGTCAGGAGATTCCGGGAGAAAGAAGATAACGCTTCCGCCTGGTATCGTACCGGGGAAGAACACCGGGTGCCCTCATTTGTATTTTCCGACATGGTAACCTCGCCTGGATTTGGATAATACAATAGAAGGCAATCCCGGCGGAAGACAGAGGTCACGGCACGATCTGTCGCGAGTGACGCGTATCCGTTGCGTGCGGTCGATTCCATAAGACGTCAAATTCATAGGAGCAGGATTTGATCCTTCCCTTGTATTCGAATTACCGATGGCTCCTTGAAAGGGAGAGAGCCAACGGCCCGGAGACATATCAGCCTGGGGCAAGCGAAGCGTCGCCCCAGGTGAGCTTTGGGAAATGATTCAGGGCTGAAGGCCCGA
>CAZTVS010000202.1:0-4351 GCA_964617125.1 uncultured Acidobacteriota bacterium
ATATGCCTGTTAGCGAAAGAGGATGCCATGGCGGCCGAACCCATCCGTTTGGGGATGGCCGGTCTGGTTCACGGCCACGCCTCCGGTTTTCTCCGGCGCTACCTGACTCACGACAGCATTCGCATGGTGGGCATTGCCGAACCGGATCAGTCGGTGGCTTCCCGCTATGCTGCCCAATTTCGCCTGGAACCTTCCTGGATGTATTCCCGGCTGGAAGAAATGCTGGATCGCGCCAAGCCACAGGGGGTGGTGGTCTTCACCAATACCTTCGATCATCTGCAGGCGGTCGAGGCCTGCGCCCAACGAGGCCTTCCGGTCATGATGGAAAAACCTCTGGCGGTCAGCAATTCTCATGCCCGCGCCATGGAACGGGCCGCCCGCCGCAGCGGAATCCCGGTCCTGGTGAACTACGAAACGACCTGGTATGCCAGCAACCGGGCAGCCTGGCGAATCGCCAAACAAGAGAAATCGATCGGGGAGATACGCAAGGTGGTCGTGCACGACGGCCATCGCGGACCTAAGGAAATCGGAACTCAGCCGGAATTTTTCTCCTGGCTGAGCGATCCGCAGAGAAACGGGGCCGGAGCCCTCTTTGATTTTGGCTGTTATGGCGCCAACCTGATGACCTGGCTGATGGACGGCCGGAGGCCGATCGCGGTCACCGCCATTACCCAGCGCTTCAAACCGCAGATTTACCCCAAGGTCGATGACGAGGCTACGATCCTTCTGGAATATCCCAACTGCCAGGGCATCGTTCAGGCTTCCTGGAACTGGCCCTTCGATCGCAAGGACATGGAGGTTTATGGAAGCACCGGCTACGTGCACACCGTTCGCCAGGGGCAGGTTCGGGTTCGACTGGCCGGAGGCGAGGAAGAGCTGAAAACAGCCGATCCGATTCCATCACCCGAAGACGACTTCCTCCGATACTTCGCTGCCGTTGTGCGCAAGGAGATACAACCCTCCGGACTTTCCTCTCTGGAGAACAATCTGATCGTCACCGAGATCCTGGATGCCGCCAGGCGATCGGCGGCCACCGGCAAGCGTATCCGGCTTTAGGAAACGGTCGGCAAGGATATCAGGAAAGAAAAGAAAGCTTGGTTCCGAAGAGGTTTGTCCGTAACACCGGTATGAATTGAGTCGGCCCCTCCGCATCGATCGGAGGCCCGTGCATACTTATCTTGACGCAACCCTTTCAGGGTTGGCAATGTCAGGTGCCAGGAACCCAGGGTAGCGCCTGTGGCGCAACCCCGGGCTTTATTACGGAATCCCTTCGGGATTCGAATAAGGAAAAACCGACTTTTTGAGAGATCGTCACTGCATGATGACGTCGCAAAAATATCATTTTCAGGTGTTTCCTAACTGACTGCAAAAGATCATGAGTAGGGGCACGGCACGCCGTGCCCTGGCAACCGCAGGATGGGGGCTCCTCTTGGGCACGGCACGCCGTGCCCCTACAACAGCTGATGCATTTTTCTATAGCGTGATTTTTTGCGGCTTCATCGCTGCATGACTGTCCGTGAATCCTTTTAAAGGTTGGGATTGGGGATCACCCGGGTCGGTAGCTGTTCGCTCCTGGGATGACCATATCCCGAAAGCGGACATTATCGCTTGAATCGACTGTTCCTCTCCCCCGACGATACACCCGTTCCTCCTGCTTTGGTCTAGGAATGCATCTGCTCCAAATACCAAACTGACATGCGATTCCGCGAGTCGGAAGATAAGAATTCGACAGGGAAAGGAAGTCTTTCCATCCCCTTTCAATATTTCCCGCTCTGGAATAAAAAATGCGAAATGGAGAATGGAGCGGCCATCGGGAAAATTTGCCGCAATCCTGGCGATCGTTGAACCAAAAAGGACAAATTTCGTAACGTAGGTTTTGGATAGATCGGAGCGAGAATACTATGATATTACCGTGGTGCGATTTTCAGCATACGATACGAACTCTGCTTAAGAATCCCGGTTATACGGCCATTTCCGTGATCTCTCTGGCACTTGGCATCGGTGCCAATACTGCAGTCTTTTCTCTGGTCAACGCCATTCTGCTGAGTTCGCTTCCGGTGCCGAATCCTCAGGAGCTGCGCGAACTGCGCTGGTCAGGCAAAGAGGTTCGTATCCCTTCTATCTCCGGCGATTCCGCTTTTTCTCCTCCGGTGTTCCAATTGTTGCGGGAGCAGGGATCGAATATGGCGGACATTTTCGGATATGTACCTCTCCAGGATGTGATTGTAAAGGCGGATCAGGAAGCATTCACCGCCTCGGGGGCCATGGTTTCCGATAATTTTCTCTCCGGTCTGGGTGTCCGTCCGTTGATCGGACGGTTATTGACTGCCGGAGAAGACTACGCCGGGCGGGGAACCTATGCGGCGATCAGCTACGATTGGTGGGAGCGTCACTTCTCCCTGGATCCCAGCGTGATCGGCCGGACGATCCGACTCAATGGAAAAGGCTTTACCGTTGTTGGGGTGCTTCCACGCGGATTTGTCGGTGTGGATCGGGGACATCCAAGCGATTTTTATGTTCCCATGTCGAATGACTCCCAATTCCTTTATGTGGCCATTACTTCGCGTTTCCATTGGTACGTGCGGGTTATGGCACGGATGAAACCCGGTACAGACGACGAACGGCTTCGAGCCATACTCGACGCGGCCTTCGCCCGGGAGACCCGTCAGGAAATGAAAAGTTCCAGGATCCTGCTTCAACCGGGCCAGGGCGGTACGGCTTACGATCGTGAGTTTTACCATCGCCCGCTCTTGTTGATGCTCGGTGTTGTCGGCCTGGTTTTATTGATTGCATGTGCCAATCTTGCCGGACTCCAGCTGGCTAGAAGTGCAGCTCAACAGCATGAATGGGCCATACGTGCCGCTCTGGGAGCAGGATATAGGAGGCTTATCAGTCGGGCGCTTGTCGAGAGCCTGCTGTTGGCCTTATTGGGCGGCTTGCTGGGAATCCTCATCGCTTTTTGGGGACGTACCGTCATAGCCCGGCTTCTCGGAGGATCGGCGGGCCATTTACGTTACGATCTCTCGCTTGACTGGCTGGTACTGAGCTTTACTCTGATCAGCGTGCTGCTTACGGCTCTATTGTCCGGTTTGTTGCCGGCATGGCGGGCAGGGCGTACAGATCCGGTGAAGGGACTCGAAAGCCGAGGGACTATCGGAGCTCCGCGACTGAGAATCGGAAGATTCCTGGTTGTTGCCCAAATAGGACTGTCACTGGTGTTGCTGACCGGTGCCGGTCTCTACGTCCGCACCCTCATCAATCTGGCCGACATCGATCCCGGCTTTCGTATGGAAAAGCTGCTTTTGTTCCGGCTTCATCTTCGGGGCAGCGGTTACGCCGACGGACAGCCCTCCGAGTTTTATACCCGGGTGCAGAACTCACTGGGCGCTATTCCGGGAGTGCAGTCTGCCAGTTTCATCGAATTCCCTTTACTCGGTGATGGAGGATCCACGGGGGATTTAAGGTTCCTGGGAAGGCCGCCGGCTCCGGGACTGAATATGCAAACACGCCGGTACACCGTAGGCGAGTCTTTTTTTTCCACCTTCGGCATTCCGATCCTTCAGGGACGCGGTTTCAGTGAAACGGATGGTGAAGGGGCTCCCAAGGTCATCGTGGTCAACGAATCCTTTGTCCGCAAATATTTGCCCGCAGAAAATCCTCTCGGTTTGACGATACGCATGTGGGAAGCTGACTGGCAGATTGTAGGAGTATGTCATGATATCAAATATGCGCTTCTCCGGGAACCGGTGCCTCCGACCACTTATTTCCCTTTCCGCCAACGGTTATACTCCCGGTTTCGTCAGACACACTTGCGTAACGGTTATTTCGCTCTGCGCACCTTTCTACCGCCGTCGAGTCTGATTACCGCAGTCCGCAAGGCGATCGCCGAAATCGATGCCGCAGTGCCGATCGACAACATCACCACACAGGAGGAAGTGCGCGATCGCGGTATCAGCCGGGAACGTCTTTTTGCCGCCCTCTGTAGTACCTTGGCCGCCCTGGCTGTCCTGCTCTCCTGCATCGGACTCTACGGATTGATGGCCTATCATGTCGCCCGCCGCCGTAAAGAAATCGGTATACGTATGGCGTTGGGTGCAACCGGTGGCCGTATTGCCGGCCCGATTCTGCGTGAGGCCTTGCTGTTGGCAGGAGCGGGATTGATCTTGGGTGTTCCCATTGCCATCTCTCTGACTGATCTTATCAAAAGCCAGCTGTTCGGTCTGGCTCCACTCGATCCGAATTCCTTTTTCGGCGGTGCCTTTCTCCTATTGGCGGTTACTCTCCTGGCGGCATGGTTTCCGGCCCGCCGGGCAACTCGCATCCATCCGATCGTGGCCCTACGTGCGGAATA
>CAZTVS010000203.1:0-4316 GCA_964617125.1 uncultured Acidobacteriota bacterium
AACCGGAATGGTTCTTTTTGAGTTTGTGCCGCGTAAACGCGGAACTACGAACCTTACCGCGCTGCGGCTACGGCTACTGCCGGGGCGGTCTGCGGGCCGAAGTTGAGCTGGTGCATCAGCGAGTCGCGCACCTTGTGGAAGGAGGCCATCTGGGAGGCCGGCAGCGGATCGGAGGGGGTGCCGTGTACATGGACCGGATTGACGTACTGCTTCCCTTTTTGGATGCGGAAGTCCAGATGCGGACCGGAGGCCAGTCCGGTGGCTCCTACATATCCGATGACCTGGCCCTGGTCGACCGACTTGCCGATGGCCATTCCGGCGGCATAGCGGGACAGGTGCATGTAGGTGGTGGTCATACCGCCGGCATGGCTGATGCGGATCATATTGCCTCCGCCTTTTCCGTCCCAGCTTTTGGCCACTACCCGTCCGTCAGCCATAGAAAGCACGGGTGTCCCTGACGGAGCCCCGTAATCCACACCCAGATGCGGACGGTAAATTTTTAAGATGGGGTGGAAGCGGTTGCGGGAAAAACGGGAGGTGATGGGGGCCAGAAAGGGGAGCGGCGATTTGAGCATCTGTTTGCGCAGGGGACGGCCGGCAGCGTCATAGTATTCGGCTTTTCGTCCGGGGACGGTGTGCAGGAAGGCCTGGATCTTTTTCCCCTGATTGGAAAATTCCGCCGTGAGCACGTTTCCGTAGCGCACCAGCTCCTGATCCAAATAGTACTTTTCTACCAGAATACGGAACTGATCGCCGCGGCGGAAATCGGTATTGAAATCGACGTCCCATTGAAAGATGTCGGCCAGGGCCATGGCCAGGGTGTCCTTTTCCCCGGCCTGTTGCAGGGCGTTGAAGAGGTTGTCCTCGATCGGCACGGAAATGGCTTCGGTTCTGCTTTCCAGCGGATTCTTCTGTATGGCCGGGGTCCATCCGTTGGGGCCTTTTTCGATCTGCAGGTAGCGGTCGGTGTCGATGTCGTAGCGCAGCTTCTGCAGGTCGCCGGTTTCGCTCAGCTTGAGACTGTAGGGATTCCCGGCGCGCATCTTGCGGGGATCAAACACCTTGCGGGCGGCATCGAGGACCTGTTGGATCTGGTTCGCCGGCAGACCTGCCTTCTGCAGCAGGGCATCGAAGCTGGCGCCGGACCAGAGTTTGCCTTCCACCATCTTGCCGGTGTCGGCCGGTTCCGCCGGTTTGGGCTGCGTTTCGGTGACCTCTGCCCGTTTGGGGGCAGGCGGCAGCGCCAGTTCCATCAGCTGCGGCTGCAGCAGCAGGGCCAGATTGACCAGAAGAAAGAGGAGATTGGCCGCCGCCAGCAGCGGCCGTTTGCGGCCGAAATCGATCAGTTGCCGTCTCCAGCGGGAAAGCTGGTCGAGGCTCACATGGCGGCGAAAAAAGGTATATATCGCTGATAGTAATTTATTTATCATTTTCTGAGGGAAGAAGAAGAGGGTGATATGCGGCGCAACCGGCTTTCCACCTCCTGCGGCACCAGGCCGCCGAGGGATCCACCCAGCAGGCCGATCTCTTTCACCAGCCCGGAACTGAGATAGGAGTAAGTTTCCGCCGGAAACATGAAAACCGTCTCCAACTGCGGCGCCAGACGACGGTTCATGAAGGCCATTTGCAGTTCGTATTCGTAATCGGAAACGGCGCGGATACCGCGGATGATGACCTTGGCCCCTCGCTGCCGGGCATAATCGACCAGCAGTCCTTCGAAAGACTCCACCGATACGTTCGGCCATTTTCCGATGGCGGAGCGGATCATCTCGGTCCTCTCCTCCGTGGAGAAGAGGGGCGATTTCTGGCTGTTGCGCAGGACCGCCACCAGCACCCGATGGAAGAGCTGGGAACTGCGGGCGACGATGTCCAGGTGGCCGTTGGTCACCGGATCGAAAGTGCCCGGATATACGGCTATGATATCTTTATGTTGTATGCGTTCTTCCATTAGGGCGAATTATATACATCATTCTCCCTCTTGGCAACCAAGGATATCCGTTTTATTTTTCAGGCAAATTCGTTGTCTCGCGAACGAAGTGTTTCCCATTAGGTAAATGCCTGGAACCTATCGATATCATTGTGTTATTCCAATGATTTCGTGAGCCACCTTTGCGGCCCGGTTCAGGCCCAGTCCGGATCGCGCCTTATTTTCATGCCGGCTACCTTGCGGTACCTTTCCGCTTCTTCCGGTTCGATCGACGGATTTTTGAACTTCACTCCCATCAGTTCCGTCATATGGGCAAAGATACGCGTGTTTTGCATAAATCCCCGAAACCGCTCCGAGCCCGGTCCCAAGGCGGTCAGCAGGGTGTAGTCGGACGTGTGGCTGCTGCCGATAAAACCGACACCGGTGTGGTTGGTCATGACCTGCCCCAGGATGTTGCTGATGGCGATCAACTGCCGGTTGACACTCAAGCCTTTGGCTCCGCCGGCGCATTTGCGGATCGCTTCTCCCTCCTCGTCGCTGATCTCGATACCGAGATGTGTGTGGGTCAGCTCCCGTATACGATCCATCTCCGGAACCTTGTCTGATTTCGATTCCTCGGTCTTTTTCATGGAGTACTCGGCGGAACCTCCCAGCTGAGGGGTCAAGGTGTAGAAGGAAGTTTGTACGCGGGCCAGTTGCCGGAAGGATTTCCAGGTGTCCCGGTACTCTGTGCCGACACCGGAAAGTCCGGGATCGGCTGTTCCGTGGTCGCTGGTAATGATCACCAGCGTATCCGGATGTTTCTCGGCAAACCGCAGTACCTCTTCGATGGCTTCGTCGAACGAAAGCAGTTCCCAAAGCATCCCGGCGGCATCGCTGAGGTGAGCGGTGTGGTCGACCCGCCCCCCTTCGACCTGCAGCAAAAATCCATCGCTTGATCCGGCCAGCGATTGCAGGGCGGTCCGCGTCATTTCCGCCAGAGTCGGGACACCCGGTTTCCGGTATGTGGGATTTCGCTGGTCGATGACATACGGGAAGTAGCCTGGGCAGAACAGTCCCAGGATTTTGGAGGAGCGTATGCCTTTCATCTCCTCGGCCGTAGCGGCAAAGGCATATCCTATCCTGCGGTAGGCATCAACCAGATCGCGGCTGTCGGAACGGGTCTTGGCCTCGAAGAATTTGCTTCCGCCGCCCAGCAGGATATCGACACGGTCCATGTACTGCTCGGCGATCAGCTGCTCTTCACCCCGGTCCTTGACCACGGCGGCGAAGCCTGCCGGAGTGGCGTGGGTTATGGTGGCAGTGGTCACCAGCCCGACCCGCTTTCCCTTTTGCCGGGCGATGTCGGTGATGGGAGTCAGGGCGGTACCGTCAGGCAGCATGTTCACATAGCCGTTGAGGACGCGCGAACCCGAGCCCCATGCGGTGGAAGCTGAAGAGGAGTCAGGTACCGGAGAGTCCAGGGAGGCGTTGTCCATCCAGCCGTTGGATACCGTAGGGCGTTCCATCAGTTCCCGCCACAGCAGGCTCTTGCCTCGCACGTGACTCGAGAAAAACTCGCCCAGAGGCAGAATGCTGGGGCTGGTTCCATCCGCCACCAGGAAGATGATGTTCTTCACCCGGCCTCGGGACCGTTTGCCGGCCCCTTCCAGGGATTCCACTCCGCCCATGACCGCCGTCAGGGCGCTGGCACTGCCGAAAAAATTACGCCGACTGATATGTTTCACGATGTACCTGCATTTCTTTATGTTGAGAATCCAGAAGTCAGAATCCAGAATATGGAATCCAGAATTGAGAGTCCGAAATCCGAGCGGAAAGTATAACCGCATTTTGAATTGTGGACAAATTCTCTGCAAGTATCCAAAGGGTGACACAGACATTCCTGTCTGTGGAATCAAAATCAAAAAACCAACCAGGCATACAATACAGATTAGTTTCCCCGGCGACAATGTCCGCTCCGTCGAGGGCAAGCGAAGCGTCGCCCCAGGTGGGTTTCGGGAAACGATTGAGGGCTGAAGGCCCGAAACCAATATCCCTTGAAAATCTCATGGCAGCGGTCCTTCAGACCTTGTCCTTGAGGGGGACGGTTTTCCAGGGGTTTCGCTGCGCTACACCCCTGGCTGGTATGTTTCCGGGCCTTTGGCCCTGTATCTTCGATAGAACAAAGACGAAATGGGTCGGCAGCGAATGGCACTCCGGAAAACCGTAGCTTAAATAGAAAAGAAACTTCCCAAAAGGTGGCCGGAGGCTCCAGCCCCGCTGGCGCTGGCATATTTCATGGGAGTTCTGCGTTTACGCGGCATCCTATGGATCCGTGAAAGCCTGTATTTACGAGGCACCGCCTGAAGGCGGAACTACAAACGCGATCCGTTTTTCTATCAGGATCGAT
>CAZTVS010000204.1:0-4199 GCA_964617125.1 uncultured Acidobacteriota bacterium
GTGTGGCTCGGCATGGACGATTCCACCGCCGCTTCGTTTCGTGACGGACGCTGGATTTATTTCACTGCCAGGGAGCTGCCCCTGAAAGGAGAAATCCAGCGGATCCGGGAGGATAAGGAGGGAGCCTTATGGTTTCTCCTGCCCAGCGGCCTCGCCCGACACCGGTTGTCCCATGACCCTCCCGACACCCGGATCGTCCAATATCCTTCCACAAATATCGCTCCCTATGGGACAGCCATCTTTTCTTTTCTTGGGACCGATTTCTGGCAAAACGATCGCACCGAAGACCTGACCTATTCCTGGCGGATATTGCGGGCGTCGGACGGAGAAACCGATACCGACTGGACCGCCTTTCTCGCCAACAATATCGTTAATTCCAAACCCTTGGCGCCGGGGAAGTATCTTTTCGAGGTCCGGTCCGCCGACAAGGACAGGAACATCGATCCCACTCCGGCAAGGATCGCCTTTACGGTAGAACCCTATTTCTTCATGAAACCCGGTTTTTGGGTCCCTTTGCTACTCTTTTTATCGACGGCCGTTGTCTCGCTGGTTGTCGTTTTCAGGAAACAAAGTGCGCTGGCGGAAAGCAAACGGTGGCTATTGCAGGCGCAGCGTACCGCCAAAATCGGCTATTGGATATATGATCCCGAGCGGGATTCCTTTCAATGCTCCGAAGAACTATTGGATATTTATCACCTCAAGCCGAAGGATTCCCCTATCTCCTATGCCGCCCTGGCCAAATTCGTACATCCGGAAGACCAACAGTGGGCCGACCGACAATTCCGTTCGGCCATAGGAGGCCACAACCCGTTCCACATAGAATATCGCATCATCCGTCCCAACGGAGAGATACGAAACGTGCAGCTCCGGGTGGATAGGGATCCCAAATCGGCAACGGCCGAATCCAAAATCATGGGAACGCTACAGGATATCACTCAGCTGCGACTAACGCAGGAAGAGCTGCGTATCGCCAAAGAAAAGGCGGAAAAGGCCTCTCAGGTCAAGAGCGAATTTTTAGCCAATATGAGCCATGAGATCCGCACACCAATGAATACGGTGATTGGCATGACGGACCTGGTACTGCAAACCGACTTGAACGAAAAACAAAGAGATTATCTGGAGAAGATACATCTTTCTTCCAAATCCTTGATGGGCATCATCAACGATATCCTGGACCTGTCCAAGATCGAAGCCGGAAAGATGCCGCTGCAAACGATCCCCTTCCACCTGTCGGATGTCATGGATCAACTGATTCGATTATGCGGAATCAAGGCCGAAGAAAAGAACCTGGAACTGCTGTTCGATATCGGCGAAGATGTACCGGACGGTCTGGTGGGCGATCCGTTGCGTCTGAGTCAGATTCTCATCAATCTCGTTTCCAATGCCATCAAGTTCACGGAAAAAGGGGAAATCCTGGTTACGGTCCGCGCCGGTTCTTCCCTCGATGAAAAGCGCGTGATTCTGCAGTTTGCCGTAAAGGATACCGGTATCGGCATCCCCCGAGAAAAGATCGACCGACTCTTCCAGACCTTTACCCAGATCGACGGATCGACCACCCGCAAATACGGAGGAACCGGTCTGGGCCTTGCCATTACGAAAAACCTTATTTCTATGCTGGGCGGAACCATTCAGGTAGAGAGTCAGCCTGGATATGGCAGTCGCTTCTTCTTCGATCTTCCGATGGAAAAGGCCATTGGATGCGATGACCATTTGCATAAAGTGCTCCAGACACTCTACCGGCCGGGGTCGGAGCCTGGCCCCAAGCATGCGTCCCCTCCCTTCCTGCCTGAAACAGTTGCCGATGATCTGCAAAACGTACGCTTACTGCTGGTGGAGGACAATCGATTCAATCAACAGGTAGCGGTGGAAACACTGGAAAAGTTCGGGATAAAGATCACCGTGGCCCAAAACGGTCGGGAGGCCGTCGATCTGATTCACCGCAATGGCCTGCAGGCATGGGATCTGATTCTGATGGATGTACAGATGCCGGAAATGGACGGCTATGAAACGACACGGATCCTACGCAATTATGAAGCGGCCAATCACCCGGATCCTTCCTATTCGCCTATTCCCATTCTGGCAATGACGGCCCACACCCTGTTACAAGAGCAGGAAAAATGTCTGCACGCCGGGATGAACGATCATATCCCCAAGCCTTTCCATCGCATCCAGCTGATCGATAAAATCAGGCACTGGGTTTCCAGTGCAAAAGACCGTGACCCTATGGCGGCTGTGGATTCCGAAGTAAAAACCGTGGCCCCTGCGGACAGGCAGGGAGAAAGTCCTGTGCACATACCCGGATTTCAGATCGCCGAAGCCATGGAACGATTGCACCACAATCAGAAATTGCTGGAGAAACTGCTTCTTTTCTTCTACGAAGATTATCGATCCGCGGTCGCTTCCCTGCGGCAGATGCTGGAACGGCGGGAAATGACCGAATTCCGAAGAATTGTCCATACCTTGAGAAGCGTGGCGGGAAACCTTGGGGCAGAGAAGCTGTCTGCCGAAGCGGGCCAACTGGAGCTGCAACTGGAGCAGGGAAAAAATCCTTCAGATGGATTATCGTCAGAGGCGTTTTTCCAATCCCTGCAATCGGCCATCGATTCCGTGCGGTCCTGGAAAGAGGGATCCGCGGATGCCTCGCCGAATCGTATGGAATCGCCGGAAATCGACAACCGACAGGAAATCGATCCCAGGTTGAGGGTAGATCATCGGGCATGGGACACTCAATTCTTACGTTTGCAGAAGATGTTGAAAATGAGCCATTATGAGGCCCTTTACGAAATAAAAAAGTTGGAAGAATTGTGGAATGATAAGAATTGCACCGAGGAATGGCGCCGGATCTCCGGCCTGATCCAAACCTTTCATTTCCAGGAAGCATCCGAATTACTCGATAGCTTGTCGCAGCGGTTAAAAGGCAGGAAAATAGTAGAATAATGAGAAAGCAGGGGCCATGAACCTGGAAAAACAAAGCATATTAATCGTTGACGACGAACGTCTGAACATCGATATCCTGAGCCATGAATTTCACCAGGACTATAACATTCTGGTGGCCAAAGACTCGAAAAACGTGTTCAAACGTCTGGAAAATCGGGAGGTAGACCTGATCCTGTTGGACGTCGTCCTGCCGGAAACGGACGGATTCGAAATCATCCGGCGATTGAAAGAGAACGAGTCGACTAAAGATATTCCGGTCATTTTCATCACCTCCAAAGATAAGGTGGAAGACGAGACTACAGGACTTATGCTGGGAGCCGTCGACTACATTCGCAAACCGTTCAATATGCCGGTGGTCCGGGCCAGAGTGAAAACACAACTGGACCTGCAGTGGAAAACGCGACTGCTGGAGCAGCTGGTCTCGATCGACGGCCTGACGGGAATCCCCAACCGGCGGAGAGTGGAAGAAGTGATCCGGAGCGAATGGAAACGGGCATTGCGCTCGGGCACTTCACTGGCCTTTCTGTTTATCGATATCGATTTCTTCAAGCCTCTGAATGACTTGTACGGTCATCAGGTGGGAGATTCCTGTCTGCGAAAGGTGGCCCAGATTTTAAAAACCTGCCTGCAGCGGCAGGAAGACTTTGTCGGACGATATGGAGGAGAAGAATTTGTCGTCGTATTGCCCAACACCCAGTCGCAGGGGGCCTCTTATGTTGCCGAATCGATGCGCCGGGCCATTGAGGAGTTGCAGATTCCGCACCAAAGCTCACCTATCTCAGACTTTGTCACCATCAGTATAGGAGTTGCGGTTACCCAGCCCCAGGAAGGGATATCCTCTCCGCTGTTATTGCTGCAATTTGCCGACCAGGCACTCTATGAAGGCAAGCAAAACGGCCGCAACCGTGTCGTGATCCGCCAGGTGTGACGAAGTTGCAGAAAGTCGTTTTCCCGTAATTCCGTGTTTATTCCGTATTGATTTGAAAGATTTTGCCGGCGAGACGCCGGAACTCCCAGGACTTTTTACGGCTTCGTCATTTCTTGACGAAGCCGTAAAAAAGCAGGAGGTTTGTAGTCCCGCGTTTACGCGGCATCCCATGGATCCATGAAAGCCTGTATCTACGCGGCACCGCCTAAAGGCGGAACTCCCATGAAACTTCTCCACCGAAAGTCTGCGTGTCTCTCCGTCTCGAAGAGACGATGTTCCTGCCGAGTAGAGGAAGCCAGCGTAGGCTCTTAGGTATCCCCTTGGCTGTATCGAC
>CAZTVS010000205.1:0-3958 GCA_964617125.1 uncultured Acidobacteriota bacterium
GCTAGGGGTGCTCACTCCGAACACTTGATAAAGGGTGAAAAGGTTGATGGGAAAGGAATATAGCTTGCCCTTATAACGAACTTTCGGGCGGTTTACAAAATGATTGAAACGAGTGAAGCGGCGTATGTAGTCCCATACCTGCTGTTTATCGGTGTGAAAAATATGCGGACCATAGACATGCCGGTGGCAGTCGGCCTCCGGTTCATAGACCGTATAGCAGTTACCGCCGATGTGTTCCCGGCGCTCCAGGACCAGACAATGGTGTCCGGCGTCGGTAAGTTCCCTGGCACATACCGCGCCGAATAATCCGGCCCCTACAACCAGAATACGTTTTGCCATGATTGCCTTGGGTTCCATGTTCGTTCCGTCATCGGGAAACTCCCTTCCTACCAGCCTTGCATGGCGCGATTGACGTCGGTGAGTATGGTGCCGGATGCAATCAGGCGACGAACCGACTCGACGTAACCCGCCATGTAGGTGTCGGCTTCGATGAAGGGCACCCGCTCCCTTAGGAGACGGTATACTTCCCGGGTGCCTCTTCCCAGTTCAGCCTGTTCTCCGACCGCCTGCCGGCGAAAATCGATACCCTGGGCCGCGGCCATCAGTTCGATGCTCAGAATCTTCTCGATATTGTCCAGCGCAGCCCGCAGTTTCAGTGCGGCATTGAGCCCCATGCTGACATGATCCTCTACATTAGCCGAAGTGGGGATGGTGTCCACACTGGCCGGGTGTGAAAGCACTTTGTTTTCCGAGGCCAGGGCGGCCGCGGTGTACTGCAGGATCATGAAGCCGGAGTTGAGGCCTCCGGCCTGGGTCAGGAAGGCAGGCAGAACGTGCGTGTTGGAATACTCGTCGGTCAGGCGCATGATGCGGCGTTCGGACATGTTGCCCAGTTCGCTGGCGGAAAAGGTCAGGTAATCCATGGCAATGGCCAATGGCTCTCCGTGAAAATTCCCTCCGGACAAGATGGAGATCTCCCCGGTTTTATCGTCGATGAAGATCAACGGATTGTCGGTGACGGCGTTGAGTTCAATCTCGAAAACCCAGCGGGAGTAAGCAATGGCATCGCGAACGGCACCGTGCACCTGCGGGATACAACGCAGGGTATAGGCGTCCTGAATATTATAGGCATCCGGGTGTCGGGTGAAATGACTGTCGGAAAGGAGGCGGCGCAGATAGGCAGCGCACTCCTGCTGGCGCGGAAAGGGGCGCAGGCGGTGTATGCGTTCATCATAGGCCTGATCGGTGCCGTGGAGCGCTTCCAGGCTCAGACATCCGGCGATGTCGGCCGTCTGACTGTACTCCTCGGCACGGGCCGTCTGCAAAACTCCGAGAGCACACATGACGGAGGTGCCGTTCGTCAATGCCAGACCTTCCTTCGCCGCCAGGGTTATCGGCTGCAGGCCGGCCCTCTTCAAGGCTTCCCGGCCATCCACGATCCGGCCATCGATCTCCGCCTCACCCATTCCGATGAGGACCAGGCTCATATGAGCCAGCGGAGCCAGATCGCCGCTGGCACCCAGGGACCCTTTCTCGGGAATGACCGGATGAATGCCGCAATTCAGCAGGTCGATCAACAATTGCAGGGTGCCGGCACGGATCCCGGAATGGCCGCGAGCCAGGGTATTGGCGCGGATCAGCATGATCGCCCGCGTGGTCGGGACATCAAAACGATTTCCTACTCCCACTGCATGGCTGAGAATGATATTGTATTGCAGTTGTTCCACCTGATCGGCGGGGATGGTGCGATCCTTGAAAGCGCCAAACCCGGTGGTGATGCCGTATGCTACGGCCCCCTGATCCAGAAGTTTTTGCACGGCATCGGCGGCCCTGGTCACTTTGTCTCTGGCCGCTTCGTCGAGGACCACACGGGGATTTCCCGGGCGCCCATAAGCTACCGCCAGGACCTGATCGAAAGAGAGGCCGGTTCCATCGAGGCGGACCGTTTCCGGGATGTTGTTCATGATCTGGTCATCCATTTTCCATTTTTTATGATGGCCGCTACCGGATTGCCGCCGAACTGGTAGGACAGACAGCGATAGTCGGGGGTATTCAAAATCAGCACATCGGCCTGTTTCCCGATCTCCAGGGAGCCGATCTTGCTGCCAAGACCGATGGCATGGGCCGCATTGATGGTTCCGGCGACGAGGGCCTCCGAAGGTAGCAGACCCTGGTAGCGACAGGCAATGGCCATCGCCATGGGGAGGGACGGGCAGGGTGCCGAACCCGGATTGATATCGGTGGTAAGCGCCACAGCCGCACCGGCATCGATCATCTTTCTTGCCGGGGCGAAACGACAGCTGCCGAGATGAAAATTAACGGTGGGAATGATCACCCCTATAGTCCTGGAAGCCGCCAGCAGAGCGATTCCATTCTCGCCGGTAACGTCCAGATGGTCGACCGAAACCGCTTCCAGTTCGATGGCCATGGCCAATCCTCCCAGCTCGGTGAACTCATCGACGTGTGCTTTCAAAGGAAGACTGGCGGATTGGGCCGCCTTCAGTACCCGACGGGATCGGGTGACATCGAAGGTCTTCGGTTCGCAGAAGACATCGGCGAACAGGGGCGTCCGGCGCGGATAAAAATGCGACTGATAATACCAATCGAGCACCTGGGGAAGGGTTTCTCCGATCACGGTGTCCAGATAAATGTCCACACGATCGACATATTCCGGCGGAACGGCATGTGCGCCCAGAAAAGTCGGAACCAGATCAATGGGATGTTCCTGGTCCAGGCAGGCGATGGCCTGCAACATCCGCAGTTCCGTTGCGGTATCCGGTCCGTATCCTGTCTTCACCTCCGCGGTTGTCGTTCCCAGCGACCACATGGCATCCAGCCTGGGCCGGCTTTCTGCCACCAGTTGTGACAGGGAGGCATCGCGGACCGCACGCATGGTGGAAGCGATCCCTCCACCGGCGGCCATGATATCGAGATAACTCTGTCCCTGGATGCGTCTCTCGAATTCATCGATACGGTGGCCGGCGTATACGACATGGGTATGAGGGTCCACTAGTCCGGGGCAAACCGTTTTCCCGGAGGCATCGATTTCCTGTTCGGCCGAATACCTTTCTCGAAGATCCCGGCTGGTACCCAGATCGGCGATTTTTCCGTCGGCAATGGCCAGGGCGGCATCTTCCTTTACCCCTAAATCCTTCATGGCTGAGCCGCGCCTGGGGCCATCCGGCGAGGCGCAGGTAACCAGCTGGGAGGCACCATATATCAATATCTCGACCCGTTCCATGTTCTTCGATCATCAGCCGGTAAATTTATAACCCAGACTGTAAATGGTCTCAATCCAAACCGGTTGTTTGGGATCGTCTTCCAGTTTCTGGCGCAGCCAGGCCACATGGACATCGACGGTTCGAGTGTAGGGGGTGGTACTGTAGGACCACACTTCCTGCAACAGGATTTCCCGGGAGAGCGTTTCTCCCCGGTGCTCGATGAAGTAGCGAAGCAGCTGAAATTCCAGGGCGGACAGGCTGACAGGTTTGTCGTCCCGGAAAACTTCCGAGCGCTTGAAATCGATGCGGATGGAGCCGAACTGATAAGGACTCGTCAAACCCGTGGTCGAAGCGGCAGCTGATCGGCGCAGCAGAGCCTCTATTCGTGCCAGCAGTTCCAGCATGTCGAAGGGCTTGGTCAGGTAATCGTCGGCACCGATTTTCAATCCCAGGACTTTATCGGGCGTCTGATTGCGGGCCGTCAGCATCAGAACCGGAAGCGTACGGTTGTTCTGCCGCAAATCTCGACAGATATCCAGTCCGCTTTTCCGCGGCAGCATGATATCCAGCAGCAGAAGATCGAAACGGCCCGCCAGGGCCTTATCGTAACCCTCCTGTCCTTCGCTCGCTGTTTCCACCTCATACCCTTCCGTTTTCAAACGGTCACCGATGGTGATGCGAAGTCCCAGTTCGTCTTCGACCAAAAGAATTCTCTTCTTCATAAATCTCGTGTCTTC
>CAZTVS010000206.1:0-3844 GCA_964617125.1 uncultured Acidobacteriota bacterium
AAAGAAAAGCGAGCGACAACGCAAAAACCGACAATTTTTTCATTTCCGAAACCCTCAAGTTCCGCTATTCTTGGGAAACCGCCTGAGGCGGTCCCGGGACTTTCTGCCCGAGCATCTCTGATGATGAAGTCGCAAAAAAAACATTTTCAGGCGTTTCTTAACTGACTGCAAAAAAGTATGAGTAGGGGCTCGGCGCGCCGTGCCCTGGCGACCGTAGGATGAGGGCTCCCTTTGGGCACGGCACGCCGTGCCCCTACAACAGCTGATGCATTTTTCTATAGCATGATTTTTTGCGAATTCATCTCTGGGGATGATGCCATAAAAACAAATTTTAATGAAGGGTCACCCGACCGGAAAAGATCCCTGCGATCCATCGGGAAAATCCTTCGTTACCGGTAACTGTGCACTTCCTACGGGTTTGGGGAGAAGAATTCTTGACAAGGTCATTCGTTCCCATCTAAGATGTAGCTGCGAAAAGATATTCATACGAAACTGACTATACATACATACGCAATTCCAAGGAGATTTGCTTATGAGCGAACAAGAAGCCAGGGATCCACAGGTCCCTATCCAAAGCCCTGAAGCGGAGACCGGTATCGAGCGGCGCGATGTGCTCCAGGGGCTGACCGCCGTTCCTGTTCTGGGCCTGTTCGGCTATGCCCTGAATTCTCAGGTGGGATATGAAAACACCCAGAAAGCGGCCCAGCAGAGCAGCACATCAACCCCAGCGGCCAAACCGTCGGAAATCAACGTGGCCCTGATTGGGGCCGGCGCCCAGGGAGAGGTTCTGCTCAATGCCATGTTGAAGGTTCCGGGATTGACCTTCCGGGCGGTCTGCGACATATGGACCGAATTCAACCAGCGGAAGCTGGTCAATATGCTCAAGAAGTACAAATACCCGGTAACCGGCTATGAAGATTACAAGGAGATGCTGGACAAGGAGAAGGATCTCGATGCCGTTGTCATTGCCACTCCTGATTTCTGGCATGCCACCCATGCCATCGACTGCATGAAGGCGGGCAAACACGTTTACTGCGAAAAGGAGATGTCCAATACCCTGGAGAACGCCAGGCGCATGGTCGAGACCGCCCGGGAAACCGGCAAGCTCCTGCAGATCGGTCACCAGCGGCGCAGCCATCCGCGCTACCTGCACTGTTACGAAAAGCTGCTCAAGGAAGGGAAACTCCTGGGACGCATCGTTACCGCTTACGGACAGTGGAACCGTTCGGTCAAACCCGATCTGGGCTGGCCGGAACGTTATACCATTCCGGACGACAGATTGAAAAAATACGGATTTACATCCATGGCCCAATTCCGCAACTGGCGCTGGTACAAGGGACTGGGCGGAGGACCGATCGTCGATCTGGGCTCGCATCAGATCGACATCTTCAGCTGGTTCCTGGGGACGAACCCCGATCAGGTAACCGCCAGCGGAGGCACCGACTACTACGATCCCAAGACCCATGAATGGTACGATACGGTCATGGCCATCTACGAATACCAGACTGCGGCGGGAAGGGCCCGTGCCTATTACCAGACCCAGACCACCAATGGGAGTCAGGGGTATTACGAAACCTTCATGGGCGACCAGGGGACACTGGTCCTTTCGGAATCGGAAGCGTCGTTCAGCGGTGCCGTCTATCGTGAGACCACCGCTCCGGCCTGGGACGAGTGGGTGCGTAAGGGATACATTTCCACGCCGAAAATCCTCGAGCAGAAGAAGGAGACGACCGCCGTTCTCGATGTGCGCGAATCGGTTTCTCCCGATGAGCACCTCGTGCCTGTCACCTTGACCGATCCCTACCACAAGCCGCACCTGGAGAATTTCTTCCAGACGGTCCGTGGCAAGGCTAAACTGAATTGTCCCGCCGAAATCGGGTACGAGACCGCTGTCGCCGTGCTGAAGGTCAATGAGGCCATCGAGGCCGGCCGCCGCCTGAGTTTCGATGCGAAAGAATTCTCAATCTGAACCGAGGAGACAAGCGAAAGGTAGAACATGAATATGGAAACCAGTAAATTTACCCGGTGGCAGATGATCGCTCTGGCTCTGCTGCGAATCATGATCGGCTGGCATTTTTTATATGAAGGCATCGCCAAGATGCTGAAACCCTCCTGGTCGGCATCCGGCTACCTGATGCAGTCCCGTGGACCCTTGTCCGGGCTGTTCCGCTGGATGGCCGGCAACACCGAGATCCTGGCTGTCGTCAACCAGATGAACATGTGGGGACTGGTCCTCATCGGGCTGGGACTCATCGTCGGCTGTTTGACCCGTACGGCGGCCGGTGCCGGTCTGTTGCTGATCCTGATGTACTATATGTGCAATCCGCCCTTTGTCGGCTACTTTTATTCGATCCCTTCGGAAGGCAGCTACCTGATCGTCAATAAGAATCTGGTGGAAGCCGCTGCCCTGCTCGTTGTGATCGCCACTTATGCCGGACGTTATTATGGGCTGGATCTGATCATCCATAAATTCCTGAAGAAAAAACGTTCCTAAGCGAGACGGTCCGTTAAAAAAGCCCTGGGAGCGCCGGCGTCCCGCCGGCAAATCCATTTGAATCCATACGGAATTTACCCAACAAAGACAATGTACCGGGGCTTTCCGTGACCCCAATCCTATGAATCCTGCGGTGCCAGTTTCTACGGTCAAACAACCGGAAAGGACCGGTGCCGCAGGGGCCCCCTGCCGCTTTCGCCGGCAGGCGATGGCCACCTACTTCGAAATCTTCTGTATCCATCCAAACGCCACCTACGCCGAACAGGCCGCCGATGCCGCCTTTGATCTGGTCGAACAGCTGGAAGGCGAGCTGAGTCAGTTCCGGCCGAGCAGTGATATCGGCCGTATCAATCGTCTTTCCAGGGGACAGACCAGTGTCATCGGAGCCGCGACCATGGATTGCCTGCTTTTGGCGCAGCATTTTTACCGGGTGACCGACGGCGCCTTCGATGTCTCTCTGGGATCGGGACTCGCCCATCTGGAACTGCTGCCGGAGGAACGGACCGTCTGTCTTCACAGCGACGAGGTTTCCCTCGATCTCGGTGGAATCGGAAAAGGCTACGCGGTCGATCGCATCGGAGAGATCCTGGAAGAATGGGAAATCACACAAGCCCTGATTCATGCCGGATTCAGCTCGGTTCTGGCACTGGATCCGCCGGCCGGCATGGAGGGCTGGCCTTTGACCTTCAGTACCCCGCCGGGTGCTGGCGGTCCGGCTCAGGGAACGGTTTTGCAGCGGGTTATGGCCAGGCGCGAAGCCTGGAGTGCATCCGGCATCCGCAAGAAGGACCATATCCTTGACCCGCACACGCAAATGCCGGTACGAAACCGGCCGGCCGTGTGGGTCTACGGTCCTCTGGCGGCTCTGACGGCTGCCTGCCGGCTCGCTCAGCCGGAGAATTCGAGTGCAGGTGGGGCGACGAATCCGGTTCCCGAACATTCCCCCTGTGCCGCTGCCGAGGCCTTTTCCACCGCCTTCATGATCCTCTCCCGCGAGGAGATCGCCGCCTGCTGTCGGGCCAACCCCGGCGTACAGGCCTGGCTGCTTTCGCCGGAAGAAGAGGACCCCGAAGCCCCCTCCACCCTCCTCCACTTCGCCTGATCCCTTAGCGATGGATTCATAAAAGTCGGTTCCGGGACTGCTGCACCCCAGTGTGGGGTAAAGTTATCCAATGGAGTGGATAGCGGAATGATTCGTCCGCGACACGAATCATCGATGAAGCCGTAAAAACTATCATTTTCAGGTGTTTCTTAACTGACTCCCAAAAAATTAGAGTAGGGGCACGGCGTGCCGTGCCCTGGCGACCGTAGGATGGGAGCTCCCTTTGGGCACGGCCCGCCGTGCCCCTA
>CAZTVS010000207.1:0-3834 GCA_964617125.1 uncultured Acidobacteriota bacterium
TGCCCCTACTCCAAATGAACAAAGACGGAACGGGTCGGCAGTCCCTCCTTATAAGCGGTGCCGCATAAACGCCGAACTACAAACCACTTTTATTAACGGAGTTTTCCTCATTCATTCATACATTCTGGATTCTGACTTCTGGATTCTGGCTCCTGACTTCCGACTTCCGACTTCTAAAAACCCTACATGATCAACCGACACCCGCCTGCCGCCCTGATACTCCTTCTGCTTTATCTGTTGCCCATTCCTTCCTTGTCGGCGGAAAATGCCGTTCCGGTGGTCCAGGCCGTCCGGACGCAATCGGCCATCCGCCTGGATGGGGTGTTGGACGAGTCGGATTGGGGCCGGGCGAGCGTGGTAACCGAACTCCGGCAGCGGGATCCGCTGCTGGGCGAGCCGGTTTCCGAGCCCACCGAAGTCCTGATCCTATACGATCGCCGCTATCTCTATTTCGGTTTTCGTTGCCGGGAATCCGACCCGAAAAACATCACCGCCAAGGAGATGGCCAGGGACATCTCGCTGGGGGAGGACGACCGGGTCCAGGTAATCCTGGATACATTCCTGGATGGCCGCAACGCTTACTGGTTTCAGATCGGCCCGCGCGGTTCCATCGGCGATGCTCTGATCAGTGAAAACGGATTTGGTTTCAACAAGGAATGGGACGGATTGTGGGATGGCCGGGCACGCATCCACTCCCAGGGTTGGGATGCGGAGATTGCCATCCCGTTCACCACCCTCTCCTTTCGGCCGGGATCCAATCGTTGGGGCCTCAAGATCCTTCGCCATATACGAAGGAAGCTGGAGAGTTCCTACTGGCCTGTGGCCAACCGCAATACCTACACCTTTCAGGTGTCCGATTCCGGAATTCTGGAGGGCCTGGAGGGAATTTCCCAAGGGATCGGTCTGGACATCAATCCCTATGCCATTACCGGCGTCGACCAGAAAAGAGGCAAGGCAGTCGAGGGCATGGGAGACACCGGAGTCGACCTGTTCTATCAGCTCACTCCGGGGATCAAAACCGCCCTGACGGTTAATACCGATTTTGCCCAGACGGAGGTCGATACCCGTCAGATCAACCTGACCCGCTTCCCGCTCTTTTTCCCGGAAAAGAGGGACTTTTTCCTGGACGGATCGAACTACTTCTCTTTCGGGACCGGCGGCACCAAGCTGGTCCCCTTCTTTTCCCGACGATTGGGACTGGATTCCGGGGGAAATCCGATTCCTATCCTACTGGGATCCAAGGTCGCCGGCCAGTATGGCGGATGGAGCATGGGTTTCATGGACGTCATCGACGAACGGGACGAGGGCTACAGAAACTTTATGGTCGGTCGGGTGCGCCGCAATCTGGGAAAGCAATCCTCTGTCGGCGCCATCGTCACCCATGGAAACTCCTTTGCCGACGTCGACAATACCTTGCTGGGAGCCGATTTCAAATGGGCCAGTTCCAGCTTTCGCGGCAATCAAAATATCGCCCTCAGCCTCTACGGACTGAAATCCTCAACCCGGGGACTGCAGGGACAGGATACGGCTTTGGGTGCGGAGTTCACCTATCCCAACGATTTTCTGAATACAACCATGGGTTTCCGGCAGATCGGGAAAAACTTTCAGCCGGGGATCGGTTATGTGCAGCGCACGGATATCCGGGAGAGCTATCTGGAGACGGAGGTCGGTCCACGCACCCGGCGCTTTGGCCTGATGAAGGTCTTTTTCGGCGGAAGCGGCCGCTATCTCACCGATTTGGACAACGGCAGGCTCGGCTGGACGGTGAAGGCCGTACCCCTTGGTCTGAAATTCAGCAGCGGGGACAGCGTTCAGATCAGCGCCTCCAGGGAAAACGATCTGCTGCTGGAGGATTTCCACATCCATTCCCGGCACACCATCGCCAGGGGGGATTATGTGTTCACCCGCTATGAGGTG
Source organism: uncultured Acidobacteriota bacterium (assembly GCA_964617125.1). Lineage (GTDB taxonomy): Bacteria > Acidobacteriota > UBA6911 > CAINFC01 > CAINFC01 > CAZTVS01. The sequence continues at coordinate 1,918 of CAZTVS010000207.1, forward strand.
ACGGGACAGAGCGCTCCCCGGCGCCGCTTCTGGGCAAGCCTTACCGGTCGCGGAGGGGAATTCTATGACGGCAGCCGCCGCGATGTGGTGGCGGCCATCGGCTACAAGATTGCCGTTCCTTTCTATGTGGGTCTGGACGCGGAACGGGACCATGTCCTGTTGCCCTCCGGCCACTTTGTGACTACGGTGTCGCGGCTGAACACCAATCTGCTATTTAGCCCCCGAGTCACCCTGTACACCTTTTTGCAATACGATAATCTTTCGCGCACCTTGGGCTGGCAGAGCCGTTTCCGCTGGATCCTGCGACCGGGATGCGAAATCTATGTCGTATGGAATTCCCGGCTGAACGAACCGCTGCAGCGGTGGCAATTGGCCGAAAGCTCGGCCCGAATCAAATTCCGGTACAACTTTCGTTTTTAGTCGGCGCCCCCAAGAAACATCTTTATGGATGAAGCCGCAAAAAATCGATCATGATAGAAAACGGATCGCGCTTGTAGTTCCGCCTTATAGGCGGTTATGCCGTAACCTGAATGGTTCTTTTTTGAGTTTGTGCCGCGTGAACGCGGAACTACAAACCTCCGAATTTTTGCGAGGTCATCTTTATTGGAAAGGTAGGAAATCCTGATGAAAAACAGTCGAAGAGAATTTTTACAATGGGCCGGGATTGCGGGCCTGAACCTGTCCGGGAACGACACTGCCGTGGCATATCCTCCCGCATCCTGTTTCCCGGATGCATCCTCAGGAAAGGCATCGGCAGCCGGGGAGGCAAGTCAAAGCGTTATCGGGGCCTACGGACCCTGGGCCGCCTCGCTCCGTAAAGGGAAGCTTCCTTCCCTGTCTTTCCGGCGGGAAGAGTGGAAGGATCTGGGCCAGTGGAAAGCGGCGGCCCGGGCGCGCACGCTGGAACGCCTGGCGATTCCCGATGTAGGCCCGTTGCCCCGGGTTAGCGTCGGAAAACAGTATGTCTATGACGGTCTGCAGGTGGAGGAGCTCGAATGGCAGTTGCCGTATGGTCATCCCACGGAGGCCATCCTGTTGAAACCGGCCGGGGTGAAGACAAAGCTGCCTGGAATCCTTGCTTTCCACGATCATGGAGGGAACAAGTATTTCGGGACCCGGAAGATCACCAAAACCGGCGACGACCAGCATCCCCTGATGAAGGCTCATCAACAGCAGTATTACAGCGGGCTGGCCTGGGCCAATGAAATCGCCCGGCGGGGGTATGTGGTTCTGGTATCGGATGCCTTTCCCTTCGCCGGCCGCCGCGTGCGGTTGCAGGATGTCCCGGAGAGGCTGCGCAAGGGGTTGACGGACGACAATCCCGAAGACACGAAAAACATACAGGCGTATAACCGCTGGGCCGGCGATCACGAGCATATCATGGCCAAATCGCTCTTCTGCGCCGGCACTACCTGGCCGGGTGTCTTTTGGGCCGAGGACCGCAAGGCCCTGGACATCCTGTGTGCCCGCAAGGATGTCGATGCCGGACGCATCGGCTGCGCCGGCTTGTCCGGCGGCGGCATGCGCACGGTATTCATGGCCGGCCTGGATGACAGGATTCGTTGTGCCGTATGCGTCGGATTCATGTCCACCTGGAGGGATTTCCTGTTGCACAAATCCTTTACCCACACCTGGATGACCTATGTGCCTCTGCTCCCCAATGAACTCGATTTTCCGGAAATTCTGGGGCTGCGCGTTCCCCTGCCGACCCTGGTGCTCAATGACTCGGAAGATGGATTGTATACCCTGCCGGAGATGCAGTCCGCCGACCGTATTCTCGCTCAGGTTTATGAAAAAGCCGGGGCAACCGACCGTTATCGCTGTTCCTTTTATCCCGGAGAGCATAAGTTCGATGCCGCGATGCAGAAGGAGGCCTTTGACTGGTTTGACCGCTGGCTGAAGAAGGGGGAAGGGTAG
>CAZTVS010000208.1:0-3744 GCA_964617125.1 uncultured Acidobacteriota bacterium
CAATCCCCCAGTCGAGGAGGCCAATCTGGCGTTTACGGATTTTAATTTTTTCTTTCCGAAATCCACCCGGTTGAATTGCACCCAGGCATTTTTTTCGTTCAGGGTGATTTTCCATCCTTCCTGCGGACTGGCCAGGTTGAGGAAGGAAACCGAAGCCCCTTCCTTGCTGATGGCACTGTAGCGGTCGATCTGTATCAGGCTTCGGGCCTCGACGAGGCCCACTCCTCGCCGGGTCGGAATGACTTTCCGAATCGTTCCATCTTCGTTAAAGGACAGGTAATCCGCATGCATGGTACGGTTTTTATCAAATGCCGGAGACAAATCGTTGTCATGATAAAACAGGTACCATTGTCCCTTATATTCCACCATGGATGGCTGATTGGTCCAGCAGCCACTGGGCAGTTCATCCATGATGACCCCCGTCTGTTCATACGGCCCCATCGGATTCCTGGCGATGGCATATTCCATCCGCTCGGTTTTATTTTCCACATGGGGATAGGTCAAATAATAGAGACCGTTCCGCTCAAATACGAAGGGGCCCTCCACCAGGCCCTTGGTCGGGAGGTTCTCGATCACCAGGGGTTTGGAATCCAGTTCCAGCATGTTGTCTTTCAGCCTGGCCACGAAGATTTTGCCCAGCGAATAATACAGGTAAGCGATTCCATCCTTGTCGATCAGTACACAGGGATCGATGCCCCGCACTCCTTCGATCGGCTTGGTTTCCGGTTGAAAGGGTCCATAGGGTTTGTCCGCCAAGGCCACTCCGATGCGAAACCCCTTCTCCTTTGCCCCCGCGGGAAAATAGAAGTAATATTTTCCGTTTTTGAAAACGCAGTCCGGGGCCCATAGGCTGTAGGAATTCGAATCCACCCAGGCCACGTCCTTCTGGCTGACAATCACACCATGATCCTTCCACTCCGTCAGATTTTCAGAAGAGAAAACATGATAGTCCTCCATACAAAACCATCCCGGGCGCCCTTTGCCGGGAGCGGCTAGAATGTCATGAGAGGGATAAACATAAATTTTGCCTTCAAAAACCCTCGCAGTGGGATCGGCGGTGAATTGATCCATAACGAGAGGATTTTGGGCCAAAGTACCATTCACAAACAAAAGCCACCATAAAAATAAGGCTGGCAGATATAGTCCGAAACATTTCATAGCATTCTCTCCTCAATTGATGGTTCTGGGCTGCTTGAGGCCCCCCAGGCTCACGGTGAAGCCCTTAAGCGGTCGGTCGTCCCTGTCCAGGAACCGGGCACAGAAGTCCGTGGCCCCACCTCCATTGATGATGGCACAGCGCACAACGTTGGGCCCCTGCTTAAGGGTGAGACGTTTTGAGACGCCGTCGTCTATGACGGTTTGACGGTCGCCATAGATGCCGATGACCTCTGTCCCGTTGACCCACCAGACCGAGGCCGCGTTGGAGCCTATGGCCAGACGTACCCCGGACATCTCCTGTGGGCAGTTGACCATGGTGACCGCCCAAAACAGGACATTGGAAGTCGGCTTGCCCAACCCCGAGGCATAGTAATAGAGGTTGACGTTGTAGTCTCGCGTGTCAACGGCATGCCATGTGAGTTCCCTGCCATCGACGGTCACCTTGTCGCCGTCCTGCGGGATGATGGTGAACTGGTCGGGAAAATACTCTTTTTTGACGGATGCCTGGACGGCGCTATCCGTAAGTCCGTTGACGGGGATCGGCTCCAGGATGAGCCAGTGCTGCAGGAAACCGCCGGCGGGAGGGGTTCTTGCGGCCGTAGTGGGATGCGTGAGGGAAGAGGCGGGATTGCGAATCGTGTGGCCCTGTTGAGCGGCTATGGCCAAAGAGGTCGAGCAGCCCAGGATAGCGAGTGCCGAAAAACAGATGGTGTGTAACGTAATCATAGAAAGCTCTCTGCAAGATTTTCCATTTCCGAGTTTTGCTTTCCCTGCATCCATCGATCGTCAAGGAGTCTTGAAAAGCCAGCGTTGTTTGTCGCTCCCTGGATCGAACCGGGCCAGCGTCGCAAAACTACTGCCGATGGCAGAAAGCGCCAGCGGCTCCCGAACACCGGGGACGGCCTTCGGCATAATGCGCCAACTGCCGTCCGTGAGTTGATCGAGACGCCAGAGTTGTTCAGGACCGCCGGTGAAAGCTGGAAGGGCTACCAGTTCGTTATCTCCACCCACTGCCAGTACGCGATCGGTTCCGGCTATGGTGATCTTGAAATAGGGCGATCCGGGATACCCCCCTGCGTCGGCGACAGGAGAGACGCTCCACTTCTGCTGGGCCTGGCACAGGTAGTTGGACATACGGATGTCGACATTGCCCCCAGGCCATTTCATCGAGACTTGCACAACATCCTGCGGCGGAATCACGCCGCCCTGCCCAAGGAACAGTCCTCCACCGCCTTCCATGCCGCTTTGTCCACCCGGAGCTGCACCAGGCGTCGCAGCGGTTACCGCTCCGGTCGTTCCACCGGGAGCTCCGCCGGGAACTCTCCTGATGCGTCGACCGCCAACCGGCACCCCCTCCACCGCCAATTCGAGCGCCGTGCCGGTGCGCACGGATTCAATTTCATACGTTCCTTCTTTAAAATTATCGCCGGCAACGGGCCAGCTATCTTTCCAGAGCAGTGGCCGGATGTCGAGCACGCTGGCACCACCCCGGTCGAGGTCAGCTTCATAATGGCAGGAGAACTTCTGTACACCGTCCCCCAGATCCATCAGGCCGAAATGGCCGGGCCCGATGACACGTCCCCCTGAACCGACAAACAGTTTGCCGCCGCCCTGGAGCATATCCACACCCATGTGATCGAGGTAGGGTCCCGTTACTTTTCGGGCGCGCCCCACGCGGATGTTGTAGCCGGAGTCGGCCCCGCGACAACAACTGCCATGTGTGGCCAGCAGGTAATACCAACCATCGCGATACATCAGGTCCGATGCTTCGCAATTGATCGCGATGTCCCAAGGCTTGTCCTTGGGATCGATGCGTTTGCCTGTCCTGGGGTCAAGCTGGACCAGCCGAATGTAGCCGAAGTAGGAGCCATAGACCATCCATAATTTCCCATTGGTGGGATCCAGCAGGACTCCCGGGTCGATGGCGTTGCAGAATTCAACACCATCGGATCCGGCCACCACACCGCCCTCCTCCCATTTGTAGTCGGGGGAATTGCTGTCGAGACTTTCGCTCCAGATCATATGGATGGCGGCTTTGGGCTGCGCGCCAATATTGGCGGCAACATACATGATGTAACGGGCACCCAGACGGATGATGTCGGGGGCCATTCCACGGCGACCTGGTGTGGTTCCGCGACGCCAGGTCCAGCCGTCGTCCGAAATCAGGCAGGAACCGCCAGTCCCGTAGGTGTAGAATTTGCCGTTGTGCTGCACAATGGTAGAGGGATCATGAATCTGGATTTGACCGTCAAGGGCATAGAACGGAGAAATCCAAATAGCGACAAAGGCTGCAAGAAGCAGCATCCGTCTGAGAGGAAGCCAAAACTCGGCATTTTTTATTGGTTTCATGAAAATCCTTCCAAAGAAACATTCAAAGGTAGTGGCCGGCGCTTCTAGCTCCGGGAGGCAAAATCGGAGCCGGAGGTTCCGGCCACTCCTGCATGTTTCATGGGAGTCCGCGTTTACGCGGCATCCCATGAATCCGTGAAAGCATGTATTTACACGGCACCGCCTGAAGGCGGAACTCTCATGAAACTTCCCCACCGAAAGGCCACGCGCCCCTCCGTCTCGAAGAGACGATGTTCC
>CAZTVS010000209.1:0-3202 GCA_964617125.1 uncultured Acidobacteriota bacterium
GATACCTATTCATGAGGAACCCCATAAAAATCGATCCTGATAGAAAAACGGATCGCGTTTTTGTTGCGCCTTCGGGCGGTGCCACTGTTACTGTAACGGTTCTTTTATGTTTGTGCCGCGTAAACGCGGAACTACAAACCTTGGAATTTTTGCGACATCGTCTTTTTTGATAATCCCTGTCAGGCCGTCTTGATCTTCCGCCTGATGGGATCGTACAGCACCCGGCGCCCGGTCTCGTAGGACTTCATGGCCATGATCACCGCCACCGCGTGCTGAAAGCCTGCCTCGATCGGTGCGTGCGGCTCCTGCCCGCTGCGCAGGCATTGCAGCCAGTTGAGGAAATGATCGGGGTGGGGGACGGGCTTAACCGCCTGGTTGCCGCGGATGGGGCCTTTCGAACGGTTGGGCGCTCCCTTGGCATGATAAACCGGCGCCGACCAGTTGTCGAGCTCCAGGACACCCTGGTCGCCGAAGATTTTGCGTGTATTGCCGAATCCGTTACCCAGATTATTGGAGCTGCTGACCAAAAATCCCTCCGGATACACCCAGGTGGCCTGTATGCAGTCCGGGGCGGTGAAACGGTGTTCGTCCTTCCAGGTGAAGGTTCCTCCCAGGCAAACGCAGGAGGCAGGGAATTTCGCCCCGGTAATATAGTGGACCAGATCGATGAAATGACTACCGAATCCGGGGATGGGGCCCTTGGAAAAATCGTAGTAGCCGTACCAACCTGAATAGAGATCGGGGTGAAAGGGGCGCGGCCGGGCGTCCATCAGGAATTCCTTCCAGTCGACATCCTCGCGCCGTACCGGCTTGAGATAGCGATACCAGTAGGGCTGTTCGGCGTTCCGGCACTCCTCCACCCGGGAGATACGTCCGAAGGCGCCGGTCCGGAAGAGCTCGCGGCAAGCGACAATCTCCGGCAGGCTGCGGATCTGCGTGCCCACCTGAACGATGACTCCGGCCTCTTTGACCGCATCGTAGGCGCGCACCAGGGGCTCCATCTCCCGGGCCATGGGTTTCTCGATATAAATATGTTTTCCCGCCCGGGCGGCGGCCTCCAGGTGAGTGGTATGGTGATGATCGCAGGAGGCGATCATCACCGCATCCAGATCCTTCATCGCCAGCAGTTCCCGGTAGGAGACGAACTGCCGGGCATCCCGGCCGAACCAGGTGCGCACCAAGACATTGGCCTCCTCGCGAGCCAGACGCCAGGGATCGCAGACGGCCGCGATTTCGAAATTGGTCTCTTTAACATGGGCATAGATACCCTTCATGTGGGCGTTGATGCCGCGATCGCCGCACCCCAGAATTCCGATACGGATACGGTCGTTGGCCCCGAGGATGCGCTTGGGGCGGACACTGGGAGCGGCCGTCGCCATGGCCGGCATCATTCCGGCGGAGGCCGCCAGGAAGCCACGACGGGAAGTGGTTTGCTGAGAGGGTCTTTTTTCACTCTTGGACATAAACTTCCTAATGAGAAAAGTCTTGGTTCCGTTTCTTCCCGTTTCTTCCGTGATGATTGGAAAGAGGTTGCCGGCGGGACGCCGGCGGTCCCAGGACCTCCCAGGTATATTTCCGGTTTAGTTCTTCAGGGTATAGATCGAGACGGACAACAGTAGAACCGTCAACAGGATCATTCCCCACTGGCCGAGGGTCGGGGCGGTGATCCGAGGGACGGGTGCAGGTGCCGCCGCACCCCAGGCGACTCCGATGGCACGATAGACACGACTACCCTGAGCGGTAACATTGGAACCGGCATCGATATAATATGCCGGAGAAGTAGCCATCGTGTTTCTGCCCCAGCCTACTCCGGGATAAAGAATGTTGTAGTTCTGATACCCGGATTGTCCGCTGTAATAATTACCATAGAGTCCGGCGACGATCAACGAGCCATCGCTACCGATCCCGATCGGATTATTCGAGGGATCGGCAACCAAGTGAAGCGGGGCGGTAAACACATCGCTTCCGGGTGGATTATTACCTACCTCGGCCACGAAATCGGCGGGTATGCCGCTTCCCGGTTGCGAGGCCAGAAACTGCATCACCTGATACAGATTTTGGTTTCCATATCCGGCGGCCACGAGTTTGTCCATTAAAAAGCCCGGCGATTCATTGGAAAGAAAGAAGGTACGTACGGCGTTGGCCCAGACAATGCCGATCGCCATGTAATTCTGATTCGGATTGGCGATTGTTGCAAAACCCGTATCGATATAATAGGACGAGTTATCGGCCATAGTACACCGGAAATGGACAACGCCGGTGAGGGCTGCATCGCTGCCCGTAAAACCCGGGTCCCCTTCATAATCCCGACCCCTAAGACTAACAATTCGCAGGGTTCCGTCGCCGTTGATTCCGACCGGATTGTTGAGCCCGGCAAAATTACTCAGCGCTACGGTAAACACCTCGCTCCCTGCCGGATTGTTCCCGACTTCGGTTACAAAGGCCGCCGGGATGGTGCTGCCCGGCTGTGCGGCCAGCAGCTGCAGAACTTGGTATAGGGAGTGGCTTCCATACCCGGCGGCAATGAGCCGGTCGATCAGTCCCCCGCCGGTGGTGGCACCCAGTTCGTTGCTCAGTACCAAGGTCCGGTAATCGTTCGGTCCGGCCTGCATCCCGCCGGATAAGGGTAGAAGGATCAAAAGGAAAATAAAAAGGAAAGCCGACAAGAATTTTCTTTCCATCATAATGATGCTCCCATGCCGTTCGAACCCGCGCTGCCTCTATCCGTTGGAAAACAAAATACAATAAGTTTCCGGAGATGGTATTCCAATTCCCAAGATGTGTCAAGAGAGGCGAATCCAGGGTAAGGGTTTGGCAGGTGAAAATGCCGGGGGACAGAATTGAACTGCCGACACACGGATTTTCAGTCCGTTGCTCTACCGACTGAGCTACCCCGGCACAACTTTTGCCTGTGATACGAAAATCGCAGGTCTGTGTTTATACCTTACGCCATGGGGAATTGGCAAGAATTTTTTTTAAAATTTTTACCTCTTTGCCCGTTACGGTTATAATGGTGAATGTCTATGGAAATTTTTCTCATCATCGGCGTATTGGTTGTCTGGATCGTTCTCCAGCGCTGGATTCTGCCGCGCTTCGGCGTTTCCACCTGAATGGCTGATGCCTGTTCGGTGGGTCCATCGAAAACAGCCAAAAAGAAATCCGGCTCCGGCTCCCAGGAGATGCCGGAAAGGGAAGCGGACAG
>CAZTVS010000210.1:0-3149 GCA_964617125.1 uncultured Acidobacteriota bacterium
GATTACATGCTCCAACCCTGCCGGAAATTGGGTTTGACCAGAGCGTTGGCCTCTTCGAAGTTGGTGACCTTCATGTTCGGTCCGTCCCACATGAGTTTCTGGCCGGGGAACCATATGGCCAGATTGCCCAGCAGGACCGTTTCGCTGAAGGGGCCGGCATAATCGAAGCTGGAAACCGCCTTGGTCTTGCCTTTGCAGGCATCGATCCAGTTCTGTTCGTGTTTTCCACCTTCCACGCGCTTCAGCCATTTTTTGGGCTTCTTGGACATCCACGCTTTATGTTTTACTTCGGGGATGAGACGCGGGCTTTCGGAATAGGTCTCGCACCAGATCTTTCCTTTTTCGCCGACGAAGATGGTCCCGCTCTCGGGAAGTTTGCGGTTCGGTTCCAGATCTTCCGGACGTTCCGGCAGCAGTCCGCCGTCGTACCAGTGGTATTTGACCGCCGGGTATTTTTTGTCGCGGGCCGGGAAGGTATAGTGGACCAGAGAGGCCATCGGGAAGCTGTCATGATATTCGTTGCGCTGCCCGTATCCTCGCTGTCCCGCCTTTGGTGGTGTGAATGCGTAGGCGATGGTTGCCTGCACGCTGGTGGGATATCCCAGGTGGAGACAGGTATAGCAGGCGTCCATTACGTGGCAGGCCATATCGGCCAGAGCGCCGCCGCCGAAATCCCACCAGGAACGCCAGCTGAAGGGGTGATAGGCCGGGCTGTAGGGGCGCATGGGGGCGCCGCCGATCCAGAGATCCCAGTCCAGTCCTTCGGGAACCGGCGGGGTGTCCGTCGGCCGGGGAATCCCTTGGGGCCAGATAGGACGGTTGGTCCAGGAATGGACCTCATGCACCTTGCCGATGGCACCGGCGGCAATCCATTCTTCCATCAGGCGGACGCCTTCGCCGGAATGGCCCTGGTTGCCCATCTGGGTGACGACCTTGGGATATTTCTTGGCGGCTTCGGTGAGCATGCGGGCTTCCCAGATGGTGCGGGTGAGCGGCTTCTGCGTATAGACATGCTTGCCGAGAGACATGGCGGCCATGGTGATGATACCGTGCATATGATCCGGAGTGGCCACGATGACCGCGTCGATGTCCTTTTGCTTATCCAGCATCACCCGGTAATCTTTATAGGTTTTGGCATTCGGATATTTGGCAAAAACCGGAGCGGCCTTTTTCTCATCCACATCGCACAAGGCCACGATGTTTTCCGCCTCGCAGGCCCTGGTGTTGCTAGCACCCATACCCAGGCCGACGGTGGCGATATTCAGCTTGTCGCTGGGAGCCGTGTATCCTGCTCCTCCAAGCACATGCCGGGGAACGATCATCATCCCGGTCACGGCCGCCATTCCCCCGAGCAGATTACGGCGCGAGATATTCTGGGTTGTCGTTTCTTTCTTCGTTTCTTCCATAAAAGGTGCCTCTTAAAAGTACGTTAATAATGACCGCCCTGTCGTTTGGCGGGTTGGTTGAAAACCTCTGCTTTCACAGGATCGGTTCCGAGAACCGGATCAAATCATGACATACAAGCAGGGGTAATGGGACCAAGACAAATCTTGTATATGCCGTTTTGCCCCGGGAGGTTTCGAAATGATTTTCGTCGAAATTACCCTTTACGATTTTTTCGATGCGCCTTCTCCAGGGTCCCTTGGACAATCCTTTATTACCCAACGCACGAGAATATAGCGCAAAGAAGGATGATTCAAGAATAAATTCATTAAAAATCTTTTCCGCTATATCATTATGTCCAAAAATTTTAGGAGGGCCGCTTCTTGGAAAAGAAATCCTTCGTGCAACGATGCAGGGATTGGTATCAGAACCACCGCAGGATTTGCCGGGTGTTTCGCCCTTACGGAAATGTCGTGGCTGTGGTGTTTGTTCTGGTTTCCATCTTTCAATACATGGTACCGTTGGAGATCACCAGCGTCTCCGTCTATGCAGGGATAACCCTCTTCCTCGCCGGACTGCTGTCGCTGATTTATCCTCTCCGCTGGGTCGGCATATCGACCCGGAAACTGGGATCGCTTGTCTTGCTGGTGGGTATGTTGGTCTTCCTCATTGCGCTCCAGTGGCCGGCCTCGGTCACCCGCGTTTCCGAACATAAAAATGTGATCGATGACCTTCTGCCCGAATACCATTTTTACGAGCGGCATGAAGTGCGTGTCGGGGCCACCCCCGAGATAACCGCATCCGTATTTAAACGGATCACTTTCGATGAGATCGGCGTTTACCACACGCTGATGCGTCTACGCGCCCTGGCTTCGGGAAAATGGTATCAGAGCGATACGACACAAGGGAAACCTATTCTCGAAACCATGACCGGTCCCAATTCCATTTTTGCCGTGGTCGAGGAGGACGAACGGCAGGTTGTCTTTGTCGGCGCCGGCAGGCCATGGACCAGATCGAATCTGCCTCACCCAAAAAACAGAGAGGAATTCGAGAACTATCGCCTGCCGTCAGCCGTGCGCATCGTCGCCGATCTGCGGATCGAGGATGCAGGAGCCGGGGAAACCCTTGTGGTGACCGAAACCCGCGTTCAGGCTACGGATGAGGAAGGGGCGCGTGTCATGGCCCGTTACTGGCGCCTGATTTACCCCGGCAGCGGCCTGATCCGGCGCATGTGGCTCCATTCGATACGCGATCGTGCCGAAGGGCAGCAGAATGAAAAAAAATAAACCGGAGGCTTCGACTACTTCGGAATGCGTATCTTCTGTCCGGGGAAGATCAGGTTGGCATCCTTGATGACTTCGCGATTGGCCTCGAAGATCACCGGGTATTTGTTGGCGTTGCCATAATAGTGTTTGGCGATCTTGGAAAGCGTATCACCCGGCTGAATGATGTAGTACTCGATCTTCTCTTCTTCCGGCTTCGGCGGGGGGATTTTGAGACCTGAAATATCGACGCTGGACACCCCCTGGATATTACCCGCGAGCAGGACCGACTTCTGCATGGCCTCGACCGATGGACAATCGCCGCTGAGAAAACATTTGCCGTCCTGAAAAGTGACCTGCAGGTTCTGAAGGCCGAGGTTCCCCGCTTCGATCTCGGCCTTGATCTTGGCGGCCGCATCTTCTTTTGGGGCATTGGATCCGAATAGCTTCTTACCGATGTTGGCCACAAAATCGAAAAGTCCCATAAGTTCCTCCTTGGTTAGA
>CAZTVS010000211.1:0-2933 GCA_964617125.1 uncultured Acidobacteriota bacterium
TCTTCTTGTACCATGGCGGCTGTTTCGGTTGGCGCCTTCTCGAATCGGAGTTCCGCACGGGTGAAAAGGTTGGACGTTTCCGCCTTCAGATAGCGGGCGGCCATATGGCAGTAGTCGGGGTCGATCTCGATCCCGATGCTGTTGCGCCCATTCCGTAAGGCGGCAATCATGGTGGTACCGGAACCGCAGAACGGATCAAGAATCGTATCCTCCGTGAACGAGAACATCCGTACGAGACGCGTTGCCAACTCCAGGGGGTATGGAGCCGGGTGGTGCCTGGTGGAGGCTCCGGTTATGTTCCAGATCTGCTGAAACCAGCGATCGAAGGTCTCTTTTTCGATTCGGCTGGCGTCACGCTGCTTGTCCGTGGGTTTCCGGTAACCTCCCGGTTTACGCTGCATCAGGATGAACTCCATGTCATTCTTGATGATCGCATTCGGTTCATAAGGCTTGCCGAGGAACTTCGATCCGTTTTCGACTTCATAGGAGGCGTTGGCGATCTTATGCCAGATGATCGGATTCAGATTGTCGAATCCGATCCGGCGGCAGATGACGCAAATGTCGGCGTGAAGGGGAAAGACGAGATGACGACCAAAGTTCCGCCGTGCAACGCAAACGTCGCCGACGACGCAAACGAGTCTTCCGCCGGGAACCAGTATGCGATAGACATGTCGCCAGACCTTTTCCAACTCGAATAGGAAGGCCTCATAGTCCTGGATATGTCCCAACTGGTCGGGATTCTCGTTATAGCGTTTCAGGTTCCAGTAAGGAGGGGAAGTCACCACGAGATGAACCGAGGCTTCGTCAAGAAAAGCAAGCTCTCTGGCATCTCCGTGAATGAGTCTATGAACGGTCGTTTCCATGATTTCAGGCAAAGGCGGCCATATGGGCCGTAAGGGTTTTAACGAAACGCTCGACGGATAAATCCTCCGTAGGCGTCGCGAAATGTCCCCGGATGCCGTCGCTTTTCGTGGAGGAGATAAACGCCGCTGCCGTGTAGTGCCGTTCCAGTACGAGTTTGCGGCAGAAGATCTCGTAACGGCGCATGTAGGAAGCGCCGGCGAATTCGGGGAAGACAGGAAAATGTGGCTCCTTCACCTTGACGGAGCGGTTGGACGAGGGGCAATCCTCCAGCATGAAGAAATAACCGAGAAAAGGCTGGGGGCTGTCGAGGTAGGCGCGTTCCCGATAGGCAGTCCACAAGTCGAGGGCGCTTCCCATCGCCTCTTCGGTTCGGTTGTTGAAATTGTTACCGAATGAGGGTCCGACCTGCGACTTAGCTTCGACGGCGAGCAGCAGCTTCTTCTCCCGAATGACAAGCAGGTCCCATTCCTTGGTGGGGCGGAAGAATCCCGGCAATTCCACAGCCTTTTTCCGGAAGATAAAACGTTTGGGAATTCCGGTGGCAACGATGAGTTCCGCAAAGAGATCGATAAAGCCGTCCATCTGCGCGCCGCCGGTCACGGCACTACGCAAACCCTGGTCGATCTTGTCTGTCTGGACTTGCCGATCTCGCTGTCCGATCCGTGTCTTCCAGTAGTGTGCAACCGCCCGACCTGTGCGGCGGTTCAAATCATGGAGTATGTTCTCGAAATTGAAAGACATATATGTATTAAATTCCCCTCTTCTCCTTAACAGGAAGACGCTTCAGCTGAGTGGCGTGGTAGTGCATCCTTGCCAACCGACGATTGGGATTTCTCAGGCTTCTTCGATTTCGCAGGACTCTGATATCTCTTCCAGAAATTCCGGTTTGATGAACTTGAGCATATGGCCGATTGCCTTGATCTGCTCTTTGAGCGTATTGAAGGAAATAAATCGGCATATCTCCGACAGGGACGGAGATAGCTTGGAGAATGTAGGACGGTTTACTTCGTTGATGACCTTGTTGCGTCTGTCGTCTGGGGCAACCAGGTACAGTGGGATAGTAAGATTCGGCTGCATGGACACCAGGTCTGACATTCGCAGAAGGCCGGAATATATCGACGTGGTACTTTCGACCTCAAAGGCGGCAACAATTGCATTGCCTTTGAGCCAGAGTACATCGATAAGTTCAATGGTGCGATTGGTTGCCTCATCGAACTGCAGTGGCAATTCCGTTTTTAATTTGGGGATGTCCGTGAATTTTTTCGAATCCCAGGACTTGTTCCTGTCGTTTCGGGCGACCCACGGATCAAACCCCATGTCTGATCCAAGTTTTAGTAGATGCCATTGAATCTCTGTATGTTCCCTTATCTTCTTCTCCTCGGGTTTCTCCTTGAATGACTCCTCCTCTTCATTCTCCGGCACCGTGACGCAACCGATCTTTGCCTTTAGTGCTTTGGGCTTGTACTTGAGTTTACGCTCATCTACCGGCCGAACCGTTGGATTCTTCTTTGCTTCCAGGATGGCTTTAACGACGGCTTCCCCGTCTGCCGTATCCCACCTGGCAAGAGATCCCCTGAAGTGTACTGTCCAAGCATAGGGGTTTGTCAGTTGCTTAAAGAACGATAGTCTGTCGCGGAGTTCGAAAACCGGAACGGCGGTGTCCGGTTCCAGCTCAACTACGATCTTGACCCCTATGCGGCAAGGGAATTCCTCATCCTTCCAGATCTGCGTCTTATCATTGTAAGGACTGCCGGTTACCTCAAGTAGGCCAATAAATCTCGAAACACCGGTAAGGTAGCAAAGAAAATAGTCTCCAGGCTTGATCTTTTGGACAGTGTTCCATCGAGATTCGCGAAAACCGGAGACCTTTGCACCGGCAGCTTTAAATTCCATCCATGTGGTGCCGTTGAATAGATCGAGCCAGTAATTCCGCTTTTTCATCTCACCTCCCTGTCAACCTCGGCAAAATATTATACATTATAAAATAACGTTCTATTCCTAGAGGTGAAAGGAAGGGCCAACGGCCCGGCGGCATATCAGCCTGGGGCGGAGCGCAGCGCAGCCCCAGG
>CAZTVS010000212.1:0-2708 GCA_964617125.1 uncultured Acidobacteriota bacterium
AAGGTCAGATCCTCGATCCCTATCGATTCGGAACGGGAGAGGATCAACGCTCTCTCCATCATATTGGCCAACTCTCGTACATTTCCCGGCCAGGAATAGCTCTCCAGTCTCCGGCGTGCCTCGGCGGACAGTGGTTTGGCCGCTTTGCCCACACGTGGAGCCAACTTTCGCAGAAAATGCTCCGCCAAAGGCAAGATGTCCTGTGGGCGGTCCTTCAAGGCCGGAAGAAAGATGGGGAAGACGTTCAGCCGATAATAGAGATCCTCCCGGAAAGAACGATTTTGCACGGATTCTTCCAGGTTCCGATTGGTAGCGGCGATCAATCGTACATCGGCTTCGAGGGTGCGCACCCCACCCAGTCGTTCATATTTCATCTCCTGAACGACCCGCAGCATCTTGGCCTGGAGCAGGAGAGGTAATTCACCTATTTCATCCAGGAACAGCGTACCTCCGGAAGCCAGTTCAAAACGCCCGGCCCGTTGCTGAACCGCCCCGGTAAAGGCCCCCTTCTCATGTCCGAAGAGTTCGCTCTCCAGCAGGTTTTCCGGCAGAGCGGCGCAGTTGACGGCCACAAACACCTTGTCGGCGCGGGCACTGTGATGATGAATCAGCCGGGCGATCATCTCCTTGCCGGTTCCGCTGTCTCCAAGAAGGAGAACGGTACTCAGGCCGGAAGCCACGTGCACGGCCATTTCCACGACCCGCCGCATCGCTGGATCGACCACCACCATATCTTCGAAGGGGTAAATGCTCTCCTCCTCGCGTCGGCGCACCTCCTTCTGCGATAAAAGCTCCCGGTGCGACATAGCCTTGGCAACCACCGATCTCAGTTCGTCCGGACTGTTGAGCGGTTTTAAGAGATATTGGTAGGCACCGAGTTTCACCGCTTCCACCGCATGTTCGATCGTACCGAAGGCAGTCAGGAAAATACATGGAGTTTCCGGAGAGGTTTCCTGCAATGTCTTCAGTACCTGAAGTCCATTCACGTGAGGCATCCTTTCGTCTGTCAATACCAGATCGAAATGCCGGACGCGAAGCAGATCGATAGCCTCTTTTCCGTCGGCGGCACGAACGACCTCGAATCCCTCCTCTTCCAAAATGGCAGACAGCAATTGCCGCATCGCCGGTTCATCGTCGGCCACCAGTACCTTTTTTTTCATCATATGCGTTTACCGAAGAGAGTGTATATTCAAGATCCGTGGACAGGCAGGTACACGATACATCTGGCCCCGCCCGAGGGTGCGTTCTCCAGGCAAATCCTTCCCTGGTGCCGTTGCACGATCTGCTGGGAAATGGCCAATCCCAGTCCGTTCCCCTGGGCCTTGGTCGTGAAAAACGGTTCGAAGAGGTTCTGTAGCGCTTCAGGAGTAAATCCCGGTCCGGAATCCTGTATGGATACGCCAACGACATCTCTGCCGGCGATCGCTTCCACGGATACATGCAAGGATC
The DNA here is from genome assembly GCA_964617125.1 of uncultured Acidobacteriota bacterium. Lineage (GTDB taxonomy): Bacteria > Acidobacteriota > UBA6911 > CAINFC01 > CAINFC01 > CAZTVS01. The sequence goes on from CAZTVS010000212.1 coordinate 1,450, forward strand.
CGCCGTCAGGCATGGCATCCCTTGCGTTCAGAAAAAGGTTCCATAGGACCTGGCGAATCTGATTGGGATCGAGATCGACGATCAGGGGTTCCGCCGCGGCTTGACAGGTGACCTGTATCCTCGACTTCTCCCATTCCAGATGCAAATTTTCCAGTACCTGCCGGACCAGCGCCACGATGTCCGTCTTTTCTTTCCTGGGATCGGGCATGCGGGCAAAGGCCAGAAGCGAATGCACTAAATCCTCCAGCCGTTTGGCTTCCCCGACAATGGTATCGGCAAATTCTCTTTCCGGCTGGTCCTGCTTCATACGTTCCACCAGAAGCTGGCTTAATCCCTTGATGGCCCCCAAAGGATTTCTGATTTCATGGGCCAGAGAAGCCGATAGCCTTCCCATATGGGCCCAGTGCCGCTGTTTCTCCTGTTCCGCCTGCATTTCCAGGAAGCGTCTGGCGGCCCAGGGTAGGATCAAGGCGATGAGGGTCAGGAAAAGACAAGCCAACAGGGACAGCCACAACTGCCGCTGCGCCTGGATCAGAATAAAGTCGGCGGCCGAGGTGTGAATCCCTATCTCCAGCCACCGGGAAGAAGCGCCCCCCATACCTCGGCCACGTCCCTGTCCGCCTCCACCGGGAACAAGGATGGGCCGGCTGAGGATGAATAGTTTCCGGGCCGCATCTTCTGAAATGTGAACCAAATTCTTATCCTCCAGGGATCTAGGGCTGGCGGAAAAAGAAGTGGAATGGGCGGATGGCTGTCCGATACGGTCTTTCTCTGTATGATGGGTGAAATTGCCGCTTTGGTCATATATTCCCAGGTACACCATTCTGTCGGGAAAATGCCGGTGCATATCCTCCATGAGGGCGGGGAAATCATCCAACTCGCGTCGCTGCGGGCCCCGCAGCTGGCTTTCGATGTATCCGGCCATGCTCTGCGCATCATTGGTGAGGTATTCCAGACGCAGGCTCTGGCTCAGTCGATGATTGAGGAAGGAGAACACGGCCACCAGTAAGCCGACGACCAGAAAGACGGCGGAAAACAGCCATATCGTCATAGGCAATCTTGTCGGATACCTTTTGTTTGCCAAAACGGCCGGTCGTGTTGCGATAGGAGATATCATCTTTCCAACAGTGTCAGAATCCCAATGACTTACAAAATCAATCATACCAATTATTGAGTGACATAGGCATCTCTTCGCAAGGAAAACCACGGCCGCGTCCGGCCTCCGCGAGGATGCCCGAGTAAAAGGGCCGGGAGCGCCG